>PNKH01000107.1 GCA_013822345.1 Isosphaera sp.
GGCCCGGCGTGACGTACAATGGGTCGCGATCCGGTTTCCTCTCCCGAGTCCGCCATGCCCGCCGACCCGACCCCGAGCACCCCGTTCGACGCGGCCGTCGACCCCGACCCGCCGGTCGCCGACGCCCCCGGCCGCCCGTCCCACGTCGTCCCCCCGGACGAGTACGCCGGCCAGATCAAGGAGACGGCCGACAAGCTCCTCCGGGACCGGGCGTCCCGCGGGGACGTGAAGCTGGTGGCCACCGCGGTCCGCGAGCTGCGGTACTGCTTCAAGGTGTTCGCCGGGTACCGGGGGCGGCGGAAGGCGGTGGTGTTCGGGTCCGCCCGGACCCCGCCGGACCACCCCGCCTACCGGGCCGCCGAGGCGTTCGGCCGGGACCTGGCCGGGGCCGGGTGGATGGTGATCACCGGGGCCGGCGGCGGGATCATGGAGGCCGGGCACCGCGGGGCCGGGCGGGAGAACAGCTTCGGGCTGAACATCCTGCTGCCGTTCGAGCAGTCGGCCAACCCGGTGGTCCGCGGCGACCCGAAGCTGGTGACCATGCGGTACTTCTTCACCCGCAAGCTGATGCTGATCAAGGAGTCGGACGCGGTGGTCCTGTTCCCCGGCGGGTTCGGCACCCACGACGAGGGGTTCGAGGCGATCACCCTGATCCAGACCGGGAAGTCGCACCTGTTCCCGGTGGTGATGGTGGACGAGCCGGGCGGGACGTACTGGGCCCACTGGCGGCGGTTCGTCGAGGAGGGGCTGCTCGCCCGCGGGTACATCGGGCCGCACGACACCAGCCTGTACCGGATCACCGACTCGGTCGAGGACGCGATCAAGGAGGTGACGGGGTTCTACCGGGTGTACCACAGCATGCGGTACGTCCGCGGGGACCTCGTGCTGCGGCTCCGGTCCCGGCTGACCGACCGCCTCCTGGCGGACATCCGGGGGCGGTTCGCCGACATCCTGACCGGCGGCACGTTCCGGCAGGTCGACGCCCTGCCGGAGGAGGCGAACGAGCCGGACCTGGCCGGGTTGCCGCGGCTGACGTTCCGGTTCGACCGGCACGCCGCCGGCCGGCTCCGCCAGCTGATCGACGTGATCAACGCCGAGGGGTACTAGTGAGCGCCGCCGCTCGCGGCGTTGCGGCGCCCGCAACGCCGCGAGCGGCGGACCGAACCGGGCGCGCGCAAAATAACACGGGGCGGGTGTGACCCCGCCCCGTGTACCAAGCGTACTTACGGGTCCCGTCCATCCCTTCGGTAGCCTGGCAGCCTTAACCGCCCCCCCCTCGGGGCGGAGAAAGCCCACACGCAGAAGTCCCCCGGCCCGCACCAAAACTGCGGGCCGGTCGCCCCTTCGGGCGACCGGGTTTCACGCCGGCCGCCCGCGGGCACACATGCTTAGAGCAGGTTTCCGGGAGGTGCAAACCGGTCGGCGAAAAAATCCGGGATCGGGCGGGTCTGCCGGTCGCACGGGCGGAAACGCCACACGGGCGGCCCGGAGGACCGCCCGTGCGCGAATGACGCTCGACCCGCCCGTCCGGTCACGGCTGGCCGCGGAACCGGACCGGGGTGAGGGTGGTGGTGCCTTGGTCCCAGTCGGCCGGGATCGGCCGGAGCTGGTCTTCGCCCTGGTAGTGCCAGTGGCGGACCGCGTCGTCCCCGAGCTTCCAGGTGAACGCGGCCGCCCGGCCGTTGATCTTGGTCGGGAAGTCGACCTCCCCGGCCTCGTCGTCGACGAGGTTGACGCCGAGCCCGGCCAGTTCGCCGGCGGCGGTGGTGATGGCCTTCTCGGCGGCGGCCATCTCGTCGGACACCTGGTACCGCCGCTGCCGCTCGAGCCAGGACAGGTCGCGGCGGTGCCGCTCCAGCCGGTCGTGCTCCGGGGCGAGGCCGGCGAGGGCCCGGCGGGTGGTGACGATGTCCGCGACGATGCTCTTGACCAGCGGGAGCATCTGCCGGGCGGTCGGGAGGTCGTGGGTGACCTCCTTCCGCCGCGGCTTCCCCGCCGGGTTGGTGGCGCGGTTGGGCGTGCTGCTCATCGGGCCTCCCGGTCTGTATGTGGTGCGGGGCCGCGGGCGCCCCGCCGTCTCCATTCTAGAAGCGCCCGCCGCCGGCGAGTGTCGCCCCGGGGGAAAATTCCACCCCGACCCGCCCCCAGGCCGGCGGCCGGTTTACACCGCCCGGTCGGCCCGGCGGCGGCCCGCCGCTTCGGGTTACAGCGAGTTCGATGCCTCCGGGCCGGGTCCGGATTCCGTTCACGGGTGTTAACCCGGTGATACCACCCCCCCGTCGGGAAAAGAAGGTCAGCCGGTCCGCCAATCACCCGACCGGCCGACCCGGGCGGCCCGGGCGCGGGAGTTGCAACCCCTCGGCCGCCGGCCCCGGCCGCCGCCCGCGGCGGGCCGGCTCCCCCGTCGCCCTCCTTCGACAGGAACCCCCGACGATGTTGAGCACCGTCCTTCGCACCGGCGCGGCCGCCGGCTTCCTGGCCGCCGTCGCGTCCGCCGCGTCCGCCCAGACCTCCACCCTTCCGGGCATCCCGGCGGCGCCGGAGCCGCCGCGCGGCACCGCCCAGCCGCCGGCCGCGCAGCCGCCGGCGGCGCAGCCGGGGGCCCAGCCCGGCACCCCGCCGACGCCGGCCGCGGCGGCCGGCACGACGTACCGGGTGAAGCAGATCCTCGGGAGCCGGATGACGATCGGCGGGACGGCCGCGGTCGGCACGGTGGACGACATCGTGTTCGACGCGGCCGGGAACCTGGAGTACCTGGTGGTGGCGAACGAGGGCCGGCTGGTGACGGTCCCGTGGGACGCGGCGAGGTTCGACCTGAAGGCCCAGACCGGGACGCTGAGCATCGCCCCGGACGTGTACCGGAAGATCCCGACGTACACGGCGACGACGTACCCGGACTTCTACGCCCCGGCGTACCGGACGGAGGTGTACCGGTACTACGGCCTGACCCCGCGGGACCTCCGCCGGATCGACCGGGGGCTCGACCGCACGCCGGCGGTCCCGCCGGCCCCGGTCCGCCCGGTCCCGCCGGTCCCGAACCCGTGACGCTGACGGCACGGCGAGCCGGGAGCGTGAGCGACCGGAGGCGTCAACCGCTCCGGTCGCTCACGCTCCCGGCTCGCCACGTCACCCGTCCTTCCACCGGACGAACGCTTCCAGGGCGAAGTACTCCGGCAGCCCGAGGGCGTCGAACGTCTTGGCGGTGCCGAGGTTCCGGTCCTCGGCCCGCTGCCAGAACTCCCGCCGGTCGGTCCCGCCGGGGAACATCGCCTTGTCCTTCTGGCTCTGGTGCCGGAAGATCGCCTGCTTCTTCCGCTCCAGCACCTCCGGGCTCAGCGGCACCGCCATCTCCACCTCGTGCGGCTCCCACTCCTCCCACGCCCCCTTGTACAGCCACACCTCGAACGGGTCGGCGGCCGGCCCGTTCTTCCCGGCGTCGCCCCGCACCTGGCGGACGGCGGCGAACACCGCCTCGGCGCACATCCGGTGGGTGCCGTGCGGGTCGCTCAGCTCGCCGGCGACGTAGATCTGGGCCGGCCGGAGGCGGCGAAGGAGGGCGGCGATGTCCTCGATGTCCTTCGGGTGGATCGGGTCCTTGGTCACCCGCCCGGTCCGGTAGAACCGCAGGTTCATGAACTCCAGCTGCTCCGGCGGGATGCCGCACGCCAGGGCCGCCGCCCGGGCCTCGGTCGCCCGGATCAGCCCCTTCACCTGCAGCACCTCGTCCGAGTCCGGGTCCCCGGCCTTCTTCGCGTCCAGGAACTGGTACACCCGCTGCTTGACCGTCCCGGCCCCGGCCCGCTCGGCCGCCGTCCCGAACCCGGACAGGAACTCGTCGACGAAGTCGACGAACCGGCGGGCGTCGTGGTCGAACACCGCGATGTTCCCGCTGGTCATGTACGCGACGTGGACGGTGTGCCCCTGCTCGACCAGCCGGATGATCGTCCCGCCCATCGAGATCACGTCGTCGTCCGGGTGCGGGGAGAAGACCAGGATGGTCTTGGGGCCGTCGCCGGGCGAACCGCGACCGCCAGGGGGCGGGTGGGAGGCGTCACCCGCCCCCTGGCGGTCGCGGTTCGCCGAGACGCGGCCGGCCGGGAACGGCTGGATCGCGGCCATCCGGTCGTGGAACACCTCCTCCCCGATCCGCTGAGCCGGCCCCTTCTCGCGGAGCAACTCGTACAGGTGGTGGTCGCGGAAGTCGTCGTCGTTCAGCTTCTGCAGGCCCTTCCCGACGCCGAGGGCGAGGTTCACCACCGCCTTGCGGATCAGGGCCGGGGTCCAGTCGCACGGCCCGACCTCCCACGGCCGCTTGACCGCGGTCAGCTCGGCGGCGGCCGCCTCGTCGACGACCACGGTGGCGTCCGGGTGCTCCTGGAGGAACCCGGCGGACACGGCCTCGGTCGGCGGCTGCTCGACCGCCTTGTACAGGACGTGGGCCTTGTGCTCGCCGTACGCCATCAGGAAGACGCGGCGGGCGTCGAGGATGCTGGCGACGCCCATGGTGATGGCCTGGTGCGGGACGTTCTCCTCGCCGAAGAACCCGCTGGCCGCGTCCCGGCGGGTGATGCTGTCGAGGGTGACGAGGCGGGTGCGGCTGTTGCGGGGGCTGCCGGGCTCGTTGAACCCGATGTGGCCGGTCCGGCCGATGCCGAGGATCTGGATGTCGATCCCGCCGGCGGCCTTGATCTTCCGCTCGTACTCGGCGCAGAAGTCGTCGACCTCGTCGGGCTGGAGGGTGCCGTCGGGGATGTGGATGTTCTCCCACTTGACGTTGACGTGGTTGAACAGGGTCTCGTGCATCCAGCGGAAGTAGGAGTGCGGCGACTCCTGGGGCATGGGGAAGTATTCGTCGAGGTTGAAGGTGACGACGCGGGAGAAGTCGAGGCCGTCGTCCTTGTGGAGGCGGATGAGTTCGCGGTAGAGGCTGACGGGGGTGGAGCCGGTGGCGAGGCCGAGGACGGTGGGCTTGCCGGCGGCGTTGCGGGCGCGGATGAGCTTGTCGAGCTCCTTGGCGACGTGCCGGGCGGCGGCGGCGGCGGTCGGGAAGCGGACGGTCGGGGTGCGGGTGTGCGGGAGCGGGTGGAGCGTGGTCATGCGCGGACCCTCGGCGGCCGGGGAGGTTGCCCGGAGCGGGTGAGGGGGTGTTCTAGCGCGGGCGGGAGGGGCCGGCTACGGGCGGCCGAACCGGCCCACCGAGGTGACGGTGACGACGTGGGCGGCGGGGTCGACGCGGAACAGGATCTGGAGCGGCGGCTCGAACGCGATCCGCTCGTCGCCGTCGCGGGACTCACCCTCGTTGAGCGGGTCGGCGGCGAGCCGCTGGTCGAGCCGGTGCGACGCGGCGGTGATCGCGGCGCGGTCGGTCGCGACCGTCCAGAGGTCGGCGAGCATGGTCAGGGCGATCGGGAGCCAGACGACGGTGAAGGTCATTCCACGCCCATCCGCTTCCAGAACTCGGCCAGGCTCATGCCGCCGCCGGCGGCGACGCGGCGGTCGATCTCCTCCTTGGTCAGGTTCGGTTCCCACGGGCAGATCGGTTCTGGGGGGACGAACTTACCCATCGGCCGGCCGGCATCGTCGCGGAACTCGACCACGACGCGCCAAGCGGCGAAGTCCGGCAGTAGCTTCTCCCAGTCGGCGGCGGTGCCGACCTTGTTCCCGGCGACGTACAGTGCGACCATGTGCGGCCCTCGGAAGGTGGCGCCATTCTACCCCGGGGTGTGAGCGCCGTGCTACTGCTGTCGGCGGTCGGCCATCGCGCGCCGAAGGGTGATCGCTTCCCGGATCACGGCGACGACCTTGTCCTTGGCCCGAAGGCTCTTGGCCTTCCCTTCCGCGCCGACGACCGCCGCGAGTTGCTTTAGCGCGTCGAGTTGCACGTCCTTGTGCGCCACCGCGGCGAGGGTGCGCTCGATCTGTTCTTCCGAAGCGGAGGCCGCCTTCTCGTACAACTCGCCGATCTGCTTCTTCAGCGCGTCGGGCGGTGTGGCGGCCGACCCCGCGGTAGAGCGGCCGCCCCCGGCCTTGAGAATTCCGGTCCGCTTATACTCCTCGGCCGCCTTCAGGAATTCGGCGAACTTGGACAGCCCGTCGGCCGCGAACGGGGTCAGCGCCGCCTCAATCGCGGCGAGGTCGTCCACCACTGCCTTCCCGCCCCCGGCGGCCGCGAGGAACCCCGCGAGGTCACGAAGGTGTCTTTGCAGTGCGGCGACATTCACTGGGGAGTTCCTTTTCGACCTCGGCGGCGAGTTGAGCGAAGAGGGCTTCCAACCGCCCCCCGCCCCCCGCCGGGGAAAACTCGGTCTCACTCTGCTGGACACCCTTGATCTGCGGGATGATCGTCCCGAATCGGGTCACGTCCTTGCCGTAGGCGTCCTTCGCCCATGCCGCGAGATGGTTCCAGTCCGTCCGCTCATCCCCGGTCAAATCGTCCCGGTACGTCCGGTTCGCGAGCAGTCCGAGCACTTGGAGTTTCGGATTGATGTACCGGAGGAACCGCTCGTCCCGGAGCACGGCTTCCCCGAGCAACTTTGGCACCCGCTCCAAAGACTTGCGGCTGAGCGTGGTCGGGATGAGGAGGTAGTCGCTCGCGGCCAGGGCGTTCACGCAGGAGATGTTGACGAGCGGGGGGCAGTCGATCAACACCACGTCGTACAACTCTGACCCTCGCGGCCGGTGCAGGGCCTTCCGCAGGAGGAACCGGGTGTCTCGCTCGCCGGTGCCCATCAGCCAGCGCATTGTCAGGTTCAGCTCGGCGTAGGCGAGCGTGTCGGTGGTCCCGACGAGGTCCAGGGCCCCGCCCTCCGGGGTGGTGAAGACTTCGACGACGTAACCGGCCAGCTTCTCCGGCCGGTCCTCCGCGGCCCGTTGCAGGAAGTTCTGGATGAGCCGCTTGTCCGCGTACACCTGGTTGATCTTGTCCTGTGGCAGGAGGAGGCTGGTGAGCGAGCCCTGCAGGTCAAGGTCGAGGAGGAGAACCCGGTACCCGCGGCGGGCCAGGGCGGCCCCGAGGTGGGCCGTGACCGTCGTCTTCCCGACCCCGCCCTTCAGGTTCAGTACAGAGATGACTGCCTGCTTCCGCCGCTTCAGTTCGCAGAACTTGGGCCGCTTCTGAAGCGCCTTCGCGTTCCACAACTGGCCCTCGAGCTTCAGCGCGGACTTCATCCGCCGCTCGAGCCGGGCGAGGGCCTGAGTCCGGTCGCGCAACTCCCCCTCGGTCAGGCTGGTGTTGTGCCGGAGTACGGCGACCTCGCGGCGGAGTTGTTCGCCCTCCGCGTGTAACCGGTCGCGGTCGGCCTCCGCCTTCGTCAGTTTCGTGACCGCCGCCGCCAGGTCGTGCCGAGCCTCCTGGAGGTCCTTCTCCGCCGCGTGGCGGCGCCGTTGCTCCTGCTGGAGTTCGGCTTGTGCCGCCGCCAGCGCTCCCTGGCTGTCGATCAGCCGGCCTTGCACCTTCCCGAGACTCTCCTTCGTGGTATCGTGGGCGTCGGACTCGTGCCGGTACCGGCGCTCGGCGAGTTCGACCCGGCTGCGGTAGTACCGCCGGGCCACCCACCAGGTCATGGGAAGGAGCGCGGCGAAGCCGGCGGAGAGCAACCACTTCGCGGCCGTGGGCAGCGAGTTCAGCAGTTCCGCTAACGCGTCCGACCCGAAGAGAACCGCCGGGATCGGGGACATCGGGAACTCCAACGCGAGCTGTAGTCATCTGGTGCGGAACTACTCTACGTCATCGTTCGCCCCATCGGAAGCACTTTTCCGGACCTGATCCTTCCCGCCTCACGGGTGACCGACCGAACCGTCTTGGGCTCGGGGGCAGCTTGGCCACACATTCGGTCCTACCGGCCGGCCGTGCCGATTCCGCCGGTCCGCCCGGCCGCGCGTGATTGGCAAACCCGCCCGCCGGTTTAAGATGGGAGGACTACACGAACCCTTCCGCCGGGACCGACTCCGATGCTCACCCGCCGCGTGTCCGCCGCCTTGCTCGCGCTGCTCGGCACCGCCGGCCCCCTCCCCGCCGCCGACCCGCCCAAAGAGGCCGACGCCCACCAGTACCGCCTCGTCGGGCCGTTCGCCGGCGGACGCGTCTGCCGCGCCTGCGGCGTCCCCGGCGACCCCCTCACCTACTACGCCGCCACCGCCTCCGGCGGCGTCTGGAAGTCCGCCGACGCCGGCCACACCTGGAAGCCGATCTTCGACGACCAACCCACCTCCACCGCCGGCTCCATCTCCGTCGCCCCGTCCGACCCGAACGTCGTGTACGTCGGGAGCGGCGAGGCGAACATCCGCGGGAACGTCGCCCCCGGCGCCGGCCTGTTCAAGAGCACCGACGCCGGCAAGACCTGGGCCCACGTCTGGAAGCAGGTCGGCCAGATCGGCACCGTCGCCGTCCACCCCAAGAACCCCGACATCGCCTTCGCCGCCGTCCTCGGCCACGCCTTCGGCCCCAACCCCGAGCGCGGCGTCTACCGCACCACCGACGGCGGCAAGACGTGGACCCGCGTCCTGTTCAAGAACGACGAGACCGGCTGCTCCGACATCTGCATCGACCCGTCGAATCCGCGCGTCGTGTTCGCCGGGTTCTGGCAGGCCCGCCGCCGCCCGTGGGAGATGACCAGCGGCGGACCCGGCTCCGACCTGTACGTCTCCCGCGACGGCGGCGACACCTGGCAGTCCGTGGCGAACCGCGACCGTAAGGGAGCGGGTGCCGACAAGCCGATCGGTCTTCCGCCGAAGCCGTGGGGCAAGGTCGGGGTGGCGGTCGCCCCGTCGAACGGCCAGCGCGTCTACGCCGTGATCGAGGCCGAGAAGGGCGGCGTCTTCCGCTCCGACGACGGCGGGGAGACGTGGGAGAACGTCAACGACACCCGGCCGCTGCGGCAGCGCGCCTGGTACTACTCCACCCTCACCGTCCACCCGACCAACCCCGACACCGTGTTCGCCCCGCAGGTCCCGCTGCTCAAGAGCACCGACGGCGGGAAGACGTTCGCCAAGATCGCCAAGGACGTCCACAGCGACCACCACGACCTGTGGATCGACCCCCAGAACCCGAACCGGATGATCGACGCGAACGACGGCGGGGTCGCGATCACCACCGACGGCGGGAAGACGTGGGTGTCGCCGCCGCTGCCGATCGGCCAGTGCTACCACGTCTCGGCCGACACCCGCACCCCGTTCCGCGTCATGGCGTGCATGCAGGACCTCGGCAGCGCCAGCGGCCCGAGCCACTCGCTGAAGTCGCACGGGATCGGCCTCGGCGACTGGCACCAGGTCGGCGGCGGCGAGGCCGGGTACGCGTTCGCCGACCCGACCGACCCCGACGTGGTGTACGCCGGCGAGTACGGCGG
Organism: Isosphaera sp.; assembly: GCA_013822345.1. GTDB lineage: Bacteria > Planctomycetota > Planctomycetia > Gemmatales > Gemmataceae > Gemmata. Next base: position 9,345 of record PNKH01000107.1, read on the forward strand.
CATCCTCACCCGGTACGACCACCGCACCGGCCAGGCCCGGAACATCACCGTCAACCAGTTCGACCCGAGCGGGATCGACCCGGCGAAGATGAAGTACCGGTTCCAGTGGACCGCCCCGCTGCTCCTCTCCCCGCACGACCCGAAGACCATCTACCACGCCGCGAACGTCCTGTTCCGCACCCGCGACGGCGGCCAGACGTGGGACAAGGTGAGCGGCGACCTGACCCGGAACGACCGCCAGAAGCAGGGGTGGAGCGGCGGCCCGATCACCGGCGACAACACCGGCGCCGAGGTGTACTGCACCATCTTCGCGGTCGCCGAGTCGCCGAAGCAGAAGGGGTTGCTGTGGGCCGGCAGCGACGACGGGCTGGTTCACGTCTCCCGCGACGACGGCAAGACGTGGAAGAACGTGACGCCGAACATCCCGGGGCTGCCGGACTGGGGGACGGTCTGCTGCATCGAGGCCAGCCCGCACGACGCCGGGACCGCGTTCGTCGTCGTCCGAAACCACCGGATGGACGACTACCGGCCGTACCTGTGGAAGACGACGAACTTCGGCCAGGCGTGGACCGCGATCACGGACGGGTTGGATGTCGGCGTCCACTGCCACGTCGTCCGCGAGGACGGGACGAAGAAGGGCTTCCTGTACCTCGGCACCGAGCGCGGGGTGCAGTTCTCGCCGGACGGCGGGAAGACGTGGAAGCCGCTGAAGCTCAACCTCCCGCCGGTCCCGGTCCACGACCTCGTGGTGAAGGGGGCGAGCCTGGTCGTCGGCACCCACGGCCGCGGCATCTGGATCCTCGACGACCTGACCCCGGTGCGGGAGACGACGGAGGCGGTACGGAAGAAGCCGGCCCACCTGTTCCCGGTGCCGGAGGCGACGCGGTGGCGGGTGGGCTGGGGCGGGCCGACGTCCGAGTACCTCGGCCACGCGGCCGGCGAGAACCCGGCGGCCGGGGCGGCGGTCTGGTTCCAGTTGAAGGAGGACTTCAAGGGCGAGGCGACGGTCGAGGTGCTGGACGAGAAGGGGAACGTGATCGCGAAGGCGACCGGCAAGACCAAGACCGACGGGAAGGACGAGGACGAAGACGACGAGGAGGACGGGCCGCCGAAGCGGAAGCTGGAGCCGAAGCCGGGGCTGAACCGGTTCGTCTGGGACCTGACGCACGACGGGGCGACGGTCATCCCGAAGGCCGCGGTGGACATGGGGTCGGCCGGGGCGCGCGTCCCGGTCGCCCCGGGGACGTACACCGTCCGCCTGACCGCCGCCGGGCAGACGCTGACGCAGCCGGTCAAGGTGGTCGCCGACCCGCGGTTCTACCGCCGCGAGTGGGAGTCGGCGCGGGAGCGCGCGGAGCAAGAGGTCCCGGTGCCGCTGCACCCTGACGCCCCGGCCGATCTGCTGCCCGGGACGATCGTCCGCGGGCCGGCGTACGTCCGGGAGCGCATGAAGGTCCAACTGAAGTACGTCGAGGCCGCAAAGGCGGCTTATTCGGAGTCCGAACAGCTCGCCCTGCGCGTCCGCGACGACATCTCCCGGCTGTCGGACACGGTGCTGCGGCTCCGGGCGGTGAAGAAGCAGCTCGACCTCCGCAAGGAGTTACTCAAGGACGCCGCCGCGGCGAAGGGGCTGCTGAAGGAGTCGGAGGCGCTGGACAAGGAGCTCGACGCGGTCGAGGAGAAGCTGCACAACCCGAAGGCGAAGATCGGCTACGACATCTTCGCGGCGAAGGGCGGGGCGATGCTGTACTCGCAGTACGCGTGGCTGCTCGGCAACCTGACCGACGCCGACGGCGCCCCGACCAAGGCCCAGCGCGAGCTGGCCGACGAGCTGCGGAAGGAGTTGGACGGCCTGGTGGCGAAGTTCGAGGCGGTGGCGAAGGACGACGTCGGGAAGCTGAACGCGGCGGCGAAGAAGCTCGGGGTGCCGGAGCTGTACGTCCCGCCGGCGAAGAAGAAGGATGAGGCGAAGAAGTAGGGTGGGCCGAGCCGGCGCCTCGCCGGCGAGTCCCACCACGAGACGCAGGTGGGACTCGCCGGCGAGGCGCCGGCTCGGCCCACCCTACGACCACGACGGCGGAGAATTGGGTGAGGCGAAGCCCGGCACAGGGTAAACTGCCGCACGGGCGACATCAACCCGTCGGGAGGTTCCCATGACCCGGATCGCTGTGTTCGGTGTGCTGGTGCTAGCGGCCGTCGGCCGCGCCCCGGCGGACGACAAGAAGGACGTGCCGAAGGAGCTGGCCCCGTTCCAGGGGACGTGGAAGGTGGTGAAGGCCGAGGTGAACGGGAAGGTGGCGGACAAGGATCCCGCGGATGTGCGGTTCGTCTTCGAGGGCACCCGGCTGACGGTCCGGGACGGCCGGCGGGACGAGGTGGCCGAGTTGGCCCCGGGCGACGGGAAGGCGGACCCGGCGCAGCTCCTCCTCACCCCCAAGGGCGAGAAGAAGGAGGCGATCGGGATGATCTACAAGTTCGACAAGGACGGCCGCCTGACGATGTGCTTCGTGAAGGGTGAGAAGACGCCTCCGAAGGAATTCAAGAGCACGGCAGACGGGAAGGAGACGCTGTTCGTGCTCGAGAAGGTGAAGGAGTAGCCGGGCCAGCCGGGCGAACCGCGACCGTCAGGGAGCGGGTGTCGTGGGGCACCCGCTCCCTGACGGTCGCGGTTCGCCCGGCCCTACTTCTTCTGCCCGGTCAGCTCGGCCAGCCGCTTCTCCGCCTGCTTGATCCGGTCCCCGTCGGTGTCGTGGGCGATCTCCTCCCGGTACAGCTCGATCGCCTTCGCCCGCTCGTTCAGCTGCCGGTCGTACAGGACCGCCGCCCGCAGCCGGGCGTCCGTCCGCGCCCCCTTCACCCACTGGAACGACCGCTCGAAGTACCGCGCCGCCCGGTCGTACTGCCTGAACGCCCGCCCCTCGTACAGGTCCCCCAGCTGGTACGCCACGTCCGCGATCTTGTCCGAGTTCGGGTACTTCTCCAGGATCTCCCGCAACAGCACCTCCGCCCGCCGCTGGTTCAAGACGTAGTCGCTCCCGAGCCCCTTCCCCTTGTACTCCATCGCCGCCCGGAACAGCTCGTTCGCCTCCCGCACGTTCACCCGCGCCTCCAGCCCCGGCGGCGGCACGTCCTTCACGTCCAGGTTGTACGACGGCCGGAACACCAGGTGGTAGCCCATCAGCTCCTGCTCGGCCCACTGCACCCGCTGCTTGTCCCCGGCCTTCGTGTAGTGCTCGTGGGCCGCCTTCAGCGCCGCCTCGTAAGCCTGGCGGGCGGCGATCACCCGCTCCACCACCTCCACCTCCGACCCGCCCGCGGCCGGCTCCGGCGGCAGGCCCTTCTTCCCGTCGGACAGCGGCTTCGACGGCGACTGGGCGACCGCCCACCCGGCGGCCGCCACGGCGAAGAGGAGAGCGACGCGGGACATGTTCATCACCTCCGGTTGGCCGCGACGCGGAGTCCGCGGAGCGGGGCGCGGGCGCCGACATCGCGCTCCCCTTCGGGTCGCGGCTAAACGTGGCGCGGGCTCACCCCGGCGGGGCCTTCCCGCCGGGGTTGGCGGGCGGCGCCTTGACCGGCTCCTGCGGGCCGGACGCGGCCTTCGGGTCCGGGGCCGCGGCGGCCGCCCCGGACCGGGAGTCGCCCGGCCCCGGGTACGGGGTGCCGGACCCGCTCGCCCGCTGGTCCGGCCGGCCGAAGATCATCCGCCCGGCCGGCGTCTGCAGGACGCTGGTGACGACGATCCCGACCTCCTGGCCGATCAGCGCCCGGCCCTGCTCCACCACCACCATCGTGCCGTCGTCCAGGTAGCCGACCCCCTGCCCGACCTGGTCCCCGGCCTTCACCAGCCGGACGGCCATCGCCTCCCCCGGCAGGGCGACCGTCTTCATCGCGTTCGCCAGCTCGTTCAGGTTGATGACGTCCACCCCCTGGAGCTGCGCGATCTTGTTCAGGTTGAAGTCGTTGGTCACCACCCGGGCGTTCAGGTGCTTGGCCAGGATCACCAGCCGCTCGTCCACCCGGATCCGCTCCCCCGTGCGCAACTCCGGGATGTTCCCGTCGTGCATCAGCAGGTCGAGCTTCGGGTTCGCCTGCAGCCGCTTCAGCACGTCCAGCCCGCGCCGCCCGCGGTTCCGCTTCAGCTTGTCCGAGCTGTCCGCGACCGCCTGCAGCTCCTGCAGCACGAACCGCGGCACCACCAGCCGGGTGTCGATGAGGCGAGTATCGCACACGTCCGCGATCCGCCCGTCGATGATCACGCTGGTATCCAGGACCAGCGGCCGGCCGCCCTTCACCTGCTTGGAAAATTCGACATAAGGGATGATGAACCGGAACTCGTCCTTGGTCTGCAGGAGCGTCGAAACCGTCACGTAGCAGCAGACCAGCGTGATCAGAACCCGGGACGCGGCCACCATCCGACGGTCCCCGAACGCGTTCTCCAGCAGCGGGTCGAGGACGACGGAGAACAGCACCCCGAGCACGCTCCCGAGGATCAGCCCGAGGAACACCGCGGTGATGGTGGTGATCTGCTTGTCCCGCTGCCGGACGTCGGCCAGCAGCACCACCACCCCGAACGCCACCATCAGGAGTGGGATGACGACCGCGTTGACCTGCTCGTTCCGGTCGGTCAGGGCGGCCGCGGCGAACGCGGCGGTCCCCAGGACCAGGGCCAGGTACGCCCCGCGGAGGAGCCAGAGGAGCATGGGTCTCGGGGGGTCAGGGTCTGGGAGGGGGGGGCGGAACCCCGCCCGCCGCGGCGCCGCGGGTCGGGGGGTCGGGAGGGATTCTACCACTCCGCGGACGGCAAAAACAGCCGGCGGTACTCCAGTTGCGCGTAACGGTCGGTCATCCCGGCGAGGTAGTCGCCGACCACCCGCTCCAGGCAGTCGAGCGGGGTGCGGGCGGCGGTCACCCACCCCGCCGGCGGCGGCCCGACCACCCCGGCCGCCCCGGTCCACCGCCGCAAATGCTTCTCCGGCAACAGCTCCGGGCTCCGGACGTACTCCGCGAACAGGGCCGCGAGCACCCGCTTGCCGACCGCCGTCATCCGCAGGACGAGGTGGTGCCGGTACACCCGCTCGCGGAGGAACCGCTCCAGCCCGGTCTTCAGCCGCCGCACCTCCGGGGTGAACCCGACCAGCGGCCCGGCCGCCGCCCGCACGTCGTCGACCGACCGGACGTTCCCGTCGGCGACCCGCCGTGCCGTCTCGTCCAGGAGATCGGTCACCTGCCAGGCGAGCAGCTCGCGGACGACCGCCACCCGGAGCGGGTGGCCGGAGAGCCCGGGGGTGTGGGCGTGGACCCGGCCGGCGGCCGCCGCCCAGAACTCGACCCCGGCCAGGTCGTCCAGGGTGATGAGGCCGAGGCCGAGGGCGTCGTCGGTGTCGTGGGCGTCGTAGGCCAGGGAGTCGACCTCGTCGACGACCTGGGCTTCGAGGAGCGGGCCGCCGCAGGCGCGGAACTCGGCGCACTCCGGCGGGTCGAACCGGCCGGCGTGCTGGGCGAACGCCTCCCGCACTTCGAACGACAGGTTCAGCCCGGGGAACTCCGGGTACCGCTCCTCCAGCTCGTCCAGCCGGCGCAGCCCGAACAGGTTGTGGTCGAACCCGCCGTGCGGCCGGAGGCACTCGTCGAGCGCCTCCTCGCCGGCGTGGCCGAACGGCGGGTGGCCGATGTCGTGGGCCAGGGCGACGGCCTCGGTCAGGTCCTCGTTCAGGCGGAGCCGGCGGGCGACGGTCCGGGCGACCTGGCTGACCTCGAGGGTGTGGGTGAGGCGGGTGCGGTGGTGGTCGTTGACCGAGGCGACGAGGACCTGGGTCTTGCCGGTGAGGCGGCGGAACGCGGTGCAGTGGACGACGCGCTCCCGGTCGCGCTGGTAGAGGGACCGGAACGGGTGGCCGGGCTCGGGGTGGCGGCGGCCGCGGCTCGCCCCGGACCGCATCGCGTACGGGGCGAGCCAGCCGTCCTCGTGCTGGTGCCAGTCGGCGGCGGTCGGCGGGCGGGACATGGGGGATTCCCTGGAGCGCGGCCGTCCCGGCCGCTCCCGCTCCGGAGCGCGGGGGCGTCACCGATCCGGCGGACGACCTACCCCTCCGACCCGCGGAGCAGCGGCCGGGACGGCCGCGCTCCAGGAACTCAGCCGCCGAGCTCCCGCGTCAGCAGGTCGTACAGGGCGTCGAGGGCCTGCGGGATGACGTTCGCCCCGGCCAGCACCGGCATGAAGTTGGTGTCCCCGGCCCACCGCGGGACGAGGTGCCAGTGGAGGTGCCCCGGGAGCCCGGCCCCGGCCGCCGCCCCGAGGTTCAGCCCGACGTTGAACCCGTCCGGCGCCATCAGCTTCCCGAGCGCCGCGGCCAGCCGCCGGAGGACGAGCTGGAGGTCGAGCAGGTCTTCCGGGGAGAGGTCGTCGAGCCCGGCCTTGTGGTCCCGCGGGCAGACCAGCAGGTGCCCGTTGTTGTACGGGAACCGGTTCAGCACCGCGACCGACCGGGCGGTGCGGTGGACCACCAGGTTCGCCCGGTCGTCCGCCGGGGTGGCGGCCGCGGCGCGGCAGACGAAGCACCCGCCGCCGGCCGGCTTCTGGCCGGGGTCGGTGACGTAGGCCAGCCGCCACGGGGCCCACAGCTGCTCCACTCGGCACCTCCGTCGCCCCGATCCGAGCCGGAAGCGTGAGCGACGGGTTACGCTCGACCGTCGCTCACGCTTCCGGCTCGGACCGCACCCGCCGCCCGCGAGAACCCGGCCGGCCGGTGTCCGGTGGTTCGCGGGGGCGTACCCTACCGGTCACGATACGGGGCGGCGGGCGGGGCGGGCCCGGTTCCTTGACAGGGTCGGGCGGCGGTCCTAGCATGACCGTCTTATCCCGAACCCCCGGACCGACCGCGAGAACCGCCATGGCCGTCCCGAAGAGGCGCACCTCCCACTCCCGCCAGGGCACCCGCCGGAGCCACCACCACGTGTCCCCGGTGTGGCACAGCTCGTACTGCCCGCGGTGCAACGAGCCGGTCCTGCCGCACCGGGTGTGCGGCGAGTGCGGGTACTACCAGGGCCGGGACGCGATCCCGACCGAGGACGACAAGAAGGCCGGCAAGAAGTAAGGGAGACCCATGCGGATCGCGCTCGACGCCCTCGGCGGGGACCACGGGCCGGCCCCGAACGTCGCCGGGGCCGCCGCCGCCGTGTCCGCCGCCCCCGACCTGACCGTCGTCCTCGTCGGCGACCAGCCCCGGATCGAGGCGCTGCTGGCGGCCGCCGCCGTCCCCCCCGGCCGGGTCGAGGTGGTCCACGCCCCGGTCGCCGTCGACATGCGGGAGAAGCCGGCCGAGGCCCTCCGCCGGAAGCCGGACGCCAGCGTCTTCCGGTGCTGGCAGCTCCTCGCCGAAGGGGCCGTCGACGGCCTGGTCAGCGCCGGGAACACCGGGGCGGTGGTCGCCGGCGGGCTGCGGACCCGCAAGTTCCTCCCGTCCGTCCACCGCCCCGGGATCGCCGCCGTCATGCCGACGGCCAAGGGCCGGAGCGTCATCGTCGACGTCGGGGCGAACGTCGCCCCCAAGCCCCGCCACCTGCTCGAGTACGGGGTGATGGGGTCGGTCTTCGCCCGGAAGATCCTGGGGGTCGACCGCCCGACCGTCGGGCTGATGAACGTCGGCGAGGAGGAGGGGAAGGGGCACGACCTGGTGCAGAAGACGTACGACCTGTTCCGGGCCGGCCCGCTGAAGGACCGGTTCGTCGGGAACGTCGAGGGGCGGGACCTGCACCGCGGGGCGGCCGACGTGGTGGTGACCGACGGGTTCACCGGGAACGTGGTGCTGAAGCTGAGCGAGGGGGTGTTCGAGTTCGTGATGGGGATGGTCGGCCGGGAGGTGCTCGGGGCCCTGGACGGGGAGAAGGACAAGGCGGCCGCGGCGGTGAAGGGGCTGCTGGCGAAGTACCACTACAGCGCGGTCGGCGGGGCGCCGCTGCTGGGCGTCGACGGGGTGTGCGTGATCTGTCACGGGAGTTCGGACGAGCGGGCGGTGGCGAACGCCCTGGGGGTGGCCGCCCGCGGCGTCCGGGAGCGGGTGAACGACGCGATCGTGGCCGAGTTGGAGGCGCTGCCGCCCGAGGAGTGAGGTTCGGGCCCTGGGACCGCGGCCGTCCCGCTCCTCCTGGACCGCGGCCGTCCCGGCCGCTCCCCGACGCCCGCGCGGGGACGCCGGCGGTCGATCTCGAACGGTCCCGGCGCCGGACAGGTGGTGCGGCCGGGACGGCCGCGGTCCAGGAAGACCGGCCGACACGGCCGCGGTCCCAGGGGAGGAGGGACACGATGCCCCGCACCGCACTGCTCTTCCCGGGCCAGGGCGCCCAGACGGTCGGGATGGCGGCCGAGCTGTGCCGCGCCCTGCCGGCCGCCCAGGCGCTGTTCGACCGGGCGTCGGTCGCCCTCGGGTACGACCTGCTGGCCGTCTGCGAGCACGGCCCGGCCGACCGGCTGAACGCGACCGACGTGAGCCAGCCGGCGATCTTCGTCGCCAGCCTGGCCGCGGTCGAGCAACTCAGGGCGACCGAGCCCGACGCCCTGCCCGGGGTGACCGCGGTCGCCGGATTGAGCCTGGGCGAGTACACCGCCCTGGTGTACGCCGGGGCGCTGACCTTCGACGACGGGCTGAAGGTGGTGCAGGCCCGCGGCCGGGCGATGCAGGCGGCCGCGGACGCGACGCCGTCGGGGATGGTGAGCGTGCTCGGGCTGGAGGTGGCGGAGGTCGAGGCGCTGGCGATCGAGGCCCGCGGGCCAGACACGCTGGAGGTGGCGAACTACCTCTGCCCGGGGAACACGGTCGTGTCCGGGTCGCGGGCGGCGGTCGAGCGGCTGGAGCAGTTGGCGGCCCAGAAGGGCGGCATCCGGACGGTCCGGCTGGCGGTCGCCGGGGCGTTCCACACGGCCCTGATGAAGCCCGCCGACGAGAAGCTGGCGGCGGCGCTGGCGGACGTGACGATCCTGCCGCCGACGGTCCCGGTGTGGTCGAACGTGGACGCCCGGCCGCACGCCGACCCGGCGGAGGTCCGGGCCCTGCTGGTCCGCCAGGTGGTGTCACCGGTGCGGTGGGAGGAGACGGTGCGGGGGCTGTTGGCGGACGGGGCGGAGCGGTTCTACGAGGTCGGCCCGGGGCGGGTGCTGGCCGGGCTGCTGAAGCGGGTGCAGCGGAAGGCGGACGTGCGGAACGTCGGGGCGTGACCCCGGCCGCCGGCTCGGCTTTCCTTTTCCGCCCGGCTTCTGTAGATTCTGCCGCAGGGTCGTCGGGACCGCGGCCCGACCCGCCCGGCTCTCCGGACTACCCGCCGGGGCGTGCGACCGATATCCCACAGGTGCCGCGGGGGGCCGGGCGGAGCCGGCCCGGGCCGCGTGACTCGCGGTGGCCCCGCCACCGTCCGGAGGGCCGAGACGTGTCCGTCGAGCAACGCGTGATCGGGATCGTCAGCGACCACTTCGCCTACGACAAGGAGAAGATCAAGCGGTCCACCACGTTCGTCGAGGAGATCGGGGCGGACTCGCTCGACATCGTCGAGTTCGTGATGGAGCTCGAAGAGGAGTTCGACATCCAGATCCCGGACGACCAGGCCGAGAAGATCAAGACCGTCGGGGAGGCGGTCGACTACATCGAGGCCGCGGTCAAGAACAAGCCCGCCCAGTGACGGTGACAACCCCCATGACGCGCCGCCGGGTGGTGATCACCGGGCTGGGGACCGTGAACCCGCTCGGGCCGACCGTGCCGGACTACTGGCGGGGCCTCCTCGCCGGCCGGAGCGGGGTCGCGCCGATCACCCTGTTCGACACGACCGCCTTCAAGGTCCGGTTCGGCGGCGAGGTGAAGGGGTTCGACCCCACCCCCGTCGTCGACCCCCGGTCCGCCCGCAAGCTCGACCGGTTCACCCAGTTCGCCGTCGTCGCCGCCGCCGAGGCGGTCCGGGACAGCGGCCTCGACTTCGCCAAGGAAGACCCGTTCCGCTGCGGGTGCGTCTTCGGCAGCGGGATCGGCGGGCTGGCCGAGTTCGAGGACGGCCACTCCACCCTCCTGGCCAAGGGCCCGTCCCGGCTCAACCCGTTCGTCATCCCGAAGATGATCGCGAACGCGGCGAGCGGGAACATCTCGATCCGGTTCGGCCTCCGCGGCCCGAACACCACCGTCGCCACCGCCTGCTCGTCCGCCGCCCACGCGATCGGCGACTCGCTGGCCGCCATCCGGCTCGGGCACGCCGACGTGATGGTGACCGGCGGGAGCGAGGCGGCGATCACCCCGATGGGGCTGAGCGGGTTCATCGCCTGCCGGGCGCTGTCGGAGCGGAACGACGACCCGCCGCGGGCCAGCCGGCCGTTCGACAAGGACCGGGACGGGTTCGTCTTGAGCGAGGGGGCGGGGGTGCTGGTGCTGGAGGAGTACGAGCGGGCGAGGGCCCGGGGGGCGACCGTCTACGCCGAGGTGTGCGGGTCGGGGAACACGGCCGACGCGTACCACATCACCGCCCCGCACGAGGACGGGGTGGGGGCGGCGGAGGCGATGCGGGGGGCGTGCCGGGACGCCGGGTGGGACCCGTCGGAGGTGGGGTACATCAACGCCCACGGGACGAGCACCGGGCTGGGGGACGCGGCCGAGACGCGGGCGGTGAAGCAGGTGTTCGGGGAGCACGCCCGGCGGCTGATGGTGTCGAGCACGAAGAGCATGGTCGGGCACCTGCTCGGGGCGAGCGGCGGGGTGGAGGCGATCGCCTGCGCCCTGACCCTGCGGCACGGGGTGGTGCACCCGACGATCAACCTGGAGAGCCCGGACGTGGCCGCCGGGTGCGACCTGGACTACGTGCCGAACCAGGCGCGCGAGGTGCGGGTGCGGAAGGTGCTGTCGAACAGCTTCGGGTTCGGCGGGCACAACTGCTCGCTCGCCCTCGGGGCGGTGTGAGAACCGTTTAGCCGCGACGCGGAGTCCTCGGAGCGGAGCGCGGGAGGCGCGCTCCGCTCCGAGGACTCCGCGTCGCGGCTAAACGGTTCCGGGGTCACGCCACCGGCGGGGCGTTCTCCTCCGGGGTGTCGCCCGGCGGGTCCGCCGCCCCGCTCCGCGGCGGGTGGAAGAACAGCAGGAGCAGCACCGCCCCGACCAGCGCCGCCCCCATCGAGTACACGAACACCGCCGGGTAGTCGACCGCCTTCACCCCGGCCGCGTTCACGTACTCGTGCTGGGCCTTCAGCCGGCCGCACAGGAAGTTCGCGGCGAACGGGCCGATGCCGAGGATCAGCACGTTGAACAGCCCCTGGGCGCTGGCCCGCACGTCCTTCGGGAAGAACTCGTCCACGAAGATGTACACGGTGGCGAAGAAGAACGCGTAGCAGATCCCGTGCAGGACGTTGATCAGGATCGCCGCCTCCTGCTGCGGGTAGTACGCGAACACCGCGAACCGGGCCGCGTGCCCGAGCACCCCGACGATCATCGTCGCCCGCCACCCGAACGTCTTCAGCACGTACCCCAGGAACAGCATCGTCACGATCTCGGCGATCTGCCCGATCTTCATCACCGGCCCGACCCAGTTCGCCGGGATGTCCACCACCCCGCCGTCCTTCACCGGCCCGAGGAAGGTGAACGTCCAGAAGAAGAAGCTCTGGTGGACGGCGGCGTCGATGAACGTGACCAGGAACAGGACGGCGACGAACGGGTGGCGGAGCAGCCGGGCCGCCTTCAGCACCGCCAGCGAGTCCTCCCCGGTGGCCGGCTTCGGCGGGGTGTGCGGCAGGGTCAGGCTGTACAGCGCGAGGGCGAACGACGCCACCCCGGCGACCAGGAAGATGTACCGCTTCATGTCCATCGCCGCGTCCCCGGCGAGCGACGTGCCGAGGGCCGTCCCGAGCCAGTCGACCGCCCCGCTGGTCGGCTTCTGGGCGACCGCCGCCCAGTCGACCAGCAGGAAGATGAACGGCCAGCTGGCGGCGATCCACCCGATCGTCCCCCACAGCCGGACCGGGCCGAACTCCCGGGCCGGGTCGCGGAGGTTGGCGAACGCGATCGAGTTGGTGATCGACACCGTCGGGACGTAGAAGACGGAGTGCAGGAGCATCAGCCCGAAGAACGGCCAGAACGCGGCGTCGACCGACGCCTTGTCGGCCGGGTCGGGGCGGACGAAGAACAGCCCGAGGATGGCCGCCCCGCCGACCAGGTGGCTGAACGCCAGGAACTTCTCGGCCGCGAACATCCGGTCGGCGAGCTGGGTGCTGAACAGCAGGGCGACCAGGGCCCCGATGTTGAACGCCCCGAAGATGAGCGGGAGCTGCCAGTCGTTGTTGAAGTTCAGCTTCGGGATGTAGTCGAACCCGAGCTCGAACCACGCCCCCCAGATGAAGAACTGGAGGAACATCATCACCGACAGCTTCCGCCGTAGCGACGACGGGTCCGGGACGGCCGAGGACATGGCGGGGACTCCGGGGGGGGTCGGGGCGCGCGTGCTCCCGAATGTAAGGCGGCCCCCGGCGGGCGGCAACGGGGAAACCCGGCCGCCCGCCCGGAGGCGGTCCCGGAAGCGCGTGAGGGTGGTCGTGGGGAGGGCGAGGCTCCCGCCGAGCCCGGCGTCCGCGGCTCGGCGGGAGCCTCGCCCAGCCACCCACACCCCTCTCGGAACGGCCCCGTCAGTCCCCGCCGAACTTCTCCACGAACGGCCGCCCGCCGCCCCAGCTCAGCTCGATCCTCAGCCCGTCCGTCGGGCCGTCCACCGTCACCGCCAGCCCGGACGTCGCCGGGTCCAGGTACTTCTTCGGGGCGTGCCACATCTGGGCGTTCTGCCCGACCAGCGTCTCGTTCCCGATCACCGCCGCCGGGTGGGTGCCGACCGCGCACCCGTCCCCGGCGGCCGTCGTCGTCAGGGTGAACCGGCCGTCCGGGCCGATCTCGCCGGTCGCCGCCCGGTACCCGGCCGGGACCACCCGGACGAACCCCTTGGTGAGCGGCCGGCCGTCGATCAGCACCTGCCCGGACACCGGCACCACCTTCGGGCCGCGGTCGCACCCGCCGGCCAGGGCGGCCGCGGCCAGCGCGGCCGCCGCGGCGCGGGGGAGGCGAGGAGACATGTGCGGCTCCCGGCGGGGTCCCTACGGGTTGGCCACCTCGCCGCCGGCCCGGGTGGACAGCTGGCGGTAGGTGGTCAGGTCGATCGTGTCCGGGACGAACTGGACGTGCCCGTCGCCGAACGCGAAGTTCGCCCCGCGGACGTGCCGGCTGGCGAACGCCCCGTTCGCCCGCCCGGCCCCGGACGTCGGGTAGGTCACCCCGGTGGCCGTCGGGGTGTTCAGCGGGTTGTCGGTGGTCCGCAGGCTGTCCACGTGCCGCAGCCCGAGCGACCAGACGTTGGACGACTCGGGGGTGTGGGCGTCGATCACCTCCCCGACGATCATCGTGCTACTGGTCCCGTCCGTCATCTCGGCCCGCTTCCGGGCGGTGCGGTACATGAACATCCCGGTGTTCCGCATCTTCATCGCCTCGGTGATCCCGCTCGACGGCCCGAGCGACCCGTGGACCAGGGCGTAGCTCCCGGTCGCCGCCGCCGTGATCCCGTTGTACTCCCGGAACGGCCGGCTGATGTCGGACGGGCAGACGTAGAACGCCGGCCGGGTCTCGGCCGCCTGCCGGTTCGCGTCCCGCCAGTCGGCCGGGGTGTTGTTCGTCGGCCACACCATCGAGGTCTGGCTGAACAGCCGGAACAGGTTCTCCGCCTCCAGGTACGGCAGGATCTGGACGAACCCGCTGAACCCGGCCTTGGCCGGGTCGTTCTGCCCGGCCGGGGCCGCGGCCAGGCACGGGGCGGTGCTGCTCCCGTCGCACCCGAACCGGCCGTGCGGGTACACCCCGTACACGTCCGCGTAGGCGGTGATGGCGAGGGCGGCCTGCTTCAGGTTGTTCTGGCACTTCGTCCGGGCCGACGCCTCCCGCACCTTCTGGACGGCGGGCAGCAGGAGGCCGATCAACACGGCGATGATCGCGATCACCACGAGGAGTTCGATCAGCGTGAAGGCGCGTGGCGCGCGGCGGGGAAGGGATGGCATCGGGAACGACTCCGGGGAAGGACGGCCGGGTCCGACGGAGATGAAGGGGACCCGGTCACTGTCATGATAATACGCCCGTCCCCCGGCGGCCGGCAACGGGGAAACTAACCCGTGTAGCCGCGACGCGG
>PNKH01000108.1 GCA_013822345.1 Isosphaera sp.
TCGACCGAGTTCGAACTGCTCCGGTTCCTGATGCCCCAGGAACACCTGGCTCACGTCGTCGACGAACTGCTCCGGCTTGTCGATCTCCTTGTACCACACCGCCGGCGGGCTCTTCCGCTCGTCCCCGGTCGCCCCGAGCACCCCGCGGACGAACTCGCTGTACGGGGTGTCCGCGGCGACCTGCTGCCGAATCCACTCGTGGAACGCGAACGTCCCCTGCGCCCGCGTCTGCTCCTGCCGCCGCTTCACCCGCAACACGTCCGCCCACTTGTTCGCGAAGAAGTACGCGTACTCCGGGGTGTCGAGCAGCTTGTCGACCAGCTTCTCGCGCTTCTTCGGGTCGGGGTCGGTGACGAAGTCGGTCACCTGCTTCGGGGTCGGCAGGGTGCCGGTGATGTCGAGCGACGCCCGGCGGACGAACACCTCGTCGGAACACAGCTCCGACGGCACCAGGCCGAGGTCGCGCCACTTCTGGGCGGTGTGGCGGTCAACCACCGTCTTCGGCTCGAACTGCCAGTTCGGCGTCTTCGCCCCGAGCGGGACGGTCGCCCGGAACGTCGCCACCAGCCCCTGGTACCGGGCCATCACCGCCGCCTCGCCGCTCATCTCCTGCGTCCGCACCAGGCCGTTCGCGTCGACGGCCGCGATCTCCGGGTCGTTCGACTCGTATTGCGCCCGCCGGGTGATGTCCTCGACGGTGCCGTCGGTGTAGTGGGCGTACACCGCGAACTGCTGCTTCGCCCCGCGCGGCATCACCCGGTGGGCCGGGAAGACGCTGATCTTCTCGACCGTCGGGTCCTTCTCCTCGCCCCACGGCATCCCGGCGGCGATCCACCGGCGGACCAGCTTGTACTCGTCGCTGTCCGGTTCCATCTTCTTCCCGCCGCCGTGCGGGGCCTTGCCGACCGCCTTCAGCAGGAACAGACTGGCGTCCGGGTTACTCGGCAACAGCCGGCGGCCGCGGCCCTCCTTGACCAGGGTGGCGAAGTCGAGGTCCGGCTCGAACCCGAGGAGCGACAGGCGGAACCCGTTCTGCCCGGCGAGCTTCCCGTGGCACCCGCCGCTGTTGCACCCGAGCTTGGTGAAGATCGGCACCACCTGGTTGGTGAAGTTCAGCGGCAGGTGGTCGCCGATGTGGGTCGCTTCGAGCGGGACGCGGGCGGTCTTGCCGCCGTAGGTGGCGACGACCTCGGTGGTGCCGTTCGCCCGCGGCAGGACCCGCCCGGCGGCGGAGACGACCGCCGCCTTGCCGTCGGCGACGGAGAGCTTGGCGTCGTGGGTCAGGTCGGCGACCCGGCCGTCGGTCAGGGTGGCAGTGACGACGACCTGGGCGGACGCGTCGCCGCCGACGAGCACGACCTTGGCCGGGTGGATGGCGATGGCGGTGACGTCGGCTGGGGCCGGCGGCGGGGCGTCGGCGGCGGGTGCGAGACCGGCGGACAGGAACGCGGCGAGGAGGGCCGCGGGGAGGCGGGGCGTGCGCATCGGAAGGGACCCTCGGTGGGGCGGTCGTGGCGAGCGTCGGGGCGTGAGCCCGACGTGTCGGTGGCGGCGTGGCAGGTCGGCAGCGAGTTTGATTGTCGCCGACGGGTGACCCCGGGGCAAGGGGGAACAACCGTGGGTTTCTCGGCGAGCGTCGGGGCGTGAACCAGACGTGCGGTGCGGAACGACCCAGTTCGGCGTGCCCTGCTATCCGATCTGGCGGCGGGCGACCTCGGCCAGCAGCCGCAGCGCCGCGTTCACCGCCGCCTCGGTGGGGAACGCCGCCGCCACGTCCGGGTCGAGCCGGACCATTCGCGGCGGCCGGGCGTGGTACCGCGCGTGGTACTTGCCCCGGACGCCCCCGCGCAGTTGCGACAGGTCGTACTCCGGCAAGAGGTCGTCGTCAGGCCCGTGGGTAGTCGCCATCCTCGTACCCCTTCCGCTCGCCCCGGCTCGCCGCCCGGGCGCTGATGACCCGGGTGGCGTCCCCGCGGTCGGTGTGCGACACGATCAGCACCCGGCCCGCCGCCGACAGGCCGATGGTCAGGTACCGGGCCTCGTCGGCCGAGTGCAGCGGGTCGTCGAAGGTGACGGCCAGGGGGTCGCCGAAGACCGACGCGGCCTCGGGGAACGAGACCCCGTGCTTGGCCTCGTTGGCGCGGGCTTTGTCCTCGTCCCACTCGAACTCCATACCCGCCCCCGACCCGGTTGGGGGTATCATCGCAGCCGACGGCGGGGCCGTCAACGCTTGGCCGGGCGTCCCTCGCCCTCCGGGTCACGCACGGCGACCGCCCGAGGCGGGAGCACGCACCGCGGCCGCGTCCGGGCGGGCCTTTCTGCCCCCGACTCCGACTACTTCTGCCCCGGGTCGATTTGGTCGAATCGCCGATCACGGCCTTCGAGCCTATGGATTGTCCCGCTGCACATCCGGCTGTGAATCCGCTGGCTGTATGCCGTTTCGATGTCCTTCGGGGAGCGGTTGCTCGTGATGATGAACGGCAGCCCGCCGTCCCGACGCTCGAGGGCGAGAAACAGTGTGTCTTCCTGGGACTCGGAACTCACCTCCTGAGAGCCGACGTCGTCCAATGCGACCAGCGGTAGGCGGGCGAACCACCGCCACCACCCGTCTTCTGGAATCTTACCCGTTTCAGGGTACGGCCGCTCCTCGATGCCTCGCTTGACACGCTGCACGAAGGAATCGAAAACAGACATGTGCCAGAACTTCGCCCCTTTAACGTAATCGACCAGGCTCAGCGCGGCGCAGCTCTTCCCCGACCCAGGCGGACCCCAGAGGTACAACGGCCACTTGAGCCGCCCCTCGGCGAGTCCGAGGAGCACTTGGCGTAGTTCAGGCGTGACTTGGGCCAAGTTTCGCGGCTTCGTGCCGTGGTTGTCCTTATCCCGAACGGGCTTCTCAAGCAGAACGAGTTTCCGTCCGACAGCGTTCATCCGAAGCCCTCCGCCGCCGAACTTCTGGTTATGCAGATCTGGATAACCCGGGTGCCAGAAAACAGTGTCGTCCGGGTAACCTCACCCGCGGGTGAGGTTGCCCGGACAATCGCTGAGGTGCAACATGATCCCGGTCGGGATTCGTAGCCCGGAGGCCGCGGCCGAACCGGCGCCCGGCAGACCCCAAAGTGGCGGGGGCGGCCGTCCTGTACGCAGGCTCATCGGGCGTCGATGGCAAAGTCCTGGACCGCGTCCCCGGCCGGCAGGTCGGCGGTCGTCCGGTACTCGCCCTTGAACAGCGGGTCGCCGTACGGGTCGACCGCCGACGCGTTCTTCCCACTGCCGGCGACGATCCGCACCACGTGCGGCCCGCCGACCGCACCCCACCCGGGCTCGGTCCGGTACCGGCCGTCGGTGATCTTGGCGAACCCGCCCGGCCCGCGGCCGCCCCGGGCCGGGTCCGGCTCGAACCGCACCTCCCCGGTCGGCACCGGCTGACCGCGGTAGGTGACGGTCCCGGACACGGCGTACCGGCGCGGGCCGTCGGAGCACCCGGCGGCCGCGGCCAGCGCGGCCGCGAGGGCGAGGCGGGTCACTGGCCCCACCCGTTCGCCGGCCCGCCGTCGGCCCGGGCACCCATCGCCCGGAAGGTGGCCAGGTCGCCGTCCTGGCGGAGGAACCGGACGCCCCCGTCGACCCCGGCGAACAGTGCCCCGCCCTGGTGGTGACTGCCGAACATCCGGCTGTCGTCGTACCCCCCGGTCAGGATCGAGTTGATCGGCTCCTGGGCGGCGGCCACGTTGTTCGCCTTCGCGTAGTCCACCGTCGTCCGGTACCCGGACGCCCACGTCGAGCCGAAGAAGTACGGCGGGTTGAACACGTTCTGGTACTTGCTCTCGCCGAGCAGCAGCGTGTTCGAGGTGCCGTCCCCCACGTCCCCGATCTTGACCCGGGAGTCGCGGTACAGGACGCCGTTGTGGTAGAACACGGACGCCGGCCGGAGGAACGCCGAGCACGGCGGGGTCGCCCCGCCGCCCTGCACCCCGAAGTAGCAGTTCCGGGTCGGGGTCGTCGCCACCAGCGGGTCGGACGGGCAGTGGAACCGGGCGTTCGGCCGCACCTGCTCGGCCCGGTTGGCGGAGGTCGTCGGCCCGCCGTCGTCCGGGATCATCCCGTTGAACGTGCCGGTGAGGGCGAACCGGGCGAACCGGTTCTCGTCCTCGATGTACGGCAGGACCAGGACGGTCCACGGGGCGCGGGTGCTGACGTTCTTGGACACCCCCGGGGCGGGGTTCCGGCAGAGCACGTCCTGCCCGTCGGCCGGGACCGGGCCCAGGGTGGTGGCCCCGCCCGGCGGGAACGCCCCGTGGGCGTCGTGGTAGTGGTGCAGGGCGAGGGCGAGCTGCTTCAGGTTGTTGCCGCACTTCGCCTTGGCGGCCGCCTCGCGGACCTTCTGGACGGCCGGCAGGAGGAGCCCGACGAGCACCGCGATGATGGCGACGACGACCAGCAGCTCGATCAGGGTGAACCCGCGGCGACGGGTCATGACGGGCACCTGGGTGGGGGAGACCCGGGCGACGATTCCTCCGACGATTATGCCGGGGTTGCCAGGTGGGTGCAACCGTGAAGCGGTCTACTTCCCCGCGACCGGTTCCCACGCCAGCCCGAGCGGGGCCCGCAGGTCCCGGTCGGCGAGGGCCGCCCACGGCGTCCCGCGGTGGTCCTTGGCCACTGCCCGGAACCCGTCCGCCGCCGCCGCGGCCAGCTTCTCCACCTCGAGCCGGCTCCGGACCTGCTCGGCGGGGACCAGCCGCCACCCGGTCGCCCCCGCGGGCAACGGCGGGAGGTTATCGGTCCGCACATTGGCGAGCGCCAGGTTGTACTCATGGAGAAGGACCAGGCGGGCCCGCACCTGGGCGGTCACCAGATCGTGGTGGGCCCGCCACCGTGGCGGCTCGTCCGCTCGGTCCCGGGCGGTGAAGGTCAGCTCATCAAGGACCCGTTCGAGGTCAACGGCCGCCAGCGCCGCCGTGATCTGGGCGTCCTCCAGACCCCGCCTGACTTTCCCGTCCGCCGCCGCGTCGATCCGCAGGGGCAGAGTCCCCCCCCTCGGGTGACCAGGGGCGGGGGTTTCGCGGAGCTTCTTGACGGCCCTGAGGACGGTCACCCGGAACTGGTACTTCCCCTGCTCCTTGAGGATGTCCGCGGCGGTCACCCCGTCCGGGGCGTACGGGTCCAGGGCGGCGGCGGCGAACGGCAGGAGCGGGACCGGGGTCGGGTCGGCCCCGAACACCGGCGGCGCGGCGAGCTCGTCCAGGACGGACTTCACGTCCGCCCGCGGGGCCAAGCGGGGGAGTTGCGGCGGGTCCGCGGGGCGGGCCGGGACGGCGGCGAGGAACAGGAGCGGGGCGGCGAGGGCGGCCGGTCGCATCGTGGCCTCCGGTGGGTGGTCCGGGACGGACAACCTTAGGACGCCCGGCCGGCGGCCGGGTTCCCTACGCCGGGCGGGCGTACAGGTCGTCGACCGCGGCGGCCAGGACGGACTCGATCTGGGCGGCCTCGGCGGCCGTCGGCTCGCGGGTCAGGTGCGGGGCGAGGTGGATCCCGCCGCCCGGCTCGAACCCGACCTCCAGGTCCGACATCAGCCCCCCGGGCACCCGCCGGACGGCGTACGACCAGACGGCCCGGCGGACGGCCTTCTTCCGCACCTTCTCGTCCGCCTTGGCCCCGGCGGCGGCCTCGTGGTGGGCGACCGCGGCCACGGCGTCGGAGGTGAGGGCGTGCCCGTCCCCGTACTTCTGGTCCACGAACGCGAGCAGGTCGGCCAGGACCGCCCGGACCCGCTTCGGGTCGCCCTTCCCGGCCCGGGTCAGGGTGGTGCTGACCGCCTCGGCCGCCATCTCGTCGGGGAGGTCGGCCAGGTCGGTGAACGGGTCGTCTTTGGCTCCGGTCGCCTTCAGCGCCTCGGCCCGCGCCCCGACGGCGGCCGGGAACAGCGGGTCCCCGAGCTTCCACAGGGCGTCGTACGCCTCGACCGCCAGCTTCGCCCCCTCGGCCGGCTTCCCGGCGGCCATCAGCACGTCGGCGAGGGGGACCAGGGCCAGGGCGGCCAGGGCCGACTTCGGGCCGTCCAGGTTGGTGGCGAAGGTCAGGCACTGGCGGAGGACCCGCTCGGCCTCGTCCCGCCGGTTGAGGTGGGCCAGCGCCGCCCCGTACCCGAACAGGAACCCGAGCCGGTCCCGGCGGTGCTGCGGGTCGGTCGGCATGGCCCCGGAGGCGGCGTGCTGGAACTCCTTGGCGGCCCGCTCCGGCTCCCCGGACCGGAGGTGGAACCGGGCCATCTCGGCGTACGCCCGGGCGAGCGGCGGGGAGCCGGACCCGTGTAGCGCCTTGGCGGCGAGGGCCGCCTTCTTGACCGTCGCCTCGCCGTCCGCCGGCCTCCCCTCGGCGAGCAGCACGAGGGCGTCCTTCAGGGCCTGCGACGGCGGGGGTTGGCCGACGAGCGTCATCGGGGTGGCCTCACGGGGAGATGGGATTATCCCCCACGGCCGCCCCGGCGTCCAGCGGCGACCGGCCCGGCGAGCCGGGAGCGGCCGGAGACTCGCCCGGGGTTGGCACCCGCCGCCCGGGGTTCACACCCCGGGCTATTGGCTGCCCACCCCTTCGGGGTTCAAGACGACCAGCCCTCAGCCCCGAAGGGGCGGCGAGGGAATAGCCCGGGGTGTGAACCCCGGGCGGCCCGACCCGGTCGCTCACGCTCCCGGCTCGCCGGGGCCGCGCCCGTCCGGCGGCTCCTCCCCGACCTCCCCGTCCTCGTCCTCCGGCAGCTCGTGGTGGGCCTTCATCCGCAGGTACACGACGTACCCGATCAGCCCGAGCAGCCACTCGGCGATGCGGAGCGACAGCCGGGCCACGACGCCGCGGGTCTCCGGCCGGCCGGACAGCTTGTACAGGCCGGCGAACGCCGCCTCCCCGACCCCGACCCCGCCGGGCGACACCGGGACGGCCTGGACGATGAACCCGATCGGGGTGACGACGGCGTGCTCCGTCCAGCTCATCAGCTCGACCCGCGGCTCGTCCGGCGGGAAGACGCGGCTGGCGCAGTGGAAGGCGGTCACCAGGCCGACGTGGGACAGGGCGGTGAGCCCGACGCCGAGGGCGACCGCCCCGAGCCGCTGGCGGTACACCCAGACCGCGTACCACGCCTCGGCCAGCGACCCGCCGACCTTCGGGACGTGCCGGAGCCGGCCGGCGAACCGGTCGGCCCGCCGCTGCGGGAGGAACCCGAGCACGAGGAACCCGAGGGCCGACCCGGCGGCGACCCCGGCCATCACCTTGACGACCCACTGCAGGTCCGGGTTGCCGCGGATGATCGGGTCGCCGAGCCCCCACGCCGCCGCCCCGACGACGGCGACGAACAGGACGAGGCCGAACAGCCCCATCGCCCGGTCGGCGATGACGGTGGCGACGGCCCGGGTCTTCCGCTCCGGGTGGGCCCGGGCGATGAAGTACGCCTTGACCAGGTCGCCGCCGATCGACCCCGGGAGGAAGGTGTTGTAGAACAGGCCGACCATGCCGAGGCGGAAGGCGTTGCGGACGGAGAACGGGAGGTCGAGGGCGCGGACCAGGACGTACCAGCGGAACACCTGGAGGGCGAGCCCGGCGGCCAGGAGCAGGCCGGCGGCGAGGAGCCAGCCGTAGAGGATCTCGCCGTCGAGGAGTTGCCCGAGTCCCGGGGCGCGGGTGGACCGGTTCGGCTCCCAGTACTTGTGGATGACGAACGCCAGGAGGCCGAACCCGATGCCGTACTTGAGCAGGCCGATCGCCCACGCCTTCGCGTGCTTCTTCACGTCCCCTCCCCGGTGGCGGACTGAGCGCCGGGCATTGTGCGGGCCGGGGCGGGCGGCGTCTACCCGAACTGGGTGCGGCGCTGGCGGGCCACTTGACACCCCCGCGGGCGGCGCTTAGGTTAATGCAGTCGGGGGGTGTAGCTCAGTTGGTAGAGCGCTTGAATGGCATTCAAGAGGTCAGGAGTTCAACTCTCCTCACCTCCACTGACCAGAAACCCCGGGGAAACAAGGCGACCTTGCGACCCGGGCCGGTGTCCTGAAATGCCAGCAGGGCACGCTTGAGGGCACGGTAACGAAAAACCCCCTCCCCGCGTCACCGGGGAGGGGGCCAGAGGCAGGCCTTCCGGCCCACCCGTGTTCAACGGGAGGTCTGCCGTGCGTCAGCCGAAGCCCTGGTTCCGCGCCTCGAAGAACGCCTGGTACGTCCAGTACCGCGGCAAGAAGGTCCCCCTCGGGGCGCACCCCGAGGGGGCCCCGCCGCCCAAGAAGACCAAGGCCGGGTGGAACGCCCCGCCCCAGGTTCGCGACGCCTTCTACAAGCTCATGGCGTCCGACCCCGCCAACCTCCCCAAGGCGGGAGAGGTCCTCGCCTGCCAGGTCTGCGACCTCTTCCTGTCCCACTCCGAGCGGCACAACGAGCGGGCGACTTACGCCTGGTACCGCCACTTCCTCCAGTCCTTCTGCTCCCTGTACGGCCGACTCCCGGCCCGGGAGCTAAAGCCGATCCACGTCACCCGCTGGCTCGACTCCACCGCCTGGAAGGGCGGGCGGCGGAACGCGGTGACCGCGGTGAAGCGGGCGTTCAACTGGGCCGACCAGCAGGGCGTCCTCTCCCCCAACCCGCTCCGCACCGTCCAGAAGCCGCCCCCGACCCGCCGCACCCGGGTGGTCAGCCCGGCCGAGCGGGCGGAGGTGCTGGCGGCGGTCAAGGACCGGAACTTCCGGGAGTACCTGACCGCCCTGTACCTCACCGGGTGCCGCCCGTCGGAGGTGGCCCGGGTGACCGCCGGCGAGGTGAACCTGGACCTCGGCGTCTGGGTGCTGGAGGCCCACAAGACGGCCAAGCGGACCGGCAAGCCGCGGGTCGTCTACCTATCCCCCGAGATGGTCGAGCTGTCGCGGCGGCTGGCCGCCGAGCGGCCCGAGGGCCCGCTCTTCCCGAGCCGCAAGCTCGGCCGCCCGTTCTCGAAGAACGCGATCCGGATTCGGTTCCGCCGCCTGCGGGAGCGGCTCCCCCATTTGAAGGGGGTGGTGGCCTACGCCTACCGGCACGCGTTCGCCTCCGACGCCCTGGCGAACGGGGTCGGGATCGCCCAGGTGGCCGAACTGCTCGGGCACACCGACACCCGGATGGTCAGCCGCCACTACGCCCACCTGGACCAGAAGGCGGCCCACATGCGGGAGGCCGCCCGGAAGGCTACGGGAGGGTGAGGTGGTCCAGCCCGGGGGCGGGCTTCGGCCCGCCCCCGACGGTGAACAGGGCCAGGGCCGCGTCCAGGTCCTCGCGGGCGATCCGGATGTGGCCGCGCCTGCCCTTCCGCCCGACGCGGGTGTGGCGGAGGGTGCCGTCGGCGCACCAGGCGTAGATCAGGCTCTCCGAGACGGTCGCGTGGAGCGCGGCCTCCTTCACGGTCATGGAGTCACCCCCGTTCGCCGGTCGTGTGGCTCACCTCCCGCGGGTCCGGGCCTGCTCCGGGGTGGGCGGGGCCGGGGCGTCCGGACCGTCGGGCTTGCCCCGGACGCTGTACACGTTCGCCCCGGCCAACCGGGCGTACTCCAACTGGGCCGCCCGGAGGTCCACCCCGGCCAGGTTGCAGCCGTCGAGCTTGGCGTTCACGAACCGGGTGCCGACGCAGCTCGCCCCGGTCAGGTTCGCCCCGCGCAGGTCGCAGTGGGACAGGTCGGCCTTGTCGAGCACCGCGCCCGACAGGTCGGCCGCCCGGAGGTCCGCCCAGCGGAGGTCGGCGGCCTCCAGGTTGACCCGGCGGAGGTCGGCCCCGCGCAGGTCCGCCTTCCGCCCCCCGGCGTGGGGGTTGCCCACCCACGACGCGTGGGACTGGAGGGAGGCGCTCAGGTCCTTGGCGGTCACGGCGGGCCCCCGGGCCCGGGCCCCCGGCGCGCCGCCGCGTGCCGCCGCCTCCCCCGCCGCCGGGGGCGGGCGGCCATCGCCCGCTCGACCTCGGCCGCGATCGCGCCGATGAGTTCGTCCTGGGTGCCGTCGTCGATCAGCTCGCTCACCCGGTCCAGGACCCGCCCGGCGGCCCGCACCGCCATCGCCCGCCGCCACCGCCTCCGGTCCGTCATGTGATCCCCTCCGAGTGGGAGCGGCCGGGGGACGCCCGGCCGCGTGGCGTTGTACCCCTTACCGCTCGTCCCTCCCCCGCCGCCGGTTCCGGACCCACGCCGCGAGGAGCACCAGGGCCGCGGCCGCGAGGGAGGCGGTGGCCACCCGGACGTGGAACGGGTCGTCCAGCCACCGCCCGCCCTCCGCCCGGGCGAGCCGCGCCGCCCGGTGCTCGGCCGCGGCCTGGGCCAGCGGCTTGAGCCCCATGACCAACTCCAGGGGGTCCCGGAGCAGGGCCTCGAACGCGTCCGGGTCCCGCAGCGCCGGGCCGTTGGCGATTGCCCAGCAGGCGAGGTCGGCCCCGCCCCGCGGCCCGTCCCCGACCGCCCGCAGCAGGTCGGCCGGGCGGGGCAGCCGGCCGAGCCCGTCCGGGTCGGCGTGCCAGGCGGCGAGCTTCCGCCCGACCTCCGGCGAGCAGGCGGCCACGGCCCTCACCGCCGCCTCCCCGTGGTCCTCGACCAGCCGCCGGGCCTCCGGCCCGCCGCCGAGCCGGGCCACCGCCCACTCCCGGGCCGCCCGCCGCTCCCGCGGGCCGCCGGCGGCGGGGCCGGGGTCGTACTGCGCCGGGGTCGGCCCGGGGGCCAGCAGCAGGGCCGGGAGCACGACCCCCGGCCCCAGGCAAGACAGCACCGCGAGCCGGAACCTCATGACACACCTCCGGTGGTAAGGGCGGGCGGGGCTCAGGCCCACCCGCCCCGGTTGCGTTGGCGGGACCAGGCCAGCACCACGAGCAGGGCGACCCCGGCCAGCAGGCCGACGCAGATGTCCTTGGTCTGCGCGTCCAGGGCCGCCCGGTGCTGCTCCAGGGTGACGTACTGCGGCTGCGGCCCCGCCGGGGGCCGCGGGGGCTGGGCGTGGGTCATCCGTCGTGCCTCCGGTCGGGGTGGCGGCGGGGGCGGCTCGGCCCCCGCCGGGGCGGGGGCGGCCCGGGTGCGGTCGGCTGCCGGGCCGCGGCCGCCTGCTCGACCGCCGCGACGTACGCCTCGAACGCGAGGGCCCGCCGCCGGGCCGCCCGCGCCTCGGCCCGGGCCACCAACTGGGTCAGGCCGGCCCCCGCGGCCGGGAGGAGCAGGAGGGGCTCCCGGTACGCGGCGGCCGCGACCAGCGACCCGGCGGCGAGGGCCAGGGTCAGGGCGTTCACGGGCACCCCCTTCAGTTGCGGGACGGCCGCGGGGGCGTCCGGGCCTGCCCGCGGCGGTGGGCCTCGTAGCTCTCCAGGCACGCCCGGACGGCCTCCTGGAACAGGAGGAACGCGTCCGGCCGCTCCTCCTCCCGCAGGCACCCGGCGACGGTCTCCAGGACGGCCGCGGCGCAGGCCCGGGCGTGGTCGCGGATCAGGTCGTACACGGCACCCTCCTCACCCGGACGAACACGGCCTTCCCCGCGTACTCGACGGCGAACCGGGCGGCGTCGGCCCGGATCCGGGGGTGGAACCGGGCCAGGGCCGGGCTGGCCAGGACGCCGGCGGCGAAGTCCGCCCAGGCCGGGAGGGGGGTCGGCCCGAACCCGCCGGCCAGGTCGGGGGAGACGGCCACCACGTCGTACTCCAGCCGGTCGGCCAGGGCCTCCGCCTCCCGCCGCTCCCGGCGGGCCAGCAGGAGGGACAGGCCGGCCCCGCCGAGGGCGAGCCCGCCGAGGGCGGCGGCCAGGGCGGGGAACGGGTCGGGGGTCATCCGGGTCTCCTTTCGGTTGGGGGGGCGTCGCGGGGGTGGTCGCGGGGGCGCTCAGGCGAACCCGTGGCGGCGGAGCATCCGGTCGGCGAACGCCATCGACCGGACGACCGCCGCGGCCGCCTCGGCGAACGTCTCCCGGGTCAGCCGGTCCAGCCCGGGGACGCGAGTCAGGGTCCCGCACCGGGCCGTCCCGCCGGAGGTGGTCACCCGGTACGACAGGGCCGGGTGCTCCTCGTCCAGCCGCCGCATCAGCTCGTACGCCTGGGGCGGGGCGCCCCCGGGCCAGACCGACAGGGAGAAGCACCCGACCGTCATGTGCGTGCCGTCGTCGTTCACGACCACCAGGTACGTCTCCCCGCCGGAGTCCAGGGACAGGACGGCGGTCGCGTCCTTCAGCTCGACGACGCCGGCACCCAGGGCGTCGGCGTAGTCGGCCATGCGGTCCTGGAAGTCGCTGCCGAACAGGCCCAGCAGGGACCGGGCGGCGCGGGTCAGTCGGGACATCGGTCGTCTCCTCGGTCAGGGGGGCGGGGGGTGGTCACGCGGCGGTGACGGCCACGAGGCAGCCGGGGTGCTCCGCCTTCAGCGGGCGGACGTCCCGGTCCAGGGCGTCGGCGAAGGCGTGGAGGCCCCGCCGGCGGAGGGCGCGGGACACCGCCTCGGCGCAGCGGCCGTCCGGGTGGGCGGCCAGGAACTCGGCCAGCCGGTCCGGGTGGACCGGATGCAGCCGGTAAGAAGGGGGATGGGGCCGGGGGCCGAGCCCGTCGGCCGCCCGGGCGACCAGCCGCCCCAGGAAGTCCAGGACGATCGGGGGGAACATGGCGCCGCTCCACGTTGTCGCACGGGTCGGGGTCAGGTGAAGTTGCCGACCATGACCACGCAGCCCGGGTTCGCCCGGGTCAGGGCCAGGGCGGTGGCGGCCAGGCGCCGGGCCTCGCCGCGGAGGCCGTGCCCGACCATGTCGGCGTAGAGGTCTTCTGCGGGCTGGGCGTCGGGGACGGCGGCCTTGAACCGGTCCACCTCGCCGGGCGGGACGGGGTAGGCGGTGTAACCGATCTCGCGGGGGGCGCGGCGGGGGGCGGGGCCGGACCCGAACACCGCCCTCCCGACCCCCGCCAGGAGTCGTTCCAGTCGCGGTCTCATGCGTGGCCTCCTCCGGTCGGGGTGGGGGGCGGGCACCGTGCCCGCCCCGGGGTTTGCTCAGCGGCCCCGGCCGCGGGGCCGGTCGGGCTGCGGGGCCTGGTCGGCCGGCGCGGCCGGCTCCCGGCCGGGGCCGTACAGGGCCTCCCGGGTCGGCACCTCGTAGTCCCGGCCGAGCCGCTCGGCCGTCTGCTCGCCGGTGGTGGGGGAGCCCCACAGCCCCGGCGTGTTCCCCGGCTGGACCTGCTGCACCGACGGGTGCAGCACCTGCCGCAGCTCGTCCAGGCCGTTCGCCAGCCACGCCTTGTCACTGGCCCCGGACAGGTACGGCCTGCCGAACAGGCCGGGCCCCTTCGGGCCGGCGTTCCCCTCGGTCCTCACGACGCCCTCCGCACGAGTTCGGGCTCCTCGAACCACCGGACCAGCCGCGCCGCCACGCCCCGGAGCCCCGGGAAGAACGCGACGGCCACGTCCCGCGGCAGGTTCATCACCTCGTCGGGCTTGAGGACCTCCCGGGCGTGGGTCTGGTACCCGGTCCCGTCCCCGAGGGAGACGGTGACCCCTGGGTTGCCGAGCCGGTCCTCGGCCCAGCTCCGCGAGCCGTTCACACTGAACGTCGCGGACACGTGGGTGTAGACCCCAATCCGCTTGCTCACGTACTCAGCGGTTTCGTTGTTGTTCACGGAAAAAAAGATCGGGCTGACGTTGTCCAGCAGGACGCTCTCCCGGTCCCGGAACACGGCCTTCAACTGGCCAACACTCTGAAAAAAGAAAGTATATATTAGGCCATAACTGCGGAGCATCGTCAGACCGGACTCCAGGACCTCCAGGTGGCCCAGGGTCGAGGCCTCGTCCAGCAGGGCGTGGCAGAGGGCGCCCTTCCTCATCCCCCGCTCGGCCACCAGCCGGGTGATCGCGGCGACGCACAGCCGCTGCCACCGGGCCCCGGCCGCTTGGTGGGCGGGCGGCAGGCACAGGTAGACGGTCAGGTCTCCGTCTAGCAGCCGGGCCATGTCGAACGAGCTGGAGGAGACGTTGCGGCTCAGGGGGAGGCTGTCCAGCCAGCTCGTGTGCCGGGAGACGGTGCTCAGGACAGAGTCCCGCTCCTCCCCGCGGATCCCCAGGAGCAGCCCGCCCAGCCGCCCGACGATGCCGCCGCAGGCGAGCATCCGGTTGCCCACGTGCTCCAGCCCGCCCGGGGTGGTGATCGCGTCCCGGACGCCGTTCAAGCTCCGGTCCGGCCCCTCGGCGAACAGCATGACGTAGGTCAGGAGGGCCGTGATCACGTCCTCGGCCCGGTCATTCCAATGGGGATCTTTGTCACCGTCCGCGCTCCTCCACACGAGCGCGCTGGCGACGGCCCGGGCGACGTCCGGGGTGTCGGTCGACGGCGGGAACTGATCTAAAACGTTCCACGTGTCCGCGTCCGGGTCGTACGGGGCCAGCCGGTACACCGGCCCGAGCGTCCGCCGGTACCGGTGTGTCAGAACGTATTGTTCTGACTTCGGATCGAGTACGACGCAGCTCCCGCGCAGCTTCAGCAGCCAGGGGGTTAGAAGGCTGACCCCCTTGCCGGCACCGGTCATTGCGAACACGGCGACGTGCACGGCCGAGGGCGGGACCCACAGCAGGCGGCCGTCCGGGTCCCGCCCGAGGACCCGGTCCCCGTCGTGCAGGCCCGCCCGCCGGCAGTCGGCGGCGGTGGCCAACCCGCCGGTGCCGTGACTGGTCAGGTCGATCGGGGGCGGCCGCCGGCGGTACACGAGCCAGAGGACGAACCCGACCAGCAGTAGCCCGGCGAGGGCGTCCGTCTCGGGGCGCACCGTTTCCACTCCCTTTCGGTGGGTTTGTGACCGACCCGGGCGCCGGGTCGGTCGGACGACTGCGGGCTCAGGCCGCCCGGGCGGCGGTCATGAGTTGCGGCACGCTGCCCAGCGGGAGCCCGAGCCGCTTCGCCTTCCGGACCGCCTCGACCAGCTGCGTGAGTTCGGCCTCCGCGACCCCGTGGTCGTCGGTGGCCAGGGCGTAGCTCAGCACCCGCCCCCGGCCCTTGACCGGCCGCGGCCTCGGCCGCCCGGTCCGCCGGGCGAGGCGGGCGACCTCGGCCTCCACCGCGTCCCGGGTGAGGAGCCCCTGCCGGTACCTCCCGGCGACCTCGGCCTGGGCGGCGAAGTCCCCCCCGAGCCGGGCGAGGGCGGCGGCGACGGTGAACGGGATCGCCCCGGACTCGATCTCCGGGCGGAGGGCGGGGGCGGCGCCCTCGCTGACCCCCCGGGCCTTGCTCAGCTTCGACGGGGAGCACCCGACCCGCCGGGCCACCTGGTCCCAGGTGAGCCCCAGCCCGTCCACCAGCCGGCGGGCGGCGTCGGCGACCTCGTACGGGTTCAGGTGCTGGCCGGTGACCCCGAGGGTGAGCTGGATCGCGGTCACCTCCAGGGGGTCCGGCGGGCGGGCCAAGACCACGCAGTCGGCCCCGGGCAGCGGGACCAGCCCGAGGGCCTTCCACCGGCGGTGCCCGTCGAGGAGGCGGGCGCCCCCGGCGGGCAGGACCGGGTCCTCCCACACGATCAGGGGCTGCTGCAGGCCGTGGGTTCTCAGGCTCTCGACCAGCCGGCCCAGGGCGACCGGGTCGGGGTCGGCGCGGACGTTCCCGGGGTCCGGATGGAGGTCGGCCAGTCGGTAGTGCCGCATCAGACGCTTGCCGACGTCCGCCATCGTGACCGCTGTCGGGCTGCGGGGCGTGCCGTCCGGCGGGTCACGCGGCGGGGACGGGTCGGTCACGGGGAACTCCGGTCGGGAAACGGACCGAGCCACCGGGTGGTGGCTCGGGGCGGGCGGCTCGGGGGTCAGTTCCCGCCGCCCTCCATTAAGCCGGGGCGGCTGTGCGCGGAAATCCGCGGGGAAAGTGCGGGGTTAACGGGCCGCGCCGGCCGCCGGCCGGCCGGGCCCGCCGACCAGCGCCCGGAGGACGAGCCGCCGCAGGCGCGTGCGGGCCAGCCGCAGGCGGTGGGCGACCTGCCCGGGCGTCAGCTCGTATCGGGCGGCGATCTCCTTCCGGGTCCGGCCGTCCCGGTACCGCTGGGCCAGCAACTCCCGGTCGGACGCCGGCAGCCCGGCGAGCGCGTCGGTCAGGAGCGCGTGCGGGTCGGGGGCTGGGTCGTGTTGCTCCTCCGCGGGGGGCGCGGCGGCCAGCCGGCCGCGCCGCTCCAGGTGCCGGACGTAGCCGGCGGGGACGCGGCGGAACTCGCGGTCGGCCCGCCGGTTTTTGCGCAGGTTCTCGACCGCGATCTCGAACAGCACGATGGGCCGGAGGTGGACCGCCCGGATCAACGCCTTCTCGATCAGCTCCCCGACGGCCACCGCGGTGTCCTGGACGGCGTCCCAGACCTCGTCCGGGCGGTACCCCTCGGACCCCGCCCACGCCCGGAACTCGTTGACGTCGTCGGCGGCGCGGGCCTTGTCGGCGTTGTACCGCTTCCACCGCCCCCTCAGCTCGTCGACCATCTGGGTAAGCCGCTTCTTCCGGGCCCTCAGCCGCTCGATCCGGTCGGCCAGGGTCAGTCGCTTGGCGGGCATGGCGGTCGTCTCCTCGTGGCGGCAGACCGCCGGGGGCCGGGCGCGCACGCTCGCCCGGCCGGCGGGTGCCGGGGTGCTGAAAAAGAGTTGGATCGCTTAGGCTTGCGGGGCGTCCGAAGAGCGGATCAACGAGGCGTGAGAGAGCCTGCGGGTCGACGCCGACGGACCCGGATTCTCCTGCTACTGCCTGTCCTGCCGGCCCGGGGGGGGCCTGTCCGGTCGCGATCGAGCTGTGGCCGACGCCCGGCGTCAGGGTGATCGAGGAGGTCGTCAACAACCCGGCCGGGGCCAAGCCCCCGTAGGAGAGGTACGCGATCCGCGCCCGTCTGCGGGCGGCGGGCGTGGACGACGGGCCAGGCGACTGACTCACTCGCTCCCCGGGCGGGTCCCTCCCTGCCCACCTTCCCCTCCGTCCCCTCACCCCCATCACGGGCCGATCGGTCACGCTGAAGCCGCAGCCCGTTCCCGCAAGCTGCCAGACCGGCTTTCCGCACGCGGAAGCCTTCCGGTCTTCGCTTGCGGGAGCAAGCTCCCAGCCGCTTCGGGCGCGGTGCCGTCGGCCCCAATGACGGGGCCGGGTAACCGAGAAGGAGAACGACCATGACACAACCCGCAACCAAGTTCCGCGACGGCACCCTGCAAGTCACCGTCTGGCGGAACACCAGCACCGGCGGACAGACCTACTACACCGCGAACCCGACCCGCAGCTACCGCCAGGGCGACGACACGTGGCGGGAGACGGACTCCCTGACCGCGGACGACCTGCTCGCGATGGCCGAGCTGCTCCGCGAGTCTTACGCGTGGACCAGGACGCAGAAGCGGGCCGACGCCAAGGCCCGCAAAGAGTCGCAGCAGGCGGCATGAACCAAGAGGGGCGGCCGCGAGGCCGCCCACAACCCACCACGGAAAGAAATCCTTATGAATCGCGTCCTTCACAACAACGAGATCGTCCGCACCGCCCCGTCCGTCTTCGCCCCGCGGCCTTGGCAAGCCGTGAGCGTCAAGTACGCCTTCGTGCCGACCATCGAGGTGGTCGACATGCTCCGGGCCGAGGGCTTCGGGGTCGTCCGGGTGGCCCAGAGCGGCACCCGGATCGAGGGCAAGGCCCCGTTCACCCAGCACATGGTCCGCCTGCGGCACCAGTCGTACCTGGCCCCGGGAGTCAGGGACGAGGTGCCGGAGATCGTCCTGGTCAACTCGCACGACGGGAACTGCAGCTACCGGTTCATGGCCGGGATCTTCCGGCTGGTCTGCTCGAACGGGTTGATCGTCCGGTCCGCCGACTTCGGCCGCCTGACCGTCCGCCACGTCGGCGGGGAGGACTTCTACAAGCAGGTGGTGCGGGTCTCCCGCCAACTGGCCGAGCAGACCCCCGCGATCATGGGGCGGATCGGGCGGTGGAGGGGGATCGAACTCACCCGCCCGCAGCAGGAGGCCTTCGCCGCCGCGGCGATGGAGCTTCGCCCGAGCACTTCGCTGGAGCCCGGCCAGTTGCTGACCCACCGCCGCGTCGCCGACGACAAGCCGGACCTGTGGACCGTCACGAACCGGGTGCAGGAGTCGCTGATCCGGGGCGGGCTGCACACCCGCACGGCGTCAGGCCGGCGGACGATCACCCGCCCGATCAAGTCGGTTGACGGGGACGTGCGGCTGAACCAGGCCCTGTGGACCCTGGCCGAGCGGATGGAGGCCCTGGTGGCCGGGAGGGCGGCATGACCGGGCCCTCCGCAACGCCCTGGCGGGTCGGCCGCCAGGACCCGAACACCGGGAACGTCCCCGTGTCGGCCGGGCACGAGCAGGTCGCTTTTGCGACCTGCTCGGACTGGGGCTACGAGCCGTCCCCGGGCCGGGCGGTCGCGAAACAGAACGCGGCCCACCTCGTGAGGTGCATCAACGCCCACGACGGGCTGGTGTCGGCCCTGCAGGACGCCGAGCAGGAGATCCGGCACATGTTGGATGACCTGTGCGACGAGCCGGAGGGAGACGTCTCCGCGAACCGGACGCTGGCCACGATAGCGGCCGCCCTGGGGAAGGCGGGGGCCATATGACGCAGCAACCCAAGGGCCGCAAGCCGACCCACGTCGCCAACGCCGTGCGGGAGTACGGCGACGGCAAGGCCGAGTGGATCAAGATCGGGGTGGCGTGGGCCACCTCGAACGGCGGGTTCAACGCCCACCTGTACGCCACCCCGTGGGCGGCAGGGTGGTGTTCACCCCGGCCGAGAGGTGACCGGGCGGGGCGGACTCCGGTCCACCCCAACGGTGGGTAAGACGCCGATAACGGTAGTCGTTGACTCCACCTGCGGAGTCTGTCAGGGTGGGCCCACAACGTAACCAAGGAGGTGGTATGACGGAACACGGAGAAGGAAGCTTCGACAACTACGACTGGACCTGCCGGTGCGGCAACCAGCCACCGACCGACGGGTTCTACCCCTGCCTGAAGTCGGGCCGGTACGTGCCGCCGACCGAGGCGGAGTGGGCCGACGGGGACCTGTACCGGTGTGCCCGGTGCGACGCCGTCATCGAGATGGACCCGGACGGGGGCGGGCGGATCGTCGGCGTGACCGCGGCCGCGTTCCTCGACCAGCCGCAGGTGGGGCAGTGACCGACCCCGTCGCCCTGCTCGAACGCCTCTACGGGCCCCACTGGGCCGCCCCCCTGGCCCGCGACCTGGCCCGGGAGGAGAGCACCGTCTACGGGTGGAAGGCCCGGGGCACGGTCCCCAAGCGGGTGGAGGAGTGGCTGCGGCGGCGGGGCGGCGATGCCGGCGGGGCGACGCTTCCGACGCCCCCCCGCCGCACCCGCCTCGACACGCAAGGCGAGGCGGATGCCCGACGACCGTAGCCCGGGTCGCACCGCCCAGCCAACACTCTTCGACGACGGCCGCCCGGCCCCCGCGTCCCCGACCGACGTCCTCGCCGCCATCCAGGCCCGCCTCGACTCGCCCCCGGCAGACCTGGTCGCCGACTTCCTCCCCCGCACCCGGGAGGAGGCGGTGGGGTGGGCCCGGCGGCTCGCGGCCTGGGACGAGTACCGGGACCGGTTCCCCGGCCGGGCGGTCGCCCTGGCCCGCCTGGTCAGCCGGCGGGCGATGCGGGAGCACGGACTGGAGGTCACCGCGGACGGGCGGGTGGCGGACCGGTCCCCGACCCGAGCGCGCGAGCCGGAGGCGTCGCTGACCTTCCCCCTGCTCGGGGGCGAGGTGCGGGCCGAGTACACCCCCGGGTACTTCCGCGGCCAGGACCACTTCCAGTTCCGCAGCCCGCACGACCCGGTGCGGCCGATGCCGCTGAGCGAGGGCGGGTGGTGGTCGCACTTCGCCGACGCCGACGCGGTGGAGGCGTGCGGCGGACCGGAGGCGTACGCCGGGCTGTACGCGGACGCCGAGCTGCAGGGCCGGGCGAGGGAGTTCGAGGCCGCGTTTCAGGGAGCATTGCCCGAGTCGGGGCGACCGCGGCGGGCGGCGCGGCGGCCTCGGCCGGGCGGGTCAGGCGGGGCGGCGGGGGAGACGCCGAACGACAGCGGGCCGCCGCCGGGGAGGCTGTTCTGAGCCCGCCTCGCCGTCACCCCCGTCACCCTAGCCGAGGCCAACTCGTTTGTTTCGGCTCACCACCGGCACCACCCGCCCAGGCGGCCTTCGCGGTCGGCTTGATCGCCCATGCGGAGAACTGGCTCCACGATTCGGAGAGGGTCCGGTGGGCAGTTTATTCGCTTTACGAGCACGGCGAGCTGCGCGATGCTTCGCCGGACACCCAGCGAAAGGAGACCACATGACCAAAGAGGACGACCAGATCGGAACCAGAGCCCGCGCCGTGATCCGGCGGCTGGCGGAGTGTAAGCCGGAGGACCCCGCCGCGGCCTTCGAGGTCGGCCGGGACGCCGGGCAGGCCGAGGCCGCCGGCGAACTGGCCGCCCGCCGCGGCCTCACGCCGGAGGGCCGGAGGTGGGCCGAGCGGGCCCTGGCCGCCACCGGGGAGTGGCTGGACGCCTCGGACGACCGGGGGCGGAGCTGGCCCGAGGTTTGACAAGCCGCCGGATCCGCGCTACTCCTGGCCCGGCCACAACCAGGGAGGAGGCGCGCCATGCCACGCAAGAGGAAGCAGCCGGACCCGGAGGTCGCGCAGGCCACCGACGCCACGCCCGCCGAACCCGCGGCCGCGGCCGAGCCCCCGCCCGACCCGGACGCCGGCGAACAACCCCAGCGCCAGTGGGCGGAGGGGCCGCGGTGGAGCGAGACCGCCTCGCTGAGCGCCGAGCGGTACGGGCCGACCATGGCCGTCGGCCGGGACCACAAGTACAAGCAGATGGCGATCCGGTTCACCGAGAAGCCGGAGCGGGAGGTGATCGACGCCCTGCACGCCGGCGGGTGGACGTGGCGGGGGAAGGAGAAGTTCTGGACCAAGCAGCTCGACCCCGGGCGGCCGGCGACGAGCCAGCGGGCGGCGGAGGACTTCTTCCACGACCTGGCCGAGGGGATGCGGGCCCGGCGCGGCCTGGCGGACTCGCCCGCCGTCGGCTGACGCCCGGGCGGCGACGCGCGAAGGGCCGGGGGATCACTCCCCCGGCCCTCCCGTCTTCACCGCCAGCAGCGGCCGCAGTTCCCGCAGTTCGCGTCCCGCGCACGCCCCTCCGGGGTCTCGTGCGGGCACACGACCGACAGCGGGGTGCGGGCGGCCCGCAGGCGGCGGACGCGGAACTCCAGGTCCGCCGGTGCCGGCTGCTCGTCGGCCGCCACCCGGAGGTGGGCGAGCCGGACGCCCGGCGGCACGTGGTCCGGGAGCCCGGTCTCGGCGTCGGTGCTGTACCAGGCCCGGCAGCAGCGGAGGGCGGCCATCTCCTCCAGCACCGGCACCACCTCCGGCACCCGCCACGAGCGGGTGTAGAAGTAGAACCGGGCCTTCGGCGAGTGGCGCATCACCGCCAGCCACTTCTCGGCGTAGCCGCGGTCGTAGAAGTCCCCGCCCACGTGGACCCGGACGACCAGGCAGCCCTTGCGCCGGATCTCCCGGGCCATCCGGTCCGCGAAGTCGCCCCGCAGGCTCTGGGCGTGGTTCCACGCCAGCCGCTCCCGGACCGCCCCGAGGGCGAAGCGGCCGCGGGCGGCGTAACAGACCCCCTCGCACGCGGCCGACCGGCCGGGGCAGGTGGTGATCGCGGGGAGGCTCCACGTGTGGATGGCACTCCCCAGCTTGCCGTTCCCCTGGGCAAGCAACGAACGGACGGTGGCCATGACGAGACTCGTTACCGGTCCGACAGCCCCCAGAAACCCGACTGACGTGGACGGGCCGGGGCGAAACCCGGCGACCCTAGCGCGGCCGGCCGGCCCGCGCAACCGTTCGGTTGACGGCCGCGCCGG
The DNA here is from genome assembly GCA_013822345.1 of Isosphaera sp. Taxonomy (GTDB): domain Bacteria; phylum Planctomycetota; class Planctomycetia; order Gemmatales; family Gemmataceae; genus Gemmata. The sequence goes on from PNKH01000108.1 coordinate 21,870, forward strand.
GCGGTGGTAGTGGTCGGGCATGCCCCCCAGCCCGCCGATGGACGACAAGGAACTCCGGGACCGCGTCCTGGACGTGCTGGAGCCCGACCCGGACGAGGTCGCCCCCGGCAGCCGGGTGGTCGTCCGCCAGTACGTGGCCGCCGCCCAGGAGGTGGTCGGCGAGCTGGTCCGGCGGGTGGGGATGAAGTGACGGGCCGGGCCCGGCCGTAGAAAGGTCAGGAGGGAGCCGGCCGTGCGAAAGAGCCTACCCGTGCCCGTGCCGCCCCCGGCCGACTGCCCGCCGGCCGTCGCCGCCGCCGGCGCGCCCGCGGTGGTCGCCTGGGAGGAGTTCTTCGACGCCCAGATCCGGAACCCGCACACCCGCGCCCTCTACCGGCGGGCCGTGGTCCGGTTCCTCCGGTGGCTGGGCGACCGGCCCGAGCCGGTCCCGCTCCCGGCGATCACGCCCGGGATGGTCGGGCGGTACTTCGACGCCCACCCCGGCGGGGTCCCCACCCGGAAGGCGGAGCTCGCCGCCCTGCGGCGGTTCTTCGACGTGCTGGTCACCCGCCACGTGGTGGTGCTGAACCCGGCGGCCAGCGTCCGCGGGGAGCGGTACCGGGCGGTCGAGGGGCTCACCCCCGAGATCACCCCGGACCAGGTGAGGCGGCTGTTCGCCTCGCTCGACGGCGACGACCTGGCCGGCCTCCGCGACCGGGCGCTCGTGGCCGTCCTGGTCTACACCGCCGCCCGGGCCGGCGCGGTGGCGGCGCTGCGGCGCAAGCACCTGGCCCACGACGGCACCCAGTACACCCTGCGGTTCGCCGAGAAGGGCGGGAAGGCGCGGGAGATCCCGGTCCGCCACGACCTCGAGCAACTGCTCCTGGGCTACCTGGACCGGGCCGGGCTGGCGGCGGCGGGGGGCGACGCCCCGTTCTTCCAGACCCTGGCCCGGCGGCGGGCGGGGCCCTCCGCCGCGGCCGGGTGGGTCTCGACCGGGCGGGCGATGACGGGGGTGGACGTGTGCCGGATGGTGAAGCGGCGGATGGCCGCGGCCGGGCTCCCGGCCCGCCTGTCCCCGCACAGCTTCCGGGTGGCCACCATCACCGACCTGCTCGCGCAGAACGTCTCCCTGGAGGACGTCCAGCACCTGGCCGGGCACGCCGACCCGCGGACCACCCGGCTGTACGACCGGCGGCCGCGGCGGGTGACCCGGAACGTGGTCGAGCGGATCACCCTCTAGCCGACCCCCTCGGCCTCGGTCAGGTGCCGCGGCACCAGCACGCGGACCTCCCGCCCCGCGCCCCC
>PNKH01000109.1 GCA_013822345.1 Isosphaera sp.
ACCGAGCGGTTACTGGATTGGTTACCGGACCGCTGGTTGTTGAATCGAACGCGGAACACGTCCCTCGCGCCCGCCGTCGGGGCTGAACCCTCACCGCGCAACACGCTCCGAGCCTGCTGATCCGCCGCGATCAGCAGGCGGTACCCGTTTCCACAAGGGCTATTCCACACATTTTCGCCAACGTGATTCGTCGGGCCGGTACGCTTCGCGTACACTTTGGACAGCGACCGCACCCCGAACGGGGAACTCCAATCCGGGCCAACGATCCGGCGACGACCAGCGTCCGCACTTCGGGTGGAAGTGTCAGTCTGGCGACTTCACCGGTGATCCGGCCCATTTCAGTTTGGGTGGCGGCCCAGGCCTTGTTGAGGTGGGTATACCGAGAAAGATCGACTTTGCTCCCCGACCATTCCCGGAAGGCGGCGTACTGCTTCGGCGCTTCGGGGGCGGCGGGCATGAGGGTACCTCTGCGGGTGGGGCGGAGATCTTCGGACGATTCCTAAATACTTCCCGCCATATGCGGAAGTAATGTCTTCCCAATCCAAGGCTGCATCACAGCTCGCTCAGGGTGCAACATCTGGGGCCATCAGGGTAATCATCTGGACCTGCTCCCCGCCATCCGTGTACTGGATGTGAAAACTGACAGCGGGGCGGTCATAACGGTCCCAGGCCCCTTTGCGTCCGAGGCCGGGACTGATCCTCGCCTCGCCACTTCGGGGCGGCTCGCCCAACGCCCGGCGAACATCCGCCCTGGTTGACTCCAAAGACAGCCCGTCGGGAAGAGTGCCACCAAACGGGCTGAAACCATCGCTGAAGTCGTCGCTCGGGCGAACGTACAGGAACGCCGTGACAATCCGCCCGCCCACATGCGTCAACTCGTAGCCAGCCTCGGGGTCGGACAAGTAGTGCCGTCGCTCCTCACCCTCGCCGTCCGGGGCACTGGAGCCACGCAACCGCCCCGAGCGGATAAGAGCTTGCACGAGGGGGCTGGCGACGGGCTGACCGATCAGGGCGGCAAGCGAGTCCGCTGTCATCGTCACGTTGTAGCCCCTCGGGTGTGGCCTCGCCCTGCGGTATCCTCGCCCTGCGGTATTTCGATCCGAACCGCCCGCCTATTGTAAGCGGTGTCGCCCGATCCGACTCCCAGCGGGACCGACCCGTGGCCAGTATCCCTGTCACGCTGGCAGAACGCCAGGAGCTCTTCGATCACTACCGTCGAGACGCCGATCCCGAGGTCCGGCTGCGTGCCCACATCCTCCTGTTACTCGACGCCGGGCACCCGTGGGCGACCATCAGTGCCGTCCTGTTCTGCTCGGTTAGTACCATCAGCCGGTGGAAACGGCGGTTCGAGAATGAAGGTGCGAACGCCGTACTCGGACGCCCTCGGGGCCGAAGGAAATCGGGCGTTCACATCTGGGCGTCGCTGGTCGTCCGGTGGGTGCTAACGCTCTCGCCCGCCGACTTCCGCTTCGCCCGCAGTCGGTGGTCGTGTGAGGCAGTCGCCGTGGTGTTGGGGGAAGACCACCGGGTGCGGGTGGGGCGGGAGACGATCCGGCTCTGGCTCCGGGCCGAAGGGCTGGTGTGGCGACGGCCCCGCCCGACCATCCGCCCGAAGGACCCGGACCGCGAGAGGAAGTTGGCCGCACTCCGGGCGTTGCTGAATCGTCTCCCGCCAGACGAGACGGCGGTGTTTATGGACGAGGTAGACGTGAACCTCAACCCGAAGGTCGGGTGCATGTGGATGAAGAGGGGCGAGCAGGCGACGGTCGAGACGCCGGGGACGAACGAGAAGCGGTACCTGGCTGGGAGCATCCACTGGCGAACCGGGCGGGTCATCCTGACCGAAGGCAAGACGAAGGAGGGGCGGGGTGCAGCCTTGTTCCTACGGCACTTGGACGACCTGCGGCGGGCGTTCCGCCACTACAAGGTGATCCACGTCATCTGTGACAACGCCGGGTTCCACAAGCCGGACAAGAGCAAGGCCGTTCGGGCGTACCTGGCCGAGTGGTCGGGGCGGATTGTATTGCACTACCTGCCGACGTACTCGCCGGACTGCAACCCGGTGGAGCGGGTGTGGTGGCGGCTGCGCGAAGCGGTTACCAGAAACCACCGATGCAAGACGATGCAAGAGCTACTCGACCTGACGTTCGACTGGTTTGAGACCCGAACCTACTTCCGGGTCCGAACCGGGATATATGATAAAGCCCCTGAAAAATAGCCTCACTTCACCATTTGGTGGGAACTATTTAGCCACATTACGCAGAGGTGGGTTCGGCGGCAGCCGATCACTTGAGAAAGGCTGGGAAGGCGAGCCGTCGCCACTTCACCCGGCAGATCTCCGTGTTCCGGAAGGACTGCCCGAGGACGGCGACCGGGTCTGAGAGTTCCTCGAAGATGCCCATCAGGATTCGCATGGGGCCCATGTGACCACAGACGAGTATTTTCCGAGCTTCGGCCTCGCTCGTGTAACGAACGAGATCCACCAGGAAACTCAGGAGGCGCCTGGTCACCTCCGAGTAGCTATCTCCACCGATCGGTGCGTAGCTGAAGTCCCCCTTGGCGAGTTCCTCGATGGGCTCCCACGGCTTCATCTCGAGTTCGCCCAGGCTACGCTCGTTCAGCCTCCAGTCGGCGATGACGGGGTCGACAGCCACCCTTCCGGCGGCGAGTGCGAGCGACAGCGTTTCCTGGGAGCGGGTCAGGGTGGAGTAGAAGGCGACGTCGTACCGCCGCTCCAGTTGGTGGCCGACGAGCCGCGCCTGCTCCCGACCGAGGTCGGTGAGCGGTACGTCCCTCGAACCGGTCACAAGCGACTGGGCGTTGGTAACGGTTTCACCGTGCCGAACGAGGTGGATGTCGAGGGATCGGGCAAACACGATCGGGCGAGCGACCATCTCCCGGATGGATTCCTAAGAGTAGAGGCCTCCGGACAAGCTCGGGGCGAGGGGATTCGAGATGTGATCCGCGAGCCCCGGCATCAGCGTCTCCTCTGTGGCGACTCGGGCAAACTCGGTTTGTCATCGACCTTGCCCGGCAATCTTCTTGTGAGAAAGCCGGGGGATCGCGTACCGAACCGGGTTTGTCGGCGGAATTTCCGCTCCTCTCGAACCGGACATTCCACCCTCCTCCGTCAGGATACGCCAGAACGAGCCTGTCCGGGTAGCTCGGTTGAAGGCCGCTGCCCACCACCTCTATCAGAAAGGAAGCCACCCCTTGACGCCAGTCGATTCCGGGTGATGGCCCTGAGGCGACGACCCGGACGGTATCACCGCAGACGCACGCCGCTTTACCTTGCGGCTTTCGACTTCGGACCGGACTTCTTCGGATTCACCGGTTTCGCCCGGAGCCTCGGCGAGGCCAGCGGATCTGCCTGAACAGGCTTCGTGGTGGGGTTAATCTTCTCGACCGCTGTCTTGAGGTGTGCGTGTTCGTCGGCCAGGTGCACGTAGACTTTCGAGATCATGTCCAGTGAGTTGTGCCCCATCAACTCCGCGACGACTGACGGGTTGACACCGTTGAGAATGGCACGGGTGCCGAACCCGTGACGGCACAGATACACGCACAAATCGTTCGCCAATCCCAGCCGTTCACGAAGTCGCGTCATCTGAAGCCGGACGGCATTCATCGTCCAGGGTTGGCCTTCGGTATTCAAGAAGACGTGGGTGCTGCCGTTTCCCTTGAGCCGCTGCAACGTGTCCCGCATGGCCTCGGAAAGAATGATGACGCGAGCCTTGCCGACCTTTCGGCTCGTTTTGTGTTTGGCAAGCACCAAACGATCTTCTTGAACCTGCGTCCAGACCAAATCCCGCAACTCTTTGGGACGTGCCCCCGTCTCTCGAAGTGCGAACAGGTAGTCCGCAAACGGTCCGCCCGCGTTCTCGAAAAGTTTCTCGAACTCGTCGTCACTCATGGCCCGCTGACGGGACGGCGGTTTCGGACGCTTCATCCCCGCGAGCGGGTTCTCCGGTAACAGTCCCTCATCCTTCGCCCACGAGAACACCCGGAAGGCCGTCGTGCGGCCGTTGTGCGAGGTGGACTCTCCCCACACCTTCGGGATTCCTCCCAACTTCCGCTTTTCGACGGTCCCGGCTTCCAGTTCCGCCGCCCGTCGAATCTTCTCGCGTTCGACTCGCTCGGGGGACATCATCGCGGTGATCCACTTCGTGACGTGGAAGGGTTTCATCTCGCGAGCCGAGACCGTGCCGCAGTGCTCCGCGAAGAGTTGGCAGTAGTACTGGTTGACCCGGTGCGTTTCCGCCGACAGGTTCAGCCGAGACCAAGCGAGGTACGCTTCGATAATGTCCGCGGTGCGGGACGTCGGGGATTGGGGAGCGATCCGGTTGAGCCTTCGCAACTCGCCGAACTTCTCTTCGGCGGCCAGTCGGTGTTTCTCGTCCTTCGGGCCCTCGACAAGTTTCACCTGCTGGCCGTTCATCTCGACCATCCACCAACCGGTTTGTTTGCGATGCCAGGGGCGTGCGGGGCGTGCCATCGGGCCTCCGGTCGTGCAGGATACGTGCAGGAAACTCATCCGAATTGTAGCGTTCCCTGCACTCGATGCGATGAGATACCCCTTGTTTTCCCTGTATTTTTCTCGCGAGCATGAGCCTTCGGAACCGAGGGTTACAGGTTCAACTCCTGTCGGGTGTACTCCCCTCCCGCGTCGGGTCTGTCGCCGACTACCGTCCGCCTCAGCCGGTCAGTCACAACACCCCAGCAGCCGCAGGAAGTGGCAGACCGCCACCAGCAGGCACAGCCGGAAGACGGCCAGCGCCAGGAACCCGAACACCAGCGCCCCGAGGGCGAGCCGGAGCGCCGGGAGCCGCCAGTCGATGTCGCCACCGGCCGGCTCCGGCGGGGTCGGGAGCGGATACTTCGGGAGTGGGGGGATGTCCATCGGTCGGCCTCCGGGAGCCGGACCGCAGAACCGTCACCCGGGATCACGCGGCCGGGTGCTGGCGGGCGACCACGTCGGCCGGGACCATCAGGGCCGGCACCCGGAACCCGGTCACCGTCGTTCTCCGGGTTCCGGGGTCGGCGGCCGAATCGCGTCGCCGCCCCGACCCCCGCGTCTACACTACCGGTAGAGAGATGTCCCCGTCCGCCGGACCCCACCCGACATGTCCTCCGCCGCCGGGCCCCGCCACCCGAAGGGGCCGCCCCGGATCGAGCCGACCGGCCGGGCCCTCCCGTACCTCTCCGCCCTGCTCGACTCCAGCGTCGGGGCGAAGCTGGTGGTCGCCCTGACCGGGCTCGGGCTGGTCCTGTTCACCGCCTTCCACCTGGTCGGGAACCTGAAGGTGTTCCAGGGGCCGGCCGCGATCAACGGGTACGCGTACTTCCTCACCCACGACCTCGGCATCCTGATCTGGGTCGCCCGGGCCGGGCTGCTCGGGCTGTTCGCGTTGCACGTCTTCCTGGCCCTGCGGTTACACTCCCGGACGGCCGCCGCCCGCCCCGTCCCGTACCGGTACCACGCCACCGTCCGGGCGTCGGCCGCGAGCCGGTCGATGGTCCTGTCCGGGGTGGTGGTCGGGCTGTTCGTCCTGTTCCACCTGGCCCACTACACGTTCGGGGCGGTGAAGGGGGCGGAGGTCGAGCCGGGGCGGGTGGTGAACTACCTCGACCTGAAGTACCGGATGCCGAGCGGGGTCGAGGTCCACGACGTGTACAGCATGGTGGTCGCCGGGTTCACCACCCCGTGGGTGGTGGCGCTGTACGCCGCCGCCCAGGTGGTGCTGTTCGTCCACCTGCTGCACGGGGTGCAGAGCAGCTTCCAGACGCTCGGACTGAAGAACCGGCGGTTCGCCCCGGCGATCCGCGCCCTCGGGTTCCTGGTCGCGTTCGGCATCCTGGCCGGGAACCTGCTCATCGTGTTCGGGGTGCTGGCCGGCTGGGCCCCGCCGATCCACAAGAGCGCGTGAGGTGGGCGGTGGTGGGACTCGCCCGCAAGGCCGGGCTCGGCCCACCCTACGAGACGGGTGAGACCATGAAGCTCGAACCGAAGGTGCCGGGCGGGCCGCTGGCCGAGAAGTGGACCCGGTACAAGCAGGACCAGAGGCTGATCAACCCGGCGAACAAGGCCCGGTTCACCGTCGCCGTGGTCGGCACCGGGCTGGCCGGCGGCAGCGCCGCCGCCACCCTCGCCGAACTCGGGTACAGGGTCCTCTGCTTCTGCTTCCAGGACTCGCCGCGGCGGGCGCACTCGATCGCCGCCCAGGGCGGGATCAACGCCGCCAAGAACTACCGGAACGACGGCGACAGCGTCCACCGCCTCTACTACGACACCGTCAAGGGCGGCGACTTCCGCTCCCGCGAGGCGAACGTCCACCGGCTGGCCGAGGTATCGGTCGACATCATCGACCAGTGCGTCGCCCAGGGGGTGCCGTTCGCCCGGGAGTACGGCGGGCTGCTCGACACCCGCTCGTTCGGCGGGGCGCAACTCCAGCGGACCTTCTACTGCCGCGGGCAGACCGGCCAGCAGCTGCTCCTCGGGGCGTACCAGGCCCTGGCCCGGCAGATCGGGTACGGGGCGGTGAAGATGTACCCGCGGTGCGAGATGCTCGACCTCGTCACCGTCGACGGCCGGGCCCGCGGGATCGTCACCCGGCACCTGGAGACGGGGAAGGTCGAGTCGTTCGCGGCGGACGCGGTGGTCCTGGCGACCGGCGGGTACGCGAACGCGTTCTACCTGTCGACGAACGCGAACGGGTGCAACGTGACCGCCGCGTACCGGGCGCACAAGCGCGGGGCGGCGTTCGCCAACCCGTGCTTCACCCAGATCCACCCGACCTGCATCCCGGTGTCCGGGGACCACCAGGCGAAGCTCACCCTGATGAGCGAGAGCCTGCGGAACGACGGCCGGGTGTGGGTGCCGAAGAGCCAGGGCGATGTCGGCAAGCACCCGACCTCGATCCCCGACGCCGGCCGCGACTACTTCCTGGAGCGGAAGTACCCGAGCTACGGGAACCTGGCCCCGCGGGACATCTCCAGCCGGTCGGCGAAGGAGGTGTGCGACGAGGGCCGGGGCGTCGGGCCGAGCGGGCGGGGGGTGTACCTCGACTTCGCCGACGCGATCCGGCGGCAGGGGGAGAACCGGATCCGGGAGAAGTACGGCAACCTGTTCGAGATGTACGAGCGGATCACCGCCGAGGACGCGTACCGGCAGCCGATGCGGATCTACCCGGCCCTGCACTACACGATGGGCGGGCTGTGGGTGGACTACGAGCTGCAGTCGACGGTCCCGGGGCTGTTCGTGATCGGGGAGGCGAACTTCTCCGACCACGGGGCGAACCGGCTCGGGGCGAGCGCCCTGATGCAGGGCCTGGCCGACGGGTACTTCGTCCTGCCGTACACGCTGACGAACTGGCTCGCCGGGCAGCGGCCGGGGCTGACGCCGACCGACCACCCGGAGTTCAAGCGGACCGAGGCGGAGGCCGCCGACCGGCTGAAGAAGCTGCTGGCGGTGAAGGGGAAGAAGACGCCGGTCGAGTTCCACCGGCAGCTCGGGCAGGTGCTGTGGGACCACGTCGGGATGGCCCGGAACCGGCAGAGCCTGGAGACCGCCCTTCAGAAGATCCGGGCGATCCGGGAGGAGTTCTGGGGGAACGTGTCGGTGCCGGGGAACGACCTCGATCTGAACAGCGCGCTGGAGCGGGCGAACCGGGTGTCGGACTTCATGGAGTTCGGCGAGCTGCTGACCCGCGACGCGCTGGCCCGGGAGGAGAGTTGCGGGGCGCACTTCCGGACCGAGTACCAGCAGACCGGGGACGACGGGAATCCGAACGGCGAGTGCGAGCGGGACGACGACCACTACCAGCACGTCGCCGCGTGGGAGTACGCCGGGCCGGACCGCGACCCGGTCCGGCACGCCGAGCCGCTGGCGTTCGAGGTCGCGAAGCCGACCCGGCGGAGCTACAAGTAAGGCCGGCCCCTGGGCCGGCCCCCTGGACCGCGGCCGTCTCGGCCGCTGCTATGGAGCGCGAAGCAGCGGCCGAGACGGCCGCGGTCCAGGGGGCCGACCCGCACCCCACGCACCATCCCATGAAGCTCACCCTGCACGTCTGGCGGCAGAAGACCCGGACCGCCCCGGGGGAGATGGTCACGTACCCACTGGACGGGATCAGCCCGGAGCAGTCGTTCCTGGAGATGCTGGACCACCTGAACGAGACGCTGATCCGCCGCGGCGAGGAGCCGGTGGCGTTCGACCACGACTGCCGGGAGGGGATCTGCGGCAGCTGCGCCCTGATGATCAACGGGCTGGCCCACGGCCCGGAGCGCGGCACCGCGAGCTGCCAGCTGCACATGCGGAGCTTCCGGGACGGGGACCACGTGTACGTCGAGCCGTGGCGGGCGGCGGCGTTCCCGGTGGTGAAGGACCTGGCCACCGACCGCTCGGCGTTCGACCGGATCATCGCGGCCGGCGGGTTCGTGGGGGTGAACACGGGGGGCGCCCCTGACGGGAACGCGCTGCCGATCGCGAAGGTTGACCAGGACCGGGCGATGGACGCGGCGGCGTGCATCGGGTGCGGGGCGTGCGTGGCGGCGTGCCCGAACGCGAGCGCGATGCTGTTCGTGGCGGCGAAGGTGAGTCACCTGGCGCAGCTGCCGCAGGGCCAGCCGGAGCGGCGGGAGCGGGCCCAGGCGATGGTGGGGCAGCACGACCGGGAGGGGTTCGGGCACTGCACGAACATCAACGAGTGCCAGGCGGCGTGCCCGAAGGAGATCTCGGTCGAGCACATCGCCCAGCTGAACCGCGACTACGTGACCAGCACCGTCAGCGCGGTCGTGAAGGGGTGACGCCGGCCTCTCCTTACTTCCCTTCGAGAACGTCCCCGAACCGCCGGCGGAGGGCGGCCGCCGCCTCCCGGCCGGCGGAGACGTAGGTGAGGAGGCGCAGCCCGCCGGCGTGCGGGGACGCCGCCAGCGCGCGCGCGTCCGCGGCCGTGACCGGGGAGGAGCCGTCGAGGTGCAGTTCGCGGACGCCGGCCAGCCCGGGCCAGTCCGCCAGGAACCGCAGCCCGGCCGACGACTGCCCGTACGACCAGTGCGCGCGCAGCACGCGGAGGGCCGGGAAGGCGGGGCACGAGCGCAGGAACTCCCCGATGTCCTCGGCGCCGACCGTGTCGACGTCGAGGCCGAGGGCGTTCAACTTCCCGAACCGGGGGGCAGCCTCGAAGACCGGCCGCCAGGCGTCCAGCGGGAGGTCGTTCGCCGCGGCGTCCAGCACCGTGAGCCGGCCGGCCAGTTCGGATACGGCCATGGCCGGCGGGAAGCTGGTGTCGATCAGATCGGTGGCGTCCTGACACGCGATGACCGTCAGGGAGTGGAGGTGCGGCGGCGGCCGGTCGCACAGGGCGACGAGCGGGGCGGACCCGATGTCGTTGCCCGACAGGGTGAGGTGGGTCAGGTTCCGCACGTTCTCCGACCCCACCAACAGGCCGGCCGAGGTGGGGTGGAGATACTGGTCCGAGGAAGCGTTCGAGACGGTCAGCCGACCCGCCCGGAGCAGCCGCGGGTCGGCGGCGACCGCGGCGATCGCCTTCCGGCTCGGGCGGTTCAGGGTGAGGTCCCACAGCGGGGCCGCGGCCCACTCGCCGGCGGGCAGCCGGAGGAACCGGGCGGTCTCGACCGCCCGCCGCGGGTACACGAACCCGCGGTCGTAGCCCGCGCTCCGGAACGACGGCGGTAGGCCGGCCTTCCACGCCGACCCGTGTTTGCGGCGGAGCGCCGCGGCCCGCCGGTCCAGCTCTGCCCGGTGGGGGTCGCCCTCGTCGAGCCGCGCCGCCGCGCACTGCACCCGGACGAACTCGGCCCGCTCGGGCTGGTCGTGCTCGTCCAGCCAGTCGGCGTACACCAGCCGCGGGGTGTCGTCGTGCGGCTGGTCCCAGATCGCGGCCAGCAACCCCTGCTCGTCCGACATCACGCGCCCCTCCCCGGGTCGAGATCAGGGTGGCGCCCGCGGCGGCCTGTGTCAACGGCCGGGCCGGCGTGAAAGTTCGGAGAAGCGCCAACGGGGCGGGCCGGAATTGTGTTGGCGGGGGGCGGCAGGGCGGTTACAACCGTACCGCCCGTCTTCGCCCGTCCCGGTCCCGCATGCCGACCCTCGTCGCCACCTGCCCGCACTGCCGGCCCGCCGGGGCCCCCGACCCGGCCGCAGCCGTCGGCCGCAGCGCCATCTGCCCGAAGTGCGGCAGCAACTACGTCGTCGGGTCGGTCGACCGACCCGCCCCCAAGCCCGTGCCCGAAGCCGCGGAGGCGCCACCGCCGGCCCCCGCCGCCGCGCCGGCGCGGGCGGCCCCGACCGATGTCGGCCTGGTGGTCGCGCTCGCGGCCCTCACCCTGGTCGGCCCGGCGGTGCTCGCCTCCCAGCTCCCGTACGGCCGGGTGGTCGCGGCCGTGCTCGCCGCCGCCGGGGTGGTCGGCGGGGTGGTGGCGCTCGGGGCCGAGGGGCGGGCCCGGCTCGCCGGGGCGGCGGCCGTCGCCCTCCACGCCCTCCTGCTGCTGGTCGTCCTGCTCCTGCCGTCGTGGCTCGGGCTGGAGGCGGGCCGGGCGGGGACCCCGGACGACGACGGCCCGTCCGGCCCGGTGGCCGCCGGGCACGGGACCGGGATCACCGCCCCGGCCGACTGGGTCGACGCCGGGACCGCGTCGTGGAAGTTCCGGGACGTGGTCGTCACCGTCCGGTCGGTGACCGCCGGCCCGGTCGAGCTGACCGGGCCGGACGGGATGAAGCGGACCCCGAAAGGGGACTACCTCCGCGTCACCCTGCGGCTGGCGAACGAGGGGACGGCCGGGCCGGTCGAGCCGGGCGGGTGGTCGGCCGACCAGGTGTCGCTCACCACCCCGGCCGGGAAGCCGGTGCGGGCCGCCGGTTTCGACCGCGGGTGGGAGCCGGCCGGGGTGCGGCCGCCGGCCGCGGTGTACCCCGGGAAGTCGGCCGAGATGGTGTTCGTGTTCGAGGCCCCGTCGCCCCGGCCGGACCACCTCCGGCTGGAACTGCCCGGGGCCGGGGTCGGGGTCGAGCCGCCGGTCCGGTTCCGGATCGCCGGGTCGTTCGTCACCCGCCCGCGCCCGTAGGTAGTGCCTCGGGTCGGTGGGGCAGGCATTCCTGCCTGCCGAGTCCTGGCAGGCAGGAATGCCTGCCCCACCGACCCGAGGCACTACCCGCCCGTAGTCCCGAGGAGGACCGACATGACCGACCGACGGTTCCGCCGTGCCTTCACCCTGATCGAGCTGCTGGTGGTGATCGCCATCATCTCGGTCCTGGTGGGGATGCTGCTGCCGGCCGTGCAGAAGGCGCGGGAGGCCGCGTCCCGGATCTCGTGCGCGAACAACCTGAAGCAGCTCGGGCTGGCGTTCCACATGTACCACAACGACCACGAGCGGCTCCCGCCGAACCGCCTCGGCGGGGCCCGGGCGACGTGGGCGGTGCTCCTCCTGCCGTACCTGGAGCAGGAGAACCTGTACCGCCGGTGGGACCTGGCCCGGTCGTACTACGAGCAGCCGGCGGTCGCCCGGGTGACCGCCGTCAAGGGCTACTTCTGCCCGTCCCGCCGGACCTCGGCCGGCCCCGGCCAGCTCAGCGTGTCCGGCGACATCCTGGTCCTGCCGGGCGGGACCCTGCCCCACCTCCCCGGGGCGACGTCCGACTACGCGGTGGCGATCGACAAGTCGGGACACGACGCCCCGGAGGAGACCTGACCGAACATGGACGGGCCGTTCCAGTTGGGAACGGGATACCGGTTCGCGGAGTTCACGGACGGGCTGTCGCACACCGTGCTGGTCGGGGAGAAGCACGTCCGCATCGACGCCCTCGGGGTCGGGTGGGACGACTGCTCGACGTACAACGGGGACTACTTCACCTGCTCGGCCCGGGCCCTGTCCCGGTCCCCGTCCCACCGGCTGACCACCGACCCGCGTGCCCCGGGGTGGCGGTTCGGCAGCCGGCACACCGGGGTGGTGCAGTTCTGCTTCGCCGACGGGCGGGTGCGGCCGATCCCGGAGTTCACCGACCCGTACGTCCTGGAACTGCTCGGCGGCCGCCACGACGGGCAGGTGGTGCCCGACTTCTGACCGCGGGGGGAAACCAGGTGGGGCCGGCGGAGGCGTTCGGCCTGCTCGACCTGCGGGTCGGGCTGGTCGTCCGGTGCGAGCCGAACGCGGGGGCCCGGAAGCCGGCGTTCCGGCTGTGGGTCGACTTCGGCCCGCTCGGGGTGAAAACGTCCAGCGCCCAGCTCACCGCCCTGTACACCCCGGACGCGCTGGTCGGCCGGCTGGTGGTGGCGGCGGTCAACCTCGGGGTGCGGACGGTGAACGGGTTCGCGTCGGAGGTGCTGGTGCTCGGCCTGCCGGACGCGGACGGGAACGTGGTGCTGCTGGCCCCGGACCGCGACGTGCCGCCCGGCGGGCGGGTGTACTGACCGCGTCTTGTAGGGTGCGTCGAGGGCCGCGCTTCGCGGCCCGACGACGCACCGGCGCCGCATGGTGCGTCGTCGGGCCGCGAAGCGCGGCCCTCGACGGCACCCTACGAAGCACGGGGCCGTGCCAGCAGCACCACCAGCCGCTCGACCTGCACCCGCTCCGGCAGCGGGTTCCCGCCCTTCAGCCCGAGGTTGATGTCGGCCAGCCACTCCGTCAGCCTCTCCAGCCGCCGCCGGCCGAGGTGCCGCAGCTGACGCTCGAAGCTCACCCGCGCCCGCTCCCACGCCGGCACCTTCGCCGCGTTCATCGCCTCGCCGAGCGGCAGCCCGTCGGCGGTCAGCCGGCCGACCGCCGCCAGCTTCCGCAGCTGCGCCGTCAGCGGGCCGAGCACCGCCATCGGGTCCTCGCCCTCCGCGAACAACTCTTCGAGAACGCTCAGCGCCTCGTCGGGGCAGCCCTCGCCGACCGCGTCCATGATCCGGAACACGTCCGCCGCCTTGCTCCGGCCGACGAGCCGGGTCACGTCTTCGGCGGTGATGTTCGGCTTCGCCCCGGCCGCCGACGCCAGCTTGCCGAGCTCCTGGTCGAGCAGCCCCATCGCGGGGCCGACGAGTTCCACCAACTGCTCGGCCGCGTCGGCGGCGAGCTTCTTGTCGTGCCGCGACTTCGCCCACTCGGCGCACCACGCCGGCAGCTTGTACGGCGGCGGGGCCTTGCACGCGATCTTCGCCGCGTCCGGCAGGGCCTTCGCGAGCTTCGTCGTCTCGGGGAACGCCTTCACGTCGAGGACGAGGACGCCGGACCGGCTGGGGCTGGTCGCGTACCGCTCCAGGGCCGGGCGGTGGGCGGTGACGAACGGGTCGGCGTTCTCGACCACCACGACCCGGCACGGGGCGAGGAACGGGAGGGTGTCGAGGTCGTTACGAACGGTGGAGAAGTCGAGCTTGTCGCCGGCGTACACCGAGACCGCGAGCGCCGGGTCGGCGTCGCCGAGGGCGAGGGCGAGGATGCGGTCCCGGGCGAGCCGCTTGAGGAAGTCCTCGTCGCCGGTGAGGGCGTAGACCGGCTGGCGCTTCGGGGTCGCGGCGGCGAGGAAGGCGAGGGCGTCCATCGGCGGGTCGCGGCTAGGCGGTGGGCCGGTCGCGGTATTCTTCCACGAGCGCCCGCGGGGCGCCAATGTCGATCACGTGGACCTCGCCGGTCCAGGCCCGGGCCGCCGGGTTGAGGAACCCGCGCTTCGGGGCGACGAACGTGGCGGTGTGGGTCGCCCGGACGGTCGGCCCGAGCGGCTCCCCGGTGTCGGCGTCCAGCCCGGACGGGATGTCGAGGGCGAGGACGGGGCAACCCGAGTCGTTCACCCGGTCCGCCACGCGGTCGAACGGGTCGTCGAGTGGCCGCGACAGTCCGGTGCCGAACAGGGCGTCCACGACCCAGCACCCGCGGAGGTCCAGCATCGCCCTGTTCCGGACCGACTCCAGGTCCGTCGCCGAGCGGTGCTCCGGCCACCACTCGAGCCCCGCCCGGGCCACGATCCGCCAGTTCGTGGACGCGTCCGGCGGGTACTCCCGGCGCTCCCCCGCCCAGTCTTGCGAGTCCTGCTCGGGCGAACTGTGGTGGGCCACCACCCGGGCGGGCCACCCGTGGTTGTCGAGGTGGCGGGCGACCACGAACCCGTCCCCGCCGTTGTTCCCCGGGCCGCACAGGACCACCGTCGGCCGGCGGTCCGGGTTCAGTCGCATGAGCAGCTCCGCCGCCCCGCGGCCGGCGTTCTCCATCAGCACCAGGTTCGGCACGCCGAAGTCGTGGATCGCCCGGCGGTCGAACTCGCGGGCGTCGGCCCGGGACAGGGTGAACGTGGACATCAGTCACTCCGGGGTTACCGCTTGATCCGTACCCCCTGTCCGCCCAGCACCGCCTCGACCTCGTCCTTGGTCACCCACGGCAGGTCGCCGGGGATGGTGTGCTTCAGCGCCCCCATCGCCGCCCCGTAGTCGAGGCCCCTCTTCAGGTCCCCGTCGAGCAGCCCGTGGATCAGCCCGGCGGCCAGCGCGTCCCCGGCCCCGAGCCGGTCCACGATCTCCACCTCGTACCACGCCGACTCCACCGTCCGACCGGCCGAGTACCCGACCGCCGCGAACCGGTTCCGCCACACCAGGTCCGCCTCCCGCCGCGTCCCGACCACCGTCGTCACCCCGAACCGCTCGGCCAGCCCTTCGGCCACCTCCGTGAAGTCCTCGCCGCTGACCCCGAACAGGTGCTCGGCGTCCGCCTCGCTGGCGATCAGCACGTCGCACAGCGGGAGCAACAGCCCCATCACCCGGGCCGCCTGCTCCCGGCCCCACAGCTTCGCCCGGTAGTTCAGGTCCACGCTCACCGTCAGCCCGGCGTCCTTCGCCGCGTGCATCGCCTCGTCCACCGCCTCGGCCGCCCCGGGGCTCAGCGCGGCGGTGATCCCGGTGACGTGGAACCACTTCGCCCCGGCGAACGTCGCCGCCCAGTCGAACGTGCCGCGCTGCACCTGGGAGATCGCGGAGTCGCGGCGGTCGTACAGGATCGAGCTGGCCCGCGGGGCGGCGCCGAACTCCAGGAAGTACAGCCCGCACCGCCCGTCCGGGGCGTACGTCACGAACCGGTCCGACACCCCGGCCTCGCGGACCCGGTTCGCCACCAGTCGGCCGAGCGGGTTGTCCGGGAGCCGCGACACCCACGCCGCCGACCGCCCGAGCCGCACCACCCCGGCGGCGGTGTTCAGCTCCGCCCCGCCGATCTCCACGTCGAGGGTGCGGGCCTGCTCCAGCCGCTGGAAGTGCGGCGGGGCCAGCCGGACCATCACCTCGCCGAACGTGACGACATCGGGCATGGGAGTGTGAAGTGCGAGTGTGAGGAAAGACCGAGGTCACCCCGCCCGGTGCCGTCTCACGACGTCGACGTACTGTTCCGCGAGCCGGGTCAGCCCGGCGAAGTCGCCGGCGGCGACCAGCTTCGGGTCCACGAGCTGCCCGCCGACGCCGAGGCACACCGCCCCGGCCCTCAGGAACTCGCCGGCGGTGCTCAGGTCGACGCCCCCGGTCGGCATCAGCTTCACCTGCGGGAGCGGGCCGCGCAGGGCCTTGAAGAAGGCCGGCCCGACCACGTCCGCCGGGAACACCTTCACCACGTCCGCCCCGGCCTCCCACGCGGCCAGCACCTCGGTCGGGGTGAACGCCCCCGGCATCACCAGCTTGTCGTACCGCCGGCACACCCGGATGACATCCAGGTTCAGGTTCGGGGCGACGACGAACTCGGCGCCGGCGAGCAGCGCCGCCCGGGCGGTTTCCGGGTCGAGGACGGTCCCGGCCCCGAGCAGGACGCGGTCGCCGAGCCGCGCCTTCGCCGCCCGGATCACGTCCAGGGCGTTCGGCACCGTCAGGGTGACCTCGGCCACCGTCACCCCGCCGGCCGCCAGCGCCTCCACGACGTGGACGAGCGGCCCCGGGTCGGCGAACCGCACCACGGCCACGACGCCGCAATCGAGGACCCGCTGCAGGTGCTTCTCCCGGCTCATGCTAGGATTGTACCGGCCGAGGGCAGAGAGCCACGGACGAACACGGATGAAACACGGATCAGACGAAGCCCGGTCTCGTCCTCATCCGTGTTTCATCCGTGTTCATCCGTGGCCGGTTTTCGGTACAACAACTTGTGCCTCCCCGCCCAGCACCCAGGACCCGACATGCCGACCCCGCTCGACCACCCGTTCCTGAACCTGGCCCGCGAGCGCGTCGTCGTCCTCGACGGCGGGATGGGGACCAGCCTCCACCGGTACAAGCCGACCGACAAGGACTGGGGGTACGCGCCGAACGGCAAGCACCTGATGAACCTGTCGGACGCCCTGGTGTACACCCACCCGGAGTGGATCAAGGAGATCCACCGCGGGTTCTTCGCCGCCGGGTGCGACGGGGTCGAGACGAACACGTTCAACGCCACCCAGATCGTCCTCGACGAGTTCGGGATGGGCGACAAGCTGGAGGAGATCAACCGGCTGAACGTCCGGATCGCGCGGGAGGCCGCCGCCGAGTTCGCCACCCCCGGGCGGCCCCGGTTCGTGATCGGCAGCGTCGGCCCCGGGACGAAGATGCCGTCGCTCACCGACCCGGCCATCTACTGCGACTTCGACCGCCTCGCCGCCGCCTACCGCCGGCAGCTCCAGATCCTGATCGAGGAGCGAGTCGACGCGATCCTGATCGAGACGTGCTTCGACGTGCTGCAGGCGAAGTGCGTGGCGATCACCGCGATCGAGGAGATGGAGCGGGCCGGGGTCCGGCTGCCGCTGATGGTCCAGCTCACCATCATCGACGCGAACAAGAAGATGCTCCCCGGGACCGACATCCCGGCCGCCCTCGTCGCCCTCGACCCGCTCGACGGGATCGACGTGATCGGGATGAACTGCGGGGTCGGCCCGGACCTGATGAGCGACGACGTCCGGCACCTGAGCCGGCACTGCAACAAACTCATCAGCGTGTTGCCGAACGCCGGGCTGCCGGAGACCCGCGGGGACGAGACCTACTTCCCGCTCGACCCGGCCGGGCTGGCCCAGTGGCTGGAGCGGTTCGTCACCGAGTACGGGGTGAACATCGTCGGCGGGTGCTGCGGGACCTCGCACGACCACCTGAAGGCGGTCGTCGATCGCATCGGCGGGAAGAAGCCCGCGGCCCGGTCGCCGAAGTACATCCCGGCCGTCTCCAGCCTGCAGTCGTCGCAGGACCTGCTTGTGGACCAGCGGCCGCTCCTGGTCGGCGAGCGGACGAACACGAACGGGTCGCGGAAGTTCAAGCAGTTGCTCGAGAAGGAGGACTGGCACGGGCTGGTCGAGATGGCCCAGGAGCAGGAGCGCGAGGGCGTCCACGTCCTGGACGTGTGCGTCGACTACGTCGGCCGGGACGGCGTCCGGGACATGCGGGAGACGATCAAGCGGTACAACGCGGTGCTGTCGAAGCCGATCATGCTCGACAGCACCGAGGTGCCGGTGATCGAGGCCGGGCTGAAGCTGTGCAGCGGCAAGGCCCTCATCAACAGCATCAACCTGGAAGACGGCCGCAAGACCCTCGACCCGAAGACGATCCTCGCCAAGAAGTACGGGGCCTCTCTCGTCGCCCTCACCATTGACGAGAAGGGCCAGGCCGACACCGCCGCGTGGAAGTTCGAGGTCGCCCAGCGGATCTACGACATCGTCGTGAACGAGTACGGCATCCCGCCGACGGACCTGCTGTTCGACCCGCTCGTCTTCCCCGTCTCGACCGGCCAGGAACAGACGCGGAAGTCGGCGATCGAGACGTTCGAGGCGATCAAGCTGATCAAGCAGAACCTGCCGGGGGCGCTGACCCACGTCGGGCTCTCGAACTGCTCGTTCGGGCTGAACCCGTACACCCGCCAGGTGCTCAACAGCGTCTACCTGCATTACGCCTTGGAGTACGGCCTCGACTCGGCGATCCTGCACGCCGCGAAGATCATGCCGCTCGCCAGCATCGACGAGAAGGGGAAGGAGCTGTGCCGCCGGCTGCTGTTCGACGAGCGGGCCTTCGACGCCGCCGGGAACTGCACCGAAGACCCGCTGCAGATGCTCATCGAGCACTACGCCGACAAGAAGGCGGAGAACAAGAAGTCGCAGAGCCTCGGGGACACGGTCGAGGAGCGGCTGCGGCAGGCGATCATCCAGGGCCGCCGCGAAACACTCATCTCCGACCTCGACGCCGCCCGGGAGCGGTACTCGCCGATCGACATCATCAACAAGGTGCTGCTCGACGGCATGAAGGTGGTCGGTGACCTGTTCGGCAGCGGGCAGATGCAGCTGCCGTTCGTGCTGCAGAGCGCCGAGGTGATGAAGGCGGCCGTCGCGTACCTCGAGAAGTTCATGGAGAAGGTGGAGGGCGCCGAGAAGGGGAAGATCGTCCTCGCCACGGTCAAGGGCGATGTCCACGACATCGGCAAGAACCTGGTCGACATCATCCTGACCAACAACGGGTACAAGGTGCTGAACCTCGGGATCAAGCAGCCGGTCGACGCGATGATCGCCGAGTTCCAGAAGCACCGGGCGGACGCGATCGGCATGTCCGGGCTGCTGGTGAAGTCGACGGTCATCATGAAGGAAGACCTGGTGACGCTGAACGAGCGCGGGCTGAACCCGCCGGTCATCCTCGGCGGGGCGGCGCTGAACCGGCGGTACGTCGAGGTCGACCTGCGGGCGGTGTACAAGGGGCAGCTGTTCTACGGCGAGGACGCGTTCGCCGGGCTGCGGGTGATGGACGAGATCGTCGCCAAGAAGAAGCTGGCGAGCGTCGGCAGCGCGGCCCTGCGCGGCATCGCCGAGGCGGCCCGGACCGTCGCGCGGGGCGAGCCTGCCGACCACCCGGACATCGTCGCGAAGGCGCGGCCGCGGAACCCGCTCGAGAAGAACGGCCAACTCCTCCCGCCGCGGTCGCCGACCCTGCCGCCGGCCCCGGACGTGCCGGTCCCGCCGTTCCTCGGCAGCCGCGTCCGCACCGACTTCGACATGAAGGAGGTGTTCGGCTACCTGAACGAGCTGACGCTGTTCAGCACCCAGTGGCAGTTCAAGAAGGGCGGGGTGAACGTCGCCGAGTACGAGAAGCAGATCCGCGACACCGCCCGCCCGGCGCTCGACCGCCTCAAGCAACTCTGCCTCGACGAGAACATCCTCCGGCCGGCGGCCACCTACGGGTTCTTCCCGGCCGCGAGTGACGGCACGCGCCTCACCGTGTACGAGGACGACCACGCCACCCCGCGGGCGACGTTCGACTTCCCCCGCCAGGCGTTCGGCGAGTACCTGTGCCTGTCGGACTACGTCGGGCCGGCGCGGGACGGGCGGGCGGCCGACTACGTCGCGTTCCTGGCGGTCACGATGGGTCGGGAGGTGACGCGGGTGGCCCACGAGTGGTACACCGCCGGCCGGTACCAGGACTACCTGTACCTGCACGGGCTGGGGGTGGAGTCGGCGGAGGCGCTGGCCGAGATGTTCCACAAGGAGCTGCGGGCCGAGTGGGGGATCGGCGCGGCCGACGCGGCCGAGGTGCGGAAGCTGTTCAAGGGGCACTACCGCGGGCGGCGGTACGCGTTCGGATACCCGGCGTGCCCGAGCCTGGAGGACCAGGTGCCGCTGTTCGGGCTGATCGACCCGACCCGGATCGGCGTGACGCTGAGCGAGCAGTTCCAGTTGGAGCCGGAGCAGAGCACGACGGCGATCGTCTTCCACCACCCGAACGCGAAGTACTTCAACGTGGCGCGGCCGCAGGAGTGCGCGGCGGAGTGACCGGGTGGGCAACGCCGGGGCGAACCGCGACCGTCAGGGAGCGGGTGTCGGGGAACTTCACCCGCTCCCTGACGGTCGCGGTTCGCCGGCCGTCACACCTTCCACTTCGCCCGCGGCTCGCGGGCCAGCTCCTTGTTCGCCGCCTCGTCCCCGACGAAGACCTCCTTCGCCGGGTCCCACCGCAGCTTCCGCCCGAGCCGATACCCGATGTTCCCCAGGTGGCAGATCGTCGCCGACCGGTGGCCGACCTCCGCCGGGCAGATCGTCGGCTCGTTCTTCTTGATGCAGTCCAGCCAGTTCCCCTTGTGGTCGGTCGACGGGTAGACGCGCTTCTCCTTCTCCCCGATCGGCTCCTTCAGGATCGTGTCCGGGAGGCTGCTGATCCCGCCGCGGCTGACCAGGATCGTCCCCTCCGTCCCCTCGAACACGCAGTCGGCCCGCACCTCCTTGCCGTCCTTCCCCTTCTCGAACTCGTTGTGGATCATCACCACCCCGCCGGCGTACACGAACCGCAGCCCGCGGCCCGTCTTCGGGTCGGCCGGCGGGACGACCTCGACCGGCCCGCCCCGGTCGACGTCCATCGCCCACTGGGCGATGTCGAAGTGGTGGGCGCCCATGTCGGCGAGCAGCCCGCCGGCGTACTCCTGGTAGTTCCGCCACGCCGGGAAGTGGCTGTGGACGCCCTTCGGACAGAGCACCGAGCTGTACTCCCGTTCCGGCGCCGGCCCGAGCCAGAAGTCCCAGTCGGTCCCCTCCGGCTTCTCCTCGCCCTTCAGGTCGCACGGCTTCGCCGGCCCGCCGACCCCGATCCGGACCGTCTTCAGCTTCCCGATCCGGCCGTTCCAGACGTACTCGACGGCCTTCCGGAAGTGTCCGCCGAACTCGCTCCGCTGCTGGCTCCCGGTCTGGAACACCACCTTCCCTTTCGCCACCTCGGTGACGATCTGCCGGCCCTCGGCGACGTTGTGGGTGAGCGGCTTCTCGCAGTAGATGTGCTTCCCGGCCCGGGCGGCGAGGACGCACGGGACGTGGTGCCAGTGGTCCGGGGTGGCGATCACGACCGCGTCGAGGCCCTTCAGGGCGAGCAGCTCGCGGAAGTCGGTGAGCGCCTTCACCCCCTTGTAGTCGCCGGACTTGATCCGGTCGGCGTACCGCTTCTCGACGGTCGCCTTCGCGTTGTCGAGCCGCTCCTTGACCACGTCGCACACGGCGACCACCTCGACCTCCTTCCGGCCGAGGAACCCGTTCAGGTGGCCGCGGCCCATCGTGCCGACGCCGATGAACCCGAGGGCCAGGCGGTCGTTGGCGGCGACGGCCGAGGACCGGGAGAGGACGAGCGGGGCCGCGGCGGACGCGGCGAGGAACGAGCGGCGGGAGAGCATGGGGGGCTCCGGGTGGGGGAGGCGGGTTACTACTTGAGCCGGGCGTCGAACCACTCGACCAGTCGGGGGAGGAACTTGAGCGCCTCGGCCGCGTCGTGGCCGATGTCCTCGACGTCCAGCTTGCACACCGCCCCGCACTCCCGCATCAGGTCGTGCAGCATCTGGGACTGGTGGACCGGCACCAGCGTGTCCCGGCGGCCGTGGACGATGAACGTCGGGGCGGCGTCCTTCCGGTCCTTCGCGCAGTAGAGCGGGGAGCAGCGGCGGCCGAACTCCCGCCGCTCCGCGTCGGTGACCCGCTCGAGCTTGTTCGTCTTGGGGTCGAGCCGGCGGACGTCGAAGAGCGTGCGGAACGGCCGCTGCTCGGGGTCCAGCTCGTCCCGGTCGAGCTGGACGAAGTCGGTCGGCGGGAAGAAGCAGGCGACGGCCGCGACCTTCGACGAGTACCTCTCGAGCGGGTCCGCGGCCCCGGGCTTCGCGTCCTCCCAGGCGCACCCCATCATCAGCGACAGGTGGCCGCCGGACGACATCCCGGCCATGCCGAGCTTGTCGGGGTCGATCTTGTAGTCGTCCGCCTTCGACTTGACGAACCGGACGGCCTGGTGCACGTGCCCGACGATCTCCGGGACGGTGTACCGCGGTTGGCTGCCGTGCATGACGGCGAACACGGTGTACCCGGCCTTGGCGAACGCCGGGACGACGAACAGGTGGGCGGCCCGGAGGTACTCCTCCCGGGACTGGAACCCGCCGGAGACGCAGAGGACGACGCCCCGGCCGTTCGGGTTCGGCGGCACGACCACGTCCATCGTCAGGGCGAGTCCGTCCCGCTTGGCGTAGATGACGTCCCGCTGGGTGCCGGGCTTCGGCTGGGCGGGGGCGGGCGGGGCGGCGGCCAGGACGGCGGCGGCCGCGAGGAGGAGGCGGGCGGACATGGGGACGACTCGGTGCGGGGTCGGGATGGCCGATGATACCACGCCGCGCCGAAGGATCAACGGCCCGCCCCGGAGTGTCTCCGGT
>PNKH01000110.1 GCA_013822345.1 Isosphaera sp.
GTTCCCGACCGCCCACACCTCGACCGCCTTCCCGCACCCGGCGGCGACCCGCCTCCCGTCCGGCGAGACCGACACCGCGGCGACCCCGGCCTTCGCCTTCAACACCGCCAGCTCCTTGCCGGTCTTCGCGTCCCACACCCGCACCGCCTTGTCTTCACCGCCGGACACGACCCGCGAGCCGTCCGGGCTGAACGCGACCGATGTCACGTCCTCGGTGTGCCCCGTCAGCACCATCAGCTCCTTGCCGGATTTCGCGTCCCACACCCGCACGGTGTCGTCCTGACTCCCCGACACGACCCGCTTGCCGTCCGGCGAGAACGCGACCGCCGTGATCGCCAGGTCGTGCCCGGTCAGGGTCAGCAGCTCCTCGCCGTCGGCCGCGTCCCACACGGTCACCACGTTGTCCCCGTCCCCGGACGCCAGCCGCGCCCCGTCCGGACTGAAGGCGACGGCGGTGATGTCGTACTCGTTCCCGGCGTCGAGCGTCAGCAGTTCTTTGCCGGTCGCCGCGTCCCACAGCTTCAGAGTGTCGTCGCCGCTCCCGGACGCGAGCCGCTTCCCGTCCGGGCTGAACGCCAGGCACAGGACATTCTCCTTGTGCCCGCGGAGGGTGAGTAACTCCTTGCCGGTTTCCGCGTCCCACACCGTCAGCGTCTTGTTCCAGTTCCCGGACGCGAGCCGGCTGCCGTCCGGACTGAACGCCAGGCACTGGACGCCGTCGCCGCGAACCCGGACGGTCGCCAGTTCCTTGCCGGTCGTCGCGTCCCAGAGCTTCAGCGTATCGTCCGCACTTCCCGAGGCGATCCGCCTGCCGTCCGGGCTGAACGCCACCGACGACACCGGCCGGTCGTGCCCCGTCAGGGTCAGCGGCTCGGCCGCGCCCGCGGAGAGGACGGCGGCCAAGCAACCGAGGGCGGAAAGCGTTCTCACCGGGGCCCCCTGGACCGCGGCCGTCCCGGCCGCTGAGCGATCCGACCTCGGTCACGTTACCGGGCACTTCCCCAGCGACCCGACCTCGGTAGCCGAGCGGCCGGGACGGCCGCGGTCCAGGGAGAGCGGCCGTCCCGGCCGCTCTCCCGGCCTCACGAGAACAACTCCCGGATCGGCGTACCGGCCGTCGCCCGGTCGAGCACCTTCGCCGGGACGCCGGCGTCGGCCCGCATCCGGCCGACGTCGAACAGCGCGTGGAGCACGGTCGCGTGCAGGTCGGCGATGGTCACCGGCTCGGTGGCGGGTTCGCTGCCGCGGCGGTCCGACTGCCCGACCACCTGGCCGTGCCGCAGCCCGCCGCCGGCGAACACCAGCGGGCAGATCTTCGGGTGGTGGTGCCGGCCGAGGTTCTTGTCCAGCCCCGACCGGCCGAACTCCCCGGTGACGACCAGCAGGATCTTGTCCTCCAGCCCGCGGGCCTTGAGGTCTTCGAGGAAGGCACTGACGGCGTGGTCGAGCGGTGGGCCGAACACGCCCATCCCCTCGGGCATGTTCGGGATCCCCTTCCGGGCGTGGAAGTCCCAGTTCGCGTTCACCACCGTCACGAACCCGGCCCCGGCCTCGCACAGCCGGCGGGCGAGCAGCAGTTGCCGGCCGAGCGAGAACCCGACCGACGGCCCGGACCGGACGAACTTCGAGTTGTCGTCGCAGTTCCAGTTCGGGAAGTGCTCGGTGTCGTACGCCCTCACCGTCGCCGGCGACTCCAGCGACAGGTCGAGCGCCTTCCGCACGCTCCCGGTCTGGAGCAGGTCGGCGGCCTGGCGGGTGAAGGCGTCGAGCCGGCCCATCGTGCCGGCGGCATCGGCCCGGCGGTCGAGCGAGTCGAGCTGCTTCAGGAGGTCGAGGCGGGCGTCGAGTTCGGGCGGCGACAGGTTCGGCTTGAACACCTCCAGCAGCGGGTTCGGCTCCTCCGCCTCCTTCTTCCGACCGCCCTTCTTGGCCGGCTCCGCGGTGCCCTCCGACGACGGGGCGAGCATCTCGAACGGCGAGAACGCGGTCCCGAGGCCGGCCGGCTGGCACCCCTCCACCACCGACTCGAACGCCCCGTTGAACCCCGCCCGGCCCTTGCTGTTCCGCGTCGTCGGCGGGATCAGGGCGTGCCGCGGCAGGCCGGTCTTCGGGTTCATCGCCCCGGCCGCCCGGGCGTACACCGCCCCCAGCCCCGGCTCGGTGATCGGCTTGCCGTCCTGCACCGTCAGGTCGGCGGTCATCAGTTGCTTGTGGGCCCCGTTGTGCTCCGAGTGCTTGGTTTGGAACGACCGCACCACGGTGAGCCGGTCGGCGAGCCGGGCGAGCTTCGGCAGGTACGCCGCGAACCGGACCCCGGGGACCGCCGTCGGCAGGTGGCCGTTGATGCTGGTGTGGCCTTCGGGGCCGTCCGGCTTCGGGTCGAACGTCTCGTACTGGCTCGGCCCGCCGGCGAGGAACAGGAACACCACCGACTTGTCGCGGACCAGCGGGCCGGCGGACGCCGGGTCGGACGCGCGCACCCCCGAGCCGAAGGCCAGGCCGCCGAGGCCGAACAGGCCGGCGCGGAGGAAGTCGCGGCGGGCGATGCCGTCGCAGAGGCGGGAGCGCGGGCCGGTGACGACATCGAACATGGGATGGGCCGGCGGGCGGGAGGGCGGGCAGGCGCGACAACCGGAAGAACCCCGGCCGCCGGGCGGCCAGACACGTTTCCTGGACCGCGGCCGTCCCGGCCGCTCCACCTGCCCCCACCCGTCCGCTCCCGGGCGGACCGGTGGCGTCCCCGCGCCGGGTCGGTGGGGCGGCCGGGACGGCCGCGGTCCAGGCGTCAGAACGGCGACTCCCCCAGCGGCTCCGGCGGCCGCGCCGCGGCGATCACGATCCGGGCGCACGCCTCCGCGTCGGACCCGGGGTCGTGGTGGATCAGCCCGATCCCGAGCCGCCGGCACACCGCCGGCAGGTTGTTCGGCCTCAGCCCCCACCGCCGGCGGGACAGCTGCACCGTGCAGACGAACGGCAGCTCTGGGACCGGCAGCCCGGCGGCGGCGCAGCACGCGGCCAGCACCCGGCGGTCGAACGGGGCGTTGTGGGCGGCGAGGAACGCGGCCCCGTCGAGGAGCGGGGCGAGCCGCGGCCAGGCGTCCGCGAACACCGAGGCGGCCGCCACCATCTCCCAGGTGATCCCGTGCACCGGGGTGAACAGGACGCGGCGCCGCGGCGGGCGGATCAGCACCACCTCCCGCCGCACCACCCGCAACCCCTCGACCCGCACCACCCCGACGGCGCAGGCGCTGTCCGGACCGTGGTCGGCGGTCTCGAAGTCGATGGCCGCGAACGCCCCGTCGGCCGGGGGCGGGTGGTGTCCGTCCATGTCCCCGCATTGTACGGCCGGCGGGGCGAGCCGGGAGCGTGAGCGACCGGAGGACGCCCACCTCCGGTCGCTCACGCTCCCGGCTCGCCGGACGGTGATGAACCGCGGCCGGTGTGCTACCCTGACCGGAGCCCCGGAGCGCGCCATGGCGTCGACCCTGCCGGACCTGTACGCCGTCCTCCGCGAGGTCGCCGAGCGGCTGGCCCGCGGGGAGGACCCGACCGCCGAGGAGTACGCGGCCCGGTACCCGGCCCTGGCGGCCGACATCCGCGCCCACCTCGGGACCGGCCCCCCGCCGACCGTCCCGCTCGCCCCGGCGGGGGCCGGCACCGTCGCCCACCCCGGGACCGTCCTCCAGGCCGAGCCGCCCGAGGCGCTCGGGCTCCCGCGGGTGGCCGGGTTCGAGATCCTCGGGGAACTCGGCAGCGGGTCGTTCGGCCAGGTGTACCTCGCCCGGCAACTGTCGCTCGGCCGGGAGGTCGCCCTGAAGGTCGCCCGCCGCCCCGCCGACCCGTCGGCCGCCGCCACCGGGGTCGACCCGGACACCGGGCGGAACGAGGGCCGGCTCCTGGCCGGGCTGGAGCACGACAACATCGTGAAGGTGTTCTCCGAGTTCCGGGACCCGGACTCGGGGGCCCGCGGGCTGTGCCTCCAGTACGTCCCCGGGGCCGACCTCGGGACCGTCCTCCGCCACCTCCGCGGGGACGGCCGGGTGCCGCGGTCCGGGGCCGACATCCTGGCCGCCCTGGACGCCGCCCGCCGCGGGGAGGCGGCGTTCGACCCGGTCGCCGCCCGGTGGCGCGACAACCTCGCGGCCGACGACTTCCCGCAGGCGGTGTGCCGGCTCGGCGGGCGGCTGGCCGAGGCCCTGGCGTTCGCCCACGACAAGGGCATCCTGCACTGCGACATCAAGCCCGGGAACATCCTCCTGACCGCGTACGCCCGGCCGATGCTGGCCGACTTCAACGTCGCCTTCGACCGGGCCCGGCGGCCGGCCCGGGGGGTCGGCGGGACGGTCGCGTACATGGCCCCGGAGCACCGGGCGGCGGTGGTCAGCCCGGACGGCGGGCGGGTGGACGAGCGGTGCGACGTGTACTCCCTCGGGGTGGCCCTGCACGAGCTGGCGACCGGGCGGCGGCCGGCCGTCCGGGCGGACGGCGGCGACGCCCTCGGGGACGTGCCGCGGGAGCTGGCCGCGGTGATCCGCCGGTGCCTGGCCACCGACCCGGCGGACCGGTACCAGACGGCGGCCGCGCTGGCCGCCGCCCTGACCGGGGCGTGGCACCTGCTGGCGGCCCGGCGGGCGCTCCCGCCGCCGGGGGCGGTCGGGCGGTGGGTGGTGAGGCGGCCGGTCCTCGCCCTGGCCCTGGCGGGGGCCCTCCCGCACCTGGCGGCGTCGGTGGTGAACATCAGCTACAACGCGGTCGAGGTCCGGCTGGACGACGCCCAGCTGCGGGCGTTCGCGGCGGTCACGGTCGGGTACAACGCGGTCGCCTACCCGGTCTGCCTCGGGACCATGTTCGTCCTCATCCGGCGGATCAAGCGGGGGTTGGACGGGCCGGCCCGGTCGGACGGGCCGGCGGCCGACGCCCTCCGCCGGCGGGTCCTCCGGCTCGGGTGGCAGTCGGCGGTCCTGGGGGCGGTCGGGTGGCTCCCGGGCGGGCTGCTGTTCCCGCTGGCGATCGACCTGGCGGCCGGCCCGGTCGGGTGGGCCACCTACGCCCACTACCTGGTGTCGTTCACCCTGGCCGGGCTGATCGGGGTGGTGTTCACCTACCTGCTGGTCGCCTACGTCGCCCTCCGGGCCCTCCTCCCGCGGCTCGGCAACCCGGACGCCCACGCCCCGGCCGCCGGGTGGGCCGCGGTCCGCCCGCTGACCGCCCCGTTCGGGCTGCTGATGGTGCTGGCGTGCGCGGTGCCGCTGGCCGGGGCGGTGCTCCTGGTGGCGACCGCCGAGGGGGAGATGACCCTCGGGTTCCGGCTCCTGGTCGGCGGGCTGATCGGGGTCGGGGTGGCCGGGGTCGGGCTGGCCGAGCGGCTGACCCGCTGCCTCCGCACCCTGGCCGCCGTCTGGCACCCGCCGGCCCCGCGGTGAGAGCGGCGTTGCGGCAACGCCGCGAGCGGCGGCGCTCGAACCAGGGGCGTGGTCGCCGCGGGCCGCCGGTGGCGTATCCTGTCCGGGTCCGCCATCCCCCACGGAGTTCGCGCATGTCCCGACTGTTCGCGGGCGGGTTCGCCCTGGCCGTGTCCGCCGCCCTCGCCGCCGCGGCCGACGACAAGACGGAGCCGAAGGAGAAGCCCGCGGTCACCACCTGGGAGCGGGAGGTGAGCGGGATCGACCTGAAGTTCGAGGTCGGGAAGGACACGGTGAAGATCTTCGTGTTCGCCGGCGAGAACGGGGCGATCGTGACCAGCAAGACGGCGGAGAAGGACGGGGTGGTGAAGGCGACGGTGACCGCGGTCGAGGAGAAGGGGAACTTCCCGTCCAAGCCGAAGGTCGGGCTGGAGTGGTCGTTCAAGTGGGCGGTGAAGGGGGACACGGCGGTCCTGTCGGACCTGAAGGGGACGGGCCTGGACGAGGCGAAGCCGATCCTCGAGGGGGAGTACAAGCAGAAGAAGCCGAAGAAGTGACCGCCCGGGTCACGCGGCCCGGGCGACGGGCGGCGGGTCGGCGGGCGGGGCGGCCGCCGGCGGCCCCGCCCGGTGCCCGAGCCGGGCCTTCAGCCGCAGGCACGGCCGCTCGACCAGGTGGTACGAGGCCAGGGCCAGCGCGAACGTGACCCCCACGGCCAGGACGGCGGCGCCGGCCGGGGCCTCGCCGGCCAGGACGCCCGGGTGGACCCAGATGAAGGCCGGGATGTGGTACAGGTACAGGCCGTAGGACAGGCGGCCGGCCCACACCAGCGGGGCGGACTCCAGAATCGCCGCGGCGACCCGGGACGGGGCCGACAGGAGCCGGACCAGGACCACCCCGACGGCCAGCGCGACCAGGGTGAAGTAACCGGTGAACAGCTTGGGGTAGAATTGGCCCATCGGGCGGGTGAGCACGACATACCCGAGGAGGGCCACGGCGGCCAGCGCGGCCGGGCCGGCCCACCGGACGAACCGGCGGGACCGGGGCAGCAGGTTCCCGGCGGCCAGCAGCCCGACCAGGCAGCCGACCAGCAGCGCGTCCGCCCGGGTGTCCAGGCCCGCGTACAGGCGGGCGAAGTGGGCGAACTCGGTGTCCGGGGTGGGCGGCCCGGCCGCCCGGTGGAGCTTGTGCAGCCACAGCCGCCAGGCGGCGGACGCCAGGACCCCGATCCCGACCACGGCCGCCAGCCCGCGGGGCCCGGCCCCGAGCCGCAGCAGGACCAGCAGGGCGGCCGGCCAGAGGAGGTAGAACTGCTCCTCGACCGACAGCGACCAGGTGTGCCCGAGGGTCGGCATCGGGACCCCGTGGACCGACGGCCAGTTGGACGCGTAGCACGCCGCCACCACCATCTCCCGCCGGTACGCGGCCAACTCCTCCGGCGGGCGGAAGAGCGCCGTGTACAGCAGGCACCCGAGGAGGAGGAGGAGGAGTGCGGGGGTCAGCCGGAGGGCCCGGCGGAGGTAGAACCGCCGCAGGGAGATGGCGCCCCGGTCCCGCCACTCCTCGGCCAGCAGGGCGGTGATCAGGAACCCGCTCAGGACGAAGAACACGTCCACCCCGACGTACCCGCCCTTGACGACGCGCAGGTGCTCGGCCAGGACGAGCAGGATCGCCACCCCGCGGAGGCCGTCCAGCCACCGCCGGTGCCCGAGCCGGAAGTCGGCCGGGGCGGGCGGGTCCGGGAGGCGGAGGACTCGGGTCGCGGGTGTCGCCATCTCTCCCTCGGCGCGGGGCGGTACTCTGCCACCGCCGCCGGTCGGTTGTCAAGACGGGGGTGGCGGGGAATAATCCGGTGTCCGCCCCCACCCCGCGACCGACCCCCCATGCCGCTCCCCGTCCGCCCGCTGACCGTGCTCCAGAACTGGGACTGCCAGAGTTGTTCGGCGTGCTGCCGGCAGTACCACGTCTCGGTCACCCCGGAGGAGCGCGCCCGGATCGAGGCCCAGGGGTGGGAGAAGCACCCCGACCTCGCCGGCGTCCCGCTGTTCGCCCGGGCCGGCGGGTGGCTGTCGCCGGCTTGGCGGCTGAACAGCCGGGCGGACGGGGCGTGCGTCTTCCTCGGCCCGGACAACCGGTGCCGCATCCACGACACATTCGGGTCGGCGGCCAAGCCGCTCGCCTGCCGCATCTACCCGTACGCGCTCGTCCCGGCCGGGGACCACTGGAAGCTCGGGCTGCGGTTCGCCTGCCCGTCGGCGGCGGAGGACCGCGGCCGGCCGCTCGCCGAACACCTGGCCGAGGCCCGGGAGTACGCCGCCGCGCTGGAGGCCGGTCCGGCGGCGGGGGTCGCGGCCGCCGCCCCGCCGCCGCTCCGGAAGGGCGACGCGGTGCCGTGGGGCGACGTGCTCCGGATCGCGACCGCCGTCTCGGGCCTGCTGGCCGGGGGTGGGTCGGTCGAGCGGCGGTGGCGGAAGGTGCTGTACGTCGTCGGGCTGATGCGGCACACGACGCTCGCCGGGGCCGGGGGGATGAAGGCGGTGACCGGCGACCTGCTGGGGAAGATGCTCCGCGGCCTGGCCGAGACGGCGGAGGCCGAGGTGCCGGCGGACCCGGCGGAGGTGCCGCGGCCGGGGTGGGTCGGGCGGATGGTGTTCCGCCCGCTGGCCGCCCTGTACGCCCGGAAGGACACCGGCCCGGACCGCGGGGCGGCGCAGCGGAGCGCGGCCGGGCGGCTGCTGTCGGCGGTCCGGTTCGCCCGCGGCAGCGGCCGGGTGCCGAAGACGCACGCGGCGATCCCGGACGCCACGTTCGCGGCCGGCGAGACCCCGCTGCCGGGGCTGAGTGACGCCGCGGTGTCACTCTTGACCCGGTGGGGGCGGGTGAAGGTGGAGTCGGGTCAGTTCTGCGGGCCGGCGAACTTCGGGCTGCCGGTGTGGGACGGGCTGGAGGCGCTGGCGGCGGCGTTCGCGGCGGCGATGTGGCTGGCCCGGGTGCTGGCGGCCGGCGGGCGGCCGGCGGACGAGGCGGTGACGCTGGCGGTGCGGATCGTGGACGACAACTTCGGGTTCAACAAGCTGCTCGGCCGGTCGCGGCAGAAGTTCGCCCTGCGGCTGCTCGGGTCGAAGGGGGAGCTGCCGAAGCTGGTCGCGTGGTACGGCCGGACGGGTCAGGGGAAGTAGGGTGGGCCGAGGTCCGCTTCGGACCGAGTCCCACCATCCCGCCCCGGACGCGGTGGGACTCGCCGGCGAGGCGCCGGCTCGGCCCGCCCTACCCGACGACAACCGGTCGCGGCTGAAACGCCGCGCGGCGGGCCGCGTCGTTCCGGTGTCGGCCTGCCTCACCCGCGGGGTTCCCATGCGCCGCGCCTTCGGCTTCCGTGGGTTCCTCGTCGTCATCGTCGTCCTCGCGGTCGGCGTTTCCCTCCTGCTGCCGGCGGTGTCGAAGGTGCGGCGGGCGGCCGTCCGGACGATGTGCTTCAGCCACCTGAAGCACATCGGCGTCGCCGCCCACGGGTTCCTCGAGACCCACCGCCACTTCCCGCCCGGGACCGCGCTGGCGACCGACCTGCCGCCCGACGCCCGCCTGAGCTTCTACGCCCCCCTGCTGCCGTACCTCGAGCACGAGGACGTCTCCAGGCGGTTGAGCCGCACCGCGGCGTGGGACGCGGAGCCGAACCGGGCGGCCGTCGACGCGGCGAGGCACCCGCCGAAGATGTTCCGCTGCCTGGAGTGGGTCGGCGAGCGCGGGCCGGCGGCCGCCACCGGGCACCTCGCGGTGACGAACTACGTCGGGGTGGCGGGCGTCGGCCCGGACGCCGCGACCCTCCCGGCCGGGGCGCTGGGGGTCGGGGTGTTCGGGTACGACC
Organism: Isosphaera sp.; assembly: GCA_013822345.1. Classification (GTDB taxonomy): domain Bacteria; phylum Planctomycetota; class Planctomycetia; order Gemmatales; family Gemmataceae; genus Gemmata. The sequence continues at coordinate 9,268 of PNKH01000110.1, forward strand.
GCACCACCACCCTCGCCGACATCACGGACGGGTCGTCGAACACACTCCTGACGATCGAGACGGGATACGAGGTCGGGCCGTGGCTCCGCGGCGGGCCGGCCACGGTCCGGCCGATCGACCCGTCGCTCAGGCACCTCACCGGCGACGGCCGGCCGTTCGGCGGCACCCACTTCCGCGACGCGCTCCTCCGCTCGCCCCGCCCGGACGGTTTCGTCGTCCAGTTCGCCGACGCCACGGCCCGGTATGTGACGAACGAGGTCCACCCGGCCGTGCTCGCCGCCCTGGCGACGGTCGCCGGGAAGGAGGAGTTGCCGGCGGACTGGTGACGGCCCGCGTTGACACGCCGCGCCGCCGCGTGTTACGACACCGCACATGTCCCCGGCCGCCCCGCCCGTCCCCCGACCCCCGCCGACGCCGGCCGCCCGCGCCGCCGTCGACGTGTCGGTGTGCGTCGCCAACTGGAACTGCGCCGGCCTCCTGCGGAACTGCCTCCGGTCGCTGTTCGACCACCCGCAGGGCGTGACGTTCGAGGTGGTCGTCGCGGACAACGCCTCCGCCGACGGCGCCGCCGACATGGTGGCCGCCGAGTTTCCCCGCGTCGTGCTGATCCGCAACGACGAGAACCGCGGGTTCGCGGCGGCGTCGAACCAGGCTGCGGCCCGGGCCCGCGGGCGGTTCCTGTTCTTCCTGAACAACGACACCGAGGTCCCGCCGCTCACCCTCCGCCGCCTGGTCGAGCACGCCGCCGCCAACCCGGCCGCCGGGATGATCGGCCCGCGGCTGCGGGAGCCGTCCGGGGCGGTCCAGATCTCGTACCGCCGCCGCCCGACCATCCCCGCCCTGCTGCACAAGCTGAGCCTGTTCCGCTGGACCGGGCTGTTCCGGGCCGCGTACGGCGAGTACCGGCGGGGGTCGTTCGACCCGGACGGGGTGCGGCCGGTGGAGGTGCTGATGGGGCCGGCGGTGTTCCTGCCGCGGGCCGCGTTCGACGCCGCCGGCGGGTGGGACGAGCGGTACCGGTTCGGGGTCGAGGACATCGACCTGTCGGTGCAGGTCGGGCGGGCCGGGGCGGTGGTGTACGCCGGGGACGTGGAGGTGGTGCACCACGGGCGGGTGTCGAGCCGGGGGAACGTCGGGTTCGTCGCCCCGAGCGTGGCGACCGGGTACGCCCAGTACTTCCGGAAGGCCGGGGTCGGGCGGCTGCGGCTGTTCGCGTACAAGCTGGCGGTGACGCTCGACGCCCCGGTGCAGCTGCTGGTGAAGGTGGTGGAGGCGGCGGCCAGGCGGCTGGTCGGGCACCGGGCGGACGCCCGCCGGAGCTGGGCCGCGGCCCGCGGGGTGTGGGCGTTCCTGCGGGGCGAGTTGGTGCGGTTCTGGCGGGCCTGACCGGGTCACGGCGACGGGAACGCGGTCCAGTTCGCCAGGTACGTCCGCAGGACCGGGAACTCGCCGGCCTTCGCCTCCAGCAACTCCTTCGCCTTCGCGGTCAAGTCGGCCTCCTGTTCCGGGTCGATGTCGCCGGTCAGGACGCGCGTCCGCAGGAACACGAAGTAGGTGTCGAGGGCGTCGCACAGGCAGTCGTCGTTCACCTCCCGCACCCGGCCGTCGCGCCACAGCTCGTACACCCGGTCGCCGCTCACCCCCATCTTCCCAGGCTTGCCGAGCAGCTTCGCCAGCAGGTCCAGCCCGCCGGCCAGCCGGCACGCCCCGAAGTTGGTCAGCCAGTCGCTCAGGTCGATCGGGCCGTTGAACCGGTTCCGGCTGTTCTGGTAGTAGTCCCGGGCGGCGAACCCGTACCGGAACGCGGCCAGCTCCAACAGCGGCAGGTCGAACGCCCGGCCGTTGAACGTCACCAGCTTCGCCTGGTAGAAGGACAGGCCGAGCCAGAACTTGTTGACGACCTCCCGCGGGCGGAACTGCGGGGCGTCGAGGCAGGCGACGGACTGCAGGGCGAAGTCGGCCCCGACCCGCAGCACGCTCACCGCGACCGGCACCTGGAACGTGACCGGCAAGGCGTCGGACTCGCCGCGGGCCTTCTCGACCGCGGTTTCCGGGGACAGGTCCTCGCCGGGGTACTGGACCGCCGACAGGAGCCGGCCGTCCGGGACGCTGGCGGTGCCGACGACGAGGAAGGCGGTGCGGGCGGCGGTGTCCGGGCCGGCGGCGGTGCGGGCGAACAGGTCGGCGCGGGCCATGCGGACGCCTCCGGGCGGGGGTGGAGTTCCCCAGCATGGAATGTGCCCGCGCCGGGCGCAAGGGCAAACCCGCCGGCCGGCGGCGGGCCGCACCGCGACCGCAAGCCGCGCCGGTCGGTCGGGCTGTGCGGGCGGCGCGGGGAACCGTAGTCTCTCGACATGAGTAACCCAACGCCCCCGGGGGCTGACACCCCCGGCTCGCCCGAGGCCCCGAAGTCGGCCCTGCTCGTCGTCTGGCTGGTCGTGTTCATCGACCTGCTCGGGTTCGGCATCGTCCTCCCGGTGCTGCCGCGCCAGGCCGAGCCGTACCTCGGGCCGGCCGGCCTCGCCCTGTCGGACGGGGCGAAGGGGGCGGTGATCGGGGTGCTGTTCTCGGTCTTCTCGCTGATGCAGTTCGTGTTCTCGCCGTTCTGGGGCCGCGTCTCGGACCGGATCGGCCGTCGGCCGGTGCTCCTCATCAGTCTCGGCGGGTCGGTCGTCTTCTACGCCCTGTACGGGTTCGCGGTCACCCTCCCGGAGTCGTCGGCCGGCCTGGCGATCGGGCTGATGCTGCTGTCGCGGGTCGGGGCCGGGATCGCCGGGGCGAGCGTCGGGACGGCGGCGGCGGTGATCGCCGACTGCACCACCCCGGACAAGCGGGCGAAGGGGATGGCCCTGATCGGGATCGCGTTCGGGGCCGGGTTCACCCTCGGGCCGCTGATCGCGTACTTCGGCCTCGCCCTCTTCGACCAGCAGCCGTGGGGCGCCGGGGCCCTGGCGTCCGGGCTGTCGCTCGTCGCCCTCGTCATCGCGGTCGCCATCTTCAAGGAGACGCGGCGGCCGGACAACCGCGCCGAGAAGGAGTTCTTCAGTCTGTCGCGGACGGCGGCGGTGCTGCGGATGCCGGCGGTCGGGGCGCTGATCCTGGTGTACTTCCTGGCGATCTGCGCGTTCGCCCAGTTCGAGGCGACGCTGGCCCTCTTGACCGAGGCGGCGTTCGGGATGTCGCTGGAGGACAACTTCCTGGTGTTCGCGACCGTCGGGGCGGTGCTGACGGTCGCCGGCGGGATGTACCGGCCGCTGGCGAAGAAGGGGTCGGAGCGGCGGCTGTTGGCGGTCGGGGTCGGGCTGATGATCCTCGGGTTGCTCGGCCTGGCGGGGGTCGCGTACCTCACCGGCCGGGCGGAGCGCACGTCCGGCGGGACGGAGATGACGTTGTTCTACCTGTCGATGGCGGTGGCGGTGGTCGGGTTCGCGTTCGTGAACCCGTCGGTGTCGGCGCTGGTGTCGAAGAGCGCCGACCCGGCCCGGCAGGGCGAGGTGCTGGGGGTGAACCAGGCGTTCGCGTCGCTCGGCCGGATCCTCGGGCCGCTGGCCGGGTCGGTCTTGTTCCAGGCCGGCGTCTCGCACACACTACCGTACCTCGCCGGGGCCGGGCTGCTGCTCGTCGTCGCCGCCCTGCTGCCGAAGTCGAGCGCCCCCGCGCCAGCGGGCCGGGGGGCGTAGTCCGCCCGGGACCGCCGCATGGACGCGCGACGGATCGCTTTCATCAAGCCGAGCGCCCTCGGGGACGTGGCCCACGCCCTGCCGGTGCTCACCGCCCTGCGGGTCCGCTTCCCGGCGGCCCGCATCACCTGGGTCATCAACGCGGCGTTCGAGCCGCTCGTCCGCGGCCACCCGGACCTCACCGACACCCTCCCGTTCGACCGCGCGGCGTTCCGCCGCGGGCTGTGGCGGCCGGCCCGGTACGCGGTCGGGTTCGCCGCCGAGTTGCGGCGCCGGCGGTTCGATCTGGTGGTGGATTTGCAGGGGTTGTTGCGGACGGGGTTGATGTGCCTGGCGACCGGGGCGCCGGTGCGGGTCGGGTTCGCCGCCGCCCGCGAAGGCAGCCGGTACGCCTACACGCACAAGGTGCGCGTCCCCGACGCCGATCGGATTCACGCCGTGGACCGGTACTGGCGGGTGGCCGAGTTCCTCGGGGCGGGGGACGTGCCGAAGCGGTTCCACGTCCCGCTCGACCCGGCCGAGGTGGCGGCGGCCCGGGCCGACCTGGCCGACCTGCCGCGGCCACGGGTGGCGGTCGTCGCCGGGGCGAAGTGGGTGACGAAGCGGTGGCCGCCGGCGCACTTCGCGGAGTTGCTGCGGCGGATGCGCGAGCGGCACGGCGGGTCGGCGGTGCTGGTCGGGGCGGCCGATGACACCGCGTTGTCACGGGAAGTGATCGCACAGGCAGGAATGCCTGTGCCACCAACCGGTGGTGGCACAGGCATTCCTGCCTGTGCGAAGGATCTCACCGGGAAGACGACGCTGCCGCGGCTGGCGGCGGTGCTGTCGGTCGCCGACGTGGTGCTCGGGAACGACACCGGCCCGCTGCACCTGGCGGCGGCGCTGGGCCGGCCGTGCGTCGCGCCGTACACTTGCACGCGGGTCCGGCGGCACGGGCCGTACACGTCGATGGCCGGCGGGGTGGAGACGGCCGTGCCGTGCGGCGGCAGCTACCGGAAGACGTGCCCGGACATGGTGTGCATGGCCGAGCTGTCGCCGGACCGGGTGTGGCCGCACTTCGCCGAGGTGCTCGACGCATGGGGACGTTCCCGGGCCGCCTGATCCTGGCCAGCGGGTCGCGCGGCCGGCGGTGGCTGATGGAGGAGGCCGGGTACACGTTCGACGTGATCCCCGCGGACATCGACGAGCCGACCGAGGCGCGGCTCGGCGACTGCCGGCACTACGTCGGCGAGCTGGCGTGGCTGAAGGCGGCGGCGGTGGCGCCGAAGGTGGAGTCCGGGGTGGTGATCGCCGCCGACACGGTGGGCTGGTTGAACGGGCGGGTGGTGGGGAAGCCGGCGGACGAGGCGGACGCCCGGCGGATCATCACGTCTTTGGCGGGGACGGTGCACGAGCTGTGGACGGGGGTGTGCCTGTGGCTGCGGCCGGGCGACTGGCAGTTGGCGTGGCAGGAGCGGAGCCTGGTGCGGATGAAGGGGCTGGCGGCGGACGAGGTCGAGGCGTACCTGGCGACGCGGAAGTGGGAGGGGTGCAGCGGGGCTTACGCGATCGAGTTGCCGCACGACCCGTACCTGACGGTGGAGGACGGGACGGTGAGCAACGTGATCGGGCTGCCGATGGAGTCGTTGGCGAAGGCGCTGGGGTGGGCCGCGGCGATCCGGTGAACCGTCCCGTCAGGCCGCCCGGGGCGTGCGGCACCAAGGGCCGGGAACCGCGGATCACCCCCACCCGCCAACCGGGCCGGTCGGTGTGGGAATTCGCTTCCCCGCCGCGGCCGGTCGGGTAATCTGGGCGGAGGGTTTCATGTCCGCCCCGTTCCGGGGTCCCGCGGGGAGACGCCATGCGCCGCACCCGTTCCGCGTTCACCCTGATTGAGCTGTTGGTGGTCATCGCCATCATCGCCGTCCTGGTCGGGCTCCTCCTGCCGGCGGTGCAGAAGGTGCGGGAGGCGGCCGCCCGGGCGAAGTGCCAGAACAACCTCAAGCAGCTGGCCCTCGCCCTCCACAACTACCACGACGCGTACGGCCGGTTCCCGCCCACGAGCTTCTACCGCCACCCGTCCGGGAACCAGCACACCTGGGTCGAGCGGGTCCTCCCGTACCTGGAGCAGGGGCCGCTGTTCGACCGGATCGACTTCGCCGTGCGGAACGACGCCGGCACCAACCGCCCGCTGTTCGAGAACCAGCCGTACCCGTTCCTCGCCTGCCCGTCGAACCCGTTCGCCCGGCTGCTGGGGATGAGGAACGGGGGGAACTTCCAGGAGTGGCCGGGGAAGCAGCAGGGGCTGTACTACCCGCTGTCGGCGGGGACCATCCTGCCGGACGACCCGTCCCCGGACTGCGGGTGCGCGAACTGCTTCTGCGCGACCGAGCCGGACAACGCCCCGGGGATCGGCCCGGCGAACCTGCGGTGGCACCGCCCGGTCTCGAACGCGACGGACCACCCGGGGGTGTTCAACCGCACCTTCACCAACGTCCGGCTCGGCGACATCACCGACGGGACGGCGAACACCCTGCTGATCGGGGAGCGGAACGCGGAGGAGTGCGGGTACGGCGGGGCGTTCAGCAACAACTTCACGGTGTTCTTCACCGGCCAGCGGGTGAACAGCCCGACCCGGAACGTGGCGGCCCAGCCGAGTTCGTGGTGGACGAACTGCGGGGCGTCGAGCTACCACACCGGCGGGGCGGTGTTCGCGCTGGCCGACGCCTCGGTCCAGTTCCTCCGCCAGGACGTCCCGCTGGCCACCTACGCCGCCCTCGGGGACAAGGCCGACGGGCTGGCCGCGACGATCCCGTGAACCCGCCGGGGGGTCCGCCGTGTGCCGCCGCGTGTTGCTGACCGGGGCGCTGGCCGCCGTCGGGTGCGGGGGCGGCGGGATGACCGCCGTCACCGGCACCGTCACCTGCGACGGCCGGCCGGTCACCAACGGGTACGTCACCCTGGTGCCGGACGGCCCGGGCGAGGGCGCGTCCGGGCAGATCGGGCCGGACGGCCGGTTCGCCCTTTCGACCTTCGCCCCGAACGACGGGGTGCGGCCGGGCCGGTACCGGGTGCGGGTGGCGTCGTACGAGTCGGAGGCGCGGATGGACGTGCCGGGGTCCGGTCGGCCGGCGTTGCCGGAGAAGTACTTCGACGCCGCGAAGTCCGGGCTGACCGTGACCGTCGAGGGGAGGCGGGCCCAGACGCTGGACCTGGCGCTGACGAAGGATTGACGGCGGACCGGCCGCCCGGGGCCGGGTTCGGGTAGAATCCCTCGACCACGACCCCGGAGGGCACCCGTGCCGACCGACGTCTCCCGCCGCGACCTGCTGGCCGCGGCCGCCGCCCTCGGCATCGGGACCGCCCCGTTCCACCGGGCCGTCGCGGCGAGCGCGGCCGCCCGACCCGCCGACGCCGGCGTCACCGCCGACATGGTCCGCGACGCCGAGTGGGTCGCCGGCATCACCCTCACCGACGACGAGCGGAAGGCCGTCGCCACCCGCCTGAGCGTCGTCCACCTGCAGCTCGCCACCCTGCGGAAGACCGCCGTCGGGTACGATGTCGCCCCCGCCCTCCACTTCACCCCGACCCCCGGCGAGACGCCCGCCAAGGCCGGCCGCGGCGCCGTCGCCCCGACCAAGCCGGACGCCCCGGTCGCCAGGCCCGAGGCCGACGCCGACCTCGCCTTCCTCCCGCTCCACGCCCAGGCCGAACTCCTCCGCACCAAGAAGGTGTCGTCGGTCGAACTCACGAAGCTGTACCTCGCCCGGCTGAAGAAGTACGACCCCGCCCTGCTCTGCGTCGTCACGCTGACCGAGGAACTCGCCCTCCAGCAGGCGGCCGACGCCGACAAGGAGATCGCCGCCGGGAAGTACCGCGGGCCGCTGCACGGCGTCCCGTGGGGGGCGAAGGACCTCATCGCGTACCCGGGCTACCCGACGACGTGGGGCGCCGGCCACTTCAAGGAGCAGGTGCTGAAGGGGAAGGCGACGGTCGCCGACCGGCTCGATGCGGCCGGGGCGGTGCTCGCGGCCAAGACCACGCTCGGGGCGCTCGCCTGGGGCGACCGGTGGTTCGGCGGGATGACCCGCAACCCGTGGGACCGCAAGAGCGGCAGCAGCGGGTCGTCGGCCGGGACGGCGTCGGCGGTCGCCGCCGGCCTGGTCGCGTTCGGCCTCGGCAGCGAGACGCTCGGCAGCATCGTCTCGCCGAGCACGGTCTGCGGCGTCACCGGCCTCCGGCCGACGTTCGGCCGGGTCAGCCGGCACGGGTGCATGGCCCTGTGCTGGTCGCTCGACAAGATCGGCCCGATGTGCCGCAGCGTCGAAGATTGTGCCCTCGTGCTCGGGGCGATCCACGGGGCCGACGGCAAGGACGCGACCGCCGTCGACCGCCCGTTCGACTGGCCCGGGAAGAAGCCGCCGAAGGAGTTCCGCGTCGGGGTGTTCGACAGCACCCCGGCCGCCACCCGGAAGGTGCTGACCGACCTCGGGGCGCGGCTCGTCCCGGTCGAGCTGCCGACCGCCCTCGCCCAGACCATCGTCACCATGATCCTCGACGTGGAGTCGGCGACCGCGTTCGACGACATCACCCGGGAGGGCGTGCGGGCCGAGATCGGGCTGTGGCCGAACACGTTCCGCCGGGCGCGGTTCGTCTCCGCGGTCGACTACCTCCGGGCGCAGCGGGCGCGGACCCTGGTGATGCGCGACATGGCCAAGGTGTTCGAGACGGTGGACTGCTACGTCGGCGGGAACGACCTGGCGGTGACGAACCTGACCGGCCACCCGACGGTGTGCCTGCCGAACGGAGCCCGCAAGGACGGCACCCCGCTGGCCGTGACGTTCACCGGCAACTTGTACGGCGAGACGGACCTGCTAACCCTGGCGAAGGCGTACCAGGACGCGACCGGCCACCACCTCCGCCGCCCGCCGGAGGAGGCGTGGGTGCCGGAGAAGAAGCAGAAAGATTGATGCCTGGACCGCGGCCGTCTCGGCCGCCGGCGTCGCGAAGCAGCGGCCGAGACGGCCGCGGTCCAGGCCGGACTTTCTGTAGAATCCGCCCCCGGCGCCTTGAATCCGTCCCCTTCGCGGCGGACAATGGTCCCACCCACCCCCGCTCGCTTCGGGCTGCCGCCGGAGCCGTCATGCCGACGCGCCTGTCCGCACTCGCCATCCTCCTCCTGCCGGCCGCCGCCCCCGCCGCGGACCCGGTCGACTACGGCCGCGACATCCGGCCGATCCTGTCGAACTCGTGCTTCAAGTGCCACGGCCCGGCGACGCAGAAGGCGAAGCTGCGCCTCGACGACCGCCAGGCCGCGATCGACAAGGGGGCGATCGTCCCCGGCAAGCCGGCCGAGAGCGAACTGCTCACCCGGGTGCTGCTCCCGGACACCGACGAAGGGCGGATGCCGCCGGCGGACGTCGGCCACCACCTCACCCCGGACCAGACGGCGAAGCTGAAGGCGTGGATCGAGCAGGGGGCCGCGTACGCCCCGCACTGGGCGTTCGTCGCGCCGGCCCGCCCGGCCGTTCCCGCCGACAAGGCCCGGCCGTTCGACACCGTCCACCCGGTCGACGCGTTCGTCCGGGCCCGGCTCGCGGCCGCCGGGCTGAAGCCGTCGCCGGAGGCCGACCGCCCGACCCTGATCCGCCGCGTCACCCTCGACCTCACCGGCCTCCTCCCGACCCCGAAGGAGGTGGACGACTTCGTCCGGGACGAGTCGCGGGACGCCTACGCCAAGGTGGTCGACCGGCTCCTCGCGTCGCCGCACTACGGGGAGCGGCAGGCCCGGCACTGGCTCGACCTCGCCCGGTACGCGGACTCGAACGGGTACACGATCGACGGCCCGCGGCAGATCTGGCCGTACCGCGACTGGGTCATCAAGGCCCTGAACGACGACCTCCCGTTCGACCGGTTCACCGCCGAGCAGTTGGCCGGCGACCTGTTGTGGGCGCGCGAAGGCGAACGGCTCGGCGGGTCCGGGTGGGCGGGCCTGGCGGCCCGGGTCCGGCACCACGGGTCGGTGGCGTCGCGGGTGGCGACCGGGTTCCACCGGAACACGTCGTTCAACGAGGAGGGCGGGACCGACGCGGAGCAGTTCCGGGTCGAGCGGACGGTCGACCGGGCGAGCACCACCGCCGCCGTCTGGCTCGGGCTGACCGCCGGCTGCGCCCAGTGCCACGACCACAAGTTCGACCCGGTCTCGCAGAAGGACTACTTCCGCCTGTACGCCTTCTTCGACTCGTGCGACGAGCCGACGCTGCCGATCGGCGGGCCGCCGGACCTCGAAGAGAAGATCGCCGAGCTGAACCGGCAGGCGGCGGCGGCACGGCGGGCCGGGAACGACGCCGAGACGAAGCGGCTGAACGCCGAGATCCGGAAGACCCAGGGGCAGGTCCCGTCGACGCTGGTGATGCGCGAGCGGCCGGTCCCGCGGGTGACGCACGTCCAGATCCGCGGCGACTTCCTCCGCAAGGGCGACGCGGTCCAGCCCGGCTACCCGACCGCCATCTCGACGACGGTCGCGGCGGAGAAGCGGCTCACCCGGCTCGACCTGGCGAACTGGCTGACATCGGCGGGGAACCCGCTGACCGCCCGGGTGACGGCGAACCGGGAGTGGCAGAAGTTCTTCGGCCGCGGGCTGGTCGAGACGGAGAACGACTTCGGGTACCAGGGCGACTTCCCGACGCACCCGGAGCTGCTCGACTGGCTGGCGGTCGAGTTCCGGGAGGGCGGGTGGAGCTTCAAGAAGCTGCACCGCCTGATCGTCACGTCCGACACCTACCGGCAGTCGTCGGCGGCGCGGCCGGCCGCGGCGGCGAAGGACCCGCGGAACCTGCTGCTGGCCCGGCAGGCGCGGCTGCGGCTGGAGGCGGAGGTGATCCGGGACGCGGCCCTGTGCGCGAGCGGGAAGCTGAGCCCGAAGGTCGGCGGCCCGGGCGTGTACCCGCCGCAGCCGAAGGAGGTGTTCGCACTGACGCAGAACGCCCACCCGTGGCCGGAGAGCCAGGGGGAGGACCGGTTCCGCCGCGGGATGTACACGCACATCTGGCGGCAGAGCCAGCACCACCTGCTGACCACGTTCGACGCGGCCGACGCCCAGACGACCTGCACACGTCGGAACCGGAGCAACACCCCGCTGCAGGCGCTGCACCTGGCGAACGACCCGGTGTTCGTGGAGTTGGCCGGGTTCCTGGGGAAGCGGATCGAGGCGGACGGCCCGCGGGACGACGCGGGGAAGTTGGCGTGGGCGTTTAAGGCGTGCTTCGCCCGCACCCCGACCGCGACCGAGGCGGACCGGCTGAAGGCATACCTCGACGCCCGGCGGAAGGCTGACCCGAAGGGCGCGTGGGCGGCCGTCGCCCGGGTGCTGATGAACCTGGACGAGTTCATCACCCGGGAGTGAGAAAGGGGATGAAGCAGTTCAGCCGCGGGGAGAAGCGGACGGGTGACGAGGTCGAAGACCCTCCGGAGCCGGTGTTCACCCTCCACGGGTGCCTCCTCCTCGGTCAGTTGCTCGCGGGCAGCGTGGGCTTGCTGTGGGTAGCCGCCGAGTTGCTGACGGAAAAGGAAGACCTTCCCGCACGGGTGGTCGTGGTCCTATTCGGGCTGTTCTGGATCGCGGTCGTGTTGTTGGTGATCTACGTCCGCTACGCGCGGGTCAGGGCGTACCGAAAGGCAACGAACAGGCGGCTAAAAGCCGAGGACACATGACCCCTCGTGACATTGACAACGCCCTGACACTCGCCCAGACGCGGCGGCACTTCTTCCGCGACTGCGGGGTCGGGGTCGGGTCGATGGCCCTCGCCTCGCTCCTGGCCCGCGACGCCGGCGCGGCCCCCGAGCGCAAAGACCCGCTCGCCCCGCGGAAGCCGCACCACAAGCCGAAGGCGAAGGCCGTCATCTACCTGTTCATGGCCGGCGCCCCGAGCCAACTCGAGCTCTTCGAGCCGAAGCCGAAGCTGAACGAACTCAGCGGGCAGAAGGTGCCGGAGTCGTTCACCCAGGGGAAGCGGTTCGCCTTCATCAAGGGCGACGCCAAGCTCCTCGGGTCGGTCCGGAAGTTCGCGAAGGCCGGCAACTGCGGCATGGATGTCAGCGAACTGCTGCCGTACCACCGCGAGATCGCCGACGACGTGTGCTGGCTCCGCGGGATGAAGACGGACGTGTTCAACCACGGCCCGGCGAAGTGCTTCGTGAACACCGGCAGCCCGCAGTTCGGCCGGCCGAGCATGGGGGCGTGGCTGACCTACGGCCTCGGCAGCGAGTCCGACAGCCTGCCCGGGTTCGTAGTCCTGCAGTCCGGGCCGCGGGGGCCGCGCGGCGGGGCGGCGCTGTACTCGTCCGGGTTCCTCCCGAGCGTGTACCAGGGGGTGCCGTTCCTGAAGGGGCCGAACCCGATCCTCGACCTGTCCCCGCCGCCGGGCGTGGACCGGAAGGCGCAGGGCGAGTTCGTCGACGCGGTGAAGGACCTGAACGGCCTCCGCCACGGGGCGGTCGGCGACCCGGAGATCCAGACGCGGATCGCTGCGTACGAGATGGCGTACCGGATGCAGTCGTCGGCCCCGGAGCTGATGGACCTGGCGAAGGAGGACAAGAAGACGCTGGACCTGTACGGGGCGGCGGCCGGGAAGCCGAGCTTCGCGGCGAACTGCCTGCTGGCCCGCCGGCTGGTGCAGCGCGGGGTGCGGTTCGTGCAGCTGTACCACACCGACTGGGACCACCACGGCGGGAGCCTCGACCTGACGAAGCCGCTGGACAACATCTGCAAGGAGATCGACCAGCCGTGCGCGGCGCTGGTGAAGGACCTGAAGCGGCTCGGGCTGCTCGACTCGACGATCGTGGTCTGGGGCGGGGAGTTCGGTCGGACGCCGATGGGCGAGCCGCGGGAGACGATCGGCCGGGACCACCACATCGACGCGTACACGATGTGGGTCGCCGGTGGCGGGTTCAAGCCCGGGCGCCTGCACGGGACGACGGACGAGATCGGGTACAACGTGACCGAGAACGCGGTCCACGTCCACGACCTGCAGGCGACGCTCTTGCACCAGATGGGCCTCGACCACACGAAGCTGACGTTCCGGTTCCAGGGCCGCGACTACCGGCTGACCGACGTCCACGGGCACGTGGTGAAAGACGTGCTGGCCTGACCC
>PNKH01000111.1 GCA_013822345.1 Isosphaera sp.
GTGCCGACCGACGTGGCCTCGATACCCGGCGAGCCGGGAGCGTCAGCGACCGGAGTTCCCAACGCACTCCGGTCGCTGACGCTCCCGGCTCGCCGGCTTCCGCCCCCCTCGCCCGCCCCCCACAGGTCCCGACCGGATGACCCCGGAAGCCCCCCCCCGCCCCGCGCCCCCGCGCCCGCCCGGGACCGAGCACCTCGGCCTCGACCGGGAGTTCGCCGCCGAGCTGGCCCGGATGCCGTTGCTCGCGCTGCCTTGGGTCGCCGCCGCCGCCCTCGCCCACCTCGCCTGGGCCGGGGTCAAGCCGACCGGGCTGAACGCCGGCCCGCTCGTCGTCGTCTGCGCCGGCATGGTGGCCGCCGCGCTGGTCGACGGGTGGGCCCTGAAGGTGCCGAACCGGATCACCCTGCCGCTGATCCTCAGCGGGTGGGTGCTCGGCCTGCTGCACGACCTCGGGGTCGGGGTCGACGCCGGGACCGGCGGGCTCGGGTCCGCCGTCCTCGGCACCGCGCTGGGGTTCGCCCTGCTGTTCCCGATGCTCGCGGTCCGCGGGGTCGGGGAGGGCGACGTGAAGATGCAGATGGGGTTCGCCGCCTGGGTGTGCGCGTTCTTCGGGTCCGGGGGCACGACCGAGGCGGCCGGGCTCGGGTTCCGGCTGCACGGGCTGGGGGTGGTGCTCTGGGCGTTCGTCTTCGGGGCGGTCGCCGGCGGGCTGTTCGGCCTGGCCATGATCCTGATGCGGCGGCAGTGGGCGGCGAACGCGGCCATCCTCCGCGGGATCGGCGGAGACCTGAAGCTGTTCGCCACCGGCGGGGCCGGGGAGGCGGTGCGGCGGGCCGAGGACCGGCGGCGGGCGTGGGTCAAGCTGCCGTACGGCATCCCGCTGTGCGTCGGGTTCCTCCTGTACCTCGGGTACGTGCTGGTGCTGCCCCGCTAACCGGGCTGTCCGGGAATACGACGGCGTCAAGCGAATCCGGGCGGTTCCGGCCGGCGGCGGGCCCCCGGGTGAGCTATAGGACTGGTAAGTTGCGGATTCTCGGCACGGCCGCGGGGGACGGAAAGACTGAAGGAACCGGTCCCCCGGGGTCGAATCTTACCGCCGGGTGGCGCGGCCGTCACACGGCACAGGGCGGGTAACCCCGCCAAGGGCCGCAAGGCCCGGAAACCCCGACCCGACCCGGCCCCACGACCTCCACCAGGGCGCACCCCGCCGCGGCCCCGGCCGCCGGCCCGGTGGCCCGTTGCCCCGAGGAAGCACCGTGAAGCAGAAGAACGTGGTCCTGATGGCGGTGGCGGTCGGGTGCGGGCTGGTGGCCGCGTTCCTGACCACCCAGATCAACGCCAAGCCGAAGGTCGAGACGGTCGACGTGATCGTGGCCAGCAAGGACCTGACCACCGGCACCTACCTGACCAAGGAGAACTGGGAGAAGGTGACCGAGCGGAGGGCGCTGCCGAAGGAGGGGCTGAACCCGAAGGCGGTGACCGACCCGGCCGACCTGCTCGACAAGCGGCTGGCCCGGACCGTCCGGAAGGGCGAGCCGTTCAACTCGGACGACCTGAAGAAGGGCCTGGGCGGCGGGTTCCTGGACGACAAGGACGTGTTCTCGATGCCGATCGGGGCGGTGAACGCGGCCGCCGGCGGGATCGGGCCGGGGTCCAAGGTGGACGTGATGGCCAGCGTCAAGATCAAGAACAAGGTCACCGTCATGCCGCTGCTGGTGAACATGCACGTGCTGGAGGTGAACGGGGAGTCGGACCTGATGAAGGCCCAGCGGTTCCCGAACATGACCAACGTGTCGTTCGCCGTCAACCAGGAGGAGGCCGCCCTGATCATGCTGGCCAAGCTCCGCGGCTGCCACCTGGAGCTGGTCCACCGCAACCCGAAGCGGCCGATCGACCCGGACTACAGCGTCCAGAAGGTGAAGGCCATCCTGGAGAGCGAGCCGATCACCTCCGACGGCCGGGACGGGGAGACCGGGCGGGGGACGCCCGAGACCCCGGTCGCCCCGGCCGCCGCGGACAAGCCGGCCACCGTCCCGGTCCTGGTCGCCACCGACTTCATCCCGGCCAACACCGAGCTGACCAAGGACCTGGTCGAGGCCCGGTTCCAGAAGCGGGACATGCCCAAGGAGTACGCCGACGGGGCCGTCGCCGACCTCACCCCGTACCTCGGCCAGGCCCTGAAGACGGCCGTCGCCCGGGGCCAGTGGGTGACCCCCGAGATGGTCGGCCACCAGGCCAGCAAGGCGCCCCCGCCGGAGGAGTGGCACCCGCCCAAGCCGGAGCCGCGGGCCGACGCCGGGCCGGCCCCGAAGACGGCCGAGCCGAAGGCCGAGCCGGTCCGCCCGTCCGGCCTCCCGACCCGGGACGTGACCGTCACCAGCGCCAGCGCGACGATGGTCCACCGGTTCCGGCAGCAGCCGGACGGGACCTGGAAGCTGGAGCGGGTGCTGACCCTGGACGAGGCGAACCGGCGGTCGGCCCCGGAGCCGACCCCGGACCCCAGGCCGGCCGCCCCGACCGCCCCGAAGTTCGACTGACCGACCCCCGCCCCCGCGGTCGCCGCGGGGGCCGCCCACGGCCGGGGCGCGCGCCCCGGCCGCGACCGACTGCCCCCCGGGCGGGACGTTCCCGCCCGGTTCCGCGAGGAGAGGTGAACGGATGCACCCGACCCGATACGCCCGCCGCCGGCCCCTGACCGGGGGCCTGGTTCTGATGGCCGGGCTGTCCGCGGCCGCGGCCGGCGGGCAGCCCCCGGCCCCGATGCCGCCGCTGGTTTCCGGGCAGGCCCAGGTGGACAAGACCGGGGCCCTGCTCGTCCCGCTCGGCGGGCTGGTGTCCTACGACCCGAAGCTCGCCAAGGGCGACATCCTGCAAGACGTGTCCGTCGCCCAGGAGAACGTCCTGGCCGTCCGGATCAACCCGAACGACCCCAGCCAGCTGCTCCTGACCGGGCGGACGGCCGGGCTGACCCAGCTCACCCTGACCGTCAAGGACAAGGCGAAGGTGGTGCTGGACGTGGTCGTCCAGCCGGACCTGAGCCTGCTCCGGAACCTGATCCGGCGGACCGTCCCGACGGCCGCGGTGGACGTCCAGCCCGGGGTCGGGAACGTGATCATCCTGAGCGGGTACGTGAGCAGCCCGCAGGACGCCGACCTCGTCGCCCGGCTCGCCGGCAGCGCGGTCGGGAACCCGAACAACGTGATCAACGCCGTCCAGGTGGGCGGCGGGCAGCAGGTGCAGATCGACGTGGTGGTCGCCCAGGTGAGCCGGACCGAGCTGCGGAACCGCGGGTTCGACTTCGCCATCCCCGGGTCGACCGGGACGTTCCAGAGCATCGTCAGCGGGCTCATCACCAGCCCGCTCGGGGTCAACCCGCCGACCATCACCGGGGCCGCGAACATCCAGTTCGGGCTGCTCCGGGGCCCGTTCTTCGGGGCCCTGCAGGCGCTCCGGTCCGAGGGCCTGGCGAAGTTCCTGAGCGAGCCGCGGGTCATCACCCAGTCCGGCCGCCCGGCCTTCTTCCGGGCCGGCGGGCAGCAGGCGATCATCAGCGGCACCTCCGGGATCACCGGCCCCGGCGTCCAGCTGGTGCCGTTCGGGACCGAGCTGGAGGTGGTCCCGATCGTGTACGGGAACGGCCAGATCTGGCTGGAGATCAACCCCCGGATCTCGGCCGTCAGCCAGGGCCTGGGGATCGTGGTCGGCGGGTCGAACAGCCCCGGGTTCACCGAGCAGCAGGTGCGGACCGCGATCATGCTCGAGTCCGGCCAGACGTACGCCATCGGCGGGCTGATCGAGACCAGCGTCCAGGCGTCCGCCACCAAGGTCCCGGTCCTCGGTGACCTGCCGTACGTCGGGGCCGGGTTCAGCCGGATCAGCCACCAGGCGGTGGAGACCGAGCTGGTCATCCTGGTCACCCCGCGGCTGGTCGGCCCGCTGAACTGCGACCAGGCCCCGAAGCGGCTGCCCGGGATGGAGACCCGCAGCCCGGACGACTACGAGCTGTTCCTGGAGAACATCCTGGAGGCCCCGCGCGGCCAGCGGAAGGTGTGCGTCGGGCGGTGCTACAACGCCCCGTGGAAGTGCGACCCGACGGCCGCCCTGTTCCCGTGCGCCGGCGGGGTGTGCACCGGGCCCGGCCCGAACGGCGCCGGGTGCGCCGCCCCGCACGGGGCCGTCCGCCACGGCCCGGTCGTCGGCGGGCCGATCCACCCGGCGCACCCGGCCCCGGCGATGCCGGCCCCGCCGGCCCCGGCGGTCCTGCCGCCGGCGGTCCCGCCCCCGGCCGCCCCGCCGGCCGACCCGGCCCCCGCGGCCGGCGGGATGACGGCCCCGACCCTGCCGGCCCTCCCGGGCGGGCAGCCGCCGGCGGTCGTGATCCCCGAGGCCCCGCGGAACTGACGGACGGTGCGGCCGGGCGCGGCGCCAGCCCCGCCCGGCCGCCGCGACTCAACTGACCCGGTGGTGGCCATGCAACGTGTGGCGATCGTCGACCCGACCGAGTCCACCCGGGAGTCCCTACGGACGCTCCTGCTGGGGGTGGACTTCGTCTGGCTGGACAACGAGTGCGCCCGGTACGAGTACTTCCCGGATGTCATCCGGACCGCCCTCCCGGACCTCGTCGTCGTCGCCCTGGACGCGGACAAGACCCGGGCCCTGCAGCTCATCGGGCAGCTCGCCGCCGAGCACCCGAAGCTCCCGATCCTGACCATCAGCCACGACCACCAGGCCCTCCTGCAGTCGCTCCAGAAGGGGGCGAAGTACTTCCTGACGCACCCGGTCGGGCTGCAGGACATGCTCGCCGCCCTGCGGCGGGCGCTCGGCGAGCACGGGACCGCCGACCCGGCCATGCCCGGCCCGGTCGCCCGCCAGACCGGGACGGCCGCGGTGACCGCGGTCCTCGGCAGCCGCGGCGGGGTCGGGACGACGACCCTGGCGGTGAACCTGGCCGCCACCCTGGCCGCCGACCCGGAGAACGCGGCCGCCCTGATCGACCTGGACCTGGCCCTCGGGGACGCGGACATCGCCCTGGAGGTGACCGGGTTCGAGAACATCTCGATCGCCGACCTCGCCGCGAACATCGAGCGGCTGGACATGAACTTCCTCCGCCGGGCGATGGCGAAGCACGAGCCGACCGGGCTGTCGATCCTGCGGCACCCGCTGGAGGTGGCGCAGGTCGGGGTGATCCACGAGCAGCACGTCGAGCGGATCGTGAACCTCCTGAAGCTGAGCTACACCCACCTGGTGCTGGACCTGTCGAAGGGCCTCTTGCCGACCGACCTGATGGCCCTGCGGATGGCCGACCACATCCTGCTGGTCGCCCAACTGGAGCTGTCGAGCCTGCGGAACGTGGTCCGGCTGGTCCACTGCCTGAGCGGCGAGGAGGACCTGGCGGAGAAGGTGCGGGTGGTGATCAACCGCCAAGGCGCCGACACGGTCGAGGAGGGGATCAGCCTGAAGAAGGCGGAGGAGGTGATCGGGAAGCCGATCTTCTGGCAGGTGCCGAACGAGCCGAAGGCGGTGATCGGGGCGCGGGTGTCCGGCCACCCGCTGATCAAGCACGCCCCGAAGAGCCGGGTGCAGCAGAGCATCCACGGGCTGGCCGCGGCCCTGTTCGGGAAGCCGGCCGCCGGCCCGGACCGCGGCAGCAAGGGGTGGGGGCTGTTCGGAAAACGGTAGTCACTGGTCATGAGTCTTTAGTCCTTGGCAAGGCCGGCCGGGACCAATGACCAATGACCAATGACTACGGACTAAGGACTAAGGACTAAGGACTAAGGACCAAGCACCATGAGCCGCCTCCAGCAGGGCATCTCGAAGCTGAACAGCCTGGGCACCGGCGGCGGGAGCAGCATCTCCCGGCTGTCGAGCCCGAGCATGGGCGGGAGCTCCGGCGGGGGGAAGAACTACGACGAGCTGAAGCGGCAGATCCACTCAAAGCTGGTCGAGCGGCTCGACTTCACCCGGGTGAAGGACCTGTCGAGCGAGGCGATGCGGCGGGACATCCGCCGGGTGGTCGAGCACCTGTGCGACACCGAGAACCCGCTCCTGAACCGGATCGAGCGGGAGAAGCTGATCGAGGAGGTGCTCGACGAGACGCTCGGGTTCGGGCCGCTCGAAATCCTGCTCAAGGACCCGACCATCTCCGACATCCTGGTGAACGGCCCGCACAAGGTGTACGTCGAGCGGCGCGGCAAGCTCGAGAAGACCGAGGTGAAGTTCCGGGACAACGACCACCTGCTGCAGATCATCGACCGGATCGTGTCGAAGGTCGGGCGGCGGGTGGACGAGACGAGCCCGATGGTCGACGCCCGGCTGCCGGACGGGTCCCGCGTGAACGCGGTGATCCCGCCGATCTCGCTGGACGGCCCGAGCCTCTCGATCCGGCGGTTCGGGGCGAACCCGCTGAAGCTCGAGGACCTGCTGAACTACAAGGCGTTCACCCCCGAGATGGCGATGCTGATGGAGGCGTGCATCAAGGCCCGCCTCAACGTCCTCATCAGCGGCGGCACCGGGTGTGGTAAGACGACGCTCCTTAACACGCTGTCGAGCTTCATCCCCGGGGACGAGCGGGTGGTGACGATCGAGGACGCGGCCGAGCTGCAGCTCCAGCAGGACCACGTGGTGCGGCTCGAGACGCGGCCGCCGAACATCGAGGGGAAGGGCCAGGTGAGCACCCGGGACTGCGTCCGGAACGCGCTGCGGATGCGGCCCGAGCGGATCATCATCGGCGAGGTGCGGGGCGCCGAGGCGCTGGACATGCTGCAGGCGATGAACACCGGCCACGGCGGGTCGCTAGCGACCCTCCACGCGAACACCCCGCGGGAGGCCCTGACCCGGCTCGAGACGATGATCATGATGGGCGGGTTCGAGCTCCCGGTGAAGGCGATGCGGCAGCAGATCAGCTCCGCCATCGACCTCATCATCCAGGCCAACCGCCTCCAGGGCGGGCCGCGGAAGCTCACCCACATCACCGAGGTGATGAACATGGAGCAGGACATCATCATCATGCAGGAGGTGTTCCGGTACAAGCAGCTCGGGATCGACCAGAACGGCCGGGCGTACGGCCAGTTCGAGGCCACCGGGGTGCGGCCGACGTTCATCAACCGGCTGGAGACGAAGGGCGTCAAGCTCCCGTCGAACATGTTCGCCGAGCGGGTGCTGATGCGGGACTGAGCAACTTCGTCTGGTAGGGTGGGCCGAGTCTTCGAGTCCCACCACGCCCCGGCGACGCAGATGGTGGGACTCGAAGACTCGGCCCACCCTACCAGGCCAGGACGGCGGACCCGAACACGAGTCAGGTGCGACCGACATGAACCCGATGCTCCTCCCGCTCCTGGTCGGCGGCCTGGTCGTCGCCATGGTCGTGCTGCTGTACCTCGCCCTCGGGAAGGGGGCCGGGGAGGCGGCCGCGGACCGGCTCGACGTGCTGGTCGGGCGGAACGTCCGGAAGGACTCGTCCGCCGACATGCTGCTGAAGCAGGCGATCCAGGAGCGGGACCGGCAGACCCTGATGGACCGCCTCACCCCCGGGTTCCTCAACCTGACCCGGATGTTCGAGCAGGCGGACTGCAACATCAAGCCGAGCGCCCTGTTCGGCATCTCCGTCGGCCTCGCGGTGGTCGGGGCGGCCCTCTGCGTCTGGCTCGTCAACATCTACGTGGTGCCGCTCGCCGCGCTGCTGTTCTTCGCGCTGCCGTGGCTGTGGCTCTACAACAAGCGGGCGACGCGGCTCAAGATGTTCGCCGCCCAGCTGCCGGACGCGATGGAGCTGGTCGCCCGGGCGTTGCGCGCCGGGCACTCGCTGGCCGCCGGCATGCACGTCGTCGCCGAGGAGATGCCGGCCCCGATCTCGCGGGAGTTCGGCCGGGTGTACGAGGAGCAGAACCTCGGCATCCCGCTGGAGGAGACGCTGAAGGGGATGTGCGACCGGGTGCCGAACCTGGACCTCCGGTTCTTCGTCACCTCGGTCGCCATCCAGCGGCAGACGGGCGGCGACCTGGCCGAGATCCTGGACCGGATCGGGCACGTGATCCGGGAGCGGTTCAAGATCCTCGGGCAGGTGAAGGCGCTGACCGCCGAGGGGCGGCTGTCCGGGATCGTGCTGATCGCGATGCCGATCGGGCTGTTCATGATGATGCTGTGGATGAAGCCGGACTACGTGGAGCTGTTGTGGAAGGACCCGATGGGGATCAAGATGTCGATCGCGGCCATCGTGCTCGTGCTGATCGGCTCCTACGCCATCAAGAAGATCGTGGACATCAAGGTCTGAGTGGTCAGTGGTCATCGGTCATCAGTCCTTGGCGGGCGGCGCCGCCGTGATGACCGAGAACCAATGACGAAGGACTAGGGACTAATGACCAAGGACCAGTGACCCGCACCCGGGAGAGAGCCGTGTCCCTGTTCGCGTTCCTGTCGGCCGACGACCTGCTCCCGGTGATGGTGTTCGCCGGGTGCGTGGCGGCCGTGTTCTGGCTGCTGTCCAGCATCTCCACCCGGAACAGCCAGGCGGAGGAGCGGCTGGAGCGGATCGGGCGGCCGAAGTCGCTGGTCGAGATCGAGATGTCCCAGGACCAGGGGCGCGGGCGGTTCGCCGGGCTGAAGGACGCGTTCAGTAACCTCGGCGGGGTGATGAACGCCAGCGAGGGGGAGAAGAACTCGCTCAAGATCCAGATGGCGAACGCCGGGTTCCGGAGCGACGGGGCGGCGGCCGTGTACCAAGGGATCCGGGTCGTGTGCCTGGCCGCGTTCCTCCTCCCGGCCCTTTTCTTCTTCTTGCTCAAAGACGGGTTCACGATGAAGTCGATCCAGTGGACGGTGATCCTCGGGGGGATGGGGTTCTACCTCCCCCAGATGGCCCTGTACCACCTGCGGACGACCCGCCAGAAGGAGATCTTCCTGACCCTGCCCGACGCCCTCGACCTCTTGGTGGTGTGCGTCGAGAGCGGGCTCGGGCTGGACGCCGCCCTGCGGAAGGTGACGGAGGAGATGAAGGGGCACGCGAAGGTGATCTGCGAGGAGTTCAGCCTGGCCAACCTGCAGCTGCAGATGGGCCGGCCGCGGCGCGAGGTGCTCCACGACCTCGGCGTCCGGACCGGGGTGGACGACGTGCGGAGCCTGGCCGCCATCCTGATCCAGGCCGACCGGTTCGGGTCGTCGATCGCCCAGGCGCTGCGGGTCCAGTCGGACTCGATGCGGGTCCGCCGGCGGCAGCGGGCGGAAGAGAAGGCGGCGAAGACGGCGGTCCAGCTGATCTTCCCGCTGGTGCTGTTCATCTTCCCGGCGATCTTCGTGGTCCTGGTCGGCCCGGCGGCGATCCAGATCCAGCGGAACCTGCTGAGCAAGGGCGGGGGCTGACCCCGCGGTGACGAACCGACCCACGGCGGGGTACGACGCCCCGGCCCGTCTCACGGAGGAGAGCGATGAACCGTTACGTTCGCGCGGCCACCGCCGCGCTGCTCGCGGCCGGCGGGCTCGGGTCCGCCGGGTGCCACGGCGGGGGCTGCAAGACCGGGGGCTGCGGCGGCAAGCCGGCCGCCCACGGCGGGCACGCCGGCCGGGCCGGGACGGCCGACGGCCCCGGGGCGATCGAGGCCCGGTACCGGAACCTGGTCGATGCGAACTACCCGGAGCGGTACAACTTCGCCGCCCGGCAGTCGGTGGTCGGGGTGTTCGGGCAGCAGGTGGCGAACGGCCACCTGCAGCACCAGACGCTCTGGAACTGGTACTTCGAGCCGGGGACGGACAAGCTGAACCCGGCCGGGATGGAGAAGCTCGACTCGCTCCACCGCACCCCGGGCGGGCCGGACCCGAAGGTGTACCTCCAGACCGCCCGGGACGTCGGGGTGAACCCGGAGAACGCCGGCGAGGTGCGGACCCTGCGGGACGACCTGACCGCGAAGCGGGCGGCGGCGGTGCTGAAGTACCTGAGCACCCAGCCGGGGGCCGCGGTCCCGTACGAGGTCGGGGTGGTCGACGCCCCGACCCCGGGGATCAACTCGCTGTTCGCGGCCAGCGCCTACCGCGGCCAGGCCGGCGGGTACTCCGGCGGGCTGGTCGGGGGCGGCGGGGTGGGGGTGCCGTCGGTCGGCGGCGGCGGCAGCATCGTGACCCCGGGCGCCGGCGCCCCCGGGGCGGGCGCCGCCCCGGGCGGGGCCGGCGCCCGCGGCCCCGGGTACTGACCCGGCCCGCGAGACCCGCACATCGCCCCCGGCACGCCGGGGGCGATGTGTTCACGACCCGAGACCCACCGATGCGCACCCGGTTCCGGCCGTTCGCCCTGGCCCTGTGCCTGCTCCCGCTGCTGGCCGCCCCGGCGGCCGCCGGCCCCGGCCCGGCCGTGTTCGCGGCCCGGTACTGGGACGGGTTCGTCGAGTACTGGGCGGAGCACTTCCAGAAGCAGAACGGGGTGGTGATGGGCGTCCTGGCCCTCGGGGCGGTCGCCCTGTTCATCATCACCCGGGGGAAGTGGCGGAAGTAGGGACCGGACGAGCGCCGGGCCGGGACCGCCCCCGAACCCAGGCCGTTGGCCCGGGCTGAGGGAGGGTGGCCCTTCGGGCCTCAAGCACTCCGAGCCCCGAAGGGGCGGCCTCCCTCAGCCCGGGCCAACGGCCTGGGTAGCCGGCCCGACGCCCGCCGCGTGACCCCGACCTCCAACCCCTGATCCGCACCATGAGCATGTCCCGCCACGCGATCGCCGACTGGGACGGGAACCCGGCCCCGGAAGCCCCGGCGTCGCCGGAGTCGCTGAAGGAGTCCGGGCTCACCCCCGGGTTCCTCTGGGACATGCTGCTCCGCACCCTGTACGCCCGCGGGGCGATGCTCGGCCGGGACATCGCCCAGCTCCTGTGCCTGCCGTTCAAGGTGGTCCGCGACCCGCTCAAGTTCCTCAAGGACGAGAAGTGCATCCAGGTGGACGGCGGCGACCTGGTCGGGGAGGTGAGCTACAAGTTCAGCCTCACCGACCTCGGGCGGAAGCGGGCCCAGGACGCGATGGAGCAGTGCGCGTACGTCGGCCCGGCCCCGGTCCCGCTCGAGGACTACGTCGAGCAGTGCTACCGGCAGACGGTCACCGGGCTGCAGTGCTTCCCGGAGTCGCTGAAGGCCCCGTTCGGGCACCTCGTCCTCAAGGAGGAGATGTTCAACAACATCGGGCCGGCCATCATCAGTGGCCGGAGCGTGTTCATCTACGGCCCGCCGGGCAACGGCAAGACGGCGATGGCCCGGGCGATCGGCGACTTCATGAACACCGCCGGCGGGAGCATCTACATCCCGTACGCGTTCGTCGCCGACGGCAACATCATCACCGTCTACGACCCGTCCCTGCACGTCGTCGACGACACCGCGACGGAGTACGCGGACGAGGCCGACGCGACCGTGCGGAAGCTGCTGTCGACCGGGGCGGTGGACCGCCGGTGGGTCCGGGTCCGCCGGCCGGTCATCGTCACCGGGGGCGAGCTGAACCTCTCCATGCTCGACCTCCGGTACAACGCCGAGGCCAACTTCTACCAGGCCCCGATCCACTTCAAGGCGAACGGCGGGGTGTTCCTGATCGACGACTTCGGCCGCCAGCAGTGCTCGCCGAAGGAACTGCTGAACCGGTGGATCCTGCCGCTGGAGGACCGGCACGACTTCCTGACGGTGGCGAGCGGGAAGAAGTTCCAGGTGCCGTTCGAGCAGCTCATCATCTTCAGCACCAACCTGGACCCGAAGGACCTGGTGGACGACGCGTTCCTGCGGCGGATCCGGCACAAGGTCGGGATCAACGCCCCGCAGCGGGACGTGTACGAGAAGATCTTCGGGGCGAACTGCAAGCGGCTGGGGATGAACTTCGACGCGGCCGCGGTGGACTACCTGTACGAGCGGTACTACACCCGCGGGCGGGTGCCGCGGGCCAGCGACTGCCGGGATTTGCTCGAAATCGTCCAGTCCATCTGCCGATACAGGCGGCAGCCCGTGCACCTCACGCGCGACCTGATGATCGAGGCCTCGGCCAGCTTCATCGCCGAGTTCACCTGACCCGGCTCGCCCGACGGCCGCACGGCGACAGAAACCACGAGGGTAGGCCATGGACGGCCGGCGGCTCCGCAGGTGGTGGCTCTCCGGGTGCCTGGCGGCCCTAGGGGCCGGGTGCAACCGGCAGGAGGTTCAGTCCCCGTGGGGCACCCCGCCCGGGGTGGCGCCGCCGGCGACCACGGCCAAGAAGCCGGCCCCGGTCGTCCCGGTCGAGGTCGTCGACGCCTCCCGGAAGGGGCCGCCGAAGCCGGAGACGCGGGTCGCGTTCGCGGACGTGCAACTCGACGCGGCGTTCGACGAGAGCACCCCGCCGACCACCCGCCAGGAGCTGCTCGACGCCGCCCGCCGCGGATACCAGAAGGCGCTCGAGACGGACCCGAAGAACAAGGCCGCGCTGCTCGGGCTGGCCCGGTACTACTCCCGGGTCGGGGAGCGGGACCGGGCGGTCGAGGTGTACAAGAAGTACCTGACGGGGAACCCGGCGGACCGGGACGTGCCGCACGAGGTGGCCGTGGCCCACGCCCGGTGGAAGGACTGGGCCGGGGCGGTGGCGTGGTGCGAGTACGCCCTGAAGCTCGACCCGGAGAACCTGTCGGTCCGCAAGACGATGGCGTTCTGCCTCGCCCGGGACGGGCGGTGGGACGAGGGGTACGGGGTGATGGCCAAGGTGATGCCGGAGGCCCAGGCCCGGTACCTGATGGCCCGGGTACTGGAGCACCAGAACCACCCGGCGGCGAGCCGGCACCAGCTCGTCCTCGCCCTGCAGGCCGACCCGACTTACGTCGCCGCCCGCGAGTTCCTCGCCGAGCTGGACCAACTCCCCGCGCTCGGCGGGACGCCGCCCGCCCAGGACCCGAACGCCCTCCGCCAGGCCGGGTACGCCCCGGGGCCGTGACCCACCGCGAGCGGGTCGTCCCGGGCGCACCGCGACCGTCAGGGAGCGGGTGAGGCGCCTCACCCGCTCCCTGACGGTCGCGGTGCGCCCGGCGTCACTCCTTCGGCTTCGGCTTCGGTTCCGGGATCGGCTCCGGCGCCACAGGCACGGTCAGCACGACGGCCGACCCGTCCGACAGCGGCAGCAGCGCCGCCCCGCCGCCGGCCGACCCCGCCGCGGCCGCCGGCACCGCCCCCGACACCCCCGCCGGCAACTCCCCCGCCGCCCCGCCGCCCGCGTCGACCACCCGCACCCGCCCGCCCAGGTCGGTCAGCAGCCACCGCCCGCCGCCGGCCGGCTGCGGGGCCCCGACCAGCGCCGCGTCCGCCTCGTCGCCCGCCTTCACCACCCACTTCGGGGCGTCCCGGTCCGGGTCGAGGCAGACCGCCGCGCCCTCCACCGTGTACGCCACCACCCGCCGGCCGGCGGCGTCCGGCTGAACCGCCAGGCGGGACGTGACCTTGCCGACCGGGACGCCGTCCTTCCCCGGCCGCCACCGCCGCAGCGGCTGACCGCCGCGGTCGGCGTACAGCGACACGCCCCCGGTCACGTCCGCGACCAGCACCCGCGCCGGCTCGCCGGCCGCCGCCGGCGGCAGCGCCACCCCGGGGCCGGTCGGCCGCTCGCGCAGGTCCCACCCGCCGGCGGCGGTCGGCGGCCCGGCCTTCCCCCACTCCCACCGGGCCAACCGCTTCCCCCCGTCGGACGCGAGGAACGCAGTGTCCGACAACGGAGTGAGGTGGCAGACCGCGTCCCCCGGCTTGGCGTCGGCGGCCCACTTCGGTCCGAGGGTGAAGGTGTCCGGGTTGGCCCGCCCAGTCCCTGGGGCGTGGCGGTAGACGAACCCGTCGGCCGCCGGGATCAAGAGCGCGTCCCCGAGTACCACCGGGAGGCCGGCGAGCGGGCCGGGGGCGACGGCCGCCCCGGCGTGCGCCACCTGGCCGTTCACCACCCGCCGGACGACGTACCGGGCCGCCGTCTTCCCGTCCTCGGTCGTCACCACCGGGGTGACGGTGAACACCGTCTGGCCGTCGGCGGAGACGGCGACCGCGGTCGGCCCGGTCGCGCCCTCGGGGGCGTCGGCGGCCGCCCACGCCGGCGGGGCGACGGTCGTCTGGCCCGGGGCGGCGCCCCCGCCGGCCGGGACCGCCACCGCCCCGCCGTCCTCGCCGACCACCAGCACCCCGCCGTCCCGGAGCGGGACCGGGGGGGCCGCCGGAACCACCCCGAGCTGCCGCTTCCACCGCACCTCGCCGTCCCGCAGGCTCACCAGCACCGCCCGGTGCCCGGCCCCGTCCGCCGACCGCACCACCAGGCACGCCGCGTCCCGGGCCGCGTTCAGCTGCGGGGCCTGGGTCGGGACGCCGACCGGCACCTTGGGCTCGACGGGGGTGCCGCCCAGCTCCTTGGTCGGGATCAGTGACACCCGGAACCTCTGCAGGACGCCGTTCGCCAGCGCCCAGAACTCGGACTCGTCGCCGAGCAGGACCAGGCCGGGGACGGCGGTCCCGTCCGGGGGCGGCGGCAGGGCCGGGGCCGGCACCGGGAACAGGGCCTTGTCGAAGTTCCCCGGCTGGTTCACCCCGAACAGCCGCAGCTGACCGGCGTCGGTCACCACCGCCAGCCACTCCCCGTCGGTCGCCGGCGGGAACCACACCCACCCGGGGACGGCCGGCTCGACGGCCGGGACGGCGGGGGTCTCGGGCGGGGCCTTCCCGTCGGCCGGCGGCGGCTCGACCGCGGGGAGGAGGAACGCCCGGACCTTGGTCGTGGTCGGGCCGTCGGCCTGGCTGAGCACCATCCACCGCTCGGCCGGGGCGTCGCCGGCCGGGCCGACCAGCACCGGGGGCGTGCGGAGCGTCCCGGACGGGTGGCCGGTGGCGATCACCTGGACGCACCGCGGCGGGACCGGGACCCCGTCGTCGGTCCGCGACCCGACATCGAGGACGTACACCCGGCGGGCGTCGGCGGCGGCGTACAAGAGCCCGGTCCCGGGCCGGGCCACCACCGCCGGGCCGGCCGGCTGGCCGAGGCGGATCTTCCCCTTCCGGAACCCGGTCGTCAGGTCGAACTCGAACACCGTCCCGACCGCGTCCCGGACGGCGACGAACGCCCGCCCGCCGACCACTGCGGCCGGCCCGGCCGCCGGCGCCGGCAGCGGCTGGTACCACCGCGGCTGGCCGGTCCGCACGACGTAGGCGGCCACCGCCGCCTCCCCGCCGACGTTCGACGCGACCACCGCCAGGTCGGTCGGGACGCCGTCCACGTCGACCCGGGTGACGGCCGGCGGGTCGGTGACGTCCGGCCCGACCCGGACCGCCCACACCAGCGCCCCGGTGTCCTCGTCGAGGGCGTACAGGATGCCGCGGGCGACCGCCAGGAAGACCGCCGGCGGGGGCGGGTCGCCGGCCCGGGCCGGCGGGCGGCGGTCCGCCCCGACCGGGGCGACGAAGAGGACGCTCGCGGCCGTGCCGGCCGGGGCGGCCCGCGGCGGGGCCGGGTCCTCCTCGTACCGGACGAGGTCGCGCAGCTCGCCCCGGGCGGCGGCGAGGAGGGTCTTCGCGTCGGCGTCTTCGGCCAGCCCGGCGGCCGCCAGGTCCGCCTCGGCCTGCTGCACCGCCGCGTCCGACACCGGCTTCAGCAGGCCGGCCGCCTTCGCCAGCGCCGCGGACCGGTCGCGCTCCTTCTTCACCTCC
Organism: Isosphaera sp.; assembly: GCA_013822345.1. Lineage (GTDB taxonomy): Bacteria > Planctomycetota > Planctomycetia > Gemmatales > Gemmataceae > Gemmata. The sequence continues at coordinate 15,643 of PNKH01000111.1, forward strand.
GCCTCGACCGCGTCGAACGCCCGGGCGAGGCTGTCGAGCGGCGGGTCGTCGGGGGCCTTGAACGGGGCGAGCAGCGGCAGCAGCCCGCGGCCGGCGGCGACCGCCTTGTCCGCCCGGTCGAGTTCGCCGGACTTGTTCGCCCGGTCCTCGCGGTACGCCTTGACCCGGTCGCCGGCGTGGGCGGCGATGTCCTCCCCGACCCGCTTGCCGGCCTCCAGCACGTCGCGGCCGAACCCGGAGGTCGGCTTCGCCAGCGGGTTGTCCTTCTGGGCCTCGATGAACTTCCTCAGCCGGCCGAGGGCCGGTTCGGGGTCCTCGCGGTTGGTCACCGCCCCGACGGCCTGGCGCATCCCGGACAGGTCGGCGAAGAACTTGTACCGCGCGCCGCTCTCGCCGTCGGGGTAGTCGGCGGCGAGCTTCTCGAACGCCTTCCCGGCGGCGGCGTACTCGCCCTTCTTGTACTGGTCGTCGGCCTCCTTCGCGGCGGCCGCCTCGGTCTCGCCCTGGAACCGGAGGACGTACACGACGCCGAACCCGATCAGGCTGAGGATCACGACGCACATGCCGATCAAGAGCCACGGCCCGCGCTGCTTCTTCCTGCGGCGACGGACCGGCAGGTCGTCGGGCTCGTCCGGCTCCTCGGCGGCGGCCGCCCGGACCGGCTTCTTCCCCTTCGGCGGGGGCACGTCGGCCCCTTCCGTCCAGACCACCTCCTTGACCTTCGGCGGGGCGACGACGGCGGCCTCGACCACCTTCGCCTCGACGACCTTGGGGGCAGCGGGCCTGGCCGGTTTCTTGGCGGCGGGCGGCTTGTCGGGGATGGGGGACGGCCTGGCGACCGGCGGCGGCGCGGGCGGCTCGGTCGGCTTGCCGACCGGCCTGACGGTGAACACCTTCCGGCAGTCGAGGTTCGGGCACCGGATCGCCTTCCCGGCGGTATCGTCCGGGAGGTTGGACTTCGTACCGCAGTGCGGGCACGGGACGACGATCGACACGGGTGTCCTCGGTGTCGGGGCGCGGGTGTCGGCGGCGGGGCGGTGGGGGAATTGTAAGTGACGGGCGTGCGGGTGCGAAGGGGTCCGTCGGAGCCGGAGCGCGAGCGACGGTCTTCGCCCTGTCGCTCGCGCTCCGGCTCCGACGGAGGCGATCACTTCCCGCCGCCCGGCTTGTCGACGTGCGGCGTGAGCAGGATCAGATACTCGCGGGAGTCGCCGCCTTTCCGAAAGCCCAGCCCGCGGACGACGGCCGTCTCTCCGTCGGCCGCCAGGACCGTGGCCTGCATCGTCTGGCTGTTGAACACCGGGGCCAGGACGCCGTTCCCCAGGTCGATCTGGTTCGGGCTGACGCTCGACACCGTCGGCTCGACCCGCATCAACACCTTCCCGTCCGGGGTCACCCGCGGGGTCACCCGCAGCGTCACCCCGACCGGCCGGTACTGCACCGGCTCGGCCGCCTTCGCGTCGCCCTGGTTCAGGAACGGGAGGTCCTGCCCGACCTGGACGAACCCGGTCTGGTTGTCCGCCACCTGGATCTGCGGCCGGGCCAGGATCTCGACCTCGTCCCGGCCCTTCGCCTTCCGGAGCTGGGCGTCGAACACCTTCCGCTCCCGCGGGGTGAGGGTCAGGACGTTGCCCTTCACGTCCGCGGTCAGGCCGGTGTCGTCCAGGAAGGTCGCGGGCGCTTCGACGATCAGGGCCTCGACCACCACCTCCGGCCGCCGCACGTCCAGCTCGGCGAGCATGCCGAGGACGTGTTCCAGGTCCCGCCCGACGGCCCGGACCAGCACGCTGTTCGAGACCGGCTCGGCGACCACCCCCACGTCCCAGTTGATCGAGAGGGCGAAGGCGTTCACGGCGCGGACGGCGTCCGCCGCGGCCTGGTGCCGCAGGCGGTACACCGCCGTCCGGACCGCCCCGTCGGCCGCCGGCCGCGGCATCGGGGCGGCCACCGCCGCCGCCTCGACCCGGGCCGTCACCAGCACGACCACCTCGCACTCGGGCGGCGGGGCGGGGTTCTTGAACAGCCGGCCGACGTACGGGACCTCCCGGGCCGCGGGCGCGTCGCCCGGCTCGGTCCAGGTGCCGAGCACGGCCGTCCCGCCGCTCGGGACGACGGCCGTCCCCTCGGCGGTGTGCGTCCGGACGTCCGCCGCCTGGAGGTACTGCGTGAACGGGACCGGCTTGCCCTTCTTGCCGTCGTCCGCGACCGGCGTGATCTGGGTCACCACCGGCACCAGCTCGACGTTCCCCTCCACCCGGGTGTGGGTGACCTTCGCCGACACCTCGACCGACTTCCCGTCGGCCGCGACCCTCCCGGCGACGGTGAACGTGTGCCCCACGTCCACCGGCGTGTTCCGCGGGACGAGTACGGGCTGCCCCTGGACCACCACCACGTCGGCCCCGGTGACGAGGTGCATCCGGTCCAGGACGGACGCGGTCGCCGGCTCGCCGTCGGCGAGCGTCAGCTTCGGGGCCTGCATCACCGACGCGGTCCGGCACCCCTGGGCGGCCTCGAGGAGGAAGCGGGCCTCGCGCTCGGTCAGGGCCGGGTCGCCGGCCTTCAGCCCGAACCGCCCGCAGAACCCGGCCGGCACCTTCAGGAGCCGGACCTCGTAGCTCGCCTGCGGCGGCTCGGCGGCCGGGGCGTTCAGCCGTCGCAGGGCCTCCAGCAGGTCGGCGACCTCCTGGACCGCGTCGGGGGTGTTGGTCACCGCCAGGGCCGACCCGACGTTGAAGAACACGGCCGTCCCCGGCCCGCCCATCGAGCCCCACGAGTACGGGCGGACTGCCCCGGTGACGTAATCGATCAACCGCCACCCGGTCTTGTCGGCCGCGACGGTCGCGGTCCCACGCGGGGTCGGAACGGTCAGCTCACACCCGACGAGGTCGGCGACGGAGAACACCTTGGTGACCGGCCGGGCCGGCGGGTCGGCGGCGCGACCGGGGGCCGGCAGCAGGGCCGCCGTGGCGAGCAGAACCAGCGTTCGCATGCGCGTCCTCCGCGAGGTGGGCGGCCGGCGGACCGGCCGCCGGCGCGGCGGGAGGATAGCGAGACGCGGGGAACGGGCAAGGTGAGGTCGGGGCGGCCGTGATGTCGTGAAGGCGCTGGGCCGTCTCGGAAGGTGGTGCCCCTCACCCGCCGGCGAAGCGCCGGCGACCTCTCCCCAACGGGGAGAGGTGGGGGTGGTGCGGCCCCTCCGAAGGTACGCGATCCGCGGAGCGATTGAGGTGGCCCGCGGCTTCACCTCTCCCCGCCGGGGAGAGGTCGGCCCGGCGCTTCGCCGGGCCGGGTGAGGGGAAACCACCTTCACGGACGCCCGGTCACCCCGACTTCCCCAGCACCGCCGGGGCGGACTGCTTCGCGTGCTCGGCGTCCAGCCCGGCGTACACCCCGAAGTCGTTGAAGAACAGCCGCTTCGCCAGGCGGTAGAACACGTTCCGCTCCGGGATCTCGGCCGCCGGGTCGTACTGCGATGTCCGCGGCGTCATCGCGTCTAGCTCCGCCAGTGCCGTCTTCCGGGCGGTCGCGTCCTTCGCCCCGTGCGCCTCGACCAGCTTCTTCAACAGGTCCGGCCGCTCCAGCACGATGCACCCGCGGGTGGTCCGGGCGGCCAGCTTCCGGAAGTCGGCCAGGAACGCCGACCGCAGGAACTTCTCCTTCAGCGGCCGCGGGTCGGCCGGCGTCGCGTGGATCGACTCGGTCGAGAACTGGACGATCGGGCACGGCTCGATGTCGCCCCACGGGTTGATGTGGTGGCTGATCCCGTTCGCCGCCGGGCACAGCGCCTTCCCCTCCCCGTCGTGGTACGCGTCGATGATGACGATCGGCTTCCGCGCCCGCATCTCGACGACGAACTTCCGCGCCCGCAGCGACTGCTCCTGGGTCAGGCACAGGTCCGGGTTCGGGCTCGGTCCCATCGGCCGGTAGACGTGGAACCAGGTGTACAGCACCCCCATCCCGATCAGCCGGTCGATCCACTCCTCCCGCAGCGTGTCGTCGATGTTCGTCCGGGCCAGGCTCGTGCAGACGCCGGTGAACACCCCCGCCTTCAGGGCGTTCTGCAAGCCCTGCATCGTCTTGCTCAAGACGTTCGCCCGCCCGCGCCGCTCGTCCGACACGATCTCCGTCCCCTCGACCGAGATCAACGGCGTAACGTTGCCGAGTTGCCACATCCGGCGGGCGCGCTCGGGGGTGATGAAGTGGCCGTTGGTGAAGATCTGGAAGTAGCAGTCCGGGTGCTCGGCGAGCATGTCGAGCAGGTGCGGGTGCATGAAAGGTTCGCCGCCGACGATCCCGAAGAACACGTTCCCCATCGCCTTCGCCTCGCGCACCAACTTGTGGAACGCGGCCGGCGAGATCGTCTGCTGCTTCATCGACACGTCCACCCAGCACCCCTGGCAGCGGAGGTTGCAGGTGTTGATGACGGAGACGTACAGGAACGGCGGGAAGAACTCGCCGCGCCGCATCCGCCGCTTGTGCTTGTGGACCGACAGGGCGCCGCGCACCCCCATCGTGTAGGCGAGCTTCCAGAGCAGCCGCTTGTCCGTCTCCAGGAGGACGCGCTTGGCGAGCTTCAGGGTCGCGAGCAGGGACACGGGGCGGCCTCGGGGTGCGGGGGTGCCGTTCAGTTTACCGGACCGTAACGCCGGCGGCCCGGCCGGGTTGTTCCGGTAACCCACGGAGCCACTCATGCGCCGCGCCGTCCTCGTCGTGTTCCTCACCGCCGGCGTCGCCCCGGCCGCCGACCCCGCCCCGGTCATCCGCCCCGGCAAGCCGGCCGACCACGGGGTGAAGGACGCCGACCTCGACGCCCTCCGGGCGCTGCTGAAGAAGGCGGTCGACGACAAGGCCGTCCCCGGCGTCGGGCTGCTGGTCGCGGTCGACGGGGCGGTGATCTTCCGGGAAGCGTTCGGGGACCTGAAGGTCGACCAGGCGTGCCGGATCGCGTCGAGCACCAAGCCGGTCACGGCGACCGCGGTCATGGTCCAGGTCGACCGCGGGAAGCTGGCGCTCGACGACCCGATCTCGAAGCACCTGCCGGAGTTCAAGGGGACGAAGGTCGAGAAGGCGACGGTCCGGCAGCTGCTGTCGCACACCGGCGGGGTCGGCGGGGCGTACCCGGGCGGCCGGCCCACCACCGGCACGATGGCCGCGTTCGGCGAGTTGGTCGCGAAGAAGGGGACGCTCCGCGACCCGGGCGCGTTCGCCTACAGCGGGGTGAGCATGGACCTCGCCGGCCGGGTGGCCGAGGCCGCCGCCGGGGAGCCGTTCGAGCAGTTGGTGAAGAAGACGGTGTGGGAGCCGCTCGGGATGACGGGGGCGAGCTTCACCCTGGCCGCGGACCCGAAGAGCGTGAAGGACGGCGAGAGCCGGTGGGTGAGCGGCGGGGGCGGGATGAGCGCCACCCTGGACGACCTGGCCGCGTTCCTGCAGATGCACCTGAACGGCGGGCGGTACGGGGACAAGACGGTCCTGTCGGAGAAGGCGGCGAGGGAGATGCGGACCCACCAGCCGGGCGCGACCAACCCCCGCCGCGAGGGCGGGGCCTGGCCGTTCGGGTCCGACTACGGCCTCGGGTTCTACCTCGCCGGGAAGGCCGACGCCGGGTACGCGGTCGCCAGCCACGGCGGGGCGCTCGGCACCATGCCGTGGCTCGACGCCGACCGCCGGCTCGTCGCCGTGTACTTCACCCAGGTGCTCCTCCCGCGGACCGCCCCGACCCTGGCGCAGGTGCAGAAGAAGGTGGCCGAGATCGTGCCGGTGGTGAAGAAGTAACGGCCGCCGGCCGGCCCCTTGTCGGCCGGCACCGGAGGGGTACACTCGGGCCGTCGCCCGCCCCCCGGAGCCCGTCATGACCCTCACCCTCGTCGCCGCCCTGCTCCTCCCCGCCCAGGACCCGGCGAAGCCGACCCCGGAGGTCGAGAAGGCCCAGAAGGTGCTGGCCGAGTACCTCAAGGGCATCCCCGGGGCGGCCGCCGGCCGGGTCACGCCCCTCACCGCCGACGGCCTCCCCGAGACGCTCCCGGACCACGTCCTGTTCGCGGTCAACTTCCCGCAGTTCCCGGTCGCCCGGGTCGCCCCGGAGCCGCTCAAGTCGTCGAACGTGGTCGCCGTCCCAAAGAAGGACGGCAAGCCGGTCCCGGTGACCGACACGAAGGAGCTGCAGGCGTTCTTCAAGGCGAACGCCCGGGACGTGAAGACCGCGGCGGAGGCCGGGGCCGCCGTCCGGGCGTGGCTCCGGGCGGCGGCCGAGCTGAACCAGGACGGGTTCTACCGGTTCACCGTCAAGGACAAGGTCGACGGGGACGCGGCGGCCGCGGCCGGGGAGGTGACGGTCGACCCGGCCGGCGGGAACAAGGGCGGGATCACCGCCCGGCTCACCTTCAAGGACGGCAAGCTGGCCGCGGCCGACACCAAGGTGAACCTCGTCCCCGG
>PNKH01000112.1 GCA_013822345.1 Isosphaera sp.
GAGCCGGTCGATCCCCAACGCTTCGAGACTCACGGGCATCGTCGGTCCTCCTGGGCAGTCGGTCAGGTCCCCTCGACGCGGCCGCCCAAGGCCTGGCCGTGGGTGCGAAGCGGGATGGGACCGCGTCCGAGACGGAACCGTTCCGATCGACCGCCGCCTTGGCCGGCGAGGTCACCCGGCCGGCGTACCGTCTGCGGGATCGCACATCGCTTGGTACTCGCCCATCAGTCGTTGCTGTTCGCGTGCGGCTGCGTTGCAGTCCGCTCGAAGTTTGTGAAGCTCAACGAGGTGATTGTACCGTTGCCTTGCGTTCGCATACGCCTGCCTGGCCTCGGCCAGCGGACCGAGTTGGTCCGAGCGCCACTGTTCGAGCGCCACGAGCGCCGTCCGCACTTCATCCGGTGTCGATGACAGCATTCGCAGCACAAGGAGGCACCCACCGAAGAAGCCGACGATACCGAAGCCGAAGACCCACCCCGGACTCCTGGTGATGAGTAGGGCGATGAAGCAGAAGGCAGCGAAGAGGAGAGCGCCGCCCAACATCGAAGTGACGAACGGTGGGGCGGCCAGCTTGTCGGTCGTGGTTCTGGCGAAGCGGGCGAGTTTGAAGTAGGCAACTTTCGCCTGGACCGCCCGCCCCTCTCTCGCCGCTTTCCGGACGAGTAATCTGCAGCGGTCGTACTCCTGCCTGGCTTGGCCCAGTTCAGCCTGTTCGACGACGGGCGAGCCTGCCTGTTGCCAGGCCGCCAGGCGCGCATCGAGCAGTCTGGTCGCCTCCTCGACCGCTGCCCTAAGCTGATTCCGTTTCTTGACCTTTGCCGCCGCCGCTGCGGCCTCTTGTTCCATCAGCCGCCGGATTCGCTTCAGTTCACGTGCTGCGGCATCTGCCACCCGGCCCTGCTGCTGTTGCAACTCTTTTAGCTCGGCGATCTTCGCATCGAGCTCTCGACTGCGTCTCTCGTTCTCCTTCTCCAGTTCCGCCTGGGCAGCTTCGGCCTCGCGCCGTCGCCGTTCGGCGGCGTGAGCCTCTCGCCGGTGCTCGGCGGCCTCAGCTTCGCGCTGCTGTTCGGCAGCGTGAGATGCCTTCCAGTGCTTCTCGAGGCACCCCTCCGAACACACGGCCATTCGGCAGGCGGGGCACTCGAAGCCCGACCGCATCTTGCGGTTGCACCGTTGGCACCTCGGCGCGTATCGATCGAGTGTGTTCAGCCAGCCGCGCAGGGACATGGTCGTGTCCGTCCGAAACGGTTCAGCTGCCCACCGAGCGTACTCGACTCGGGGTTCGATCTCAAGCCGCCTGAGTGGTCCCCGCCGCCTGGGCCGCGGCTGACCCTAGAACTCCGGCGGGCCGTTCAGGTGCTCGCACTTCTCCGGCTGCCCCTTCACGAAGTCCACCACCTGCTTCTGCTCCCGCAGCTTCTTCTGCAGCGCCGCCACGTCCAACTTCTGCACCGCCGCCCCGGCCCCCGCCGCGTGACCCGCGATCATCCACACGCTCTCCAGCCGCAGCGTGCAGATCGCCACGTGCGTGAAACTCGCCGCCCCCGCCCGCGGGTTCAACTCCCGGGCCCGGCGCCTTGCCTACCCTTACCCCGGCCCCGGAGCAGGGCCGGTGGGTTCGATCAATAGTGCCGCCAGGCTCTCCGTCAGCGGCAGCCGGGTCCGGTACTCGAACCCCAGGAACATCGGGCTCGGGTTCGCCTCCAGGAACACGTACCGCCCGTCCGGCGTCCGCCGCAGGTCGATCCCGGTCCACACCAACTCCAGCGCCCGCGCCGCCCGCACGCACCACCCCGACACCTCCGCCGGCAACTCGTGCGGGTCGATCCGCGGGTCCGGGTCGTCGCGGTAGTCCAGCGCCGCCGACCGGATCACGCACCCCAGCACCCGCTCCCCCGCCACGAACACCCGCACGTTCTCCCCCGGCACCTCCTCCTGCACCGTCACCGGGGCGTACCCCAGGTTCCGCAGGTTCGCGTCGGTCAGTTGCGCCGCCGTCAGCGGGCGGGCGTGAGCACCCCCCTGCACCGGCTTGAAGATGCACCGCGGGTGCGCCGCCGCGAACGCCCGCACCGCGTCCGCGTCGTTCCCCACCACCGTCGCCGGCACCGGCACCCCCAGCGCCGCCACCGCCGCCAGCTGCGCCGGCTTCGTCTGGTGCGACTGGTACGCCCGCCACCCGTTCACCCACCGGCACGGCAGCCGGATCAGCACCGCCTCCAGCAGACCCCGGGCGTCGTTCGTCGCCACGTACGCCTGCTCCGGGTCCGGCAGCCGCGACGCCGGCACCCCGTGGTACTGCCGCCAGTACACCGCCGACACGTCCGCGAACTCGACCACCCGCCCGCCCGGCAGCCGGAACCGCCCGGACCCGGTCGCCGGGTCGAAGGAGATCGCCAGGCCGGCGGGGAAGTGGCGGGTGTCGAGGTACTCGGCGTCGGCGCCGCGGCCCCGCAGGTGGGCCAGCACGTGGGCGGCGTGGTCGTCGTCCGGCCCGCCGAGAATCAGGACCGCCACGGGGCAAACTCCTTGTCGTCAGACTCGTCTGGGTTAATGTATCGTGGCCGCGGCCGCTCACGTCATCGGCCGGGCCGAGCCCGGAGAGGTTCCCGTCATGAAGCATCCGTTCGAAGAGGTCATCGCCGCCCCGCCGGCCCCCGCCCCGGAGGCCGAGCCCACCCGCCGGTCGCTGTTCGGCCGGCTGCTGGCCGGGGCGGCGGCCGCCGTCGCCGTCCTGACCGGGCGCACCGCCCAGGCCCAGCAGCGGCCGACCACCCTGGCCGTCGGCGAGGAGGGCGGGGTTCCCCCGCCGGTGGTCACGACCCAGGCGCTCGGCGAGGAGGGTGGTCCCGTCCCGACCACCCTGGCGCTCGGGGAGGAGGGCGGCCCCAAGCCGACCACCCTGGCGGTCGGCGAGGAGGGCGGGGTCACGCTCAAGCGGGGTGAGGAGGGCGGGCCGCGGCCGACCACCCGGGCGCTCCGCGAGGAGGGCGGGGTGACGACGCTGGCGCTCGGCGAGGAGGGCAGGCCGATCGTCACCACCCAGGCGATCGGCGAAGAAGGCGGCCCGCCGGTCGCCACCACGAACGCGCTCGGCGAGGAGGGCGGCCCGACCACGCCCAACGAGCGGAAGTGACGGCGGCCCCGGCGGGTCGCGCCAACACCCCCGTCCGAGCCGGAAGCGTAAGCGACGGGTTGGTCCAACCCGTCGCTTACGCTTCCGGCTCGGACGGGGGCCGCCAAGTCACTTCTCCGGGACCACCGGCGGGATCGCCCGGAGGCCGCCGGGCAGGTCGAACGGCATCACCGGGCCGAACGGCATCATCGGCCCGAACGGCACCCCGGGGCCGGACGGGTTGACCGGGCCCCGCCGGCCGGAGTCGGTCAGCACCGGCCCGACCCGGAACCGCCCGCCCTCGCCCGGCTCCGCCCCCGGCGGGGTGTCCCGCCACGCCGGCCCGCCCGGCCCCCGCGCCCACTCCGCCCCGGCGTCGAACAGCCGGGTCATCTGCTCCGGGTCGAACGAGGTGGCCACCACCGGGGCCGGCAGGTCCTTCGGGATGACCGACACGTGGTAGTTCATCCCGGTCACGAGGGTGAGCAGGAACAGCTTGTGCAGGTCGCTCCGGGTCTGGTCGTACAGGATGGTCGAGACGGCGCTGCCGGCGATCGCCAGGCTCCGGGGCCGGACCGGGGTCGGGTCCGGGTACATCTTCCCGGCCACCAGGATGTACAGGTCCGACCCGTACAGCCAGTTCGGCGGCAGGGCGGCCTGGTCCTCCGCCGGGACGTACGGCGGGGCGAAGAACATCGACGACGTGGTCCCCCCGTCGACGTGCCGCTCGACGTACCGCTTCCCGTCCACCGTGACCGGGATCCGGACCGGCGGGAAGAACCCCGGGATGGCCGCCGACGCCAGGAGCGCCTTGCGGAACAGGTCGCGGTCCTCCGGGGTGTCCCGGCAGGCGATCGCCCCCAGGTCCCAGTACACCCCGCGGCGGACGTCCAGATCGGTCGTCCCGACGTACAGCCGGCGGCCCTTCCGGTGCTCGGCCGCCACCTGCCGGATCCGCTCGTCGGTGGCGTACGACTCGATCTGCCGGGCGAGCGGGGCGTTGGTCGCCAGGGACTCGGCCAGGAGGATCTGCGGGAACCGCCGGCGGCGGTACACGTCCCGGTTCTCGACCGTGGTGTAGGCGGTCCGGAGTTGCTCGTCGACGCACGGCCCGAGGAACGCGAACACCGCGATCAGCGCCCCGGTGCTGACCCCGGTGACCACGTCGAACTCGGGCCGGGTGCCGGACCGGGTCCACCCGTACAGGACGCCGGCCGGGTGCGCCCCGAACACCCCGCCGCCGGAGACGACGAGCACGCTCCGCCGCGGGAACGGGACGGGCGGGCGGCGGAGCGACCGGACCAGGCCGGAGAACTCGGGGAAGTCGTCCGGGAGCATCGACCGGCGGGTGGCGTCCTGGGCGTACGGGTCGACCCACCCGACGGCCTGCCGGAGCTCCTGCTCGGACCGCCCCCCCCGGCGGAAGCCGAACCCGATCAGCCCGTCGCCGGCGGGGCCGGCGCACCCGATCAGGACGGCCAGCAGCGCCGCCGCCAGCCCGGGCCGGACGTACTTCCCCGCCATTGGCTCCCCCCGGAACGCCCCCCGTCGCCGGGCGGGCATACCGTGGGCGGCCGGCGGCCGCAAGGGGTCTACTTCCGGTGCCGGATCCGGGACCGCATCCGCCGCTTCTTCCGCCCGACCTTCCGCCGCCCCGTCCCGCGCCGCCGTCCGGCCATGGTCCCGCCCCCGAGGTGTGTTCGGTCCGGTCTGTATGGGAAATCACGATTGTATGGCCGCCCGCCCGGCCCGACCAGTGAACCGCCGGCCCCCTTTCGCACCCGGCCAAGCCGGGGGGGCGTCCGCCGGGGGTGTTTGACGGGCCCCGGCAAGCCGGGGGCCCTTTGAGGGCGGACGGGCCGGTAAAACCCGGCAGGGGTGTCCGGCCCGCACGCCCGCCGTATACTTTCTTCTCTTTCGGGGGAAACGACCTCGGCCGCCGGCCGGGGGAGCGGGTAATCTGCCGATGCGGTTCCACCTGATCGACCGGATCGACCGCTGGGAGCCGGGGAAGTCGCTGTCCGCGTCCAAGTTCCTCGCGCTGGGCGAGGAGTACCTGGCCGACCACTTCCCGAAGTTCCCGGTCATGCCCGGGGTGCTGATGCTCCAGGCGTGCGTCGAGGCGGCGAGCTGGCTGTGGCGGGCGACCACGGACTTCCGCCACCCGGTCGTCGTCCTGCGGGAGCTGAAGCAGGCGAAGTACGGGACGTTCATGCAGCCCGGCCGGCGGCTCGACCTCGTGGTCGAGATGACCCGGGCCGACGGTGACGCGGCCGGGTTCAAGGCCCGGGGGGCGAACGACGCCGGCGAGCAGACCGTCGCCGCCCAGTTCACCCTCCGCGGGCACGGGCTCGCCGCCCGCGGCCCGGCCGGGGCCGCCGCCGAGGCGAAGTTGGTGGAGTCGTTGCGGGCCCGGTGGGCGCTGCTCACCGGGGAGCTGCGCGAGCGGACCTGAGCGGGGGGCGTCAGCCCCCTGATGGCGGGCCGTCGCTCAGGGGGCTGACGCCCCCCGCTCAGACGGAGGATCCGATGACGCTCACGGGACAAGTAGCGGTCGTGACGGGCGGCAGCCGCGGGATCGGCAAGGCGATCGTGCAGGCCCTCTGCAAGGAGGGGGCGAAGGTCGCGTTCGTCTACAAGGGCAGCGCCGACGCCGCGGCGGCGCTGGAGGCGGAGGTCGCGGCCGCCGGCGGGGTGGCGAAGGCCCACCAGGGGGACGTCGCCGACCCGGCCGCCGGCGAGCGGATCGTCGGGGCGGTTCTGGCGGAGTGGGGCCGGGTCGATATCCTGGTGAACAACGCTGGGGTGATCCGGGACAAGCTGTTCCTCCAGATGGAGGCGGAGGACTGGGACGCGGTGCTGGACACGAACCTCGGCGGGACGTTCGCGTTCTGCAAGGCGGTGGCCAAGCAGATGGCGTTCAAGCAGCGGTCGGGGCGGATCGTCAACGTGTCGAGCGTGGCCGCCGACCACGTGAACGCGGGGCAGGCGAACTACTCGGCCAGCAAGGGGGCGGTGAACAGCCTGACCCGGGTGCTGGCGGCGGAGTTGGGCCGGCGGAACGTGCTGGTGAACGCGGTCGCCCCAGGGTTCGTCGAGACCGACATGAGCCAGGCGGTCCGGAACATGGCCGGCGAGGACAACCTGAAGAAGCTGATCCCGGTCCGCCGGCTGGGGAAGCCCGAGGACATCGCCGCCGTGGTGGTGTTCCTGGCCGGCCCGGGGGCGGCCTACGTGACCGGGCAGGTGATCACCGTGGACGGCGGCCTGAGCCTCGGGGCGGTGTCCGGCTGACCCCGGGGGGAGAAGAGGACCAATGACCCGCGACGACATCTTCGCCAAGGTCCGCTCGACCCTGGTGGACGCCCTGAACGTGGACGACGCCGAGGTCACCCCGGCCGCCCGGCTCAAGGCCGACCTGAACGCCGAGTCGATCGACTTCCTGGACATCGTGTTCCGGCTGGAGCGGCAGTTCAACCTGAAGATCCCCCGGGAGGACCTGTTCCCGGAGTCGATCTTCTCCGGCGACCCGAAGTTCGTCGCGGGCGGGAAGATCACCGCCGACGGGCTGGCCGAACTGCAGACCCGGATGCCGTACGCCGACCTGACCGAGTTCCGCAAAGACCCGCGGACGGACAAGATCGAGGACCTGTTCACCGTGGACCTGATCGTCCGCTACCTCCAGTCCCGGGTCGGGTCGGCCTGACGGGCGAGCGGGGGGCGTGAGCCCCCTGATGCGAGGAGCCATCAGGGGGCTCACGCCCCCCGCTCGCCAGAGGGTTCCCACCCATGCGCTGGACGTGGATCGACCGGTTCGTCGCGTTCGAGTCGGGGAAGTCGGCCGTCGCGGTGAAGAACCTGAGCCACGCCGAGGACCACTTCGCCGACCACTTCCCGGGGTACCCGGTGATGCCGGCGGCCCTCGTCCTGGAGGGCCTGGCCCAGACCGGCGGGATCCTCGTCGGGGAGGCGAACCGGTTCGGGAAGAACGTCGTGCTGGCGAAGCTGTCGGGGACGTTCCACCGGGACGCGGCCCCCGGCGAGCAGTTGACGTACCGGGCGACCATCCTCGACCTGAACGACACCGGGGCGCGGGTGGCCGGGACCGCCCACTCGGGCGAGACCCTGGTGGCCGAGGCCGACATCCTGTTCGCCCACGTCGGCCCGGCCCAACTGCCCGCCGGGCTGGCCGACACCGGGTTCGTGTTCACCGGGGAGCTGGCCCGGCTGCTGAAGTCGGCCGAGGCGGCCGGCCCGGCCTGACCCCGGGTGGCGGCCGCGGCCCGGTTCTGGTTTAATGCGGCACGGGCGGCCCCGTGCGGGCCGCCCGCCAACGGGGGACGGACATGACCACCGCCCGCCGCGCCGTCTTGACCGGGTTCGGGGTCATCAGCCCGGTCGGGTCCGGGCCGGCCGCGTTCTGGGCGGCCGTCCGGGCCGGCACCCCCGGCGTCCGCACCATCACCCACCTCGACCCGTCCCACCTCCCGTCCCGGATGGCCGGCGAGGTCCGCGACTTCTCGGCCAAGGCGCTCATCGACAAGGGCTACCGCCGGACCCTGAACGCGATGGCCCGGACCGTCGAGTTCGGGGTGATCGGCTGTCAACTGGCGATGGCGGACGCCGGGCTGGGGAAGGGGGCGGTGGCGCCGGAGCGGATCGGGGTCGAGTTCGCGTCGGTGATGGGGGCGACGGAACTGGACGACCTGGGTCCGGCGAGCAGGCTGTCGATCCGCCCCGGGGAGGCCGCCCCGGACATGCCGGCCTGGGGCCGGGACGGGCTGGAGCAGGTCCCGCCGCTGTGGATGCTGAAGTACCTGCCGAACATGCCGGCCTGCCACGCCACCATCCTGTACGACATCCAGGGGCCGAGCAACACCCAGATCCCCGGGGACACGGCCGGGCCGGTGGCGCTGGGCGAGGCCCTCCGCATCCTGCGGCGCGGGGCGGCGGACGTGATGCTGGTCGGCGGGAGCGAGGCGAAGGTCCACCCGCTGAGCCTGAGCCGGTTCAACCTGTTCGCCCAGTTCTCGAGGCGGAACGACGACCCGGAGGGGGCGATCCGGCCGTTCGACCGCGACCGCGACGGCACCGCCCCCGGGGAGGGCGTCGCGGCGTTCACACTGGAAGGGTTGGACCACGCGCTGGCCCGGAAGGCGACCATCTACGGCGAGGTGCTGGCGGTCGCCGGCGGGGTGGACCGCGGGCTGACCGGGGCCGGGCTGGCCCGGGTGATCCGGAACGCGCTGGCGGCGGCCGGCGTCCAACCCGGGGACGTCGACCACGTGAACGCCCACGGCACCGGGACGACCCGCGGGGACGCGTTCGAGGCCCGCGGGGTCGCCGAGGTGTTCGGCCGGTCGGTCCCGGTGTTCGCCCCGCTGAGCCGGTTCGGGAACCTCGGGGCCGCGTCCGGGCTGATGGAGCTGGGCTGTAGCGTGCTGGCCCTGAAGCACGGCGAGTTGCCCGGGACGCTGAACCACGCCGCCCCCGACCCGGCCTGCCCGGTCGCCGTCCACACCGGCCCGCCCCGCCCGGCCGCCCGCCCGTGCGCCGTCAAGCTGTCGTACACCGACCTCGGCCAGTGCTCGGCCGTCGTGATCCGGAAGTGGGAAGGTTAGTCGCGGCCGAGGTGGCCTCGGGAACCGGGTGCGGAGTACCGAGTACACAGTGCTGAGTACTGTGTACTCGGTACTCCGCACCCGGTTCCCGGGGGCACCGAAACGGGAGACACCCATGCGCCGCCGCGTCGTCGTCACCGGGATGGGGGTGATCACCCCGCTCGGGCACACCGTCGCCGACCTGTTCGCCAGCCAGGCGGAGGGGAGGACGGCGGTCGGCCCGATCACCCGGTTCGACGCCCGCACCTTCCCGACCACGTTCGCGTCCGAGGTGAAGGGGTTCGACCTCGCCCGGTACGTGCGGGACGCCGGCCGGTACGAGCACTGCGGGCTGAACACCCACTTCGCCCTGGCCGCCGGGAAGCAGGCGGTCGAGGACGCCGGGCTGGCCGACCCGGGCAAGGGCGACCGGTCGCGGATGGGCGTGTACCTCGGGTCGGGGGAGGGGAGCGACGAGTTCCCGGCCCTGGTGCGCGGCCTCGCCCACGCGCTGCCGGACGGGGCGCCGAAGGTGGACGCGGCGGAGTTCACCAAGGTGATGCAGGTGTGGATGGACGGCCCGCGGGAGGGCGAGCAGGAGATGTACACCCCGGCCGGGCACCTGGCCGCGGCGTTCGCCCTGGACGGCCCGAACCAGGCGTGCCAGACGGCATGCGCGGCCAGCTCGCAGGCGCTCGGGGAGGCGCTGGAGATCATCCGGGCCGGGGACGCCGACGTGATGGTCGCCGGCGGGTCGCACAGCATGATCCACCCGCTCGGGGTGACCGGGTTCAACCGGCTGACGGCCCTGTCCCAGCGGAACGACAGCCCGCGGACCGCGAGCCGGCCGTTCGACGCCACCCGGGACGGGTTCGTGATCGGGGAGGGGGCCGGGCTGGTGGTGCTGGAGGAGTTGGAGCACGCGAAGCGGCGCAAGGCGACGATCTACGCCGAGCTGACCGGGTACGGGACGACGGCCGACGCGTACCGGATGACCGACCCGCACCCGCAGGGCCGCGGGGCGATCCGGGCGATGGCCGACGCCCTCGCGGACGCGAACCTGAAGCCGGCGGACGTCGGGTATATCAACGCGCACGGGACGAGTACCCAGGCGAACGACTCGACCGAGACGGCGGCGATCAAGGCGGTGTTCGGGGACCTCGCCAAGAAGGTGCCGATCTCGAGCAGCAAGAGCATGCTCGGCCACCTGATCGCGGCGGCCGGGGTGGTGGAACTGGTGATCAGCGTGGTGGCGCTGCGGAAGGGCGTGGTCCCGCCGACGATCAACTACGCGAACCCCGACCCGGCGTGCGACCTGGACTACGTGCCGAACCAGGCCCGGGAGGTGCGGTTCCGGCACGTGCTGAGTAACAGCTTCGGGTTCGGTGGGCAGAACGTGGCCCTGATCGCGTCGCGGTTTGTGGACTGAGGGACGGCCCGGGGACGAACGGATGGGCGGTCTCGGCTGGGTCCTGGCTGCGGTCGCCGCCGTTGCCGCCCTGGGCATCTGGAGCTGGGCCTTGGGCCGGAGGTGCCCGGCCTGCGGCGATCGCCTCCGGCAGGTCGGGCTGTTGCACGAGACCTACCGCGGGTTTTCCGACCTGGTCCAGTGCGGCGGCTGCGGCGGGCGATTTCGGCGCCGCGGGGCCACGATCCGGCCCGGGTGGGGCGACGAGGAAGTCGGCGGCGAACGGTCGGGCGGGGTGTAGTGAGGTCGGCGACTCCGTACCATCCTGATCGGCGGTGCCAGCGGCGCGCCGCGGGGCCCGACCGGGCCGAGTCATTCCGCACCGGGGGTTGAACCTTGGTCTTCTGGTTCTGGGTGATCATCAGCGTGCTGGCGGTGCCGCCGATCGCGTTCGGCCTGCTGGTCGCCGCGCTGTACCTGTACATCCGCTGGAAGTACATGGGGTACCTGCTGCGGATCTTCCAGGAGAAGCCGCTGTTCGTGGTGCCGCGCGGGGAGGAGGCGGCGGGGGCCGAAGACGTGGCGGTGACCGCCGACGACGGGCTGACGCTGCGCGGCTGCTACCTGAAGACGACCGCCGCGGAGCGGAAGGGGGTGATCCTGTTCGGGCTGGAGTTCGGGTCGGACCGGTGGTCGTGCCGGCCGTACTGCGAGCGGCTGCTGGCGGCCGGGTACGACGTGCTGGCGGTGGAGCCGCGGAACCAGGGCGGGAGCGACCGGGACCCGAACTACGAGCCGCTGCAGTGGGTGACGGACCGGGACGTGGCGGACGCCCGGGCGGTGGTGAAGTACCTGCTGTCCCGGCCGGACGCGGACGGGCGGGGGGTGGGGCTGTTCGGGGTGAGCAAGGGGGGCGGGGCGGGGCTGGTGGCGGCCGCCGGGGAGCCCGGGGTGCGGTGCGTGGCGACGGACGGGGCGTACGCGACGCACACGACGATGGTCCCGTACCTGAAGCGGTGGATCGCGATCTACAGCGACCGGAAGATCCTGCAGCGGGCGCTGCCGATGTGGTTCTACGGCATCATCGGGTCGGTCGGGGCGAAGAAGGTGGCGCGGAACCGGGGGGTGGCGTACCCGAGCGTGGAGAAGGCGGTGTCCCGGCTGGGCCGGCCGCTGCTGATGATCCACGGCGGCGGGGACAACTACATCCGGCCGGAGATGGCGGCGGCGCTGTTCGCGCGGGCGCGGGGTCCGAAGGAGCTGTGGGTGGTGCCGAAGGCGAAGCACAACCAGGCGCTGACGGTGGCCGGGGACGAGTACCACGCCCGGGTGCTGGCGTTCTTCGACGCCCACCTGGGGAACGCCGCCGGTCCTCAACTCCCCGCGTAGTCTCATGAGTCAGCCGTGCTTCGTCTGCGGGGTCTCCGGGCCGGACGTCCGGCCGGTGTTCTTCCGCGTCATCAGCTTGACTTACCTCGTCATCGCCGCCAACATCCGGTGGGTGACCGCCCGCTGCCCGTGCTGCGACGACTGCTTCGAGCGGGGCGCCGCGATCAACCGGCAGCGGGTCCGCGGCGCGGCCCTGCTGTTCCTCTCGCCGTTCGCCGCCGTCCCGGCCGCGGCGGCGGTCCTGTACGCCGGGCTCGGGGTTCGGGACCCGGCGGTCGGGGCGGTCGTGGTGTTCGGCCTGCCGCTGCTGACGTGGTTCTTCCTCCTCCCGCGCTACCTGCGGCGGCAGAGCCGGGAGCGGACCCCGGAGTTCCTCGGGCCGGAGCGGGACGAGTTGCTGCGCGGGTTGGCCGGGGTCCGGTCGTGGGGCGCCGGCACCCACCTGGCCCTGCTCCGTGAGATCCCCCGGCGGGATCCGTTCGTCGACCTCTGTGCGCCGAGCCGCGCCGGCCCGGCCCCGGGCCGCCCCGCCGCTGCCCGCCCGCCCCGGCGGCTCCCGCGGTGGGTGCTCCCGGCCGCCCTGCTCCTCGTCGTCGGCCTCGGGGTGCCGGCGTACCTGTACTTCCACCTCGACTGGGCGTTCTTCGAGGAGAGCGAGCGGGAGGTCCGCGCCCGGTACGCCCCGCGGCTCGCCGAGAAGCGCGAGCAGATGAGGCGGCTGGTCGCCGGCCTGCCGCCGCCGGGCGAGACACCCGAGACCGTCGGCCCGGTGGTGCTGGACCCGCCGCTCGACCGACCGCCCGGGCCGCGCCGCGGGCTCGACGTCCTCAGCACGGCGAACTACACCGGGGCGATGGACTTCGAGTGCCTGAACCCGGGCGACACCGCGCACGTCCTCCGGCACGACCCGACCAAGTTCTGGTTCGTGCTCGGCGGGTCGGTCGAGAGCCTGCCGACGCTGGTCGGCCGGCTGGGTGGCGGGCCGGAGCCGCCGGCCGGGGTGCTGCGGCGGCGCGGCGAGTACACCGCCCGGGCGTGCGAGGACGTGCTGTCCAAGCCGTACCTGGTGGTCAGCCGGGTGGTGGAGTACGAGGAGCCGGCGGCGGCCGCGGCCGGCGGGTGGGCCCCGGGCCGGGTGGACCTGGAGGTGTTCCTGTTCGACCTGCGCGACGACTCCCGGCTGGCGTGCGTGCGGGTGCGGGTGCGGAACGCGGGCGGGCGGCCGGCGGGGCCGGCCGCGGCCCGGGGGGGCTGGGGGGACGACGCCCAGCGGCTCCGGTCGGAGCTGCAGGAGCTGGCCCGGGGGGAGACCGAGCGGAAGCTGCGGGCGCTGAAGGTCGCCCCCAAGCCGCGGGGGTGACCGGGTGCGTCCGGAAGCGTGGGTGTCGTTCGCCGCGTGCCTGGCCGGGGCGGCCGTCCCGCTCACCGGGCTCGGCCTATCCTTAGCCGGGATGTTCGCCGCCGACGCGTCGCGGGCCGTGGTCGCCGTGGGGGTCGCGGCGGTCGCCGTCGCACCGCCCGCCGTGGTGGCCGAGACCGCGTGGCTCGTCCGCCGGGACCGCCGGGCGTCCCGGGTGGTGGCGGTCGTCGCCGTCGTGAACCTCGCGATCGGTGCCGTCGGGTGGGGGTGGGCGGCTTCGGACCCGGAAGGCGGGGCGGCGTGCGTCGCCCACCTGTTCGTGCCGTGGGCGCAGTTCCTGGCGTGGTTCTGCGGGGCGCTCTGGTCCGGCCTGCGGCGGGTGCGGTAAACTCCCGTCATGTCCCTGAAACGCTTCCTCCTCGTCCGCGTCGGCCGGCTCGTCGCCTACCCGACGCTCCGCAAGCTCCGCCGCTTCGGGGCCGCGTGCGAGACCCCCGAGGCCGTCCAGACCGAACTCCTCCTCCGCGTCCTCCGCAACCAGCAGCACACCGCCTTCGGCCGCGACCACGGCTTCCCCGCCGTCCGCACCGTCGCCGACTTCCGCAAGGCCGTGCCGGTCGCCCCGTACGAGTACGTCGCCCCGTACATCGACCGCGTCGCCAAGGGCGAGACGAACGCCCTGCTGTCCGCCCCGCGCGTCCGCCTGTTCGCCCTCACCAGCGGCACCACCGCCAGCCGGAAGCTCATCCCGGTCACCGACGAGTACCTCGCCGCGTACCGCCGCGGGTGGAACATGTGGGGGCTGAAGATGTACCGGGACAACCGCGGGCGGAAGGTCGCGATGCGGCCGATCGTCCAGATGGTCGGCGACCCGGAGGAGTACCGCACCCCGGCCGGTATCCCGTGCGGCAACCTGTCCGGCTACACCGCGATGGTCCAGAAGTGGCTCATCCAGCGGATGTACGCGGTGCCCTACGTGACCGGCAAAATCAAGGACGCGAAGGCCCGGTACTACGTCGCCCTGCGGTTCTCGGTCGGGCGGAACGTGTCGCAGTTCATGGCCGCGAACCCGAGCACCCTCGTCCAGTTCGCCCGCACCCTCGACGCCGAGAAGGAACACCTCCTCCGCGACCTCCGCGACGGCACCCTGCGGGCCGACCTCGACATCCCCCCGGACGTGCGCGACTGGCTCACCCGCCGACTGAGCCGCGACCCGGGGCGGGCGGCGGAGCTGTCGGCGGCCGCGGAGAAGGCCGGCCGGCTCTACCCGACGGACGTGTGGCCCGAAGGCGGCACCGTCATCAACACGTGGACCGGCGGCAGCATGGGGCCGTACCTCCGGCAACTCCCGCAGTACTTCGGCAACCCGCCGCTCCGCGACCTCGGGCTGCTCGCCAGCGAAGGCCGGATGACCATCCCGCTCGAAGGCGGCACGCCCGGCGGCGTCCTCGACATCTGGTCGCACTACTTCGAGCTCGTCCCGGAAGCCGAGATCGACGCGGCGCAGCCGACCGTCCTCGGGGCGCACGAACTGACCGAGGGGGCGAGCTACTACATCCTGCCGACAACGGCGTACGGGCTGTACCGGTACCACATCTCGGACCTCGTCCGGGTGACCGGGTTCTACGGCCGGACGCCGGTGGTCGAGTTTCTCGGGAAGGGGCACCGGTTCGCGAACCTGACCGGCGAGAAGCTGAGCGAGTACCAGGTGACGCGGGCGATGGACGCGACGGTGAAGCAGGTGCCGCAGCCGGTGACCGCGTACACGCTGGCCCCGGTGTGGGACGACCGGCAGCCGTACTACGCCTTGTTCCTGGAGGAGCCGGACGCGGCGGACGAGGCGGGGCTGCGGCGGTTCCTCGCGGCGTTCGACCGGCAGCTCGGGGTGGAGAACGTGGAGTACGCGGCGAAGCGGGACGGCGGGCGGCTCGGGCCGGTGCGGGCGGTGCTCATTCCGGCGGGGACGTGGGCGGCGTGGGACCGGGAGCGGCTGGCGAAGACCGGCGGGTCGCCGGAGCAGTACAAGCACCCGTGCCTGGTCGGCGACATCGCGTTCCGCGACACCTTGCCGGTGGTGCGCGAGGTGGCGGGGTGAGCGCGTCCGAGCCGGAAGCGTAAGCGACGGGGGCTGTTTCCCGTCGCTTACGCTTCCGGCTCGGACGGAACCGTTCCATCCGCCGGGCCGCCCGCCTCGTCGGAACTCCGGGACACATCCCAACACCTCGGGGCTTCGCCATGCTCGCGCTGTCGTGCTGTGCGCTGTTGGTGGCCGCCGCGGACGGCGACCGGAAGCTGACCATCGACCCGGGCCGCGGGCTGCCGGCGATCGAAGCCGTGACGGTGTACGCCACGAAGGACGGGAAGCGGGCGGCGGTCGCGGAGGCGACCAAGTTCGACGCCCCGCTGGTGCTGGCCGGCGACGGCCCGTTCGAGGTGGTGGTGAAGCCGAAGGGCGGGCTGCCGGTGCGGGCGGTGGAGAAGTTGGAGGTGAAGGCCGGGGCGGCGCACGCCCTGAAGCTGACGGACGTGTTGGGGGCGGTGGAGGTGTTCGGAGACGACCTGCCGCGGCCGGACAAGGTGGTGGTGACGGACGTGCGCGACCCGGGGCCGGGGGAGAAGGGGCACGTTGCGGTGCAGTCGGCGGGCGAGTACCGGGTGGGGCTGGCGGTGCCGCCGGGGACGTACGCGGTGTGGGTGCTGCCGGCGAACGGGGCCAAGGCCCAGCGGGTCGCCGACAACATCCGGGTGAAGGCCGGGTCCACGACGCGAGTGGAGTAGAGCGGGCCCAGTCCGAGCCCGAGCGCCAGCGAGGGTCTAGCGCGGACTCTGGCTGGCGCTCGGGCTCGGACCGTTTCACCCCGCCGCCCGGTCGCGCTGCTCCTTCAGCAGGTCGCGGATTTCGGCCAGCAGCCGCTCCGCCGGCGGCGTCGCCTCCGGCTTCTGCTCCACCTCCGCGTCCAACACGTACTTGTGTAGGGCGTTGATTCCCTTCACCACCAGGAACATGCAGAACCCGATCAGCACGAAGTTGATCACCATCTGCAGGAAGTTCCCCCACGCCAGGTACGCCTCCCCGTACAGCCGCACCCGCTGCGCCCGCACGTCCACCCCGCCGGTCAGCACCCCCACCACCGGCAGGAAGATGTCCGCCACCAGCGAGTCCACCACCTTCGAGAAGGCCGTCCCGATCACCACCCCGACCGCCAGGTCCACCACGTTCCCCCGCAGGATGAACTTCTTGAACTCGTCGAGCACGGCCATCGGCGGACCTCCGGTGGGGCGACCCCGGTGTTCTACGCCCGGCGGTGTCTGACCGGGCGGCGGACGGGCTTCTGCTGGTAATTCCGCCCGCGGAGCCCCGCCGACATGCCCCGCCTGCCCGCCGCCCTCGCGACCACGGCCGCCCTCCTCGCCTCCCTCGCCGCCGCCCAGCCCCCCGCCGGCGAGCCGGCCGAGCTGAAGCTCGCGTCCCCGGCCGAGAGCAAGGCCGAGTTCGACCGGGCCGTCTCCCCGTTCCTCGCCAGGCACTGCGCCGCCTGCCACAACCCGAAGAAGGCCGAGGGCGACCTCGACCTCACCACCCTCGACCCGGACATGAAGGGGTCGACCAGCGGGGCCCGGTGGGCGATGGTGGTCGAGAAGCTGGCGGGCGGCGAGATGCCCCCCAAGGGCCGGCCCGAGCCCCCGGCCGCCGACGCCGCCGCGGTCGCCCGGTGGGCCCACGCCGAGGCCAAGCGCGCCGGCCGGCCGTTCACCCGCCGGGCCGCTTACTCGAACGGGAACGCCGTCCCCCACGCCGCCCTCTTCGACCCGAAGAACGTCCCCCCGTTCGACGGCGGCCCCCGCGTCCGCCGGCTCAGCCCCGAGATCTACGCCGCGTTCACCGGCGAGCTGGCCAAGGGGAAGTCGGGCATCGGCCAGCCGTTCTCGCCCGAGGGGAAATCCACGTTCAAGGACATGGGCGCCCCGAAGGTCGACGAGCCGGTCACCGTGCAGTTGCTGCAGAACGCGCTGGCGATCGTCGAGGCGCAGACGAACCACAAGGTCGAGGGCGACACGGTCAAGGGGGTCGGCCAGATCCCGAAGGAATTCCTCGCCCTGTTCGACCCGAAGGCCCCGCCGACCGACGCCCAGATCGAGGCCGCCGTCGCCCACCAGTTCCACACGATCCTGAAGCGCCCGCCGACCGCCGAGGAGAAGGCCCGGTTCGTCGCCTTCGCCGAGAAGAACATCGCCGACGCCGGCCAGGTCGTCGGCGCCCGGTACGCCCTCGCCGCGGTCCTGATGCTCCCCGAGGCGGTGTTCCGGATGGAGGTCGGGGGCGGGAAGCAGGACGCCAAGGGACGGGTGCGTCTGGCCCCGCGCGAGATCGCGTTCGCCCTGTCCTACGGCCTCACCGACAAGCGGCCGGACGCCGAGTTGCTGAAGGCCGCCGCGACCGGCGAACTCGACACCGACGCCGGCGTCGCCAGGCAGGCCCGCCGGCTCCTCGACGACCCGAAGGCCGACAAGCCGCGGGTGCTGCGGTTCTTCCGCGAGTACTTCGGGTACGACGCCGCCACCGAGGTGTTCAAGGACAACAAGGATTTCCCGGAGCACGACGCCCGCGTCCTGGTCGAGGACACCGACCGGCTCGTCCTGTGGGTCCTGGAGAAGGACAAGGACGTGCTCCGCGAACTGCTCACCACGAACACGAGCTTCGTGGCGTACAAGACGGCCGCGGACACCAAGAAGAAGCGGGCCGAGGCGCTCGCCAAGTTCGAGCGGGAGAAGGCGGCGAACCCCGAGAAGTTCAAGGACAAGAAGCCGCCGCAGGTCGGCCGGAGCGTGTACGAGGCGTACGGGCTGAAGGACTTCCCGGACGCCCAGCCGGTCGAGCTGCCGGCCGACCAGCGGGCCGGCATCCTCACCCAGCCGAGTTGGCTCGTGGCGAACTCGACCAGCTTCGACAACCACGCCATCCACCGCGGCAAGTGGGTGCGTGAGCGGCTCCTCGGCAACGTCGTCCCGGACCTCCCGATCACCGTCGACGCCCAACTCCCGGACGCCCCGGACAAGACCCTGCGGGAGCGGATGAACGTGACCAAAGAGAAGTTCTGCTGGCAGTGCCACCAGCTGATGAACGATGTCGGCTACCCGTTCGAGCAGTACGACCACCTCGGCCGGTTCCGCACCGCCGAGAAGGTGCTCGACCCGGAGGCGACGGCGAAGAACAAGGACCCGAAGGGGAAGCCGCTCGGCCCGGTGCTGCGGGGCGCCCCGCTCGACTCGTCCGGCCTGATCGCCCACGTCGGCGACCCGGCGCTGGAGGGCCCGGTGGCGGGCGCGGTCGAGTTCGTCAAGAAGCTGGCCGCCAGCGAGCGGGTGGAGCAGGTGTTCGTCCGCCACGCCTTCCGGTACTGGCTCGGGCGGAACGAGTCGCCCGGCGACGCCGCCAGCCTGCAGGCCGCCCGGAAGGCGTACCGCGACGGCGGCGGCAGCATGAAGGCGCTGATCGCCGCCCTCGTCAGCAGTGAATCGTTCCTGTACCGCGTCCCGACCGCCAAGTGAGCCCCACCGAACCACCCCGCCCCGGAGTTCCCGCCATGTCCGTCGACCGCCGCGACGCCCTCAAGACCCTCGGCCTGTCGGCCGGGGCAACCTTCCTCACCCCGATCCTGTCGCGGATCGAGGCGCAGGCCGCCGGCGCCCCGGTCGCCGCGAAGCGGTTCGTGTTCGTGGTCGAGAGCAACGGCGTCCGCCCCGAGCAGCTCGCCCCGTCCGGCGTGAAGCGGAACCCCCGCCCGCAGCAGGCGCTCAACGGCCCCGAAGAGTTCCTCGACGTGCCGCTCAGGGACAAGGACCTGCCGGTGTCGCTGGAGCCGGTCAAGGCGTGGAAGGACAAGGTCACCATCGTCCAGGGGCTGAGCGGGCGGGTGTGCGGCGGCGGGCACTCGAACAACTTCCAGGCGCTCGGGGCGTTCGGCGGCGGCCGCGGCAACGGCGGGGAGAGCACCGCCATCCTCGGCGAGACGGTCGACGGGGCGCTCGCGAAGCACCTCGGCGGGATCTTCCCGCACGTCGGCCTCGGCATCTCCAAGCGGCTCGAGAACAACGTCATCTACAACGTGTCGGCCAGCGGCCCGAACAAGGGGCTGCCGACCATGTGCAACCCGGCCAACGCCTACTCCACCCTGTTCGGGATCGTCGCCGACGGGGCCGCCAGGCAGGAGTTCGCGGCGAAGAACAACCTCCTCGACTTCCTGAAGGACGACATCAAGAAGGCCGGCGTCGCCGGGGCGGAGAAGGAGCAGTTCGGGGCGTACCTGGAGACGTTCGAGACGCTCCGCGACCGGCAGAGCAAGCTGAACGAGATCAAGGACACGCTCCGGGCGAAGGGGCCGGTCGTCTCGGACAAGTACAAGAGCGCGGTCGAGACGGACCGCCTCGACGCCCAGTTCGACCTCGGGGCCGCCGCCCTGGTCTGCGGGCTGACCAACGTCCTGACGCTGTCCTCGGCCGCCGGCGTCCGCGACTTCGACATCACCTTCAAGGGGCTGGGGCTGACGATCGACAAGCACTCGATCGGGCACGGCGGGAGCTTCCAGGGGAAGACCTGGTCGGACCTGTACAACATGATCCGCCGGTACCACTTCGAGCTGATCGCCGGGCTGTGCCGGAAGCTGGAGAAGGTGCCGGAGGGGAACGGCACCATGCTCGACAACACGGTGATCGTGTACCTGAGCGACGGGGCCGAGGGGCACCACAGCCGGTGCTGGGAGTGGCCGATGGTGGTGATCGGCGACCTGGGCGGGAAGCTCAAGACCGGGCGGTACGTCGACTACCCGGGGTACGGGCGGAAGGGCCACCGGACGACGGCGAACATGTACCTGACGCTGCTCCACCTGGCCGGGGCGAAGCGGGACACGTTCGGGATGCCCGACCCGGCCCTGAAGGACCTCGACCAGACCGGCCCGCTCGCCGAGTTGCTGGCGTGACGCCGATTCCGTCCGAGCCGGGCGCGTGAGCGACGGGAGGCAAGACCGTCGCTCACGCGTCCGGCTCGGACCGGACCCGCTCACTTCTTCGCCGGCGGGTCGACCCCCGGCAGCGGGAAGTCCGCGTTCGGCACGTGCTGCTCCTTCATCAGCTTCTCGAGCCGGGCCAGCACCTCCGGGTGCTTCGCCGCCACGTCGGTCGTCTCGCCCTCGTCCTTCGCCAGGTCGTACAGCTCCGTCTTCCCCGGCCCCTTCGTCAGGTTCTGCCGGACTGCCTTCCAGTCGCCCGCGGTCACCGCCTGCTGCCCGCCGTACCCGGGGAACTCCCAGTACAGGAAGTCGTGGTGCTTCTGCGTGCCGGTCCCGGTCAGGGTCGGCACCAGGCTGACGCCGTCGAGGCCGGTCGGCGGCTTCGCCCCGGTCACCTCGCACAGGGTCGGGAGGACGTCCGGGAAGTAGAACCGGCCGTCCACCGTCCCCGGCTTGATCGTCCCGGGCCGGTAGGCGACGAACGGCACCCGGATGCCGCCCTCGTACAGGCTCCCCTTCCGCCCGCGGAGCGGGCCGGCGGACTTGAAGAAGTCGGAGTCGTGCCCGCCGTAGTCGAACGCCGGCCCGTTGTCGCTGGTGAAGATCACCAGCGTGTCCTTCTCCAGCCCGAGGTCCCGCAGCTTGTCCACGACCCGGCCGACCGACCGGTCCATCCGGGTGACCATCGCGGCGTACGCGGCCCGCGGGGCGGGGTGCGGCCGGTACCCCTTCTTCCCGTCGTACGGCGGGTCGTCGCCGAGCTTCCCCTTGTACTCGGCGAGCGAGTCCTCCGGCACCTGGATCGCGGCGTGGGCGACGGTGAACGGCAGGTACAGGAAGAACGGCTTCGCCTTGTTCGCGTCGAGGAAGGCGAGGGCCTCCTTCTCGAACAGGTCGTGGGAGTAGCTGTCGCCGCCGGCCCCGTCGTTCCCGGGTAGCTCGAACCGCTTGCCGTTCCGGTACAGGTGGGTCGGGTAGTGGGTGTGGGCGTGGCCCTGGCAGTTGTACCCGTAGAACAGGTCGAACCCGTGCTTCAGCGGGCTGCCGGGGGTGTCCCACATGCCGAGGCCCCACTTCCCCATCGCCCCGGTCGCGTACCCCTTCGCCTTCAGCACGTCGGCGACCGTCACGTCCTCCGCCCGGATCGGCCACTGCCCTTCCTCGCCCTTCTTGAACTGCCGGTTGTTGCGGACGGTGGCGTGCCCCATGTGCATGCCGGTCATCAGGGCGCACCGGGACGGGGCGCAGACGGCGTTCCCGGCGTAGAAGCGGGTGAACCGCAGCCCGCCGGCGGCGAGCTTGTCGATGCTCGGGGTCTTGATGTGCTTCTGGCCGTAGCACCCGAGGTCGAAGCACCCGAGGTCGTCGGCGATGACCAGGACGACGTTCGGCGGGCGCGGCGCGTCGGCGGCGCGGGCCTGGGGGGCGAGGGTGATGAGCAGCAGGGGGACGAGGAGTCGCATGCCGACCTCCGGGTGGGGTGGTGGGCATGATACGCGGCGTAGCCGCGACGCGGAGTCCTCGGAGCGGAGCGCGGGCGCAGACCCCGCGCTTCGCTCCGAGGACTCCGCGTCGCGGCTACGCCGCGGGGTCACGTCAGTCGGAGATGTTGGCGAGGTAGTCCTCGTACCGCTTCCGGGCCTTGAACTCGCTGTCCATCAGCTTCTTCTGGGCGTCGGTCAGGGTGTCGATCTCCTTCTCCTGGTCGGCCAGCTTCTTCAGGTAGGTGGCGTACACCTCCGCCTCCTTCGGCGTCTCCCGCAGGTTCTTCCGGATCCGGTCCTGGTCGACCGAGAGCCGCTGGAGGTCGGCCTGCACCTGGGCCAGGTCGCGGCGGACGATGTCCCACGCGCCCTTCAGGCCCAGGGCCTCCTGCAGCTTGGCCTTCAGGGCCGGGCTC
>PNKH01000113.1 GCA_013822345.1 Isosphaera sp.
GGGTGGGGCTCACCCCGGCGGGGCGGGCGGCTCGGGCGGGAGGACGAACGTCCCGGGCGGGGCGACGATCGACCCGGTCCCCTCGTCAGACGGCGGGAGGGCGGCCCCGTTCGCCGCCACCCGCGGCGGGACCGGGACCAGGATCGGCTTCAGCTCCCCGGTCTCCAGGTCGAGGACGATGCACGTCTTCGGGTTCGCCCGGAACAGCGCCCCGGGGTTGGCCACCAGCGTCCGCCCGGTCCGGTGCTGCTCCCGGACGTGGGTGTGGCCGTAGAACACGTAGTCGAAGAAGTCGGCGGTCTCGAGCTGGCGGAGCTGGTGCCGCTCGTGGCTGTGCACCCAGGCGACCCGCTTCCCGCCGACCGCCAGCGTCCCGAACGAGTCGTAGTGCGTCCCGCCGATGTCCTTGATCGCGGCCGCCAGCCGGGCCCGGTCCTTGTCCCAGTTCCCGAACACGAAGTGGGTCGGGACCGGGCTGAACGCCCGGACCGTGTCCGGGGACTCGATGTCCCCGCAGTGGAGGATCAGCTCGACCTGCTGGTCGACGAGGAGGCGGACCGCCTCGGCGACCGCCTCCTGGCGGTCGTGGGTGTCGCTCACTACCCCGATCCGCATGGGGGGGCCCGGTGGGTGAATGGTGATAACGCGCCGCGGCGCGTCGCCACCACCACTTTAACAAACCGTCCCGGCCGCGGGGAGCGGGGTTTGCCGCCGGTGGGCGAGGCACTCCTGCCTCGCATTCGTCAGCGAGGCAGGAGTGCCTCGCCCACGAGGCTTACGCCGCCAGCTTCCCCCGCCCCACCCGCCTTAACCAGGTCGGCCGCCTCCCGCAGCCGCCGCACCCCCTCCGGGATCTGGTCCGCGGTTGCCACCCCGAAGCACAGCCGGCACCCGTCGTCCGGCACCCGCCCGGCCTCGTCCGGGACGTGCCCGAACTCGCCCGGGACGTACAGCACCCCGGCGGCCAGCGCCGCCGGCACCAGCGGCCCGCCCGGCCCGGTGTCGATGCCGTTCAGGGTGAGCCAGACGAACATCCCGCCGGCCGGCACCGTCCACGACGCCCCGGGCAGGTCGCCGAACTCCCGGTCGAGGGCCGCCAGCATCAGGTCGCGCTTCGCCCGGTACACCCCGCGCAGGGTGCCGACGTGCCGCCGGTACGCCCCGGACGCCAGCAGCCGGGCCAGGACGTGCTGGGCCAGGTTCGTCGACCCGAAGTCGTGGCTCCCCTTCAGGTGCAGGACCGCGTCCGTCACCTCCGGCGGCATCACCGCGTACCCGGTCTTCAGCCCCGGGGCGCACGGCTTCGAGAACGTCCCGGCGTACACCACGAACTCGTTCCCCGGGTCGAACCGCTTGACGCTCGGCAGGTCCGGCCCGCTGTACCGCAGCTCCCGGTACGCCGCGTCCTCGACGACCAGGATGCGGTGGTCCGTGCTGTACCGGCGGGCGAGGTCGACGAGCTCGGGCCGGCGGTCGGCGGCGAGGGTCAGCCCGGTCGGGTTCTGGAAGTAGTCGACGGTGTAGACCGCCTTCACCCGCGGCAGCTCGCCGGAGCGGCGGAGCCGCTCCAGCAGCGCCTCGAGCGCGTCCACCCGCATCCCGCCGTCGTCCATCGGGACGGCCAGCACCCGTACCCCGTGCGACTGCAGCAGGCTGTGGTACACGAAGTACGACGGGGCCTCGCACAGGACGACGTCGCCGGCGTCGAACAGCACCTCGCCGAGGAGGTACAGCAGCTGCTGCGACCCGGTGGTGATGGTCACGTCGGCCGGGGTGAGGTTCAGCTCGGCCGGGGTCACGCCGTCGGCGGCGCAGAGGTGGTCGAGGACCAGCTCGCGGAGCCGCGGCAGCCCCTGGGTGGAGCCGTACTGGAGGGCGGCCCGGGCGGCGGCCGGGTCGGCCATGATCTCGGCGACGGCGGCCCCGACCTCGGCGGCCGGGAGCGACGCCTCGTCGACCAGGCCGGCGGCGAACGAGATCAGCCCGGGGTCGTCCAGGGCCTTCTGGATGAAGTAGGTGATCGGCGAGTCGGTCGTCCGGCGGGACTTCTCCGACCGGGGGAGCGGGGCCGGCGGCATCGGCAGTCCTTTCGGGCGGCGGAACGAAAGCGGCCCCGGAGGCTGACTCCGGGGCCGACGCGTGTGATCGTGTCGGGGGCCCGGGGTCACGGGGCGGCGAGGGCGACGACGGCGGCGCGGACCGCGGCGGCGGTCGGGGCGTGCCGGTGGGTGGCGTGAGCCGTCGTCATCGCGGGGTCCGTGCGGGAGTGCCGACACAGATGTGTACAACGCGGTCGGCGGAAGGGCAAGTCCCGGTGGGGCAGGCATTCCTGCCTGCCATCCGAGGCAGGCAGGAATGCCTGCCCCACCGGCCGTCAGCTCTTCACCACCTCGGCCACGTCGAGCACGTAGACCTGCCGCTGCGGGTCGTGGCACCCGTCGATACACACCTGCGTGCCGTCGCGGTTCCACCGCGGGTGGAGGTCGCACCGGACCGGGCCGGTGAACGCCTTCGGGGAGTGGAACCGGTTCAGGTCGTACCGCCGCCCGGTCGCCACCTTGAACAGCATCAGCGTCTGCATCCGCTCCTTGTCCGGGTAGGTGTCGTTGAGGATCCACTTCCGGTCCGGCGAGTACGAGCAGTGCCCGTCCTGCGTCAGCACCCCGTCGCCGACCAGTTGCGTCTCGTCCGACCGGGTGTCGATGGTGAAGAACTTGTTCCCGGCCTTCGGGTGCTTGGCCCAGAACAGCAGGGTATGGTCGTCGCGCCAGTCGAAGTGCGACGCCATCCCGGTGTCGAGGTGCAGCCGCAGGTCGGTGCCGTCCGGCTTGGCGGTGTAGACGCGGGTCAGCCACGGCTTGTCCCCGGCCCGCCACCGGTGGAGGAACACGAACCGCGTCCCGCCCGGGTTCCACACCAGGTGCTCGACCCCGTGGTGGCAGTTCGTGAACCGGTCGTCCGGCTTGTTCGCGGCGATCTGCTTCAGGCTCAGGATCAGGTCGTGCTTGCCGGTCGTCAGGTCCATGTGCCAGATGCCGAGCTTCTCCGGGGCCGGGTCGTCGGCGAGCGTCTCCGGGTAGCTGGCGTAGCCGTACCCCGGGCGGAGGCGGTGCGTCCGGGCGAAGTCCGGGGTGACCGCCCGCTTCCCGTCGGCGGTGACCGAGTAGATCGGCAGCGGCAGGGTGCGCGACTTCTTCGTCGCCGTATCGAGGATCCGGGCGGCCGGCTTGCCGTCGACCAGGTCGTTGAAGATCACCTCGGTCCCGCCCGGGGTGCCGAGCCACTGGAGCATCGCCCCCTGCTGCCAGCCCCACGCCGGGGTGGTGGCCAGCTCGACGAACCGGTCGCCGTCCTTCAGGTCGACCATGCCGACGGCGGTCTTGTCCTCGGCGGTCGGCTGTCGGGCCGCGAAGGCGCTCTCGTGGGCGAGCAGGTACCGGCCGGTCGCGTCCCACGGGGTCTTGTCGTAGTACCCGAACCAGTGGTGCTTCGGCCCCTTGGTGACGGCCCGGGCCGGGACCGGCACCGGGGCCTCCGGCTTCGGGGCCTGGCCCCGCGCCGCGGCGGCCACGCCGGCCGCCGACGCGGCCAGGAAATCACGGCGGGAGATGACGGGCATCGGAACCTCGTCGTAGACTGTGGCGTCGAACGAAGCGTTCAGCATACCCGATCCCCCGGAGGCCCGCGATGCGTCCCGCCGCCGTCCTGACCCTGTGCCTCGCCCTCCCGCCCCTCGCCGCGGCCCAGGACAAGGGGACCGAGGTGAAGCTGAACAAGCTGAAGGGGACGACCCCGGCCGACTGGGTGAAGGAGAAGCCGGCGAACCTGCTCCGGTCGTACCAGTTCAAGCTGCCGGGGGCGAAGGGCGCGGCCGACGCCGAGGTGGCGGTGTTCCCGGAGAGCCACCCGAACCCGGACAAGAGCCTGCCGCGGTGGAAGGCCCAGTTCGTCCCGCCGGAGGGGAAGACGGTCGACGACATCGGCAGGCTGGCGAAGTGGGAGGTGAAGGGGGCGGCGGTGACGGTGTTCGACGTGACCGGCGGGACGTGGAAGTACAAGGAGCGGCCGCAGGACCCGGCGTCGAAGGAGCAGCTGATGGACAACTACCGGGTGGTGTGGGTGATCGTGGCCGAGGAGGACGAGGCGACGCACGTCCGGCTGAGCGGCCCGGTGGCGTCGGTCGAGAAGCACTTCAAGGCGTTCGAGGGGTGGGTGAAGGGGTTTCGTTGAGGACGATTTCAGATTTCAGATTTGTGATTGACGATTGTGAGGACCCGAGGCACAGTACCGTTTTCACAATCGTCAATCACAAATCTGAAATCTGAAATTAGGAGGTCCCGAACTGCCGGTCGCCGGCGTCGCCGAGGCCCGGGACGATGTACCCGCGGGCGTCCAGGTGGGAGTCGAGGGCGGCGAGGAACACCGGCACCTCGGGGTGCGCGGCCTGCAGTGCCGCGACGCCCTCCGGGGCGGCGATGATCCCGGCGAACGCGACCGTCGGGGTGCCGGCCGACCGCAGGATGTCGATCGCCGCGATCGCGCTGCCGCCGGTCGCCAGCATCGGGTCGAGGACGATCGCCACGTCCATGTCCGGCTTCGCCGGCAGCTTGTTGTAGTACGTCACCGGCTTCAGGGTGGTGTGGTCGCGGTACAGCCCGAGGTGCCAGACGGTCGCCTCCGGCAGGGCCTGCAGCATCGCCTCGGCCATCCCCAGCCCGGCCCGCAGCACCGGCACCAGGCCGACCCGGTCGGCGATCTCGTGGCACGTCGTCGCGGCGAGCGGGGTGGTCACGGTGACGGGCCGCAGCTTCACCTCGCGGGTCGCTTCGAAGAACAGGACGCGGGAGATCGCGGCGACGAGGTCGCGGAACTCCGGCGGGCGGGTGTCGGCGGCCCGGAGCCGGGCCAGCTTGTGCCGGACGAGCGGGTGCGCCGAGACGTGGACCGGGGCGGGCATCGGGCACCTGTGGGGAGTGCGGAACGCACCACCGACAGGTTAGCGACGCTTCGAAGAAGCGTCCGCCTCCAGTTGCCCGGCGCCGAAGGCGTGCGGCAGCAACTCCCGCACCGTGAACCGCACCACGGCCCCGGCCAGGTTGGCGAGCAGCACCTCGGCGTCCGGGGCGAACTCCCACAGGATCTGCCGGCAGGCCCCGCACGGCGGGGTCGGGGTCGGGGTGTCGGTCACGACCGCGACCCGGGCGAACCGCCGCAGCCCGCGGGCGACGCCGGCGAACACCGCCACCCGCTCGGCGCAGCACGTCAGCCCGTAGCTCGCGCTCTCGACGTTGCACCCGGCCACGACCTCCCCGGCCGGCGTCTCGACCGCGGCCCCGACCAGGAACCCGGAGTACGGGGCGAACGCCCGGGTGCGGGCGTCGGCCGCGGCGGCGACGAGCGGGTCGGGCGTCACGTGATCTCCCCGAGCACGAGGGGCGGGGCCGGCGGCGGGGCGTCGGCGACGGCGAACGACTCCTCCAGCAGCGGCAGGGCGTCGATCAGGCGGACGGTGCTGCGGTAGTGCACCTCGTACACCGCCTCCCCGGCCCGGACCGGCTCCCCCGGCTTCCGCCGGCACACCACCCCGACCGCGTGGTCGACCCCGTCCTCGGCCCGCTCCCGCCCGCCGCCGAGCACCATCGCCGCCACCCCGACCGCCCCGGCCGTCATCTCGGACACGTACCCGGACCGCGGGGCGACGACGTGCATGGTCCGCGGGGCGGCCGGCAGCCGGGTGTAGTCGTCCAGGGCCCGCGGGTCGCCGCCCTGCTGCTCGACGCACCGGCGGAACACCTCCAGCCCGGCCCCCGATGAGAGCGCCGCCCGCACCCGCCGGTCGGCCTCCGCGTCGTCCGCCGCCAGGCCGGCCAGCCGCACCATCCGGGCCGCGAGCAGCACGGACAACTCCGTCAGGTCCGGCGGCCCGTTCCCCTTCAGCGTCTCGACCGACTCGATCACCTCCAGCGCGTTCCCGACGTTCCGCCCGAGCGGGGTGTCCATCCCCGTCAGCACGGCCGACACCCGCAGCCCGTTGGCCGTCCCGACCCGGACCAGCGACTCGGCCAGCTCCCGCGCCGCGGCCGGCGTCTTCATGAACGCCCCGTGCCCGGCCTTCACGTCCATCACCAGCCCGGAGATCCCCTCGGCCAGCTTCTTGCTCAGGATCGACGCGGTGATCAGCGGGACGCTCTCGACCGTCCCGGTCACGTCCCGCAGGGCGTACAGCGTCTTGTCCGCCGGGGCCACGTCCGAGGTCTGCCCGATCATCCCGAGGCCGACGGCCCGCAGCGCCTCGCGGAACTCGTCCTCCCGGAGGTGGACGCGGAACCCGGGGATCGACTCGAGCTTGTCGAGCGTGCCGCCGGTGTGCCCGAGCCCCCGGCCGGACATCATCGGGACGACCACCCCGCACGCCGCCGCGAGCGGGCCGAGGATCAGTGAGGTCTTGTCGCCGACGCCGCCGGTGCTGTGCTTGTCGACCTTCGGGCCGGGGATGTCGGCCAGGTCGAGGACCTTGCCGGAGTCGGCCATCGCCCGGGTCAGGTGGGCGGTCTCGGCCGGCGTCATGCCGCGGAGGAAAACGGCCATCAGCAGGGCGGAGAGCTGGTACGTCGCCCACCCCTCGCCGGTCGCCGCCGCCCGGACGAACGCGTCGATCTCGGCCGGGGTCAGCTCCCCGCCGTCGCGCTTCCGGCGGATGATGTCGACGGGGCGCATCGCACTTCCTGGACCGCGGCCGTCCCGGCCGCTGGTACCCCGGTCGGGATGCAACACGACCATCCCGAGGGCGACCGGAGTTGGGCCGGTGGAGCGGCCGGGACGGCCGCGGTCCAGGCGGGAGCAGCGGCCGAGACGGCTGCGGTCCCAGCTCCTACCCACGTTCACCCGCGGCCGGCGGCCGGGTACACTCACACCCTAGCCCCGCGTGCCGCCCCGGACAGATGGATTCCCCGTGCCCGACCGCGCCGCCCTGCTGATCGCCGTCGAGACGTTCTTCGAGATCGGCCCGCCGGTCCCGTACGCGGCCGCCGACTGCGCCGAGCTGCACCGGGCGCTGCCGGTCGTCGGGTACAACCCGGCGAAGTGCCTCCTCCTCGCCGGGCACCGGACCACGAAGGCGGTGATCGACTCGCACCTGAAGCGGCTCCCGAGGCTGCTCGACAAGGCCGACTCGCTGCTGGTGTTGGTGGTGACCCGCGGGTTCACCTTCAAGAACGCCGGGTACCTCGCCTGCGCCGACACCTTCGCCGCCGACCCCGCCGGCACCGCCGTCTCGGTGTACGACTTCGTCGAGGCGCTGCGGAAGGCGAAGTGCCCCGAGACGACGGTCCTGGTTGACGTCGACCCGCTCCCGGCGGCCGAGGGCGGGATGACGCCCGGGCTCGTGAACGGGGAGTTGGAGCACGACTTCAACATCGAGTACGGGTTCGCCGGGCTGCTCGCGGCCGAGCCGGACGGGCGGTCGTTCGAATCCACACAGCTGCGGCACGGGATCTGGCGGCACCACCTGATCGAGATGTTCACCGGGAAGGTCCGGACCGGCGTCGGGAAGGACGGCACGCTCACCGCCGCGGCGCTGCACGAGTACCTCGCCGACGCAGTACCTCGCACCCTCCGTCGCACCCACGACGCCCCCGAGGAGCAGACGCCGGTACTCCTCGGCGAGGGGTTCGGCGAGGCGGTCGTCGCCGACCTCGGGGCGCTGCTCGGACCCGGCGCGGAACTCCTCGATCCTGGCCGGATGAAGCGGGTCGTGTTCCGGGCCGAGGCGCCGGGGCGGGTGAAGGACCTGGCCGGCTACCGGAAGACGCACACCATCCCGGACCGGGCGAACGAGTGGGCCCGGAAGTACGTCGCCCGGGTCGCCGCCGCGGACATCAAGGCCGACCTCGACAACACCTTCGACATGGTCCGCGAGCAGTTCGGGTACAAGCGGAAGGACCTGGACGTGTCGGCCGAGCGGAACGGGGTCGGTTTCATCCGCACCCCGGACTTCGAGTACACGGTCGCCGTCGGGGTGAACCCAGACGACCCGGCCGAGGTGGTGTGGCGGCGCGAGGTCGGCCGGCTGTCCGGGCCGGAGTTCGTGCGGTCGGACGGGTTCAAGGCGGTGTTCGCCGGGATGTTCGACCGGCTGGTGTTCGAGTTCGCGGCGCCGGTCGACGTGGCCGAGTTCGTGGACCGGATCGAGGACGACCCGCCGGAGGGGGTGAAGGTCGGGGTGGCGAGCGACGCGAACCAGGCCGAGGTGGCGCTGGCCGGGTTCTCCGGGAAGGTGACGGTCACGCCGCAGGCGGTGGTGATCCAGGGCCGGCCGGGCAGCTCCGCGAGCCTCTTGGAGCAGTTCCTGGCGTTCCTGCGGAAGTTCGCCGGCCTCGGCGAGCCGAGGGCGCTGCCGCCGGGGCCAGCGTAGGGTGGGCCGAGTCGGCGCTTCGCCGGCGAGTCCCACCTTCGCCAGGGGCGGTGGGACTCGCCGGCGGGGCGCCGGCTCGGCCCACCCTACCAACCGGCTCAGTACCTCAGGCTGAAGTCGAGGGTGAAGCGGTACCGGAACAGGTCGCGCGGGCCGACGAACGGGAACTCGAACGCCCCGCCGACCTGGGCGCACTCGGTGATCTTGTACCGGGCCCCGAACGCCCCGGTCAGCAGCCCCGCCCCCTTCGCCTGCGACCCGATGTTCAACAGGTCGCGGCCCTCGCCGACCATTGGGCTGGCCCCGCCGTTCGAGGTGTGGATCAGCCAGTTCAGCTCGAACAGCGGGTAGAACTTGTGGTTGTTCCGGTAGTCCAGGTCGAGGTGGGCGGACAGGTAGTAGTAGTCGCTCCGCTTGCTGTCGGTGCCGAACGAGTACCCGGTCCCCACCAGGGCGTTGACACTCCCGAGCGCGAAGTCCCGGAACAGGTTCTGCCCGTACGTCAGGTACGGCACCAGGGACAGGCTGCCGGTGTCCTGGAACGTCCGCTGCGACCCGGTCGGGACCTGGAACATCAGCCCGCCGGCGAGCAGGCTGCCGGTCGCCTCCCCGCGCAGGAACGTGTACTTCGGCCCGAGCCACAGTTCCGCGAACCCGCTCCCGTCCTGGACCGCCGACCCGCTCCCGCTGTTGACCGAGATCCCGCCGAGCTTGTTGATCGTGAACGAGAACCGGTCGGTGAACGCCACCCGGGCCTGGGTGCCGTAGAAGAAGATGTCCCCGCCCTTGAAGTTCGGCTGCTTCGACGGGACCTTCTGGTAGACGAACAGCGGCCGGACCTCGGTCAGCGACCGCGGGTCCTCGAACAGGAACGGGTTGGTCACCGGGGAGATGAACCCGTCGAACGCGTGGTCGCTCTTGAACCAGTCTCTCCCCTCGCCGAACACCCCGCCGATCGCCGCCCCGATCTTGTCCCCGAACTTCCCGGCCGAGCGGTCCGGGTCGTCGCCGTCGCGGCCCTTCGTCCGCCGGGTCGCGGCGCGGGTCGAGAGGAGGTCGTCGACCGGGTCGCGGTCGGGAAGGGGGGCGGGGCGGACGGACGGTTCCCCGGCCCGCGGGGCGACCGGCCGGCCGCCGGACTCCGGCGCCCCCAGCGACGCCCGGCGGGGGGCGGGTTCCGGCGCCGGGACCGTCCGGCTCGCCGGCTCGACCCGGTCCGGCCGCGGCGGCGGGCGGTCGGCCGGGCCGACCGGGGCGCCGAGGACGTTCGGCGGGCGGTCGGCGCGGGCGGCCGGCGCGGGGTCGTCGGGCGGGAGGAAGCCCGAGGCGGCGTCGGGGGTTCCGCCGGCCGGGGCGAGCGGGCCGGACTGGGCGCGGGCCGGCGCCGCCGCCGCGGTGGCGAGGACCGCCGCCAGCACCCACGCCCCGCCCCGCATCCGCCGCCCTCCGTGACCGCCGCGGCCGCCGCGTCCTGCGGGGCACCCGACCATCATCCTCCTTCGGCCCGGCCCGCGCCCGGGGTTGAGAAACTCCGGGTGGAATCGCGGGTGCCGCGGAAGCCGGGGGCTATAACCGACCCTGTCAAACCGGGGGGCTGCGATGAGGACGCGAGTCGTCGGGGTCGTCGGGGCGGGGATTGCGGCCGGGGTGCTGGCCGCCGGCCTGGCGGCCGGGTGGTGGGGCGGCGGGCACGAGACGGTGGCCGAGTCGGCCGCCGCCCGCCTGCCGGACGACGTGCCGGAGTTCTTCCGCCGCGGCGGCAAGCACCTCGCCCACTTTTCGGTCGACCCGGACCGGTGGAAGAACCGCGAGATGGGCTTCCTCCGCCGGGCCGAGGAGGGGAACCACTTTCTCGACCTCGAAGACCTCGACGGGAAGGAGCTGCCCGCGACCCACCGGTTCGACGCGATCAAGCTGGTGGCCGGGGAGCTGAAGAAGGAGCCGAACAAGATCGGGCTGTTGCCGTACGCGATCCTGGAGAACTTCGAGAAGCTGACGGTCGGGTTCTACGACCACCGGAAGGCGCCGAACGACCCGTCGGTGCCGATGAAGTGCCTGGTGCACGGCGGGGTGCTGGCCCACTACACCGGGGACGCGGCGATGCCGCTCCACACCACCCGCGACTACGACGGGAAGAACCGGGCGGACGGGACGGTGCTTCAGAAGGGGATCCACGCGAAGCTGGACGCGTTCCCGGAGAAGCACGGGATCCGGCCGGAGGAGGTGTCGCGGGGGCTGGAGGCGAAGCGGATCGACGACGTGTGGGGGCACGTGACGAAGTTCATCGCGGAGTCGCACACGCACGTCGGGAAGTGCTACGAGCTGGACGCGGCCGGGGCGTTCGACAAGCCGACGGACGAGAGCCGGGCGTTCGTGCTGGGGCGGGTGCGGGCCGGGGCGCAGCTGACGCTCGACCTGTGGTACACGGCGTGGGTGCGGAGCGAGAAGCTGCCGCCGCACTGGTGAGCGGTCCCCCGGTTGACCGGCGTTCCCACGCGCGCGACAATCCGTTCGCGCGTCCACCAGTACCGTTCGTCACCCGCACCGGTAGCCTCCCCATGTCGCCGCACATCTCGCGCTGGGTCGTCCTCGCACTCGCCGCGTCGGCGGCGTGCCCCGCCCGGGCCGGCGCCCAGCCGCCGGCCGAGAAGGCCAAGCTCCGCCACAGTGACCACGTCACCTGCGTGACGTTCTCGCCCGACGGGACGGTCCTGGCCTCGGCCGGGGGGACGTACAACTCCGGCGAGGTCATCCTCTGGGACGCGGCGCGGGAGAAGGAACTCGGGTCGCTCAAGGGGTTCGGCAGTTCCGTCCAGTCGGTCGCCTTCAGCCCAGACGGCAAGCTGCTGGCGACCGCCGGCCGCAACCCCAAAGCGGATCGGGGCGAGGTGAAGGTGTGGGAGGTGGCGACGCGGCGGGAGGTGGCGACGATCGAGGCGGGCGAGACGGACATCCGCGCAGTCGCGTTTTCGCCCGATGGCCAAGCCCTCGTCTATGCGGGGGGTGGCCGTTCTGACGAACTGGTGACCTGGGATCTCGCCAAGAAGCAGGCGCGGATGCCGTTCCTGGGGCACAAGGGCACGGTCACGTCAGTCGGGTGGTCCGCTGACGGGAAGGTGCTCGTGTCCAGCGGCGCGGACGGCACGGTGCGGGTCTGGAACGCGGCGAGCGGGAAGGAACTCCGGTCGCTCCTGCAAACGGACCTCAGCGGCGTCGCGGTGGCCGCCGACGGCCGGACGGCGGCGGCCACCGCTTCCGGGCGGCGGGAGTTCGGGATGACGAAGGTGTTCGACCTGACTACCGGCAAGGAACTCCACATCCTCCGGGGGCACAGCAGCGGGGTGTCAGCCGCAGCGTTCACCCCGGACGGGAAAGTACTGTTCACCGCCGGCGGCGACAAAAACATCATCGCGTGGGACGTGACCACGGGGAAGATCGTGGCGACGCTGCAGGGGCACGAGGGGCACGTCCAGTCCGTCGCCTACTCGCCCAAGACCAAGCTGTTGGCCTCGGGGAGCTTCGACAAGACCGTCCGCATCTGGGACGTGGTGAAGTGGGTCGGCGACCCGAAGTGACCGCCGGCGCGGCCGAGACCTTCGGCCGAGGCCAGGGTTCATCAGGTCAGCTCTTCGGCTTGCAGCTCCCCTTCGTCCCGGGCTTCTTCCCGGGCGTCGGCTCGTACCCGGGCCAGCACCGGCCGGACTTCTTCTTCCCCCCACTCCCCTTCGCCTTCGACCCGGCGGCTTTCTTCGTCGCGGCCATCGCTCACCTCCGTTGCGGGGCGATCGTCCGCCTCGGAGATGAAGCACCGCCCGTGCCGCGCGCGGACGCATCCGGCGGCCTGCATCCGTTACGCCGGTGCGTCGCCCGGTAGCGGCCCCGCCCCGGCCGGCGGGGTGCCGTGCCCGAGCCGCACGTACTCCGCCCGCCCGGCCGCGTACTCCCCGGCCGTCAGCCCGTCGATCCCGTCCTCGCCCGCCTCCTCCGCCGCGTCCCCCGGGTGGCAGCCGACGCACTCCACCCCGGACCGGCGAAAGATCTGCTTCAGGAACGGGATGCACCACCCGCACCCGGTCCCGGCCCCGCCGCACGCCGCCATCTGGCTCGGCACCCGCGGCCGGTGCAGCCGGACCCAGGTCACCAGCTTCCGACGGCTGACGCGGAAGCACAGGCACACGTGGTCGTCGAGATTCATCCGCGCCCGCCGAATAACCTGGTGTCCGGTTCGCCCCGCCCGGCTAATTATCCCGAGAGGTGGGGCACCCCGCAACCCGGGAGGCTGCCGTGGAACGGCCGGTCGTGCTGTGCGGGCTCGGGCGGGTCGGGTGGCGCGTCCTCGACACTATCCGGGCCGCCGGGGTGCCGGTCGTCGTGATCGACAACCACGTCTCCCCGGACGACCCGCGGCTCCGCGGCGCCCGGGTGGTGGCCGGCGACTGCCGCCGGCCGGAGGTGCTGGAGGCGGCCGGGGTGCGGGACGCGGCCGGCGTCCTGGTGGTGACCAGCGACGACCTGGTGAACGTGTCCGCGGCGATGCTCGCCCGGCGGCTCAACCCGACCGCCCGCGTCGTGGTCCGGATGTTCAACCAGAACCTCGTCGCCCGGCTCGGCGGGGCGCTGAAGAACACCGTCGCGCTGTCCGTCTCGGCCCTGACCGCCCCGATGCTCGCCCTCGCCGCGGTCACCGGCGACGCGCTGGGGGCGTTCCGCCTCGACGACGGGCCCCGGCAGGTGTCCGAGCTGGAGGTGTCGGCCGGGTCCGGCCTGGCCGGGCGGGCGGTCGCGGACGTGGCCCGGGACCGCGGCCTCACCCCCCTCGCCCTCACCCCGGCCGGCGGCCCGCCGGCCTTCCTGCACGACGTTCCCGGTGACACCCGGCTGTCACCGGGCGACCGGCTGGTGGTGGCCGGCACCCCGGCCGACCTGGGCCGGCTGCTCGCCCGGGAGCGCGGCGACCTCCTCCCCGGGGTGCGGTGGGCCGGCCGCGTCCGGCGGTGGGTGCGGACGTTCCGCCGGACGCTGCTGGAGGTCGACCTGTCGGTGAAGATCGCCACCCCGGTGCTGTTCCTCACCGTCCTCGCCAGCACCCTGGTGTTCCGGGCCCTCGGGTCCGACTGGGCGGACGGGCTGTACCAGACGGTGAGCGTGATCGCGACCGGGGCGGAGCTGCACGGGGAGGAGAAACCGGCCTGGGTGAAGGTGTTCCTGAGCGTGCTGAAGCTGGCCGGGGCGGCGCTGATCGCGGTGTTCACCGCCATCCTCACCCAGTACCTGATCCGGGCGAAACTCGGCGGGGCGCTGGAGCTGCGGCGGGTGCCGGACGGCGGGCACGTGGTGGTCTGCGGGCTGGGGAACATCGGGTTCCGCCTGGTCGGCGAGCTGACCGCGATGGGCGAGCGGGTGGTGGCGATCGACAAGGCCGGGGACGGCCCGTTCCTGGCCACCGTCCGCCGGGCCGGGGTGCCGACCCTGGTCGGGGACGCGACCGTGGCCGAGACCCTCGAACAGGTGCGGGCCGGGGACGCGAAGGCGGTGATCGCGGCGACCGACAGCGAGCTGGTGAACCTGGAGATCGCGCTTTTGGTGCGGGAGATGAACCCGGCCCAGCGGGTGGTGGTCCGGCTGGCCGAGCCGGAGTTCGCCGAGGCGGTGCGGGAGGCGGCCGACATCCGCCACGCGGTCGCCACCCCGGCCCTGGCCGCCCCGGCGTTCGCCGCCGCCCTGTTCGGCGACCGGGTCCACGCCCTGGTGACCGCCGCCGGCCGGACGCTGGCGGTCGTGGAGGTGGTGGTCGACGCCGACGAGGTCGCCCTGATCGGGCGGTCGGTCCGGGCGCTGGCCCTCGACTACCGGCTCTTGCCGCTCGCCCTGGCCGGGCACGACCTGGCGGCGGTCCGCGGGCACCGGCTCCGGGTCGGCGACCGGCTGACGGTGGTGGCCGAGCTGTCGGACCTGGAGCGGCTGATCCGGCGCGAGGCGGTGCCTGCGACCGCGGCGGTGGTGGTCGACGGGTTCCCGGTCACGGCCCGGGAGGGGTTGGCCACGCTCCTGCAGGTGAAGCGGGGGTGCTCCCGGGCGGACGCCGAGGCGGCCCTCGGGGAGGTGCCGCTGACCCTGGCGACCGGCCTGACCCGCGGCGAGGCGCGGGAGTTGGTCGAACTCGTCGCCCGGGAGAAGGTGGCGGCGCGGGTGGTGTCGGTGGAGATGTAGGGTGGGCCGAGCCGGCGCTTCGCCGGCGAGTCCCGCCACGAGGGGCTGATCGTAGTAGGGTGGGCCGAGCCGGCGCCTCGCCGGCGAGTCCCACCACCCGCAGCTGTGGTGGGACTCGGCCGCAAAGCCGGCCTCGGCCCACCCTACCAGAGCCGCCGCGCCACCGCCCCGGCGAGCAACTTCGCCTTCTCCCACTTCGTCACCACCGGCCGCCGCGACAGTACGTCGTACCCGGCCCGCTCGACCGCCGACAGCACCGCCCGCCCGCCGCGGACGAACAGCTCCACGTCCACCCGCGCCTCGCGCGGCAGTAGCGGCAGCAGCGCCTCCCCGCGGTCGAAGAACCCGCGCGCCCGGTCCACCTCGAACCGCATCAGGTCGCGGAACCGCGGCGTGAACCGCCCGGCGGCGAGGTCGGCTTCGGTCACCCCGAAGCAGGCGAGGTCTTCCCCGGGGAGGTACACCCGGCCGAGGGCGAAGTCGCGGGCCACGTCCTGCCAGAAGTTCGCCAACTGCAGCCCGGTGCACACCTCGTCCGACAGCCCCGCCCGTTCCGCGTCGCAGCACCCGAACAGGTACAGCACCAGCCGGCCGACCGGGTTCGCCGAGTTCCGGCAGTACCCGAGGAGCTGGTCGAACGTCGCGTACCGCTTCACGACCTGGTCCTGGGTGAACGCGGTGAGGAGGTCGAGGAACGGGTCGGCCGGGATGGCGAACCGTCGGATCGTTTCGCGGAGAGCGACGGTGACCGGGTGCCGCGGCTCGCCGCGGTAGCACGACAGCAACTCGCCGCGCCACCAGTCGAGCAGCGCGAGCGCCTCGGCCCCGCCGGCGGTCTCGTCGGCGAGGTCGTCGGACCACCGGCACCAGGCGTACACCGCGTGGAAGTGGCGGACGAGCCGCCGCGGCAGCAGCGCGGAGACGACCGTGAAGTTCTCGTAGTGGGCGGTGGTGACGTGCCGGCAGTAGGCGCGGGCGCGCGCCAGACTGACGGAGCGGGGGGCGTGAGCCCCCTGAGCCGCCGGGCGCTCAGGGGGCTCACGCCCCCCGCTCAGGGAGCCGCCCGGCCCCCACGCGGCGAGTTCCCGGGCGAAGTCCCAGCCCATCACTTCTTCGGGGCTTCAAGGATGCGGAGCGGCGTGGACAGGTTGAACCGCTGGCCGTCCGCCTCGAACTCGGTCTCGACGAACGACGCCCGGTAACCCTTCGTCGGCGGGCGGAACCCCACCTCCCGCTTCGCCTCGGCCCCGGTTAGCGCCTGCTCCGTCCACCGCGCCTTCCGGAAGTCGCGCGAGTCGGCCTCCGCCGTCCACAGCCGCTGGCCCTTCGCGGTCCCCTCGTACCCGACCCGGAGGCAGATCTCGTCCGCCCGGTCGGCGTACTCGTGCGCCAGCTTCGGCATCGGCGTCCCGAAGACCTGCGACCGGCAGAACGCGGCGACGGTGGCGATCGTCCGGGCCGGCAGCTGCTCCGCCCTCCCGTCCTTGTCGCGCTCGCACAGGTTGTGCCCGGCGTTCGGCACGTACAGCAGGTACTTCTCCCCCTTCAGCCCGTCCCAGTACGTGTTCAGGGCGTCGAGCGGCCAGTACGGGTCGTTCGCCCCGTTCACGATCAGCTTCGGCAGGGTCAGCCGGTCCCGGTACGTCCACGGGTCGATGATCTGCCACAGCCGGGCCGCC
The DNA here is from genome assembly GCA_013822345.1 of Isosphaera sp. Classification (GTDB taxonomy): domain Bacteria; phylum Planctomycetota; class Planctomycetia; order Gemmatales; family Gemmataceae; genus Gemmata. The sequence continues at coordinate 16,303 of PNKH01000113.1, forward strand.
GCGTCCGTCTTCGGGATCGGGATCAGCCCGCGGTTGGTGTAGTCCTTCACCATCTCGCTGGGCCGGCCGAACGCCTTCACCTGGTTGTCCATCTGCACCGGGATGTTCAGGGTGTCGATCACCAGCGGGGCGATCGCCTTCACCCGCCTGTCCCCGGTCGCGGCCGCCAGCCACGACGTCCACCCCCGCTTGCTCGCCCCGGTGACGACGAAGTCCTTCACCTCGAACTTCCACTCCTCCCTGGCGAACGCCTGCACCGCGTCCATCGCCCGGACCACGCTCTTCGCCATCGGGAACAGCAGCGGCCACGTCCCGTCCTTGGTCTCCAGGTACTTCACGAACGTCTCGGCGATCAGCGCGTCCTCGGTCTTCCCGCCGTAGAGCGGCTGCTTCGGGACGCCGAACAGGAACGCGAGCGGGGACTTCACCGCCTTCGCCAGCTCCATCCCGACGAGGGCGGACTGGAAGGACGGGTTCCCGCCCTGGTTCCACATCACCATCGTCGCCTGCGGCTTCGCCCCCTTCGGGACGAACACCTGGAGCTTGTGGTCCCACTTCACGTCGTGCCACGTCTGCGAGACGAGGTCGAGGGTGTAGACGGTGCCGGCGTCCGCCTCGGTCTTGTCGGCCAGCTTCCAGGCGAACGACTTGTCCGGGGCGTTGACGTAGTCGGTCAGTTCCGACGGGATCGCGGGTTCGGCGGCGCGGGCGGGGAGAGCCCAGCCGGCGAGGACGACGAGGACGAGTGCGGGGCGGGCCACGGGGCCTCCGGGGGAGAGGGATCAAGCGGGGGAGAGGCGGGCGAAGAACCGGCACGCCGCGGCCGCGATCTCGTCCTTGTGCGCGGTCAGGCGGTGGTCGCCGTCCTTCAGCAGCCGGAGTTCGACATCAGGGTACGCGACCCGGCGGAGGAAGTCCAAACTCTCTTCCGCCGGCACCACGTCGTCGGCCCACCCGTGGAACAGCAGGGCCGGCACCGCCCACCGGGCGGCCAGGTCGTCCGGGCGGAACCGGTCGCGCTCCTCGACCAGCCCGTAGGGGAGGTCCGCGTCGACCCACTCGCTCGTCACCCGCAGCCGGTCCGTCCGGCGCCACTCCTCGCGCTCGGCCGGGGTCAGCCGGTCCCACCGGCGGTGGAGGAAGCCGAGAGCCGGGGCGAGCAGCACGCACCCGGCGACCGCCGCGGGGTGGGTCGCGGCGAACCACGCGGCGGCGAACCCGCCCATGCTCGACCCGACCAGCCCGAGCCGGGGGTGCCCGCGGGCTGCGAGGAAGTCGCGCACCGCGGCGAGGTCTTCGAGCAGCCGGCTCCCCCGCAGCTCGCGTATCGTCCCGGGCGACGCGCCATGCCCGCGGAAGTCGAACGCGGCGAACGCCCACCCCCGGGCGGCGCACGCGTCCCGGACGGCAGTCGCCTTCTCCCCGCCGCGGTGGCTGCCGAACCCGTGCGCCCAGACGACCGCGAGCGGCCCGTCGCCGGGGAGGTAGTCGCCGGCCCGGCCGGCGGCCGACACGGATTCGGGGGTCACGCGGCACCGGGGTTGCGGACAGTTCTCTTGTGTGGCTCGGGCCGGAGGGTATGATAGGGGCGTCGGTGGCCGTGCGAAACCGACCGATCCGGACGCCAGGACCGGCCTCTTCCGCAAGACCTCGACCTCTCCCGACCGCCCGCCGCCCCCGACACGGGGCGGGCGCGTGACAACCGGACGACCGACGAGGGCGGCCCGCCCTCCGTTGCCGAGCCGACACCTTCCGGGCCCCTCCCGCGCCCGGGCCACGACCGATGGTTCCCCGACCGTCGCCCGCTTCCGACCGCCCGTTCTGGAGGACCGTGTCATGGACTTCCGCCCGCTCGCCGAGGCCGACCGCCGGCAGCTGCAGGCCGCCCTCCGGGGCAACGCCGACCGCGGCCTCGCCCTGCTCCTCGACCGCCGCGACACCGGCTTCGCCGGGACCGCCGACGACCTGCCCGACGAGCAGGTGCTGACCGCCGTGAAGTCCGTCCCGAGCCACTACTGACGCGGAGTGTGAGTGAGAGTGTGAGGAAAGACCCGGCCCGTCGGGTCCCCGGCACTTCTTCACTCACACTCACACTCGCACTATGGGCCTGTTGGACACCGAGTCCGGGAAGCGGCGGCTCCTGTCCGTCGAGGTGCCGGCGATCGAGGCGTACAACGACGGCCGCGACCCGGAGTACCGCATCGCCGCGGCCCGGGTCGGCGGGGTGCTGGTGCTGTCGTACCAGTTGAAGCCGTGCCACAACCGGTACCGGCTCGAGACCCGCCTGCTGTCCACCTACCCCGTGGTCCCGCCCGAAACGCGCATCCTCACCCCGCTGAAGCACTGCCCACACCTGCTGGAAGGGCAGACGATGTGCCTGTGGCGGCAGGGGTCGACCCGGGCCGGGAGCCGGTGGGACCCGGCCCAGTTCACCTGCGTGTTCGCGGTCCTGGCCGCGTGGCGGTGGCTCGCCTGCTACGAGGTGTGGCACGAGACCGGGGAGTGGCCGCTGCCGGAGGCGAAGTGAGGCGACGAAGCACACCGCAGCCGCCGTGTATGTTCCGGCGACGGGTAGCTCATTCGGGGCGGCCTCGGCCGGTGGTGAGCGGGGTCGTTCCGCCCCGCAGGACAAGACACGGATGGGTGTAGACTTCAACGCCTTCGCCGAGCGCCGTGGAACGGCGGGGTGGGGTATGTGCCTCGGCGAGCCGAAGCGGGGCAAGCCTGCGGATGTACTGATCCTGCCCTGCGTCGGCATGCGGAACAAGGTGCTGTTCTCCATCCTCGGCGCGTGGGACGAGGGGCTTGCGCCCGTTGTTCCGGAACGCGGGTTGCCGAAGGACTTATCCCCGCAGGGCCGCGAGCGGGCCGAGTGGACAGTCGGACGCGATGGGTTTTGCGGGCACTCGTGGCTGCTGGCCTCCGAGTTGGCCGCGTTCCCGTGGTCGAGTACGCTGGTCAAGATCCACGGCCGGCGCCAGAAAGTGAGCTACGCCGAGCTTTGTGAGGAGTTCCTGACGACGACCCTGCCGGTGCTCACCAGCCTCGGGCCTCCCGATGCGGTGCGGATGGTGTTCTGGATAGACTTCTGAGCACAGCAAGGCAGGCCGAACCAAGTGGTGGGGCGGCGGGGCGGTGTCGTCATCTCACCACCACGCTACCCCACCGCACCGCCATGCATCTCATCCAGGTCGGCGCCGGCAGCGGCGGGATCGTCGTCCTCGACCTCCTGGCCCGCGACCCGGCCGTCACCCGCGTCACCGTCGTCGAGCCGGACGTCTACAAGCCGCACAACGTCCACCGCCACCTGTTCCCGCCGGCCGCCGTCGGCCGGCCGAAGGCGGACCTGGCCGCCGAATGGCTCCGGCAGATGCGGCCCGACTTGGCCGTCGAGACGGTGTCCGCCGACCTCACCGACCCGGCCCGGCAGGCGGACTTCGCCGCCCGCGCCGCGGGGTGTGACGTCGGGGTGTGCGCGGTCGACAACGAGCCCGCGAAGTTCGCGTTCGACGCCCTGATGCGGACGGCCGGCAAGCCGTGGGCGCTCGGCGAGGTGCTGAGCGGCGGGATCGGCGGGTGGGTCCACCGGTTCGTCCCGGGCGGGCCGTGCTACGGGTGCGTCGCGAGTCACCTGCAGCGGACGGTCGCGGAGGAACCGGCGGGGCCGGCCCCGGACTATTCCGCCCCGGGCGGGCCGGTGCCCGAGGCGACCGTCCCGGCGAACAAGGCGAGCATCGGGGTGATCGCGTCGCTCCACGCGGTCGTGACGCTCGACCTGCTGCGCGGCCAAGTCCCCGAGTTCACCTCGGTGCTGTTCTCGCTGGCCCGGGTGCCGGGGGTGTTCGACGAGGCGTTCCGCACCTACCGGTTCCGCATCCCGCGGGCGCCGGGGTGCCTGGTGTGCGGGTCGCGGCCGGAAGTCGGGGGGGACCTCGATGTGGCGGTGGGCGAGGCGCTGGGCCGACTGGGTCCGGGATGACATCTTCCCGCTCGCCCGGGTGCGGCGCGGCGGGTGCGCGGTCCACGTCCGGCACGAGGCCGGCGGGCAGTCGCACGCCGCGGCCGCCGTCCCGTGGTCGGCCGAGGCGGTGACCGTCGAGGTGGTCTTGCGGCTCCCCCCGTCGGCCCGGCGGAAGACCGACTTCGTCCTCCGCTTCCCGGACGCGGCCCCGGTCCCGGCGGAGGCCGTCCGCCCGGACGCGGACGACCGCCACCGCGTCTCGTTCCGCCTCCCGGTGCCGCCCGCCTCCGCTTCCGGCGAGGTGCTGTGGCGGCGCCGCCCGGTCGCCCCGGTCGTCGTCCGGGTGCTGACCGCCGACGCCTTCCTCGGGTCGCTGGAGGTGGTCCACCCGACCCTGGCCGTGCGGCTCGGCGGCCAGGCGGTGCCGGCCCGGGCGTTCGTCCCGACCGGCGGCCGCGGGCTGGTCGCGTCGGCCGTGCTGCGGTCGCCGCACGGGCTGGCCCCGCTCGCCGACCTGGGGCTGCGGGTCGAGTTCGTGAAGGAGCGGACCGGGCGGGCGTTCGCGGTCCCGGTCGCGCTGACCGCCGGGCAGCGGGGGGCGACGGCCGCCCTGGTGACGGCGGCGTGCCCGCGGGTGCCGCGGGCGCCCGGCGGGTGGGTGGTGGCGTGGCGGGCCGGCGGGCGGGTGCTGGCGGTCGACCGGGCGGAGGCGGTCCCGGCCCGGGCGTTCGAGGCCGGGGTGCGGGTGGTCGACGTGCGGTTCGCGGTCGCCGGGAAGGACGGCGTGGTCCGGCTCGTCCGCCAGCCGCCGGCCCCGGGGACGGCCGACCGGGTCGGCCCGTGCTTCGTCGTCGCCGGGGCCGATCCGGGGGCGGCCGGGCTGTGCCGGCTGGAGGTGCTGACCGTCACCCCCGGGGCCGGGCCGCCGGCCCGGCTGGCGGCAGAAGAGGTGCTGGTGACCGACGCCCCGACCGGGTTCGCCCCGGGGCTGTTGGGGGCGGCCGACCTGGCCCGGGTCGGCGGGTTCGAGCTGCGGCTCGGCGGGCGGGTGCTCGGGGCGGCGTCGCTCAGCCCGGTCCCGCCGGCCGCCCTGACCGCCGAAGGGGGGTTCAAGCCGCCCCCGGACTTCACCTGGACCGCGGCCGCCGAGGAGGAGCTGCAGGACCGGCTGCGGCGGCTCGGGG
>PNKH01000114.1 GCA_013822345.1 Isosphaera sp.
GGAGCACGTCGTCCCGGTCTCGCGCGGCGGAAGCGACGGGCCGGACAACCTGGCCCTCGCCTGCCGGGCGTGCAACGCCCGGAAAGGGGACGCCGTGACGGGAATCGACGAGGAGACGGGCGACGAGGTGCCGCTGTTCAACCCGCGGGCCGACCGCTGGTCCGAGCACTTCCGGCACGACCCGGACTCGGACCGACTGGTCGGCCTGACGCCCGCCGCCCGGGCCGCGGTCGCCCGCCTCGACCTGAACCACCCGCTCCAGCTGATCGCCCGCGGCCTGTGGGTCCAACTCCGACTGTACCCGTGACGACGTCAAGCCGTCGCCGCCCGTGGTACAATCCCGGCAGGAGGTGCCGCCGTGCCGACGCTCACCATCGACGAGGTCCAGTCCCGGCTCCCGCAACTGATCGACCAACTCCGCCCCGGCGAGGACGTGGTCATTACCCGCGGCGACCGGCCGGTCGCCCGGCTCACGGCCGCGTTGCCGGTCGGCGTTCCGGTCGCCGGCCGCTGCAAGGGGATGCTCACCGCCGTCTCGGACGACGACGAGCACCTGAAGGACTTCGCCGAGTACATGCCGTGAACCTGCTGCTGGACACCCACACCCTCCTGTGGTTCGCCCTCGACGACCCGCAGCTCAGCCGCCCGGCCGGCGCCCTCATCCGCGACCTGGCGAACACCAAGTTCGTCAGCCCGGCGTCGTACTGGGAGATCGCGATCAAGACGAGCACCGGGAAGTACACGCTGGCGGTGCCGCACGCCACGTTCTTCGAGGGGGCGATCACCGACAACGGCTTTCGAGTGCTGCACCTCGAGCCGCGGCACACCGCCGTGGTCGCCGCCCTCCCGTTCCACCACCGCGACCCGTTCGACCGGCTGCTCGTCGCCCAGGCGCTGGCCGAGGGGATGCCGGTGGTCAGCGCCGACACCGCCCTCGACCCCTACGGGGTCCAGCGGTTGTGGTGACGCCACCTCCTACTCGGCGGCCGATTCCTTCGGATCGGCTCGCGTCCGCGCCCGCCGCGACCGATAACGGGGGAATGCCCGACCGCCGACCCCCGCGCCGCCGCGTGGCCGCCATGAAGCCGCCCGTCCTCGTCCTGTTCAACAACCCCGTCCTCCCGCCCGACCACCCCGAGGCCGGGTCCGAGCACGACATCCTCGACACCGTCGCCGACATCGCCAAGGTCCTCGCCGCCGCCGGGTTCGACGCCCGCAAGCTCGGCGTCGACCGCGACCCCCGGCCCCTCCTCGACGAACTCCGCCGCCGGCCCCCGCTCGCCGTCTTCAACCTGTTCGAGGGCCTCGCCACCCGCCCCGGTACCGAGGTGTCCGTCGCCGCGCTGCTGGAGTGGCTCGACGTCCCGTTCACCGGCTGCCCGTCCCCCGCCCTCGTCCTCGGCCGCGACAAGATCCGGGCCAAGCACTTGCTCGCCGCCGCCGGGCTCCCCACCCCCGCCTACGCCGTCGTCGAGCGGCCCCCCGCCCCCGACTGGGGCGGGGGGTGGCCGGCGATCGTCAAGCCGGCCATGCAGGACGCCAGCATCGGCATCGACCAGGCGAGCGTCGTCACCGACGCGGCGCAGCTCGCCGCCCGCGTCGACCACACCCTCGCCGCTTACGGCCCGCCGGTCCTCGTCGAGCGGTTCGTCACGGGGCGCGAGTTCCACGTCAACGTGTTCGAGGACGGCCCGGACCGCACCCCGACCGTCCTCCCGCTCGCCGAGATCGCCTTCCGCCCGGCGAAGCCCGGCCGGTGGCCGGTGTACACGTTCACCGCCAAGTGGGACGAGGCGAGCGACGAGTACGCCGACTGCCCGCTGGTCGCCCCGGTCGAGTTGCCGCCGGCCGACACCGCCCGCCTCGCCGACCTCGCCCGCCGGGCGTTCCGCCTCCTCGACTGCCGGGACTACGCCCGCCTCGATGTCCGGATGGACGCCGCCGGCGACTTCCACGTCCTGGAGGTGAACCCGAACCCGTACCTGAACAGCCTCGCCCTGGTCAAGGGGCTGGAGGCGGTCGGCCGCACCCACGAGTGGTTCGTGGTCAAGCTGATGCTCGACGCCATCGGCCGCGGCGGGAACGCCGTCCCGCCCGGGAGCGTCACCGTCCCGGTCGGGGTCGTCACCGGGGCGTGACCCCGTAGGGTGGGCCGAGCCCGGCTCTGCGGGCGAGTCCCACCGCCACTGCTCCGGTGGGACTCGGTCCGAAGCGGACCTCGGCCCACCCTACCCGAGGACCCCGTGCCCAAGCTCGCCCTCCCGGTCGTCGTCGCCAACGCCGACACCGCCACCTTCGACTGCGTGTTCGGCCGCGGGTGCGACGGGATCTGCTGCCGGAACGGCCGGCCGAGCGTCGGCCCGGAGGAGGAGGAGGCGATCCGGGCCGTCCTGCCGCGGGCGCTCCCACTGCTCCGCCCGTCCGCCCGGGGGGTGGTCGAGGCGGGCGGGTTCCTGAGCAACCGGACCAAGCTCGGCAACCCGATGCTCCGGGTCGAGGGCGGGTGGTGCGTCCTGTTCAACCGCGGGTGCGTCCTCCACGCCATCGGCGCCGAGGACGGCGACGCGTACCGGTACAAGCCGACCCAGTGTGCCCTGTTCCCGCTGGAGCGCGGGGACGGCGGGTCGTGGTACGTCCGGCAGTGGGGGTACGAGGGGGAGCGGTGGGACCTGTTCTGCCTGAACCCCCGGCAGTCGGACCGGCCGGCGGTGGAGTCGCTCAGGCCGGAGCTGGACCTGGCCGCCCGGTGCGAGTCGAGGTGCGACCGGGCCGGCGACCCGGGCGGGGCGTAAAATACCCCCCCGCCCCTTGACAGCCCGGGGCCGACCCGGAAGGATTGTCTATAATTTCCTCCGTTCCGCTCGCCGGTCGGTCGGACACCCTACCGGGTCGGGCTTCCGTCGCGTCCCCCCGACACGGGGTCTGAGGTGCAGGCATGTCGACCCAACCCGCCCGCCGCCGCCGCCTCGAGGTCGAGGACATCGGGGACATCGCGGTCGTCAACTTCGTCGACAAGAAGATCCTCGACGAGCAGAACATCCAGATGATCGGGGACGACCTGTTCCGGCTGGTCGATGAGCTCGGCCGGCGGAAGGTGCTCCTGAACTTCAACAACGTCGAGTTCATGTCGTCGGCCGCCCTCGGGAAGCTCATCACCCTGCACCGGAAGCTGCAGGCGGTCCAGGGGAAGCTGGTCCTGTGCAACATCGCCAAGGACATCCTGGACGTGTTCAAGATCACCAAGCTGGACCGGATCCTGACGATCGCCACCGACGAGCAGGCCGGGCTGCAGGCGTTCTGACGACCCCGGCGCGCGGCGGACCCCGCGCGCCCGAACACCGCGTGCCGACCACATGCCTCCCGACCACCAGGCCGAGGTCAGCATCCCGAGCGACCTGGCCGAGGCCCGCCGGGTCCAGGAACTGATCGAAGGCGCCCTCCAGGCGTCCGCCTACTCCGAGCACGACATCTTCTCCATCAAGCTGGCCCTCGAGGAGGCCCTGGTCAACGCCATCAAGCACGGCAACCAGATGGACCCGGACAAGCGGGTCGTCGTCGCCTACTCCGTCACCCCCGCCCGGTTCGACATCCGCATCACCGACGAGGGCGACGGGTTCCGCCCCGAGGACGTCCCCGACCCGACCGCCATCGAGAACCTGGAGCGGCCGTGCGGCCGCGGCCTGCTCCTGATGCGCGGGTTCATGACCGAGGTCGAGTACCACGGGAAGGGGAACGTCGTCCGCATGGCCAAGGTGCGGGACGCCGGGGAGTGAGCGGCCGGCGACCGGTTCGCCCCCCGGGCCCCGAACCCAGCCCGGTGGCCTGGGCTGAGGGAGGGCGGGCCTTCGGCCCTCAGACGGAAAGCCCCGAAGGCGGCGGCCTCCCTCAGCCCAGGCCACCGGCCTGGGTAGCAAGGCGAACCGGGAGCCCGCGGGACCCACCCGCGGGCTTCTTTGTTTCCCCACCCGGCCGCCCGCCGGTACACTCCGGAACAACCGACACCCGATCCCCGGTGGCCCATGACCCGCATGATGCAGCAGTACCACGACGCGAAGGCGGCCCACCCGGGGATGGTCGTGCTGTTCCGGAACGGGGAGTTCTACGAGCTGTTCGAGGACGACGCGGTGCTGGCCCACCGGGCCCTCGGGCTGACCCTGACGAAGCGGGACGGGGTGATCCCGATGGCCGGGGTGCCGGTCGTCCGGCTCGAGCACTACCTCGGGCTTTTCCTCCGGGCCGGGCACCGGGTCGCGGTGTGCGAGCAGCTGGAGGAGGCCGACCCGAAGAAGAAGATCATCCCCCGCGAGGTCACCCGGGTCGTCACCCCCGGGACCGTCACCGACGACGCCCTCCTCGACCCCCGCGCCCCGAACCACCTGCTCGCGGTCGTCCCCGGGAAGGGGAACGTGTTCGGCCTCGCCTGGGTCGACCTGTCGACCGGCGGGTTCCACGCCGCCGATGTCCCGGCCGCGCGGCTGACCGACGAACTCGCCCGGGTGGGCGCCGCCGAGGTGCTGTTCGCGGAGCACGCGGCCGCCGCCGTCACCCTGGCCGCCGGGCCGCACCTGCCGAAGAGCCGGACCGCCCGCCCGGACTGGACGTTCGACCCGGCCACCACCCTGGCCGCGCTGCGCACCCACTTCGGGGTCGGGACGCTGACCGGGTTCGGGTTCGACGACGCGCAGCCGTGCGTCGCCGCCGCCGGGGCCGTGGTCATCTACCTGCAGGAGACGCTGAAGGCGAGCCTGGCCCACATCCGCCGGCTCCGCCCGCACCGGCCCGAGGCGGTGCTGATGCTCGACGAGGTCACCCGCCGGAGCCTCGAACTCACCCGTACCCTGCGCGACAACCAGCGCGACGGTTCGCTGCTGTCGGTGCTCGACCGGACCGTCACCCCGATGGGCGCCCGCCTCCTGCACGACAGCGTCCTCGCCCCGCTCACCGACAAGCTGGCGATCGACGCCCGGCTCGACGCCGTCGAGGAGTTACTCGGCGACCACAAGCTCCGCGGCCAGCTGCGCGAGCTGCTGGAGGCGTGCGCCGACATCCACCGGCTGACCACCCGGGCCTCGACCGCCCGGGCCAACCCGAAGGACCTGGCCGCGATCGCCCGCACCCTCCGCAAGCTGCCGGCGGTGAAGGCGAAGCTCGCCGGCCGGCGGTCGGCCCTGCTCCAGGACCTGGAGAAGCGGCTCGAACTCTGCCCCGACCTCCGCGAGCTGCTCGACAAGGCGCTGACCGACGACCCGCCGTACGTCGCCAAGGACGGCGGAGTGATCCGGGCCGGGTACAGCCCGGAGCTGGACGAGCTGCGGGCGCTGACGAGCGAGGGGAAGAACTGGATCGCCCGGTACCAGGCGCAGGAGATCACCCGGACCGGGATCGCCAGCCTGAAGGTCGCGTTCAACCAGGTCGCCGGGTACTACATCGAGGTGACCCACGCGAACGCGTCGAAGGTGCCGCCGGACTACGTCCGGAAGGGGACGCTGAAGAACGCCGAGCGGTACATCACCCCGCCGCTGAAGGAGTACGAGGAGCGGGTGCTCAGCGCCGAGGACAAGAGCAAGGCGCTGGAGCTGCAGCTGTTCCTGGCCGTCCGCGACCAGGTGGCGGCGCAGACCCCTCGGCTCCTGAACGCCGCCGACGTACTCGCCGCGGCCGACGTGCTGACCGCCCTCGCCGACCTCGCGGCCGCCCGGAATTACGCCCGCCCGGTGCTGACCGAAGAGCCCGTCCTCGACATCAAGGACGGCCGGCACCCGGTACTCGACCAACTCCTGCCGCCGGGGACGTTCGTCCCGAACGACGCCGCGTTCGGCCCAGACGCCGGGATGTTCTGGCTGATCACCGGGCCGAACATGTCGGGAAAGTCGACCTTCATCAGACAGGTCGCCCTGATCACGCTGATGGCCCACGTCGGGAGCTTCGTCCCGGCGAAGGCGGCGGCGGTCGGGCTGACGGACCGGATCTTCACCCGGGTCGGGGCGAGCGACGAGCTGAGCCGCGGGCAGTCGACGTTCATGGTCGAGATGACGGAGGCGGCGAACATCCTGAACAACGCCACCCCGCGGAGCCTGGTCATCCTGGACGAGATCGGCCGCGGGACGAGCACCTACGACGGGGTGTCGCTGGCGTGGGCGATCACCGAGTACCTGCACGACGCGGCCGGGTGCCGGGCCCTGTTCGCGACCCACTACCACGAGCTGGCGCAGCTGTCCGAGTCGCTGCCGCGGCTGCGGAACTACAACGTGCAGGTTCAGGAGCTGGCGGACGAGGTGATCTTCCTGCACAAGATCGGGCCGGGGAACGCGGACAAGAGCTACGGCATCCACGTCGCCCGGCTCGCGGGTCTGCCGGCCGCGGTGCTCGACCGGGCGGCGGCGGTGCTGGCGACGTTGGAGGCCCGGCACGAGCTGCCGACGCCGCAGCGGGAGCCGCCGGTCAAGGGGGCGGCCCCGCCGGAGGCGGCACCGCGGCGGCGGCACCGGCTGAGGCCGCAGGTCGGCGGCCCGAGCCTGTTCGGGGACGCCGACGCCGAGGCGGGGTAGTGCCGGTTCAGCAGTCCGAGCCCGAGCGCCGGCGAGGGTCTGGCGCCCACCCTCGCCGGCGCTCGGGCTCGGACCCGCACACTCACTTCGGGACCGCCGGGGCCGCCGGCAACTCGACGAAGATCGTGGTGTCCTTGAACAGCGCCCGGTGCTTGTCGGTAACCGGGCCGGTGACCAGCACCACCGGGGCCGGCTCCTTCAGCCGCTCCGCCAACTTGTCGGCCGGGATCGCCTTCCCGGCCGCGTCCGTCACCTTCACCGTGTTCAACTCGACCGCCCGGGTGGTCGTCACCGGCACCAGCTTCGTCACCGTCCGGAACTCGACCCGCTTCACCCCGTTCACCTCGACCTCGACGGCCACCTGCTCGGCGACCGTCGCCACCTCGGTCACGGTCCAGAACAGCCGGTCCTTCTTGGCCTCGGCGTCGACGACCCGGAACGGGTCCGGCCCCTGGGCGGCGGCGAGGCCGGGGGCGAGGGCGAGGAGCAGAACGGCGGCGCGGGACATGCGACGTCCTCCGGGGGTGACCGATCCGCCCCCTACCATATCCCACGGCCGGACGGTGTTCTATACACCAGACGGCGGGATCGGGCGGGACCGGTGCCTGCCCCCACCCTCACCACGAGTCGCACCAGCCCATGAACGTGCCCCTGCCGAAGTACGCCGAGCGCGGCCCGATCCACGACGTCGCTTGGATCCCGCTGAAGTTCTTCCACGACAGCCGGGGGTGGCTGGTGGAGCTGTTCCGGAACGACCTGATCGACCCGAAGTTCCACCCGGTGATGGCGTACGTGTCGCAGACGAGGCCGGGGGTGGCGCGGGGGCCGCACGAGCACTGGGACCAGGCGGACTACTTCTGCTTCACCGGCCCGTCGACGTTCCGGGTGTACCTGTGGGACGCCCGGAAGGGGTCGCCGACGCACGGGGCGAAGGAGAAGCGGGACGTGGGGGAGAACGCGGCGTACGCCCTGATCGTGCCGGCCGGGGTGGTGCACGCGTACAAGAACGTGGGGGAGAAGGACGGGCTGGTGTTCAACGCGGCGAACCGGCTGTACGCCGGGTGGCTGAAGCAGGAGAGGGTGGACGAGATCCGGCACGAGGACGCCGCCGGCTCGCCGTACCAGTTGGACTGACGCGGGGCGACCCGGAGTCGGTCCGGGAGGGTTCGAGGCGTGAGCCGCGTGGCCCGAGCATCGGCAGCGGTCGCGTGCGGGTTCGCCGCCGGGCTGGCGGTCGGACCCGTCAGCCTGTTGGCGGTGAACGTCAGCAGCACGTTGGTGGAGGGCAAGTCCTGGCCCGAGGCGGACTGCGAGTACGCCCGCCTCATGCTGATCACGTCGGTGCCGGCCGGGGTCAACGGTGCCGTCGGCGCCGTCCTCGCGGCCGTCTGGGGCGTCCGTGGCCGCCTCGCCGTCACTCTACTCCCCGCCGCCGTCCACGTCGTCGCGGGGGTCGCGGCTCTGGTCGACGCGCGGAGCCACGTGCTGGACTACTTCCTGCTGTACCAGTTGGCCGCCCTGACGTTCACCGTCGGCATCTGGCCGGCCGGGCGGTTGGGACAACCGATCGGCTGGGCGCTGTGTCGTCGTCGGAGTCCGGACCCGGCGGCCTAGCGCCCTGACCGAGTCCGCCCCGGCGGCCGCGAACGCCGCTCCGGCCAGCGCGGCCGAGTCGGTCCGGAACGTGCCATGATACGAAGGGTTTCGGCAGCGCCGTGGGCCGGGAAACGAACCAGGCCCCGGGGTCCCCGGGGCCTGCGTCGAGTGGAGGTGAGGAGAGTTGAACTCCTGACCTCTTGAATGCCATGCAGGGGCTCGGAAGGCTCGGAAACGTAAAAGCAGACTGCCCGACGGGTTACGGATCACACACCTCGTACAGTTTACACGGCTTCCAGGGGTTTTCCACCCCGGTCGGCACGGTTCGCACAATTTAGCGTGCCCAAGCGTGCCCCTGCCCGCCAGCTACTTCTTCCTGCGGAACTCCCACGGCGCCGCCGGGTCGGTGTCCGCCCACAGCCCCTTCTTCGCGGCCCTCGCCTCGTCCTGTGCCGCGGTGAAGTCCCCCGTCTTGTCGTACTGCGGGTACCGCCAGGCGTGGCCGCCGCGGACCAGCGCCGTGTTCACGTCCGTGTCCCCCTCCGTCACCCTCCCCACCAACCGCTCGTAGCGGTCCACGTCCGTCACGGCGACGGCCACCTCCTTGTCGAACACCAGGTCGGACAGCGCCTGCTTGGCCTTCGTCCCGAACGCCTGACCCTTCTCGGGCGCGTCTATGCCGTGGAGCCGGACCTTGTGCCGGACCTTGCCGGCGTCGAGGAAGGTGAGCGTGTCGCCGTCCGTCACGTCGACCACCTTGCCGGAGACGGCCTTCGGCTTGTCCGCGGCGAAGACGGGAAAGCCGATTAGGATCAGCAGCAGGGCGGCGCGGACGTGGCGGGGCGACATGGGCAGTCCTCGGGTTGACGCGCCAGCATACCCCCGGCGGGTACTGCGGGCAACGACCTACCACCCCGGAGGTGCTGGGTCGCCGAACCGTCGCGCGACCCGCATTCTCTAGCTTTTTACGTCTCATGCACCCGATGCGTGTACTAAGCTACGCCCAGCGGCGCGCCCGCACCCGCGGGCGGTCATACGGCCACCCCACCCCCCTTCCGATTCCTGATCGCCGACTTCCCGGCCTGGACGAACGCCACCCACGGAAAGACACAGCCTCGAAAACGGCGTGTTAGTCGGACTGCGGCCCGCCGGCGGGGCCGGGGCCGCAGCGTTGGGCATCTTGTTCCGTCGGCCGCAACCCCTGAGGTAAGCATGAAGCTTCTGCTCTTTCACGTTAGCGACATCCACCTCTCGACCCAGCGGTTCCCGGATAACCACATCCTCGGCCGGGCCCCGGAAATCCTCTCCGCCGTCCACTCGATGTTCCTCACGAAGGAGCAGATCGCCTCCGTCGTGATGCTGGTTGCTGGCGACATCGCGTACGCCGGGCGCAAGGACGAGTACGACTTGGCCCTTCCCTTCTTCAAGGCCATTCAGGACGGACTATCCAAGGAGTTCCCGGCCGCCGAGCGCCACGCCTTCTTTCTCCCGGGGAACCACGACTGCGACTTCGACCGCGACGGCCAAGCCAGGCAGAGGTTGATCGTCGACCCGGCGGCCGACTCGCTCGGAGACGGTTCGATCATTGACATCGCCACGTCGATCCAGGAGGAGTTTTTCACCTTCTGCCAGCAGTTCTCCGGGGGCACCGGGTCTCCGAAGGGCCTTGCGAGGCTGTACGCCGAGCACGACCTCACGGTCGCCGGCCGGAGGGTTGTGTTCCGGTTGATGAACTCCGCCTGGCTGTCCCGCATGCGCGAGAGCCGGGCGCTCATGCTGCCGGTCCCGTACCTCGCCCCGAGGTTCAAGACCGCCCCGGCCCCGGACTTGGTCGTTACGGCGTTCCACCACCCGTACAACTGGTTCGACCCCACGAACGCGACCGCCCTCCGCAAGCTGCTGGAGGAGCAGTCGGACGTCATCGTGACCGGGCACGAGCACTCCGCGGACACCTACACCAAGACCGGGCTCTCGGGCGAGCAGAACGACTACATCGAGGGCGGCGTACTTCAGGAGAACGGCGACCCGAGCACCAGCGCGTTCAACGTCATCCTCATCGACTTCGACTCGGCAGACCAGACCCTGCACCACTTCGAGTGGACCGGCGGCATTTACGAGACCGTGAGCCCGGTCGTGTCGCGGCCGTTCGTCCGGAACCGTAACCGGCTGAAGAACGAGTACCTCCTCAAGCCAAAGTTCGACGAGCTGCTCAACCACGCCGACACCGCCTACTCGCACCCCAAGAAGGAGCACGTGACCCTTGAGGACGTCTTCCTCTACCCCGACTGCATCGAGTCCGAGGACAAGCAGACGAGGCCCGAATCCCCGGCCGCGGCCGGCAAGGTTGTGACCAGGTCGACGACGCGGGTGGTGCCGGGGAAGGAACTCATCAGCCACATCCTGAAGAAGCAGAGGGTCTGCATCACCGCGGCCGAGCGCGCCGGGAAGACCGCCCTGGCCCGGACCCTGTTCAAAGACTTGCGGAAGATGGGCAAGATCCCACTCCTGCTCAACGGGAGGGACTTCAAGTCGGCGAGCGTCAGGCGGCTGGCCGCCTACCTCGACGGCGCGTTCAACGAGCAGTACGACGGCGACCTGCTCGCCCGGTACTGGCAACTGCCGAAGGAGTCCCGGGCGGTGCTGGTCGACGACTACCACCGCCTGCCCGAGACGAAGGACGCGCGCGACACGTTCGTGGCGGAACTCCTGAAGCGGTTCGAGGTCGTGGTGTTCCTTGGGGGGGGCGAGCTGCGGCTGGCCGAGTTGGTGGGGCGCGAGCACGAGTCCAACTACTTGTGGGACTTCCACCACGTCGAGGTGATGGCATTCGGGCACCGGCTGAGGGCCGAG
Source organism: Isosphaera sp. (assembly GCA_013822345.1). Classification (GTDB taxonomy): domain Bacteria; phylum Planctomycetota; class Planctomycetia; order Gemmatales; family Gemmataceae; genus Gemmata. Next base: position 10,995 of record PNKH01000114.1, read on the forward strand.
TTCGTCAGGAAGTGGTACCGGATCGGGCGCGAAGGCGACGACGGCGACGGGGCCGGGGGCGACCGGATGGTCGCCCTAGAGAAGACGATCACCGGCATCCTGGGCAAGGACCTGTTGCCGCCCTACCCGGTGTACCTCCTTCTCCTGCTCCAGCAGATCGAGTCCGCGAACGCCCACGAGATTTCGGCCGCGTCGTACGGCCGCCTCTACGGGGCCGTGCTCACCGCCTACCTGGCGAAGACCGGCGCGGTCAGTGACCTGGAGACGAAAGTCGCCTACCTCGCCGAGTTGGCGTACCACCTCTACGACCGGAAGGTCGACCGCCTCCCCGACGACGCCGCCCTGGCCTGGCACGGCGAGTACTGCCGGCGGCAACTGGTCCAGCTGGACCACGCCAGGTTCCTCGCCGACCTGGGGCGGTCGCAGGTGCTGCTGGTGCGGGACGGCGAGGTCTCCTTCCGCTACAAGGCCGGGTTCTACTACTTCGTCGCCCAACACATGTCCGAGAACCTGGCCAGGCCCGCCGTCCGCGACGAGGTGAGGCGGCTCTGTGGGCAGCTACACCACGAGGAGTCGGCCAACATCGTGGTCTTCCTTTGCCACCTGTCGAAGGAGCCGCTGATCGTCAACGAGGTCCTGGCGAACGCCGGCAGGCTCTTCGCGGGCGAGGAGGAGACCGACATCCTGAAGGACGCCGCGTTCACCGAGGGCATGTTGCCGACGGACAAGCCCGTCCTCCAACTGACCGACCCGGAGCGGAACCGCCTGGAGGCCCTTGCACACCGCGACGCGGCCGCGGACGACGCGGAACTCGAGGATTCCTCCTACCTGTACCGCGCCGCGTCGCCGCCCGCGGAGGAAGAAGTGGACCTCGCCACCGTTAACATCAACCAGGCGGTCAAGACCATCCAGGTCGCCGGGCAGATCCTTCGGAACTACGGGGGTCGACTGGACGGCAGCCGGAAGTTGGAACTGGCGGAGGCCTGTTACGCACTGGCGATGCGGATGCTGAAGTGGATTTACAAGGGGTTCCAGGAGAACGAGGAGGGCCTCATCGCCGCCGCCCGGGAGTCGATCTGCGAGCGGCACAAGAGGATCGACCCGACGGTCGCCGTCCAGAACGCGAACGCCCTGGTATTCGGCCTGCTGAAGCTGGCGACCTTCGGCCTGGTCAAGCAGGTCTCCCACGCCATCGGCCTCGAAAAGCTGTCCCCGGTGTTCGACACGCTCGTCGAGCGGGACGACTCGGTCGGCCGCCGCCTGATCGACTTGTCGATCAGGCTGGACCACTACGCGGCCGTCCCGGAGGCGAAAATTGCCAAACTACATGAGGACGTGTCCGACTCACTCATCGTCACGGATGTTCTCCGGCAACTCGTTTTTTACCGCTTCTATTACTTCGTCGCCCAGCATAACGTGAAGCAGCGGATCTGCGAACAGGTCGGGATCAAACTCGTACCCGCGCTCCTCGACCGCGACCCCAAGCGGAACGCCTAAACGGGTCACGGCGACTCTTGATCGGGTTCAGTAGAGTTTGGTCGGTACACCGAACGGGTCAGCCTTGCGGTGCGGGCGGTGACGACTGCCCCCGCCCCGCCGCCGAAGAAGTGACCCCGCGGGGGTGGAGTAGCCAGTCAACTCGCCGGGCTAATCCCCCGGAGCCGTGGGTGCGAACCCCACCCCCCGCGCTCTCCCCGCCCGCCGGAGCCCGCCCGTGCCCCTCCACTCCTCGATGATCGGCGGCGTCCAGGTGCCCGGCTTCCGCTACGTCGTCTACGGCCCGCATCGGGGTTCCGTGTCCACGCACCGCACGAAGCGGGCGGCCCTGCGGGCGTTGGCCGAAGACGCCCGGCGGTGCATGGCCGCGGGCACCCCGGCCGACGCCGAGGTCTACCGCTGGCGTGACGGGTGGGTGCCGATCGACCCGGAGGTGAACGTCGAGCTGGTGGCGGAGTAGCGGGTCTGGGTGCGAACGAAAAGCCCGCCCCTCCGAGGGGCGGGCCTGTGCGGACCCGGGTTCGGCTCAGCGGCCGGACAGGTCCTGGGCGGGGTCGACGGTGCCGTCGGTGTCGAACACTTCGCCGGGGGCGTTCCCGCCGCCCGCCCCGGGGCCCCGATCCCGCGACTCGTCGTCCGTCCGCTCTTCCGTCCCGTGGTCGTCGGCCAGCCGGTCGGCGGTCTCCACCGCCGCGGGGCCCGTTGGATCCTGCGCGACCCGGTCCTGCCCCGGCCCGGCCGCCTGCCCGTCGTCGAGCCGCCCCGGCGATTCCACCGCCGGGCCGCCCCAGGCGAAGTCCTCGTTCCCGCCCCCGGTGCCGGGGAGCTGCGGCGGGCGGGCCGGGCCGGTCAGCCCCGGCGGGAGGTCCAGGTCCGCCGGCGCGGTCGCCACCGCGCCGAGGCCGTCCCGCTCGTCCAGGATCTGCCCGTCCGGGGCGACGGCGAGGGCGACCCGCCCGCCCCCGTCGTCCAGCCGAAGGGACCACCCGGCCGGGTCGGTCCCGGCGACCTCCGCGATCGCCTCCTGCGGCGGGCCGGCCGGGTCGTACCCGACCTCGCTCATGAACACCGCGGGCACCTCCCGGGCCTCCATCCGCTCCGCCCCGAGGCGGGCGCGGAGCCCCGGGCGGCGTGCCGGGGCGCGGTCGAACAGGTGGTCCCAGACGCGGGCGAACCGGCGGAACGGCGTGAACGGGTGCATGGCGCGACTCCTCAGGGGGGTGAAACGGACACGGAACCAACACCGGGCGGCCCGGGCCGCCGGTACGGGAGGGCGGCGGGAGGGATCGCCCCACCGGGTTGGTGAGGTCGTCCGACCCGTTCCGCCCGTGATCGACCAAACCTCGTGACGGGGTGAGGCGACATCCACCGCGGAGGCCCGCGAGTCCGCGTGGACGCGCGAAGCCTACCTGCCCAGCCGGGGCGCGAGCGTGACCCACACCACCGGGGGCAGCTCGGCCACGCCGGCGACGAAGGGCCACCGGTCCGGCCGGTCCCCGATCCGCACCGGGACGCGGCGGCCCTCCGCGAGCCCGCTCCGCTCCCAGTCGTCCAGCGGGAGCCGGACCCGGACCTCGTCCCCGCCGGCGACCGCGTAGGCCCACAGGTGGTGCCCGCCGAGGGCGATCAGCTGCGACGTGTCCGGCACGGGCGGGCTTCGAACTGATATTCTGTACACGTGTACTTCTATGCGCTACGAACCGCCGCTCGTCAAACCGGGCCCGGCGGTTTTTCCCCGGGCGTTGCCGCCGCCGGCTGCGGCGGAGCTTGGCCCTGTTCCGGTGGGGGCTGGTGACGCACTGGGCGGACGACCCGAACTCCGGCCCCAGGCCGGTCAACGTGCGGGCCGAGTCGGTGGCCTAGAAGTTCCGATCGGTCCTCCGCGACCGGCGGTGCCTGATCCCGGCGGACGGGTTCTACGAGTGGGCGGGGAGCGCGGCCGGAGGAAGGCCCGCCACTTCACCGTCCGGGGCGGCGGGGTGTTCGCCTTCGCCGGGCTGTGGGACGCCTGGGGCGCGGGGAAGGACCGGCTCCTCACCGCCTGCCTGGTCACCGCGGCGGCGAACGACTTGGTGCGTACGGTGCATGACCGGATGCCCGCGGTCGTGCCGCCCGAGAGCTACGCGGAGTGGCTCGACCCGGCGACGCCCGAGCGGCGGCTGCTCGAACTCCTCGTGCCCTACCCCGCCGAGGACATGGAGGTGCGGGAGGTCGGGCCGGCTGTGAACTCGCCGCGCAACGGAGGCCCGGAGTGCCTGGAGGCGGCGTAGGTCGGGTCCGGTTTTTTCGCGCGTCTCGTGTCTGGAATCCGTCCCGGCGGGATTGCGGCGGGTTGCGGCCAGGGTATACTCGCTCTTGACCGGCCGCGGTCACCGACCTGAATGGGCGACGGGTCGGGGGCTAGCGGCCGGTCACTTTTCGCGCACCTGCCCCCGGAACACGAAAGGCCCGCCTCCCCTGCCGTGGGGAGGCGGGCCCCGTCGTCTCTGCATGGCCGTCAGTCCTTGACCTTCACCTTCTTGGCCTCGAACTCCTGCTTGTTCTCCTTCCCGCCGAAGTCGGTCGTCGCCGTCCCCTTCAGCGTGTCCCCGTCCACCTTGGCCGAGTACTTGGTGGTGAACTTCTGGTCGCCCCGCTCCCGGGTGACGGTGAACTTCACCTCCCCGTCCTTGAACGTCGCGTCCTCGATCTTCGTGTCCGCCCCGCCCCCGCCCTTGCCGCCGGTGCTGGCGACCGTCCCGGTCAGCTTGTCCCCGTCCAGCTTCAACTTCAGGGTCGTCTCCCGCTTCTGTCCGCCCCGCTCCGTCTCCCACTTCCACGTGCCGGTCGGATCGGTTTTCTTGTCCTGGGCGGCCGAGAGCCCGGCCAGCCCGAGCGCCAGCGTCGCCGCGATCAGGGTCCGCATGGTCGTGCCTCCGCGTCGGCGGCCCGACCCGCCCGGGGTGGGCGGGTGCCGGCCGCTGCCCGCGTTATACCCCGCCCCCGAATGAAGGGCGACCGGGCCGCCGCAGTCGCGACCCGAGCCCCGTGACTGAAGACTCGGAGGTCGAACTCCCGAGCGGACTGAACCCCTCCCGGAAAACCGACGAACCCCGGCGTGCGCCGGGGACGACCTCGTCAACGCCCGGTGTTTCCGGTCTCGGGTCCCCGGCCCGGTTGTGCGGCCTTGCCGACAGCCCCCGCCCGGCCTTCGCCGTCCCGTCGCCGTCGGGTCGGTCCGCCTCCCGGCGGCCTGACTGGGCGGCGGTGGGACGTGCGCGGATCACGCTGGTCGCCGGGGCTGGCGGAAGCAGCAAACTCAGGCAGGCCCGCCGCCGCGGCCCTTCCGGTCAGCCAGTCGAGCGACGATCTCCTGCCACTCCGTCTGCTCCGGCTTCACCGGGTGGGCGGCGGCGTGCGCCCGCCACGCGGCGATGCGGCCCCTCGGCACCTGCACCTTGACCTCCTTCGGCTCGCGGTCGCGGCACTCGTCCACCAGCGCGCCGATCTGCTCCCTCGGGGCGGCGTCGGACGCCGGGTCGAGCAGCACCGCGTCCCAACTGATGCCCCTGGTGCCTTCGATCGCCTGGGCCTGCACCGTTGCTGCCGCCTGGACGTAGGCCAGCAGCTCCCCCGCCCAGCCGTCTTTCTTCGCCTCGCGGTAGAGCTTGCTGGTCCGCAGGTAGCGGGAGACGTAGGCGTCCGCCCACTGCTCCGCCGCCCGGCGCCTGGCCGCGCCGGCGTCCGGCTCGGGGGTGAGCAGCGACAGCGCCGCCTGGCGGAACTTGCCGGGGCTCGGCCAGAAGCCGGTGGTGTTCTGATCCCGCACGCGGGCGAAGGCCCGCTCCAGCGTCGTGCGGTCGAACTGCTGGAGCGCCTCGACGTACTCCCGGGCGATCAGCTCCCAGGCGCGCTCGCGGTCGGTGTCGGGGTCGGGAAAGAACCGCTCGCCCGGCGAGCCGAGCGCCGGGAGGCGGGCCAGGATCACCGCGTGCACGTCCTTCGCGGTCACGGCGTGGCGAGCGCGGCGGGGAAGCGGCCGCCCGGATGCGAGGGGTTACGCGGCGTACCGGTCATGCGGCCGACGCTAGCACGCGACGCGGCGCACCGGCAAGGAAAACCGGGTGACTGGTCATCAGGACCGGGCACCCTCATCAACAACCCGATGTTGTTGCAGCGGCTAGGAACCGCGCCAAGGGCCGTAGGGGACCGAACGGACGAGTTGCGGGTGGGGACGGTCTATGCGGGTGCGTCCGGGTCTTCCAGTGCCGGCACGGCTTCCAACCTCGCGCGGGCCGTCACGACGGCGTCGTGGAGCTTCCGCTGGAGTAGCGGCCGCGGCGGCAGGTCGGTCAGGTAGGACGCCACGCGGATGCCGCTTTTGTCGAGTTGGAGCAGCTCGACCTGCTCCTCGGACTTGTCGGCGCACAGGATCAGCCCGAGCGGCGGCTCCTCCCCCGGCTGCATCTCGTGCCGCTCCAGCCACCGCAGGTACAGCTCCATCTGCCCCTTGTCCGCGGCGGTGAACTTGCCGATCTTCAGGTCGATCGCGATCAGCCGGCGGAGCCGGCGGTGGTAGAACAGCAGGTCGATGTAGAAGTCCTCGCGGTCGATCACCACCCGCTTCTGACGGTCGATGAACGCGAACCCGGCCCCCAGCTCCAGGATGAACTGCTGGATGTCCCGGAGGATGGCGGCCTCCAGGTCCTTCTCGCTGTACGTGTCCTTCAACCCCAGGAAGTCCAGCAGGTACGGGTCGCGGAACACCAGGTCCGGGGTCAGCCGGTCCTCCTCCCGGAGCGCCGCCAGCTCTTTTCGCGCAAGCTCCTCCGGCTTCCGGGACAGGGCCGTCCGCTCGAACAGCATCCCCTGGACCTTCGCCCGGAGGGTGCGGACGCTCCACCGCTCGACCCGGCACATCTCGGCGTAGAACTCGCGCTTCAGCGGGTCGTCGAGGGGGATCAGCTCGACGACGTGGCTCCACCCCAATTGTCCCGACAGCGTCGAGACGACCTCCCGGTCCGGGAACACCTCGGCGAAGCGGACCATGCGGAACAGGTTGCGGGGGCCGAACCCGTCCCCGAAGTCGGGGACCAATTGTGCCGACAGCGTCGGCACGATCTGCTCGCCGTACGTCGCCCGCTTTTCCCCGAGGATCTCGGTGCGGATGCGGTGCCCGACCTGCCAGTAGAGCAGGACGAGTGCCGAGTTGACCGCCTGGGCGACCCCCTCCCGCGTCTGCCGGATCAGCACCCGGAGGTCATCGAGGAGTGCGGCGGGCGCGGCGGTGAGGCTCGACCCCTTCGTCGTCGGTGCGAGCGGCTTGCCCGGTGGTTTTCGTTTCGCCATGCCCCCTCCTTCGGACGGGCAGGGTAGCACCGCCGGCGCGTTGGGGTCAACTCGGACGCGCGGCGGTCCCGGCCGGGAGAGACGACGCCTCGGCGAGGTAGCTGCGTGGCCGGGGGCGCTCGCCCGGTCCGTCGGGCTCGGATGGCTTCCGGTGCCCCGTGTCATCCCGTCGCCGTCGGTCGCCGTATGGAGGTTCAAGGGCCGCGACGCGCGCAGCGCATACAATGCGGCCCGTCCCCCGTGCGGCGGCCGGCGGGACGGTGGCGGGGCGGGTCTCCATGCCATCCCTGAGCCGGAGAGAGCCGGCGGGGGTTCCTCGCCGCTGGCGACCGTGCCCCGCCGGTCCTTGCCCAGGTCTCGTGCCGCGGCGGGCTTGCCACACCGCATGCAGGCCGCCCGGTCGGCGGTCAAGCTGTCCGGCTGGCATGCTGACATGCCGGCCGTCAATCGTTGGGGCGGGATAAATAATGTCCTTTATTTATCCCGCCCGGTCGCCGTCCACCGGCAGGCTCGGCAGTCCTCGACGCCTTGACGAACCCTGAACCCCCTGCCAACACGAGGCGACCCGCCGATGTGTTATGTGTTGACACCTCCCCCGAACCCGTGTCACTCTCATGGGCGTGTCAACAACCGGTGAGGACGCCATGCACATCGAACACGTCAGAATGGGGGAGGACGGCCGGCTCGTCATCCCCGCCGCGCTGCGGCGGGAGGCGGGCCTGAAGCCCGGCGACACGGTCGTCATCGAGTCGGACGGGGACAGCCTGCTGCTCAAGAGCTACGACCGCGTCCTGGCCGAGGTCCAGGGGCACTTCGCCGCCCTCGCCGCCCCGGCCGTCCTCCTGTCGGAGGAGTTGATCCGCGAGCGCCGGGCCGAGGCCGCGCGGGAGGGCCGTGACTGACGTGGTGCTCGACGCGTCCGCGCTCCTCGCGCTCCTCCGCGCCGAGCCCGGGGCGGACCGGGTCGCGGCCGCCCGCGGGCGGGCGTGCATCTCCGCCGTGAACCTCGCCGAGGCGTACGGCAAGCTGGTCGGGTACGGCGAGCCGCTGGAGACGGCCGTCACCACCATCGGGAAACTGCACCTGCCGGCCGTCGCCTTCGACGGCCGGCAGGCCGCCCTCCTCGCCTCGCTCTGGCACCCGGCGCGTGCGGTCGGTCTCTCCCTCGGGGATCGTGCCTGCCTGGCCCTGGCGCTGGCGCGGGGCCTCCCGGTGCTGACGGCCGACCGCGCGTGGTCCCGCCTGGACCTCGGTCTGACCATCACCTGCATCCGGTAAGTGGCGGCGAAGGCGGTTCGCCCCCGCACAGACACCCCTCGCGTCCGCTCGGGCGGCCGTACCCGAGCTTCCAGCCCCGCGGCTGGACTCCTCGGCGCCGCCTGTGCAGGTGCCGATACCTCCTGCCCGCAAGGGGGCTTGGTTGACCGGTGATGACCGCCGACCGTGCCGGGGCTCAGACGCGGTCGACTGGCGACACCCACTGAAGCCGCGGCGGGGTGCCGGACCGAAGCAGGTTGGGTTGGAACCTCGCTCGGGTTCCTCATCCTCAAGCGGCGCGCTTGAAACTCCATCCGCGCTTCCGCCGTCTCCGTATACCGGAGCGGGAACGCCACCCTCGAACCTCGCGACGGTACACTCCGACGGCAACGCACAAGGCCGTGGAGAGAACTGCCCTGGAGGGTAAGCGCCCGGCGAAACCCGTCGGCAGTCGAGTAGCTGATGGGTGCGGGTCGCGGCTTGATCATGGCAGCCGACACTTTGCGGCCCCCGTCGGACTCGCCCGCCACCGGGAGTGAGGCGAATAGGTCGGACCCCAACCGACGGACCTCTGCGTCCCACCTCGCCCCGGCTGACGGACTCCACCTCGGCAACGAACCCGCCGTCGCCCGCGTGTGCGATCACACAGACCGGCCGGGCCCAAAGCTGACCCTCCTCGGCCGGGAGCACCAGCGCCCGCCTACTCGACGAGGCGGTCCGGGGAAACACCGACAGTGTGGGGAATCCCTGACGCCGGGCGTGACACTCCCGACTCCCGAACGGCGTCCCCCGTGCCCCTCCGGTCCTAGATTCGCACACATTTTTCCGCTGCAATGCGTCTCCGCCGCCGAGGCCAGACGCCGCTTCGTCACCGGAGGGGGGCACGAGCATGTCGACGGCGATCGCACCGGACACCGGCTGGCGGGCCGCCCCGCCCGAGTACGCCGGCGTCCCGTCGGACCAGAAGCGGGTCAAGACCCGCATCGGGGCGGACGCCCGCCACGACGCGAACGGGTCCGCGGGCGGCGAGCCGCTGGCCACCTTCCTCGGGCTGTTCAGCGTCGGCCTCGGGCTGGCCGAGGTGTGCGCCCCCCGGGCCCTCGCGGACCTGACCGGGGTCCGCTACCCGGGCCTCCTCCGGGCGTACGGGCTGCGGGAGTTGGCCGCCGGGGTCGGCATCCTGACCGCCCGCCGCCCGGCCGGGTGGCTGTGGGCCCGGGTGGCCGGCGACGTGCTCGACCTGGCGACCGCCGGGGCCGCCTTCGCCCAGGCGACCGGGGCCGACCGCCGCAAGGCCGGGCAGACCCTCGCGGCGTTGGCCGGGGTCACCGTCCTCGACTTCCTCTGCGCCCAGCAACACAGCCGGAGCTGAGGGTAGCGTCCGCCCCACAGGCGGGCGGTCCGCCGCGCGGCCGGCGTCGGTCCGGTCGGCCCCGAGCATCTTGGGTAGCGTCGATCCCACGAGCGAGCAACCCGCCGCTCGTTCCGCCAAGGAGACCGCGATGAAGGCGCTGTGCTGGCACGGCAAGAGTGACGTCCGGGTGGACACCGTCCCGGACCCGAAGATCGAGGACCCCCGGGACGCGATCATCAAGGTCACGTCCACCGCCATCTGCGGGTCCGACCTCCACCTGTACGACGGGTACATGCCGACGATGGAGTCGGGCGACGTGCTCGGCCACGAGCCGATGGGCGAGGTGGTCGAGGTCGGGAGCCAGGTGCGGAACCTGAAGAAGGGCGACCGGGTGGTGGTGCCGTTCACCATCTCCTGCGGCGCCTGCTTCTTCTGCAACAAGACCTTGTTCTCGTGCTGCGACAACACGAACCCGAACGCTGAGGTCGCCCGGCAGGCGATGGGCCATTCGCCGGCCGGGCTGTTCGGGTACTCGCACATGCTCGGCGGGTACGCGGGCGGGCAGGCCCAGTACCTGCGGGTGCCGTACGCCGACGTCGGCCCGATCAAGGTGCCCGACGGCCTGCCGGACGAGAAGGTGCTGT
>PNKH01000115.1 GCA_013822345.1 Isosphaera sp.
CCCCGAAGGCTGCGGCGGCGACGGCGGCGAGGAGCAGTTTGCGGATCACGGGGATCTCCTGGGTGGATGACCGGGGACAAAAGGAACAAGCCCTGTGCCCCCGGGCGTCGTCACCCGGGGGCGGCGTACCGGAACGAGCGGGCGGCCCGGGTCGGGGCTTCCGACCCGGGCTCCGCCTGGGCGGCGAACAGGGCGAGGTTCGCCATCTCGCGGGCGGTCACGTAGTGGAACCGGAACATCGGGTCCCGGTCCGCCCGCTCCCGCAGGGCCTGGTGGAACCGGACCATCGGCTCCCCGAGGAGCACGTCCTGGTTCGGCTCCGCCGCCCCGTGCGTGTGCAGCTTGACGAAGTACCAGTTCGGCCTCGCCGGCACCTTCACGCACGCCCGCAACCACAACTCCAGTCGGCTCTCGTCCGGCGGCTGACTCTTCTGCAGGCATGCATTCTCGATGCCGGGGAGGACGCCGAACTTCTTCTTCTTCCAGTCCAGTAGCAGTGGGCCCTGGACCATAAGCAAGCTCCGCGCCGGACGCACTTTTTCCCCCAGGTCATACCCCGTGTCGTGCGATTTCGCCTTGTGCGGGTCGTCGACCGCCCAGTAGATGCTGTTAATCTTGCGCGTCTGCGTCTCGTTAGGGGCTGACGGAAGTGTAAAGTCCGCGAAACACCCGGTCTCCCGCAGCACGTCCAGCTCGTCGTTCACCCCGCACCACCGCCCGTCACTCCGGCTGTTGTCCAGCGCCCAGTTCCCGTGGATGAACGCGTACCCGACCTCGCCGGTCTCCGCGTCCCGGGACAGCAGCCCGTGCCGCTCGGCCAGCGTCCGCTTGAACGCGTTGAGGGTCCGCCTCAAGTTGTCCGACGTGTCGTTGTCGTGGTGGAGGTGGACCTCGACCTCGCCGTACCGGTTCCCGTCCGGGTGCCGGCACAGCCCGGCGATCATGTCCAGCAGCTCCGGCTCGTACTCCTCGGCCGGGTAGAAGAAGGTGTGCTGCGGCGGGAACCCGTCGGCGTCGCGGAACCGGGAGAAGAGTTTCGGGTACTCCTCGACCCACTGCCGGACGCGGGCCCGGGCCAGGTCCATCGGGGCGTTGTCGCGCTTCGGCTCGTAGTGGTCGCAGACCGCCAGGATCAGGTGGACCGGCTCCCCCGGCCGCGGCGGGCGGCGCCGCCCGGACGACTTGAGGTACGGCACGATCCAGCGGTGCAGGCCGCGCTTGCGTAGCGCCCAGTTGAGGCCCAGCGCCCCGGCCACGCCCGCCCCGAGTACCCCGGCCCCGGCCCACACCCACGGGTCGGCCATCACTTCGCTCCGGCGGGTTGGATGTCCGGCTCGACGCCCCCGCCCTGCCCCGGCGCCGACCGGGCGGTCCGGGACCACGTCCCCTTCTGCCGGCCGCGGAGCCAGCGGAAGAACCCGAGGAACAGGGCCAGGTTCATCGCCGCGAACATCGTCGGCAGGCGGAGGAACCGCAGCGGCTTCGGCCCGGCCGGGAGCCAGTGCCCGACCGCCGCCAGGCCGTAGAACGCCCCCTGGGCGATGAGCATGGCGTCGTACAGCGGGTCGCCGAGCAGCAACACGTTCGTGACCAGCATGCCGATCAGCAGGAACGGGCAGAACCACCGCAGGATCTTGTGGCAGAGGAAGGTGAGCGACACCCACCCGTGGGCCGGGGACAGGAGCGGCCAGAGCATCCCGATGCTCTGGAACCCGCCGGCCCCGATCCGCACCCGGCGGCGGAACTCGGCCAGGATCGTCGGGGCCGTCTCCTCGGTGGCGACCGCCTTCGTGTCGTACACGATCCGGCACCCGCTCCGCCGCTTCGCGTCCAGCGGGATGACGAAGTCGTCGATCAGGGTGCCCGGGCGGACCGGCGGGAACAGGTTCTTGCGGATCGCGTAGATGGCCCCGTTCGACCCGAGCAGGGCGCCGAGCCGCCCCTCGCACTTCTTCAGGAAGGTCTCGTACTTCCAGTACAGCCCGTCGACGTTCTTGCCGGTGTGCGGGTCGGTCAGGACCAGCTTCCCGCACACCACCCCGACGTCCGGGTCGGCGAACCACGCGGCCACCCGCCGGGCCGCGTCCGGGGCCATCATCGTGTTCGCGTCGGACAGCAGCACCACCTCCCCGCGGAGCTTCGGGACCGTCTCGTTCAGCACCGTCGTCTTCCCGCGGTTCTCGTCGTAGGCCACCAGCACCACCCCGCGGTCCTCGTACCGGCGGACGATCTCGTTCGTCCGGTCCCGGCTCCCGTCCGAGGCGATGACGACCTCCAGCTTGCCCGCCGGGTAGTCGAGGGCGAGGGCGTTCCTCACCCGCTCCTCGATGTCCGCCTCCTCGTTGTGGGCGGCGATCAGGAGCGACACGACCGGCAGCCCGGCCTCGTCGGGGCGGGGCGGGGCGGGGCGGCGGCCGAACAGGCGGGACAGGGCGAAGACGAGGAGCGGGTACCCGAGGTAGGCGAACGCCACCGCGGCGAAGCAGGCCCAGAAGACGATCCCCAGGGCGGCGGGCCAGGTCACGGTCCCTCCTCGTGGTGGGCGTCGGTGCGGGGGCGTCCGGGACGGGCGCGAGTCGGGGATAGCTTAGAGCGGTTTCGCGTCCGCCGCTTGCGGCGTAGCGGCGGCCGGTCAGCGGAGCAGGCCCCACACCGCGAGCCCCAGGGCGGCGAGCGCGATCAGCGTGGTCAGCCCGCCGCGCCCGCCCGCCGGCCGGGCCGGGGCGGCGGGCACCGATGGGACCGGGTCCGGGGCCGCGACCGCCACCCCGCCGAGCACCACCGCGGCGGCCATCCCGGCGGAGTGGGACAGGCTGACCCCGTGCGGCAGCGGGGCGCGGCGGCCGTCCCGCAGGTGCGCCAGCCGGACCGCCCCGTCCTCCCCGACCACCACCTCGATCTCCGCGAACCCCACCCGCAGGTACCGGGCGTCGCACTTCCTCAGTGCCTCCTTCGCGCACCACCGGGCGGCGAAGTGCTCCCGCGGCGCCTCCTGCCGGACGCAGTACGCGATCTCGTCCGGGGTGAAGTGAGTGCGGTAGAACTCCGCGTCCCAGTAGTCGGCCGCGGCCGGCAGGTCGTCCACCCGCTCGATGTCGATCCCGCACCACGGGCCGGGCGCCGCCTCCGCGGCCGGAGCCGGGGCACTCGGCGCCGCCGCCGGCGCGGCGGCCGGCGACCCGCCGCCCCCGCCGAGGACGGCGTCCTCCAGGTCCCCGTAGGTGGCGGCCCGGTAGACGGCGGTCCCGGCGGTCCCGAACTCCCGCCGCAGCACGGCGTCGAGGGTGGCCCGGCCGATCGATGTCTTCAGCCGGCCGGCGAGCCGGGCCGACCGGGTCAGGTCGGCCTCCCCGACCCCGGCGAGCGGGGCCACGAGCTGGCGGAGGCGGGCCGGCTTGTCCATCGGTCAGAACCCCGCGGCGCAGGAGGTGCACACCCGGACCACCCCGCCGGCCTCGTCGACCGTCTGGAGGAGGTGGCCGTTCAGCCGCCGGACCTCCCGGACCGTCCGCCCGCACCGGGAGCAGGTCGGGACGGCGGCCGGCCGGCGGAGGGTCGACTCGTGGTGCCGGAGGCGGGCCGCCAGGTCGGAGAGGAACCGCGACGCCTGCAGCCCGTCGGCGAGCTGGTGGTCGAACGACAGGGTCAAGGAGAAGGTCGCCCCGCCGCCGTGCCGGACCTCGGCCCCGACCCCGAGGATCGCCGCCTGGCCCCGGACGATCAGCGGGTTCAGCGCGAACACGCCCTCCCCGGACAGGTCGGAGACGGTGAACGTCCCGCCGGACAGGTGCTCCGGCAGAAGCGTGTTCCCGGCGTACGCGGCGAGCAGCTCGCGCACGTCCTCGGCCACCTTCCCGGCCGACTTCGTGTCCGCCCCGCGGACCACCGGCACCTTCAGCCCGTACTCCCCGGCGACCGCGAACCCGACGTTCACCTCCCGGTACCGGCAGCTCGTCCGGCTGGTGTAGAAGGCGTTCAGGTCCGGGTACCGGCGGAGCAGCCGGCCGACCTCGAACACGATCAGGGCGGTCGCCGACAGCCCGGCCGGGTCTTCCGCCAGGGCGTCCCGGAGGCCGGCGGTCGGGACCAGGATCGTCACCTGGCTCGGGATGACGTGCGCCCCGCCCTGCCGCAGGTAGCGGTTCTCGGTCTGCTTCTGGCGGGACAGCGGGACCTCGTCGAACGGCCCGTTCGCCGGCCCGGGGACGCCGCCCGCCGGCCGGGCGGGCTCCGGTTCGGGGACGGCGACCGGCGGCGGGTCCGGTTGCCGGTGGGCGGGCGCGGCCGGGGCGACGCGGGCCAGCACGTCCCGGGCGCGGACCAGGGCCGCCCCGCGGAACAGCTCCGGGTCGAGCCGGTGCTGCTGGACCAGTTCCAGGGCCGCCTTCGAGAACCGCTGGGTGCCCGGGCCGGCGAGGACCGGTTGGGCCGCGACCGGGCGGCTCTCGACCACCGGCGGCGGGGCGGCCGGGCGGACCGGCGGCGGGGGCGGCGGGGCGTGGGCCTGGCCGTTGGCCTGCGGGGCGGCGTCGGTCGCGGACACGACGCACAGCGCCGCCCCGACCGCCACCTCGTCCCCGACCCGGGCGAGCAGCCGCACCACCCCGGGCCGGGGGGACGGGACGTTGAACGTCGCCTTGCTCCCCTCCACCTCCGCCACGTCCTCCCCGGCGGACACCCGCTGGCCGTCGGCCACCAGCCACCGGAGCAGCTTCACCGTCTCGTCGTTCACCGACTCGTGCGGGACGACCACGGGGGTGTCAGCGGCCATCGGCGGTCACCTCCAACACGCCCCCGACGATGTGCGCCGCCCCCGGCAGCCACGTCTTCTCCAGCGGCCCGCACGCCGGGATCGGGGCCTCCGGCGGGCTCACCCGGCGGACCCGGACCGGCCGCCCGGCCCGCTCCGCCACCACCGCCGCCGCCTCCGCCCCGAACGCCGCGAACCCCGGCCCCTCCTCGGCGATCACCAGCCGACCCGTCCGCCCGACCGACTCCAGCAGCGGCCGCGGGTCGAACGGGTACAGCTGCGTCGGGCAGATCACCTCCGCCGCCACCTCGTGCTCGTCGAACAGCGCCGCGGCCGCCGCCTCCGCTTCGGGGAGCATCCCGCCGTAGCACAGGACGGTCACGTCCGGGTCGGCCCCGGGCCGCAGCCGGGTGGTCGGGAACGGCTCGTCGGTGTGCTCGTACACGAACCCGGCCGGGGCCGCGTGCGTCACCTTCGCCCCGTACAAGAGCTTGTTCTCGACCACCAGGGTCGGGCGGTCGATGGTGGCGAACAGCCGGGCGTACACCTCGGCCGGGTCGAACCGGGCGTGCAGCGCCAGGACCCGGGTGTCCGGGATGCCGAGGAAGTGCTTCTCGATCGACTGGCTGTGGGTCGGCCCGTACCCGCGGCGGCCGCCCATCGGGGTGCGGACGACCAGCGGGGTGTTCACCTTCCCGCCGTACATGTACCGGAACTTGGCGGCGTGGTTCAGCAGCTGGTCGAACGCCAGCCCGAGGAAGTCGCCGAACATGATCTCGCACACCGGCAGGTACCCGCCGAGGGCCAGGCCGTTCCCGACCCCGACGATCGCCGCCTCGCTGATCGGGGTGTTCCGGACCCGCCCGGGGAACTCGGCGCTCAGGTTCTTGGTCACCTTGAACGCCCCGCCGTACGGCCCCTCGATGTCCTCCCCGATCAGCACCACCCGGTCGTCGGCCGCGAGGGCGTGGCGGAACGCGGCGTGCAACCGGGCGACCGCCCGCTCCTCCCCGGCGACCTCGGTCCGGGACCACCGGACCGGCCCGGTCGGGAGCGGCTCCGCCTCGTTCGGGGTGGTCCACGGGGCGGCGTCGGCCTTGGCCACGGCGGCGTCGATCCGGGCGGCGGCGGCGGCCGCCATCTCCCCGGCCTCGGCCGGGTAGTCGCGGGCGAACCGGGTCAGCGGGTCGCGCTCCCGGTACTCGGCCACCTCCGCCGGGTCGCGGTCGTCGTCCCCCTTCGAGTGGGCCATCAGCCGGTAGGTGTCGATCACCACGAACCGCGGGCGGCCGTCCGCCCGGACCCCGTTCGCGGCCCGGGCGACGTCGGCCAGGAGCCGGGCCGGGTTCTCGGTCCCGGTCCGGGACGCCTCGATCCCGAACGCCTCGGCCCGGGCCGGGATCTCGCCGGCGAGGGTCTGGTCCTGGGGCGTGCTCTGGGCGTACCGGTTGTTCTCCAGCAGGACGAGCAGCGGCAGGTCCCACCGGCTCGCGACGTTCAGGGACTCGTACACCGCCCCCTCGCCGAGGGTGCCGTCCCCGATGAAGACGGCACTCACCCCGCCCTTGCCGGCCAGCTTGTGGGCCAGGGCCAGGCCGGCCGCGACCGGGACGATCCCGCCCTGGATGCCGTTCGAGAAGAACCCGCGGCCGCACAGGTGCTGGCTGCCGCCGCGGCCGGCGCACACCCCGGTCTGGCGGCCCATCAGCTCGGCGATCAGCCCGTCGGCGTCGTCGGTCCAGGCGAGGTAGTGGCCGTGGCACCGGTGGTTCGAGAAGACGGTGTCCCCGTCGAGCAGGGCGTCGGCCGCGGCCACCCCGGTCCACTCCTGGCCGATGCAGGTGTGGACGGTCCCGAACAGCTTCCCCTGCCCGAACAGCTGGAGCAGCCGCTCCTCGACGGCCCGGATCAGGAACGCCTGCCGGTACAGCGGGGCGGGGGCCGGGGGGGCGGGGCGGGCGAGCAGCTCAGGCTGGGTCATGCCGGTCCTCGGGGGCGGGCGGGGGGCGGAGGGCGACGATCACGGCCGGCGGGCAGGCGACCGTGGCGTGCGCCGGGACGTCGTGCAGGACGACCGCGTTCGCCCCGATCCGGGCCCCGTCCCCGACGGTCAGCCCGCCGGTTATCTTAGCACCGGCCCCGATGAAAACATCGCTCCCGAGCCGCGGCGACTCCCGCCCCTCGGCCCCGATCGTCACCTGGTGCTCGACGAACACCCGGGCCCCGCCCCGGACGCTGGCGTTGATGAACACCCCGTCCGAGTGGATCAGCACGAACTCCGGGCCGAACTCGGCCCCCCGGCCGATCACGCACCCGCAGAAGATGGTGTTGACCCGGTTGAACACCATCGCCAGCGGGCCGAGCCGGTTCCGCTGGGCCCACTGCATCAGCCGGTACCACACCATCGCCGCCGTCCCGTCGGTCAAGAGCACCTTCAGGACCGCCTTCCACCCCCGGCTCTCGTACATCCACCCGGCCTTCGCCCGCAGGTCGCCGGCGAGCAGCCGGAAGGCGCTGATCATCGCACCCCCCCGGCCGCGGCCGGCCAGCTCCGGCGGATGTCCTCGAGCCGCGCCGCCCAGCCCTCCGACTCCATCCGCCGGCCCCGGGCCGGGTCCGGGCCGGGGGCGGCCAGCGCCCGCCGCACCTCGGCGACGAACTCGTCCGGCGTCCGGCCGATCCGGCACTCGTTCAGCACCTCCACCTCCGGGATCGGGGTGGACACCACCGGCAGCCCGGCCGCCAGGTACTCCCGGGCCTTCAGCGGGTTCGCGTTCAGCGTCACCTCGGTCACCGGGAACGGGATGACCGCCACGTCGAACCCCTTGCTGTATCCCGGCAGGCTGGAGTACGGCTTCCGCCCGAGCAGGTGGACGTTCGGCTCCTTCTCCAGAGGGCTCACGTCCATCGTCACCTTCCCGAGCATCACCACCGACCCGGTCGGGAAGCTCCGGGCCAGGTGGACCATCAGCGGCACGTCGACCCAGTCGTCGGCGATCAGCCCGAAGTACCCGATCACCGGCCGCGGCAGCCGGGCGATCTCCTCCGGCACGGCCGTCTCCGGCCGCAGCGCCGACGCGAAGTGGTCGTAGTCCACCCCGTGGCGGACGAGCAGGGTCGGGGCGTGCGGCGACTTCTTCGTCTGCAGCAGCTTTTCAGCCGACACGATCACGAGGTCGGCCCGGTCGATCAGGGCCTTCTCGGTCGCGGCCAGGGCGGCGGTGTCGACGCCCTTGAACGCCGTGTACTCGTCCACACAGTAGTACACGACTTCCGCCTCGCCGAGCGTCCCGGCGAGGACCCCGGCGGCCGGGTTGAACACCCAGTTCACCGGCCGGCGGAACCGCAGCCTCCGCATCGCCCGCTTGACCTGCCACCGCAGCGACCACGTGTTCAGCGACCGCAGCACCGACTTGCCGAACGCCGGCACCGACAGCGGGCTGAACACCCACAGGTTCTTCTCCACCTCCCGCACCGGCTCGGCCACCTGCCTCAGCTTCTGGGCGATCCGCCCGAGGTCGCGCTTGCTCCCGAGCGACGGCGACCGGTACCCGATCGAGTTCACCCACAGGACCCGGTTGTCCCGGGCCAGCAGCCGCATCAGGTGCGTCTTCGACAGCGGGTCGCCGGTCCAGTCGTGGCTGAAGCAGAGCATGTCCCGGCCGACGAGCGGGCGGGGCGGGGCCGGCGGGGCGGACGTCACTGCGGAACCCTCCCGGCGGCCCGGAGCCGCTCCCCCAGGAAGTCGATCAACTCGCCGACGGCCTCCTCGCGCGGCTTCGGCCCGGGCGGGAACGCCCGCGGCGGGTCGGCCAGCGACTCGGCGATCGCCCGGGCGAGTTCCGGCGGGGTGTTCGGGGTGACCAGCCGGCTCGCCCCGAGCGGGGCGATCTCCGGGATGCCCCCGACCCGCGACGCCACCCACGGCGTCTGGCAGGACGACGCCTCCAGGAGTACGTTCGGCACGCCCTCGGAGTGGCTCGGCAGGACGAACAGGTCCGCCGACTGGTACCACCGCGGCAGGTTCGCGTGAAGGATCGCGCCGGCGAACCGCACCCGGTCGGCGACCCCGAGGTCGGCCGCCTGCCGCTCCAGCGCCGCCCGCAGCGGCCCCTGACCGATGACCACCAGGTGCGGCGCGAGCGGCTTCAGGACCGGGTCGGCGAACGCCTTCAACAACACGTCGATCGCCTTGACCGGGACCAGGTTGCCGACGAACAGGACGACCTTCTCGTCGGCCGGCAGCCCGAGCCACCGCCGCTCGGCCGCCTTGTCGGCGGGGCAGAACAGGGTGCGGTCGACCCCGTCGTGGATGACCCGGACGCGGCCGCGGTCGACCCCCATCTTCACCAAGTGGGCGGCGAGGTCGTGGCTGACGGCGACGACCCCGTCGGCCGCCCGGACCGCCTCCTCGGTCCCGGGTCGCTTCTCCGGGGTCCGGTGGAGTTCGAGGATGTCCGACCCGTGGACCTGGAGGACGACCGGCAGCTTCGCCGCCTTGCCGAGCCGGACCGCGGCCCACCCGTCCGGGTACGCCCACGGGGCGAACAGGAGGTCGGGCCGGAACGCCCGGATCGCCCGGCGGACGGTCGGCCCGACCGACATCAGGTAGAACCGGCCGTGCCACCGGCGGCCGAACTTCGGCGGGTAGACGTACCGCGGGTGGTCGACGGTCAGGCCGTCGGTGGTGACCCGCCGGCCGGGCGGGAGCGGGGCGGCGCCGCGGCGGCGGGCCTGCAGCTCGTCCGCCCAGGCGACCGGGGCGACGACCCGGACCGGGTGCCGCTGCCCGAGGAGCCGGAACTGGTGCCGGTTGAACGTCGCCCGGTGCGGCTGGTACGGGTTCGGGTACAGGTTGGTGATCGCGAGGACGCGCATCAGCCGCCCCCCCGCCGGGCCAACAACTCCCGATACCGCCCCTCGTACCCGGCCGCCATCCGGTCGAGCGAGTACCGCTCCCGGACGGCCCGCCCGCCGGCCGCCGCCAACTCCTCGCGCAGGCCGGCGTCGCCGAGCAGCCGGCCCAGCGCCGCGGCCAGCGCCGCCTCGTCCCCGGACGGGAACAACAAGCCGTCCTCCCCGGCGGTGACCACCCGCGGGATGCCGCCGACCGCGGAGCAGACGGCCGGCGCACCCGCCAGCCACGCCTCGAGTAACGACACCGGAAACCCCTCGGACCGGCTCGTCAGCGCGAACGCGGACATGATACGGAGGTACTGTTCCGGGCAGGACTGGTAGCCGGCGAAATGCGCCCGCCCGGACAGCCCGACCTCCGCCGCCAGCGCCTCCAACCGGCCGCGCTCCTCGCCGTCCCCGACGAGCAGGAGGTGGACGTCCGGGAACGTCGCGCGCAACCGCCCGACCGCCCGGACGAGGAGGTCCTGCCGCTTCACCTCCGCGAGCCGGCCGACCGTCCCGACGACCGGCGCCCCGGGCGGGATGCCGAGTTGGGCCCGCACCTCCTCCGGCGGCACCAGGCCCGGGCGGGGGTCGGTCGGGATGCCGTTCGTGACGACCTCGACCTTCGCCCGCGGCACCGTCCGCCACCGGCAGACGGCGGCCGCGATCTCGTCCGACACGCAGCAGAACCGGTCGATCAGCCGGGCCGTTCGCCGGTAGAACAGGCGGGCCTTGAGGGCCGCCAGCCGGGACGGGGCGCGGGCGAACTCGTTCCCGTGCTCGGTGTGCAGGACCGGCGGCCCGCCGGCCGCCCGGGCGGCCGACCCGACGTACCACGCGGCCCCGATCTGGTGGGCGTGGATCACGTCCGGCTTCAGCCGGGCCAGCACCGCCCCGGCCCGGCCGACGTACTCCGGGAGCCGGCCCGGCGGCTTGTCGAGGCTGACCACCTCGGCCCCGTCGGCCTCGGCCTCGGGGCCGAGCTTCCCGGGCCGCTCGACGCACACCACGCTGACCCGGTGGCCGGCCCGCCGCCCGGCCCGCACCAGGCTGAGGACGATCCGCTCCAGCCCGCCGACGTCGAGCGACAGGACCGCGTGGGCGATGTGCACGTCAGTCGCCCTCCCGGGCCAGGTCGGCGACGACGGGGCAGTGGTCGGAGCCCATCGGCGGGCCGACCCACACCCGCCGGCAGACCCACGGCGGGGAGTACAGGACGTGGTCGATCCGGGTGCCGAACCAGCTCGTCTGCTTCGTCTGCCCCCACCCGGTGCCGGCGGCCGAAAAGGCGTTCCGGAAGTCGCCCCAGAACTCCCGGTAGATGCGGCTCTCGACCGGCATGTTGAAGTCCCCGGCGAGGACCAGGTCCGGGGCCGCCGGGCCGACGAAGTCGCGGGCCCGGCGGGACGCCACCCCCCGCTCGTGGATCGACCACCGCATCACCGACAGGTCGCGGAACCGGGTCCCGAGGGCCGCCTCGACCCCGGGCCGGACGGTCGGCAGGTGGATGTCGACCAGGGTGACCGTCACGTCCGGGATGTCGACGTGGTAGCGGTCCACCTGGCCGCCCTCGTTCAGGTCCCAGAAGTTGATCCCGGCGTCGTACCGGGCCGGGTACCGGGACGCGACGCGGTTCGCCTCCCCGACCAGCTGCAGGAACGGGGGGAAGTCGTCCGCGGACAGGTTCGCCTCCTGGCAGACGACGAGGTCCGGTTGGGTCTGGTCGAGGAACCGGCGGAAGTCCGGGCCGGGCTTCTTCCCGCCCATGTTCCACGACACGACGCGCAGGACGGCGGCCGCCGGGCGGCCGCCGCGGAGGGCGGCGGTGCTGACGGTGCCGCCGGTGAGCGGCCCGGCGATCACGAGCACCGCGAGGACGGTGGCCGCAGCGGCGACGTGGGAGCGGGCGTACACGGCGAGCGGGATCACGGCGAGGAGCGGGACGGCGGCGAGCCACCGGGGGCCGAACAGGAACAGGGTCGGGACGGAGGCGGCGTCGGCCGCGGCCCAGAGGGCGGCCCAGGCGGCGAGGACGGCGGCCAGGTGGGCGACGGCGACCCGCCGGGCCCACCGGCGGGCGCGCGACCACCGGCGGGGGCGGGCGGCAGCGGGTCCGGGCGTCATCGGGTCTCCGCGGGGGCCGTCCACGGCCGGTCGCCGTGCCGGCGGAACTGCAGCCACCGGTACGGCAGGCGGGCCAGCATGGAGACGGTCCGCTTCCACGCCCCCAGGTCGGCCGGCCGGCGGCGGGCTTCCGCCCAGGCGTGGGACAGCTGGGCCCGGGCGATGGCCAGCCGCTGCCGGGACTCCTGCCGGCCGCTGATCTGGTCCGGGTGGTAGCGGTAGTAGAACGGGGCCACGGCCCCGCACTTGCCCAGCCGGAAGTGCCGGGACGCCCGCAGGAAGAAGTCGTAATCCTCGGCCGAGTCCAGGTGCGGGCGGAACTCCCCGACCCGCTCCCAGACCTCCCGCCGCCACATGACGCACAGCCCGAGGCGGTGGGTCGGGAGGAGGGCCCGCTCCGGCTCCTCCGTCCGCATCGGCTGGATCACCGTCCCGGCCTCGTCGATCAGCTCCATGTCGCAGTAGGCGACGCCCACGTCCGGGTGGGCGCCCAGGTGGTCGGCCATGATCCGGACGGCGTCCTCCCGGAACAGGTCGTCGGCGGCCAGCCGGGTCAGGTACTCCCCGCGGGCGGCCCGGAACCCGGTGTTGAACGCCCGCGACACCCCGCCGTTGGCCGGGTGCCGGAGCACCCGCACCCGGGGGTCCCGGCGGGCCACCTCCTCGGCCACCTCCGCGTCGCCCTCCGGGCTGTGGTCGTCCACGACGATCACCTCCAGGTCCGGGTACGTCTGGCGGAGGCAGCTGTCGAGGGCCAGCCCGACGTACCGGCGGGCGCGGTAGGTCGGGATCACGACGGACACCAGCGGCGGCATGGTCGGGGCCTCGCGGTCGGTCAGGCCGCCCGGGGCGGCATCCACCCCCGGATCCGGCGGGCGAGCAGGCGGCGGGGGGTCCGCAGCCAGATCCGGAGCTTGACGGCCAGCAGCCGCCCCCACCGGCCCTCCCCGAGGCCGTGGCGGACCCACTCGTAGTAGGCCGGCTCGTGCCGCGGGAACCCCGGCATCCACGGCTTCGGGCTGTACAGGAAGTGGAGCAGCCGGGTGTCGGCCGGGATCCGGTGGTCGTAGAAGAAGTTGGCGTTGAACGCGAACGGCAGCCAGTTCACCCGGTCGAGCATCAGCACGCTCAGCAGCGGCTGGTCGAACAGCCACGGGAACCGGGCCACCCCGGCCTCGGCGAACGCCGCCTCGAACCGCCCGGCCAGGTCCGGCCAGTCGGCCGGGCGGAGGGCGAAGATGCCGGCGTTGAACCCGCGGCGGTCGGCCACCTCCGGCCACCGCCGGCGGAACCGGTCCTTCAGGTCGGGGGGGACCCAGTTGAGCACCGTCAGGGCGTTGTCCGCGACCGCGTTCACCCTCCCCGGGGGGACGTCCCACAGCTCCGGGGCCGGGCGGCGGAACACCACGTCCCCGTCCACCCAGGCGACCACGTCCTCGGGGAACTCGGGCACCAGCAGCCGGTAGTCCAGCCCCTTGAACTCGTCCGGGATGCAGGCCACCTTGCGGGGCGGGGCGAGGACCTCGGCGAGGTCCCCGAGCCGGCCGGCCATCTCCGGCACCTCGGCCGCCGGGGCCATGCAGTACCGCCGCACCTCCGGGTGGTGCCGCCGGGCCCCCCGCAGGAGGGCCTCGATCCCGGGCAGGTACGCCAGGTCGCCGCCGGTCAGCAGCGCGCGGGTCGTCGTCATCGGGTCACCTCGGGCGGCGGGCCCACAGCAGCCCGTAGTTCGGCCCCTCGTCACCGGCCCGGACCTCGAACCCGGCGGCCGCCAGCCGGTCCCGGCACCACTCCCGGCCCGGGTCCCGGGGGTCGGTCGCGTGCCACTCGACCACCGCCCGCCGGATGTCCAGGGCGGGGAACCGCGGGTCCGCGAGCAGGTCGTACTCCCCGCCCTCGATGTCCATCTTGAGCAGGTCGATCCGCCGCCCGGCCGCCCAAGCCAACCAGTCCACCACCGCGATGTCCAGCCGCCCGTCCGCCCCCGCCCCCGGCTCGGCCGCCGACACCCGGGACGAGATCCCGGCGTCGGTCAGCCGGGCAGTCCCGGCCGCCGCCCCGGCGGCCGCCGCGGTGACCGTCGCCCGGCCCGCCCACCCGTTCAGGGCGAGGTGCTCGGCCACCTGCCGGGCGTGGGCCGGGTGCGGCTCGAACGCGTCCACCCGGCACCGCGGGAACCGCCACAGCCAGAGCAGGCAGGTGTACCCGACGTTCGACCCGAGGTCGACGACCGCCTCCACCCCCGCCGGGTCGACCGGCCACGGGGCGTCGTACACCCGGCGGACGAACACCTCGTCGGCCACCCGCAGGTCGTCCAGGCAGTTCGGCCGGATGACCATCCGCGGCCCGCCCCTCAGCCGGGCCCGGAGCGGGTACCTCCGCCCGGCCAACCGCCACACGGCGTACCGGGCCTGGCTCGGGACCGTCCACTGGGCCCGGAGGGACGGCGCCGGCCGGGCGGGCCGCCCCGTCTGTTCGCCGACTGGTGCCATCACGGACGCCCCCGTGGTCGTGGGTCCGGGGGCTCGGGACCCCCGGTTCGTGTTCCCGGCCGTCCGGTCGCGGGTGAGCCGCTCGTCACCCGGTCACGGCCGGTTCCGGCGGGTCGCAGTTGTCCCGCAGCCGCCGCCGGGCCCGGTGCCGCCACCACCGGTCCACCACCGTCTGGACGAGCGGCGCCCGCCGGCCCCCGTTCCCCCGAAGGAGCCCGGCGTACCGCCCGGGGTCGGCCCGGACGCACCCCGGTAGCGCCGCCGGCGGGAGCACGGCCGTCCGCACCCGGCCGAACACCAGGTGGTCGCCCCGGCGGATGCAGTCCTCGACCCGCCCCAGGTCCCGGGCCTCCGCGGTGTTGAACTCCTGGTGGGCGGTCGCCTGGATCTTCTCGACCACCTTCTCGGCCCCGCCCAGGCAGGTGAAGTGCCACCCCCCGTCCCGGACGAGCCGCCCGGCCGACCGCCGCAGCCGCTGCGGCCCGACCCGGTCCACCGCCGCGAACGGGGCGGACCGGGTGCCGTGCCAGAACCCCGAGTACAGGTCGAGCGAGTACCAGCAGTAGTACTGCTCGAACACCCGCACCCCGTCCCCCGGGCGGCCCGCCCGGACGGCCGCCGGGTTCGGGATCTCGTCCACGTCCGACACCAGGACGAGGTCGCCCGGGCGGCACCCGGTGAGGCCGCGGCGGATCGCCTCCCGCTGGTGCCGCTCCCGGTCCCACGGGTCGGGCGAGGCCGGGCTGTCCTCGACCACCACGTGCACGATCCGGTCCGCGAAGGCGGCGTACCGCCCCCGGTTCTCGGCGAAGTGGAGCGGCTTCGGGCGGCCGGCGTGGGTGACGGTCGACTCCACCAGGACGAACCGGTCCGCGACCTTGTCCAGCTCGCGCAGGCGCAGGTCGAGGACATCCAGCTCGTTGAAGAACGGGAAGCAGTCGTAGGTCATCACCCACCCCCCGGGTTGTCCCCGCCGCCCCCGGCCCCGGCCACCGGGTCGCCGCGGTGGACCGCCTCGCACACCGCCGCGTGCCCCGCGACCATCCGGTCCAGGGTGAACAACTCTTCCACCCGGGCCCGCCCCGCCGCCCCGAGCCGGCGGCGGGCGTCCGGGTCGTCGAGCAGCCACTTCAGCCCGGCCGCGAGGTCGCCCACGTCCCCGGCCCGGAACACCCGCCCGGCCCCGCCCACCACCTCCGGCAACCCCCCGGCGTCCGACGCCAGGCAGGCCGCCCCGCACGCCATCGCCTCGGCCGCCACCAGCCCGAACGCCTCGTACCACTCCGACGGGCAGACCACCACGTCCGCCGACCCGAACAGCCCCGGGACCGAGTCGACGTGCCCGAGGAACCGCACGTCGTCCCGCCCGGCGGCCTTGCAGAACGACTTCAATTCTTCTTCCTGCGGCCCCGTCCCGGCGACCAGCAGTTCGTACCCGGTCACCCCGGCCTTCCGGAGCCGGTCGTGGGCCCGGAGGAGGGTCATCACCCCCTTCTCCGGGCGGAGCTGGCCGGCGAACACCACCCGGGCGACCCCGCCCGGGGCCCGCGGCGGGTTCGGGAAGTCGGAGAGGCGGATTCCGTTATACACGACCCGGACCTTCCGGGCCGGGAGGAACACCCGCTCGGTGTCTCGCCGGGCGACCGCCGCCGACACCGGGACGACCGCGTCCACCACCCGCCCGACCAGGTACCCCCGGGCCCGGGCCGCCCACCCCCTCCACCCCCGCCGGGCCGGGGCGTCCCCGCTCGAGTGGTCGATCACCACCAGCCGGCGGGTGTGGCCGCGGAGCTTGAGCCCGAGCAGGGCCCGGGTGAACGCCGACACGAAGCTCGCCTGGGTGACATCCGGGCGGTACCCGCCGAGCTTCCGGACCAGCTCCCGGGCCGACGCCTTGGCGAACGGGAACGGGACCACCACGTACCCGGCCCCGGCGCCCGCCAGGGCCTCCCGGAAGTCCGGCGGGGGGTCGGCGGAGAAGGCGTACCGCACCTCCCACCCGCGGCCGCCCATCTCCCGGGCCAGGGCGAGGATGAAGTGGTCGATCGTCCGCGTCCCCCGCGGGGCGAAGTTCATCACGTGCAGCAGGCGCGGCATCGGGTCACCCCGCGGGCCGGGGGGCCGGGGCCGGGTCGGACACCGGCGGGGGCAACTCCTTCACCACCCGGGCCGGGTTCCCGGCCACGACCGCGTCCGGCGGCACGTCCTTGGTCACCACCGCCCGGGCGGCGACGATCGCCCGGTCCCCGACCGTCACCCCCTTCAGGATCAGCGCCCCGTTCCCGACCCACACGTCGTCCCCGATCACCACCGGGGCGATCGCCTCCGGCGGGGTCGGCTCCCCGGCCCGCCGCCGGGCCGCGTCCAGCGGGTGCCCGTCCATGTCCTGGACGTGGACCCCGGACGCGAGCAGGCAGTGCCGCCCGATCCGCACTGACCGGCCGACGTTGAACCCGCACCCGTGCCCGACGAACGTCCCGTCCCCGATCACCAGCTCCGGCCGGCCGAGCGCCGGCGGGCCGAACGCGAACGACGACTGCCCGGACAGCCGCACCCGCGCCCCGAGGACGATCCGCCCGCGGCCGACGATGTACGGCAGCTCCTCCATCCGCAGCCCCGGCCCGACCGACTCGCACTGGCTGCGGAACAGCGGCTCGTTCCAGAAGAACCGCCGGCCCCACACCCACCCCTCCCGGGCCGCGACGTGGAACGCGTACAGCCCGCGGAACAGCGGGCGGGTGACCACGTTCACCGGGAGGTGGAACCCGAGTACCCCGTGGACGACCCGGTGGGCCGTTCCCCAGAACGGCCCCTCCCCCTTCCGCAGCTTCGCCCGCAGGCTCATCCGGTGACCTCCCGGTGCCACCCGTTTCGTCGCGTCCGCCGCGTGCGGCGTTGCGGGCGTCGCAACGCCGCACGCGGCGGCGCTACACGGCCGCCGTCGGCTTCTTCCCCCGCACCCCGGCGACCGCCGCCGCGGCCAAGAGCCGGACCCGCCCGAACGCGTACCGCACGTCCCCCCGCCCGTACGGGAGCGGATACCCGGCCAGCGACCGGGCCAGGCGGTCGACCGCCGCCCGGTGGTGCCCGGCCCGGAACCACAGGTACCCGCAGGCGTACCGGAAGTACCCCCACGCCTTCCGCCGCAGCCGCGGGCGGCCGCGGAACACCCCGGCCGCCTCCAGCTTCCCGAGGATCGCCGCCATCCCGTCCTCCATCGCCGCCGCGTTCTTGCTCAGGCTCCCCGGCGTGGCCGCCCGGTACCCGGTCAGGTTCGCCCGCAGGTTCCCGACCTTCGCCCGCAGCGCCACCCGGATCCACAGGTCGTGGTCCTCCGGGCCGCGCAGGTTCGGGTCGAACGGCCCGGCCGCCCGCAGCACCTCCGCCCGGGCCACGACGGTCGAGGTGACCATGCAGTTCCGGACGATCAGGTCGTCCGCCCGCACGTCCCCCACCGCCGGGGCGGCGTCCGGGAGGTCCGGGTGCGGGCCCGGCCAGTCGTACACCCCGGTCCCGAGCAGCCCGAGGTCCGGCCGGGCGGCCAGCGCGGCCAACTGCACCTCCAGCTTCCGCGGGTGCCAGGCGTCGTCCGCGTCGAGGAACGCCACGAGGTCGCCGGTCGCCTCCTCGACCCCGCGGTTCCGGGCGGTGGACACCCCGCCGTTCTCCTTCCGGATCACCCGGACCGGGGCGGCGAACCGGGCCAGCCGCCCCGGGGTGTCGTCGGTCGACCCGTCGTCGACCACCAGCACCTCGGCCGCCGGCCGGGTCTGGGCGAGCACCGACTCGACCGCCTCGACCACGTACCGGCCGCAGTTGTACGTCGGGACGACGACGCTGACGCGGGGGTTCATGCCACCCCCCGGGCCTCGGCCACCCGGTCCGGCCGATGCCGGCCGAGGCGGTCGGGGATGGCGGCGGCGGCCGGCGGCGGTTGTTCCAAGACGACACGCGCCCCCATCGCCAGTAGGTCCGGGAACCGGCACGGGACGCCGTCGTGCATCCCGGGCCGGACGACGTTCACCCGCCCCGCGTCCCGGGCGACCGGTCGCCTCGTCCGGACCGCCCGCACGCCACAGCATATGTCGTACTTCGGCCCGGCGCCGCGGAGCGCCCGCATTACCCCGGCTCCCGGGTGGCGGCGACCGCCGGCCGGCCGGTCACCCGTCCGTAGTAGGCGAGGATGCGGTCCACGACCGCGTCCCGGGAGAAGTTCGCCACGCAGTGGGCGCGGGCGGCCCGGCCGAGGTCGGCCCGCCGGCCCGGGTCGGAGAGGAGGCCCCGCAGTTCCGCCGCCAGCCCGCCGGGGGTTGTCATATCGACCCGCGCCCCGCCCGGACCGGTCATCCACTCCAGAACCGGGTGCCGGTTGACCGCGCACGGCAGCCCGGACGCGGTCGCCTCGACCAGCGCGATCGGCATCATCTCGAACAGGCTGCACAGGGCGAACACGTCCGCCGCCCGGTACAGGTCCGCCATCCGCGGCCGCGGGAACCGGACCAGGAACCGGACCCGGTCGCCGAGCAGCCGCGCCCCCTCGGCGACCAGCCCGTCCGTCTCGGCCTCCCACCCGCCGGCGACGACGAGGTACGCCGGCAGGTCCGGGGCGTCGGCCCGGAGCCGGGCGAACTCGGCCAGCAGGTGGTCGATCCGCTTGTGGTGCCGCTTGATCGCCGCCGCGGTCAGCACCACGAGGCCGCCGGCCGGGATGCCGAGCTCGGCCCGCAACTCGTCGGCCCGGCCGGGCGCGAACCGGTCGGTGTCGATGAAGTTCGGGATGGCGGTCCAGTCCGGCTTCCACGCCCCGGCCGCGCGGGCCTGGTCGAGGTGCCACGGGCCGAGGTGCTGGAGGTACTGGATCTTGCTCAGGAACGCCGGCGGCTCCTCGGTCCCGTGGGCGAGGACGGTGCGGGTGCGGATGAGGCCGAGCCGGCGGGCCCGCTGGGCGATGACCGCCACCTGCGGGTCCTGGACGTGGAGGACATCGGCCCGCTCCCGCCGCAGGAGGCGGACGAGGTTCAGGGCGAAGCTGGTCTGCTCGATCCCGTACCCGGACCCGAGGCCGACGCGCCACGAGAGCTGCTTCGGGATGAGCCGGAGGAGCCGGCGGGCGGCGGTGCCCTCGCGGGTCCAGCACCGGACGACGCGCTCGAACGGGCGGGCCGCGGCGCCGGCCCCCTTGCACAGGAGCACGTCGTGGCCGCGGGCGTGGAGGGCGGTGGCCAGGTCGTCGGCCCACGCCTCGATCCCCCGGGCGACGTGGCCCAGCCCGCTGGAGGCGACGGCGATCTTCATCGGCCCGGGCATCGGCGGCGATACCTCCGGTGGAAGAACGTTCCCCGGCGAGCCGGGAGCGTGAGCGACCGGAGGAGTCACCCCCTCCGGTCGCTCACGCTCCCGGCTCGCCACTCACACCCCCGACCCGGTCGCCGTCGGCCGCGACCGCAGGTGGAGCCGCATCACGTCCAGGAAGAAGCTCGCCAGCAGCGTCTGCCCGCCGAGCACCAGCCCGAGTACCGACGGGATCACCACCCGCAGGCTGCGGCTGGTGTCGAGGTCGCCGAACGACACCGCCCCCCACCCGGCCAGGGCCACGAACGACCCGGCCAGGCCGGCCAGGAACAGCCCCAGCCCGGCGAAGATGCCGAACTCGGTCCGCACCGTCCCGACCGTCCGCTTGACCAGCCCGCCGGACGGGACCAGCCCCTGGGTGACCGCGAACCCCTTGGCCAGGACGGCGAACGACACCCCCTGGAACCCGACCAGGACGGCGGCCGCGGCGTACAGCAGGGTGTTCACGTCGAGCGTCACCCCGCCGAGGCGGAGCGGGCCGGGGAGCAGGGCGGCCAGCCCGACCCCGCCCGCGAGCATCAGCAGGATCCCGGGGTAGAAGAACAGCCACTTCGGGGAGTACAGGCCCATGAACCGGAGGTACCGCCACCCGTCCCGCCACGGCCGCAGGTGCGGGGCCCGCCCCCGCCCGTCCGGGCTCAGGGTGGTCGGGACCTCGGCGATCCTCATGTGCAGCAGGGTCGCCTTGATCACCATCTCGGCCGCGTACTCCATCCCGGCGGTGACCAGCCCCATCCGCCGGAACGCGTCCGCCGAGTACCCCCGCAGCCCGCACAGGAAGTCCTTCGACGGGCAGCGGAAGAACAGCCGCCCGACGGCCGTGATCGCCGGGTTGCCGATGTGCTTGTTCTTCCACGGCATGGCCCCGGGCTTGATCCCGCCGCGGAACCGGTTCCCCATCACCAGGTCGTACCCGGCCCGCAGCTTCTCGACGAACGCGGCGAGGTCGGAGAAGTCGTAGGAGTCGTCCGAGTCGCCCATGATGACGTACGTCCCGCGGGCCGCCAGGGTCGCCCCGTACAGGGCCGCCCCGTACCCGCGGACCGGCACGTCGACCACCCGCGCCCCGCACCGCCGGGCGATCTCCTGCGACCCGTCGGTCGACCCGTTGTCCCCGACCACCACCTCGCCGCGGATCCCCGACTTCTGCAGGAACCCCTGGGCCTTCCGGATGCACGTCTCCAGTGTCCGGGCCTCGTTCAGGCACGGCATGACGATGGTCAGCTCGACCTCGGCGTCGGCGGGGGGCGGGGCGGGGGCCGGTTCGCCGACGGCGTTCATGCGGGTGGCCTCTCGGGGGTTGGTTAGAGCGGTGTCGGCGGGTGAGCGTCCGCCGCTGGCGGCGCCGCCAG
>PNKH01000116.1 GCA_013822345.1 Isosphaera sp.
CCACCGGGTGCCGTCGGCCGCGGTGATGACGAGCGGGCAGACGCCTTGCCCCGGGCGGGACCCGTCGGCGACCAGGATCCGGTCGTCCCCGACCCCGGGGGCGAGGAACTGCCCCGGGGCGGCGCGGAGCTGGCCCAGGGCGTCCCGGACGGCCGCCGGCTCGGAGTAGCTGGCGTGCCACGCGTCCAGGAGGCCGGCCCGCGGGGTCGGGGCGGCCGGGTCCTCGGCCGGGTCGGGGCGCGCCTTGAGGAGGTCGGCGGCGAACTTCCCGTGCCGCTCCCAGTGGCGGTCGCCGTCGGCCGACGACACCGGCCGGTCGTCCCCGCCCGGGACGGCGGGGGCCGGGGCGGGTTCCGGCCCGGCCCCCGCCGGCCGGGACCCGAGCCCGTCGACGACCGCCCCCTGGGCCGCGACCGACCCCTCCCACTGCTGGGTGAACTTGTACCGGGGCCGGGGCGGTGTGGGGTTGGAGTCGAAGGGCATCATCGGGGCGGTCCTCCGGCCGGGGGGGGCTCGGCGAGCTCCTCCCAGGCCCGGAGGTTATCGTACACGTCCGGGGTGATCCGGACGGCCTGGTTCGCCGGATCCCGGACGCCCCCGCCGCGGTCCGCGTAGGCGTGGATCCCGATCACCACCCGGTCGTCCCCGGCCTTGTAGAAGACCGGGCCGCCGCTCTGCCCGCGGGCCGACGGCATCCGGTACCGGAGGACGTACCGGTCGAAGTCGATCAGCGGCCCGGACGCCCCCCACAGGGTGCCCGGCGGGCGGTCCGACGGGTACCCGACGTGGTGGGCAGCCCGCAGCCCCCGGAGCCGGTCGTCCGGCTCGGCCGCGTACCGGAAGCACCCGTCCGCCCGGACCGGCTCGGCCAGCAGGACGGCCCCGTAATCGTACCGCGGGTCGTGGTCCCGGGTCCACCCCACGACGCCGTGCAGCCGGTCCGAGACGTGGGTCGACTGGCGGGCCCCCTCGTCCCGGCCGAAGTACACCTCGACCCGGGCGGCCCACCCCAGGCTCGGGTCGAACAGGCAGTGGCCGGCGGTCACCACCGTCCGCCGGCCGATCAGCCACCCGGTCCCGCCCCCGCGCTCCTTCCCGTCGGCCCACACCGGGCGGACCGAGCAGACCCACCGCCACGGGACCTGGTCGGTCACCACCACCCGCTGGCGGAAGTCGGAGGAGACCGGCCCGGGGTCGCCCCCGTCCCCGGGGTCCTCCGCCTCGCCCTTCGCCGGGTACTTGCGGGAGGCCAGCCAGGAGAGGTAGACCGGGTCGGTGAACGCGTCGTCCCCGAACGTCAACTCCGGGTCGCCCCACCCGTCCGCCGGGGGCGGGGTGCGGGCGGCGGCGTTCGACACCCGGGCGGCCAGCGGGTCGGCCGCCGGGCGGGCCGGCGGGGGCGGCCCGGGGCCCGGGTCGTGGCCCCGGGACAGGCGGGACGGGGGCATCGGCTACGCCTTCGGCTTCCACGCCTCGATGTCGTCGTACACCGCGTCGGTGATCCGGGTGGCGATGTTCCCGGACACGTCCCCGTAGTTGTGGATCCCGACCACCACCCGGTCGTTCCCGCTCTTCTCGAACACCGGGGCCCCGCTCTGCCCGCCGAACGTGCTCAGGTTGTACACCAGCCGCTCCGGGAGGACCTGCTGGAGGAGTCGGGATGTCCCCCACAGCTCCCCGGGCGGCTTGTCCGCCGGGTACCCGAACACGTTCACCCGCAGCCCCTGCAGGTCGGCGTCCGGGTACACCCCGTACGCCAGCCACCCGAGGTCGAGCGGGGCCGGCAGGACCACCGCCCCGTAGTCCAGGGCCGGGTTCTCGTCCTCCGTCCACCCGGTGACCGAGTGGAGGTCGTCGGACGTGACCGGGCCGAACGGGGCGTCGGTGCCGTTCCGCCCGGGCGACACCTCCACCCGCCGGGCCCACCCGCCCTGGCGGTGGAGGAACACGCAGTGCCCGGCGGTGACCACCGTCCGCGGCCCGGCCAGCCACCCGGTCCCGACCCACCGGGTGCCGTTCGCGGCGGTGATGGACAGCGAGCACAGGCACCGCCACGGGAAGTCGCGGGTGGCCGGCACCCGCTGCCGGTCGTCGTCCGCGAACACCAGCTCGGGGGCGAACTCGGCGACCCGGTTGCCGCTCCGCTTCAGGGCGTCGATGCTGACCAGGTCGGTGTACGACCCGTGCCACGCGTCCAGGGCCGGGCCGGCGTCCGCGGCCGCCTCCGGGTAGGCCTCGCCCCGCTGCGGGACGGGGTCGAGTTCGGTCTCCCCGCGGGCCGCGGCCGACCCGGGGGCGGGCGGCGGGGACTCCTTCGGCTTGGCGACCCGGACGCTCCGGGGCGGCGGGGCCGGCGGGGCCGGGGGCCGGGTCTCGGCCACGACCCGGGCCAGCCGGGCCTCGTCCCCGGCCCACTGCTTCGACACCTTCTTCGGGCTCGGGACCGGGTTCGGCGACACGGGCGGGCCTCCGGTGGGGTTGGGGATCGGGACAGAACCGGGTGCGCGTCCGCCGCTTGCGGCGTTGCGTGCGGCGCCGCACGCAACGCCGCAAGCGGCGACCTATACCCCGCCGGCCTTCCACGCCTCCAGCCGGGCGTACACCTCGGCGGTGACCCGGGTGGCGAAGTTCGACCCGTCCCCGCCGTAGTTGTGGATCCCGACCGACAGCACCTCCCCGCCGCCGCCGCTGAACATCACCGGGCACCCGCTCTGCCCGCCGGCGGTGTCGATGTCGTAGAAGAGCTGCCGGGCGGTCACCCCGACGAGGGCCCGGGTGTCGCCCCACAGGGCCGTCCCGTCGTCCTTGTCGTGCGGGAACCCGGCCACCGTCACCACCATCCCGGCCAGGTCGGCGTCGTCGTACACCCCGTACCCGAGGTACCCGACGTCGGTCGGGGCCGGCAGCAGGATCGCCCCGTAGTCGGACTGCCGGCCGGCGGCCGACTGCGGGTTCCCGTTCACCCACCCGTCGACGCTCCGGAAGTCGACCGACGACTGGGCCCCGAACGGGGTGGACACGTCGACCCGCTGGGCCCACCCGCCCTGGGCGTGCATGAAGACGTTGTGCCCGGCGGTCGCCAGCACCGTCGGGCTGATCAGCCAGCCGGTCCCGAGGTACTGCCGGCCGGTGACCGCGGTGACGACGAGCCGGCAGATCGCCCGCCACGGGTAGGCGGTCGGGTCGGCGACCCGCTGCCGCTCGTCGAACCCGCCCTGGACGTTCTCGGCGGCCGGCCCGTACGACGCGACCCACGCCGGCGGGAGCGGGCCGCCGGCCGCCTCGGGTCGGGCGGCGCGGACCGGCCGGCCGTCGGCCGGGAGGAGTGGCACCCCCTTCGGCACCGGCGGGACGGCGACCGTCTCGGTCGCTTCACGGGCGGCCCGGTTCGACACCCCCCGGTCGGCGGCCGCGGGCCGGCCGGCCGACTCCCGCGCGGCCGGGGCGCGGTCGGTCCCGCGGTCCGGCTTGGACTGCTTTCGGGGGACCGGGGCCGGCCCGCCGTCGCCGGCC
Source organism: Isosphaera sp. (assembly GCA_013822345.1). Taxonomy (GTDB): domain Bacteria; phylum Planctomycetota; class Planctomycetia; order Gemmatales; family Gemmataceae; genus Gemmata. The sequence continues at coordinate 3,514 of PNKH01000116.1, forward strand.
GGGTCGTCCGCCGACGAGCTGGTCCGCTTGCTGCTCCGCTCGGCCATCGTCCGCCTCCCGGGTCAGACCCGTCGGTCGCTCCGGTGGGCCATGGTAAGGCGGGGAGCGCCGGCGGCAAAGCCGGGCTCGGACGGGGCGGTGTGAATTCGTGACGGACGTAGGGGCTGTTCCGGTCGATCCGTGCGGACGGACAACTCCGGGAGGGCGAGGCTCCCGCCGAGCCGGGCTCCCCGGCTCGGCGGGAGCCTCGCCCTCCCGAGAACCGCTCCTCGCCGCCCCGGGCCGGACAGGGTGAACGCGGCCCACAGCGCCGGCGGGCAAGGTCAACCCGCCGCCACGGCCAGCGGCACCGCCCGACCCGCCGCGCCCGTCACCCACCCCCCAGCCAGGCTTCCGCCGCCGGCACGTCCGGGAACACGTCCGCCGCCAGCCCCAACCCCTCCGCGAACACCGCGAACATCCGACCCAGCCCGTAGTGCAGCGGGTCGGCCGCCACCACCGCGCACCGCCCGGTCAACAGGTCCCCCGCCCCCGCCACCTCCGCCGCCACCGCCCGCAGCTCGTCCGCGCTGCGGTTCTCCGACGAGTGCCGGACGTCGAACAGCAGGTGCCACCGCCTCCCCGGGACGGCCGCGGCCGCCGCCGCGAACCCCTCCCGCAGCGTCGCCAGCCCGCCGGCGTGGTCCACGTCGCCGGTCGCCCGGTACCGGATCGTCTCGCCCACCAGGTCGAACGCCATGCCCATCACGCACCCACAGGGTTGGTGTGGCACCCGTCCGTCACGCCGCCCGAACCGTTGTGGTGGTAGTATGACCGTCCCGGTCCCCGAACGCAACCGCCCGCCTACCGACAGCGCGTCCGCCCAAGCCGTCGGGTACAACCACCCCACCGGCGCGAACCGCCGTCCCTCCGCCCGCGTCTTCCCGACGCCACCCCCGACGAGGTCCACCCATGGCCGCCCGCCTGCCGGTCCGCAACGAGTTCGGGTTCCAGTGGATGCTCACCGGCCCGAACCAGTTCCAGGTGTGCGGCCGGACCGCCGAGGCCCTCCCGCCGGGGGCGTACACCTGCTACCTCGACAACTGCGGGAACGCCCACTTCCACGCCCGCGACCTCCACGCCGACGAGCTGATCCACTTCCCGGACAGCCTGCCGGCCAAGGTGCTCGCCGAGCTGACCCTGTTCTGGGACCGCGGCGACCGGTTCGCCCGGTACGGGTTCCTCCACCGCCGCGGGTACCTGCTCTACGGCAAGCAGGGGTGCGGGAAGTCGTCGCTCATCCAGCAGATCGTCCGGGCGGTCGTCGCCGACGGGCACGTCGCCTTCTTCTGCCAGCACCCGGGCGGGTTCGTCGGGGCGGTCGAGAAGTTCCGCCAGGTCGAGCCGGACCGGCCGATCGTCTGCGTGTTCGAAGACCTCGACGCGATCATCGAGAACTACGGGGACAGCGAGTTGCTGCAGTGGCTGGACGGGAACAGCCAGGTCGACAAGGCGGTGAACATCGCCAGCACCAACTACCCGGAGAAGCTCGACCGGCGGATCGTGTCCCGGCCGCGGCGGTTCGACCGGATCCTGCGGATCGACGCCCCGGACGCCCGGGTGCGGGAGGCGTACTTCGGGCGGAAGGTGCCGGACCTGTCGGCGGCCGAGCTGCGGGCGTGGGTCGACCTGACCGACGGGCTGCCGTTCGCCGCCCTGGCCGAGATGGTGATCAGCGTGAAGTGCCTGGGGAACGGGCTGGAGGAGTCGGCGGCGCTGCTCAAGAGCCTCGACGCCCACACCCCGTCGAGTCTGGAGTTCGCCGACGGCGGAACCCCGGACGGGACGGCGACCGCCGACGGGGCGATCCCGTTCTGAAGGGCCGGGCCGTAGGGTGCCGTCGAGCCGGGCGCTTCGCCCGGCGACGACGCACCGGCGCCGCGCGAACGTGACGGCGGTGCGTCGAGGCCCGCGAAGCGCGGGCCTCGACGGCACCCTACACCAGCGCCCCCGGCGGCCAGTCGACCTCGACGTGGACGTTGTTGAAGTCCGGGTCGGCGTGGCTCCCGCGGTGCCGGCACACCCCGCCGGGCGGCAGCGCCTGCATCCGCACCTCCTCCCCGTCCGGGACCACCCCGCCGAGCGCCTGCAGCTCGACGAACCGCTCGATCATCAGCGTCACCCCGTCGGCCCGGGCCGCCCCGACCCCGCGGACGCTCAGGTCCGGCCGGCCGTACTTCCGCATCCCGCGGGTGTGGTACCACGACGTGCCGCCGGGCTCCTCCGACACCATGATGGTGGTGTGCCGGTCCGGCAGCGGCTCGCCCGGGGCGAACACCTCGTCCCGCCACTCGTCCGCCGCCCACAGCCACAGCATCTGCGGGTCGTACACCGCCACCCCGCCGGCGTCGAGCAGCCAGGCGACGACCCCGACCACGTCCCGGAAGTAGTCGAGGGTCGGCGGGTCGGCGACCTCCGCCCGGAGGGCGACGCACTGCGGGGCGGCCCCCGCCTCGGCGGCGGTCACCGGGGTGTCGCGCGCCATCACCTCCCACAGCTTGCCGGCCTGGTACCCGGCGAACACGTCGGGCTGTGCCGCCCGCTCGTACCGGGCGTTCTCCAGCCAGTCCGGCATCCCGGACGTGCGGTACTTCGACCGGCTCAGCGGGCGGGAGAGGTCGAACTCGCCGAACACCGCGAGGAAGACGAGGGCGTCGCCCCCGCCGGGGGTGAAGTGCGGCCGCGGCCAGGACGGGAGTTCGGTCGGCATGGCGGGTCTCGTAGGGCACGCACCGCGTGCCGTCTTCGTGGCGCGGCACGCGGTGCGTGCCCTACCGCAGTTCCCGCGGCGGGCCGGCCCCGGCGGCGGTCACCCGGGCGACGCACACCGGCCGCCCGGCGAGCACCGGCTTGAGCGCCGCCGCGGACAGGTCGTCGGCGTCGGTCAGGAGGATGACGACATCCGGCCGCAGCGCGGCGGCGGCCCGCACCCCCTCGCGGTGGTCGCTCCGCCCGGCCGCGGCCAGGTCGGCCAGGGCCGCCTCGGCGGCGGCGACGTTCGCGGCGGACGCCGGGACGGCCCTGCCGGGGAGGAGGGCCCGGGCGGTGCTGTTGTACGCCACCACCTGGAACCGGACCTCCCCCGGCTGCCGCCGGAGGGTGGCCGCCAGCGCCGCCTTCGCCGCCGCCAGCTTGCCGAACTCGCCCATGCTGCCGGAACAGTCGAGGACGTACACGACGACCTGGCCGGGCTTCATCGCCCCGTGCAGCGGCGCGGCCGCCGGCGCGGGCCGCGGGGCGGCGGGCCGGCGGATGTGGGCGAGGACGTTCCCCGGCAGTTGCCCGGGGACGACGGTCCCCGGCGGGAGGCGGGACGGCGCAGATTGCGGACGGGCGGTCGGCGGCGGGTCCGGGGTGGCGGACGGCGGCGGGTCGGGCTCGGTCGGACCGGCGGACGGCGGCGGTTCGACCGTGAAGACGACCTCGGCCGCGCGGAGGGTGATCCCGTCGGCCCGGGTGTCGATGGCGGCCGGGGCGGGCGGCGGCGACGGCCGGCGGGTGAGGACGACCGCAGCCACCCCCGCCAGCAGCAGGTGGGCGGCGACCGACCCGGCGACCGCCCGCCGGAAACTGGTGCGCGGGGCGTGCCTCATGCGCCGGCGCATACCGCGGCCGGCCGTTCGGGGGAAGTGACGTTTCGGCGCCCGGGCGGCGCTGTTCGGGGGGTGGGGTTGGGTCGGTTTCACCCGCTCCCGGACGGTCGCGGTTCGCCTTGGTGGCGGGCGAACCGCGACCGTCCGGGAGCGGGTGCGGCACCGCCCAGACCGCCCCACCCCAACCCCCGAACCGCCCGCGGTGCCCGGCCGTGTCCTATCCTCGGGTATGCTCCGCACCCTGCTCGCCGCCGCCATGCGCGCCCCGGACCGGCACCTGTCGTTCCGCAGGGCCGTCGCCGTCCACGTCCTGCTCCTGACCGGCCTCGGGTGGGCGGCGGCCACCGCCCACACCCCGGCCGCGCTGGCCGCCGTCGGGCAGGCGGTCCTCGTCCTCGGCATCGTCGAGGGGGCGGCGCTCGTCGGGTGGCGGCTCGCCCAGCTGCCGAAGAGCCAGGCCCTCGAGTTCCTCCTCGTCACCCCGGTCCGGCCGCGGCAGCTGTTCCTGTCGGAGGCGGCGGCCGGGGTCGGGCGGTTCGCCCTGGTGTCGGTGTCCGGGCTGCCGGTGCTGCTGGCGATGGTCCTGTGCGGGGCGGTCGGCCCGGCCGACCTGTGGCCGCTCGGGGTGATGCCGTTCGCCTGGGGCGTGGTGACGGCCCTCGGACTGACCGCGTGGGCGTACGAGGGGCCGCGGGTCCGGCGGGTCGGCGAGTGGGTCGGGACGGCGGCGGTGCTGCTGTACCTCGTGGTCGGCATCCTGGCCGGGGAGAACCTGCGGGCGTGGCTCCGGCAGCTCCCGCCGGCCGCCGCCGACTGGACCGCCGCCACCGTCGCCGGCCTGATCAACGACAACCCGTTCGGAGTGGTGCGGAACTGGTTCGTCCGCCGGGACGGGCCGGCCGCGGTCTGGCCGAAGTTCGTCGAGGTGAACGTGATCGCGGTCCTGCTGGTCTGGCTGTTCGGGCTGCGGGCGTCGGGCCGGCTGAAGGCGCACTTCCACGACCGCCACTACAAGCCGATCGCGTCCGGCCGGGCGGACCAGTCGCGGCACATCGGGGAGTGGCCGCTGTCGTGGTGGGCGGTGCGGCGGGTGATGGAGTACTCGGGGCGGGTGAACGTGTACCTGGCCGGCGGGTTCTGCCTGCTGTACGCGGCGTTCCTGGTGGCCGGGGACCGGTGGCCGCCGTGGCTCGGGCGGTCGGCGTTCCTGGTGTTCGAGCAACTGGGCGGGGCGCCGGCGGTGGCGGCGGCGATGTGCGTGCTGGCGGCGGTGCCGGCGGCGTTCCAGTACGGGCTGTGGGACCCGACGATCCCGGACCGGTGCCGGCGGCTGGAGTTGCTGCTGCTGACCGACCTGACCGGGCGGGACTACTGGCACGCGTCGCTGGCGGCGGCGTGGCGGCGCGGGCGGGCGTACCTCGGCATCGCGGCGGTGCTGTGGGTGGCCTTGGCGTGGTCCGGGCGGGCGGCGTGGCACGAGGCGGCGGCGGCGGCGGCCGGCGGGCTGCTGCTGTGGGGATTCTCGTTCGCGGTCGGGTTCCGGATGTTCAGCACCGGGGGCCAGGCCGGCGGGGTGGCGACCGGGCTGACGCTCGGCCTGCCGCTGCTGCTGTTCGCGCTGTTGCGGGCGGGACTGGACGGCTTGGCGGCGCTGGTGCCGACGGCGGCGTGTTACCTGCCGGTGCGGACGGGGGTGACGTGGGCGTGGGCGGACGGGTTCGTGGTGGCGCTGGCGGCGGCCGGGTGGCTGACGCGGCGCGGGGTGGCCCGGTGCGACGCGGAGTTGCGGCGGTGGTACGACGCGAACCAGGGCCGGAAGGCGGCGTGACGCCGCCGGGCGTCCCGGTAGGTGGTCTCCCCTCACCCGCCGGCGAAGCGCCGGCGACCTCTCCCCAGCGGGGAGAGGTGGGGGCTTCCGGTCTCCTCGTCAGGTACCCGGGTCGGTGACCTGTGGACGGGCCGCACCACCCCCACCTCTCCCCGCTGGGGAGAGGTCGGCCCGGCGCCTCGCCGGGCCGGGTGAGGGGAAGCCACCTGCCGGGACGCCCGGATAGCTCCCGCGGTTAGTTCGGCGCCAGCCGCGCCCGCAGCTGCCGGAGGTGCTCCTCGCCGCGCGGCCGGTCCTTCTCGCGCAGACCGCCGACGGCCTTCTCCATCCACGCCAGGTCCGTCTCGTCCCCGAACCTGGCAAAGTAAACGAGGAGATACCCGACCCAGCTGTAGGGGGCTTGTTCCAGCCCAATGGCGTCACGGCGAGCGCGGAGGGCGGCCCGGAGTTCGACGGACGGTGGGTGATCGGTCCCGATCCGGGCGGCGTTGCACACCAGTGCGAAGTCGCCCCGAGGCACCAGTTCCGCCAGGACGGGGACGATCTCCGGGCCGGCGTTCCACACGCGGACAACGGCTTGTCGGAATTCGGGTTGACCGATCTCCGACCCGCAGCCGACGACCGACAGAACCCACCGGGCGTCCGCGCTCAACTGCTCCCGGGACGGCGGCGCAACGACCACCGGTGGAGCGGCCGGCGCCGGCGGTGCTTCGGCCGGCTTCGGTTCGTCCGGGACGCAACCGGGAACGGCGACCAGCACCGGAACCAGTAGCGTGGCCAGGGGGACACGTCGCATCGCGGCCTCCGCGGTCGGATGTCACACGCCCCGAGCTTACGCCGACACCGCGCGGCCGCCACCGGAAACCCGCCCCCTCCGACCCGGACCGTCAGTCCGGGTTGGTCGTCAGCTCGCCGGCCGGCTTGCCGTCCTTCAGGCCCCACGCCCGCACCGTGCCGGTGAAGTCGCCGACGAACACCCGCCCGCCGTCGTGCGCCACCGCCACCTTCGACGGCAGGTCCGCGAACCCCTCCAGCTTCGCCGCCTGGCTCCCGTCCGCCTTCCACACCCGGGCCGTGTTGTCCCGCCCGCACGTCACCAGCGACCCGTCCCGGGCGTACCCCACCGCCGTCACCCCCGGCACCTTGCCCCGCGGGGCGGCCGCCCCGGGGCCGGCCTGGGCGGCGATCGTCCGGGTCGGGAACCCGTCCTCCGCGTACCACAGGATCACCCGCCCGTCCTCGCTCGCCGACGCCAGCATCTGCCCGTCCGCCCGCCAGCTCAGCCCGGTGATCGCGTCCTTGTGGTCCCCGAGCGTGAACACGATCCCGCCGGTCGCCGCCTCCCACACGTACGCCCCGCCGTTCCGGTCCCCGCTCGCCAGCGTCTCCCCGTCCGGGCTGAACTCCAGCGCCGTCACCCAGTCGGTGTGCTTCTTGATCTTGTGCCTCAGCGCCCCGGTCGCGGTGTCGTAGATCTTCACCAGCTTCCCCGGCCCGCCGAGCGCGACCAGCTTGTGGTCCGGGCTGATGTCGGCCGCCAGCACCACGTCCGACTCGTCGCCGATCTCCGTCACCCGCTTCCCGGTGGTCACGTCCCAGATCACCACCTTCCCGGACGCCGCCCCGCGGCCGCCGGCCGCCAGCAGCCACTTCCCGTTCCGGCTGAACTTCAGGACGTACGCCACCCGCTCCGGGAACGGCAGCGTGCCGGCGAGCTTCAGCGTGTCGGTGTTGTAGACCAGGACCCGCTCGTGCCCGGCGACGGCCAGCAGCGGCGCCCACGGGCTGGCGGCCAGCGCCGTGACCGGGTGCGGCCGGGCCGTCTTCGCCAGGCTCACCGCCGCCCAGTCGGCCGGCATCGGCGGCGGGCCGGCCGGCTTCAGGCTGCCGACCGCGACAGGGTCGATCTCGATCTTCCGCGCCGCCGCCTTCGCCGCCCCGGCCGCCGTCTCCGGGGCGCCGGCGTCGATCCACTTCTTCAGGACCGCGAGGTCCGCCTCGGGGATCTTCGGCCCCTTCGGCGGCATCTTCGGCTCGGCCTCGTGCGCCGTCACCCGGTACAAGAGGCTCTGCCCGGCGTTCCCCGGCTTGACCGCCTCCCCGCTCGACCCGCCGGCGAGCACCGCGGCGTACGTCGTCACGTCGAAGTCCGATGTCGCCTTGTCCGGGTTGTGGCAGTTCTGGCAGTGCTTGCGGAGGACCGGCAGGACGTGGTCCTTGTACGTGACCGCGGCCTTCGGGTCGGCCTTCGGCGCGTCCGCCTTCGGGGCCTGGCCGCGGGCGAGGCCGAGGGCGAACAGCGGCAGGGCGAACAGCGGCAGGGTGCGCATGGAGGCGGGTTCCAAACTTGGATCGGTGGGGCAGGCATTCCTGCCTGCCGAGCTTGCGTGGCAGGCAGGAATGCCTGCCCCACCAGGGGCCGGGGTCAGTGGTTGAAGGTGAACTCGGTGCTGTTGAACAGGCCCCACAGGACATCGCCGTACACCGCCTGGACGGCCCGGGTCTCGTACCCCTGCCGCAGGCCGGCGAACTGCTGCTCGGCCGCCTGCAGTTGCTTCGCCGCCGCGGCCGCCTCCTTCGACCCGGCCGGCAGCTTCGCCAGCTCGGCCTTCAGCTCCTTGACCCGCGCCTCGGCCTTGGCGAACGCGGCGTCCGGCTTCGCCAGCACCGCCGCCAGCTCCCGCAGCCGGTCCGGCGCCGTCTCCCGCCGGACGATGTCGGCCAGCTTCTTCGTCTCCGCCTCGGTCGGCTTCCGGCACAGCGCCCGGACGTACAGCTCCTCGATCACCGCCTCCGGCGCCTTCTTGTCCGCCAGGAGCGACGGGATGATCTTCCCCGCCGCGACCTTCTGGGTGACGGTGTCGCCGTTGACCAGGTGCAGGGCCTGCGACAGGTTCGCCTCCCGGTTCACCTCGCACGAGCACGGCGTCTCCCGCGGGGCCCGGCCGAACGTCGTCAGGAAGTAGTTCGTCACCTCCCCGGTGTGGATCTGCACCGCCCGGGTGCCGGCCGGGGACTGCGGGAACCGGTCCTCCGTCCCGGTGATCCGGGTGATCGCGTCCAACAGCACCTCCGCCCGCAACCGCCGGACGTACGACCGGGAGAAGTACGCCTCGTCCAGCTCGTTCGTCGGGTTCGGCGTCGCCGACAGCTGGTACGTCCGCGACAGGCAGATGTCGCGCACCAGCTTCTTCTTGTCGAACTTGTACCCGGCGAGTCGCTTGCCGAGCTCCTCCAGCAGCTCCTTGTTGCTCGGCGGGTTCGAGATCCGGACATCGTCCACCGGGTCCACGATCCCGCGGCCGAAGAAGTGCGCCCAGATCATGTTCGCCATCGTCTCCCGGAACGCCGCGTTGTCGGCCGACGCGAGCCACCCGGCGAGCGCCTTCCGAGGGTCCTGGCCCTCGACCTCCGGGGCCGCCCCGCCGAGGAACTTCGGCTTCATCCGCCGGCCGTCGACCGGGTGGGCGGTGGTGTTCGCCGCGTTGTTGTTCACCACCACCATCTCGCGGCCCTCGACCCCGCGCTTCAGGCTCACCCCGGCGAAGAACGCCGAGAACCCGTAGTAGTCGTCCATCGTCCAGCGGTCGAACGGGTGGTTGTGGCACTGGGCGCACTGGATCCGGGTCCCGAGGAACACCTGGGCGATGTCCTCCGCCGTCTTCTCGGGCGTCAGCCGCTCGGCCGCGGTGTACAGGTTCGCGGTCGGCGACTTGAAGTTGCTCCCGGCCCCGACCAGGAGTTCCGCGGCGAACTCGTCGAGCGGGCGGTTCGCGGTCATCTGGCCCTTGATCCACGCCGCGTAGGAGAACATCGCCTTCGCGTCCCGGCCGTACTGCGGGACCTGGTTGTACGCCCGGACCCGGAGCAACTCGCCCCACTTCATCGTCCACATGTCCACGAACTCGGGCCGGTCCAGCAGGGCGTCGACCAGCTTCTCGCGCTTCTTCGGGTCCTTGTCCGCGAGGAACCGGTCGTACTCCGCCCGGTCCGGCGGCAGCCCGACCAGGTCGAGGTACACGCGGCGGAGGAACGCCTCGTCGGAGCACAGGTCGGACGGGGCCAGATGCAGCTTCTTCAGCTTGTCGAAGACGAGGGTGTCGATGTAGTTGTGCTCGGGCGTCTTCGGCCAGGTGAAGTGGTCGCCGGTCGGCAGCACGATCACCTCGGCCCCGACGGTGAACTTCCCGAACCGGGCGAACACGAACGCCCCGCCGCGGCCGCCGGCGGTCACCACCCCGTCCTTGCCGATCGCCGCGATCGCCTCGTTGTTCGTCAGGTACAGGGCGAGCCGGGTCACGTCCCGGACCGACCCGTCCGAGTACGTCGCCCGCACCACCGTCGGCTGCTTCTGCCCCTTCTCCGCGAACACCACCTTCCCGGGCAGCAACTCGACCCCGGTCACCTCCGGCGCCCCGGCCCCGTCGTCCGGCGCCCCGGCCTTGAGCCACCGGAGCAGCGTCTTGTAGTCGTCGTGGGTGGTGTCGAACAGCTTCCCGCCGGTGTGGGCGACCGCCCCGGTCACCTTCTCGAGCAGCAGGCTCTTCTCCGGGACGGCCAGGTCGACGCGGCGGCCGACCAGCGCTCGGGTGAGGCGGTGGTAGTCGCCGGCCGGGTCGTACCCGAACAGCGACAGCATGAACCCGTCCTTGCCGCGCGCCGCCCCGTGGCACGACCCGTTGTTGCACCCGTGCTTCATGAACACCGGCATCACGTCGAGCCGGAAGCTGACCGGCCGGGCCGTGGCCGCGTCCTTCACCACCACCGCCGCCTCGGCGGACAGCCCGCCGTGCTCGGCGACGAGCTTCGTGGTGCCGTCCTTCTTCGGGGTGAGGTTCGGCCCGGTCAGGACCGCGACGGCCGGGTCGGCGAGCCGGAACTTCGCCGCCGCGGTCACGTCCTTCGTCACCCCCTGGTCGTCGACGAGTTGGACGACGACGGCCTGGCGGTCGTCCTGCCCGCGGAGTTCGACCGCGGGCGGGAAGACCTTCAGGGTCGGGGCGGCGGCCGCCGCGGCCGGGAGGAGCAGGACGGCGGCGAGGGAGAGGAAGCGGGTGTGCATCGGTGGGATCGCCTCGGTTGGTCTCGTCCGAACCGCCGCCCGGGGTTCACACCCCGGGCTATTAGCTCGCCGCCCCTTCGGGGCTAACTGCCTTGAACCCCGAAGGGGTGGGCAGGTAATAGACCGGGGTGTGAACCCCGGGCGCCTCCGCCGGGTCACTTCTTCGGCGGGGCGCCGCGCTCGGCGTCCACGCGGAGGACGCCGCTACCGCTCAGTTGCCGGACCGGCTGCCCGCCGTCGAGCACGGTCACGTCCAGGGCGACGCCCTGGTAGTTCCCGACCAGCGCCTCGCCGGTCGCCCGCAGGGTGAACGTCACCTCCTTGTCCTTGGAGGTGATCTCCCGGGTCGGCTCGACCAGTTCGACCCCGCGCGGCAGTCGGGCCAGGGTCGCCGTCGCCTTCCCCTCGAACGGCTGCAGGTGGGTCAGCTTGCAGACCAGCGTCGCCGTCTTGCCGCGCTCGACCGAGGTGCGGGCGATCTTCCCCTCGACGTGCGGCTCGGCCACCGTCAGCGTGAACGGCCGGGACGAGACGAACACCCGCCCCTCGGTGTCGGTGTACCCGCGCCGGCCGCCGACCCCGGACACCGCCGTCAGGGTGATCCGGTGCCCGCCGGCGGCCGCGTTGCGGGCCGCGCCGAGCAGGTACACGCCCTCGGCCTTGTCCCCCGACACGGTCACCGGCGTCGCCGTGCTCACCCCGGTCGGCTTCCCCTCGAGTTGGACCGTCACCGGGCCGTCGAACCCCTTCGCCCGGTGGACGGTGAACTTCAGGGCCATCTCCCCGTTCTGCACCAGCGCCGACTTCGGCTCCTCCACCTCGACCCGGAACGGGGCCGGCTCCGCCACCGCCACCGCGAGCCGGTCGACCGGCAGGTGGAGGTAGTAGTCGTTGTTCCCGTAGATGTTCATCAGCACCGTCTGCCGGTACCCGCCGGGGAGCGGGTCCTTCGCCCCGACCGGGCGGAGCACCAGGTCGGCCAGCGTCCCGGCCGGCACCGCGCCCTCGGCCGCCTCGAACACCACCGGCACCTTCACCGTCCCGGGGGTGATCTTCGGGGCGTGGAGCGTCACCCCCTTCGGCAGGTTCACCCCGACCAGCTCCAGCTCGCCGGTGAACGGCTTGGTGGTGGCGAAGACCCCGACCTGGACCGTCGTCCGGTTCCCGGCCGGGACGTTGATCGCCTGCCGCAACTGCGTGGAGTACTGGTTCTCCGGCTCCGGGAAGACGTAGGCGTGGACGGCGTTCTCCTCCGGCCGCACCTCGACCCGGTAGACGTAATCGGCCCCGCCCTCGCCGCGCTCGTCCTCGACGCCCAGGACGTACTCTCCGTCGGCGGGGGCGGCGAACTCCAGGATCGGGTCGAGGGTGTCGCGGTTCAGCCCGCTGGCCGGGGCCAGGCCGAGCTGGTTCGCCCGGGAGTCGGTCGCCCGCTGCGGGGCCGCCTTGCTCCCGACCGCCCTCACCCAGATGACCGGGTCGACCGGCGACCCGAAGGCGTTGGCGAACGCCCGGAACTGGAACCGCTCGCCCTTCTTCGCCCGGAACCGGAAGGTGTCCACGTCCCCCGACTTGCCGATGACGCCGTTGAACGCGACCGGCAGTTCGGCGACCGCGGCGCCGGCGGCGTCCGGGTTGTCGTTCGGCTCGGCCTCCAGGACGTTCGGGAACGGCGACACCCGGAGCCGGTTCGGGGACGGGGCCGGCACCCCGTCGGCGGCCGCGACGAACGGGAAGTCGCCGGCCGCGGCCGGCAAGCGGACGGTCTGGTCCCACCCGCCCTTCGGGTCGCCGAGGACCTTGACCTTCAGCTCGGCGCCGGCCGGGCCGCCGGCCGGGTAGACGGCGGTCGGCCGGGCGAACGTGCCGACGTGCAGCCGGTACTGGTCCTGCGGGCTGTTGAACGTGCTGTGCCGGACCTCGACGAAGTACGCCCCGTCGCGGCCGGCGACGACCGACAGGACCGGGTCCTGGACGTACAGGGCGGAGTCGTCGGCGGCGGCCAGGACCTTGCCGTCCGGGCCGCGGATCGTCAGGTGGAGGTCCGGGATGCCGCGCTCGACCCCGAGCCGGACCGCCTCGACCTCGGCCGAGACGCGCTGGCCGGCCTTCACCTCGAGGCGGTACACGTCCACGTCGGTCGGGTCGTTCATCCGCCCGTGGACGGTGGTGTTCGGGGCGACGGCGGTGGCCGTCTCGGGCTTGTCGTTGCGGCCCTTCGCCACCACCTCGTCCTCCTCGACCGCCGGGAACGGGCCGACGAAGAACCGGTGGTACTCGGTCAGCCCGCCGGCGGTCCGGAGGCGGAACCCGTACGCCCCGGGCGGGCAGTCGGCGGGGACCTTGAACCGCACCTTCACCCGGTACCCCGGCTCGACCGCGTACGACTTCCCGTTCTGCACCCCGGTGGTGACCGGCTCGATCCCCTCGACGGTGATGCCCGGCTGGTAGAACAGCACCTCCCGGGGGTCGTCGAGGTGGCGGCCGAACAGCTCCACCTCGACGGTGGTGCCGCTCTGCCCGCCGGGCGGGTACAGGCGGACCAGCTTCGGGGTGGCGGCGGTGGCGGCGGTCGCCCCGAGCAGCAGGGCGGCACAGGCGGCGAGGCGCATCGGGGGGGTTCCTGGCGGGGCCGAGGTGGCGGCGGGGGCGGGGTCGAACCTGGACCGCGGCCGTCTCGGCCGCTGCTTCGCGCTCCGAAGCAGCGGCCGAGACGGCCGCGGTCCAGGGGGGCAATCAGGCGAGCAGGTCCTTGACCACCTCGCCGCCGTCGATGATCTCGATCGGGCGGGCGCCGGGGGCCATCAGCTCCTTGTCGGCGTTGATCCCGAGCTGGTGGTACACGGTGGTCAACACGTCCTCGACCCGGACCGGGTTCTCCTCCGGCTCGCTGGCGGTCGAGTTCGACGACCCGTACACCAGGCCCTTCTTGAACCCGCCGCCGGCGACGGCGAGCGAGAACACCCGCGGGAAGTGGTCCCGCCCGGCCGACGCGTTGATCTTCGGGGTCCGGCCGAACTCGCTGGTGACGAGCACGACGGTCGAGGCCAGCAGCCCACGGTCGTCGAGGTCGCGGACGAGGGCAGCGAGGGCCTGGTCGAGGCCGGGGGCCTGCCGGTTCATCGCCGTCTGGATGCCGGCGTGCATGTCCCACCCGCCGTAGGCGACGGTCACGAACCGCACCCCCGCCTCGACGAGCCGGCGGGCCAGGAGGAACCGCGGGCCGGCGTCGGAGGTGCCGTACGCCTGGCGGGTGGCCGGCTTCTCCTTCTCGATGTCGAACGCCTCGCGGGCGGCCGGCGACGAGATCATCGCGTACGCCCGCTGGTAGAACTCGTTCATCGCCCCGAGGGCCTCGGCGTTCCCGGTCTGGTACCGGAAGTGGTCGTCGACCGCCCCGCGGATCTCCCGGCGGGTGTCGAACCGGCGGTCGTCGACGCCCGGCGGCAGCGTCAGGTCGCGGACCTTGTACCCGTTCCGGGCCGGGTCGGTGCCGAGGCCGAACGGCCCGAACTGGCTGCCGAGGTAGCCGGTCCCGCCGTACTCGGTGGCGCTCGGCACGGCGACGTAGGGCGGGAGGTCCTTCCGCGGCCCGAACTCGTGCGACACGACGGCGCCCATCGCCGGGTGCTCCAGCGCCGGGCTCTTGCGGTACCCGGTGAACATCGTGTACGACGCCCGGCCGTGGTCCGCCTCCTTGCCGGCGATCGACCGGATCACCGTGAGCTTGTCGGCGACGCCGGCCAGGCTCTTGAAGTTCTCGTTGAACACGACGCCCGGCAGCTTCGACTTCGCCACCCCGAACGGCCCGCGGTACTCGAGCGGGGCCTCGGGCTTCGGGTCCCACGACTCCTGGTGGGCCATCCCGCCGGGGAGGACGACCTGGATGACGCTCTTCGCCACCCCCTCCTTGCTGACGTAGCTCTTCTGGTCGCCGCGGGCCTGCATGGCGAGGTAGTCGCCGAGGGTCAGGCCGAGCGACCCGACGACGCCGACGCGGAGGAACTCGCGGCGCCCCCAGGCGGGGAGGCGGGTCGCGGCGGGGGTGGAGGCGGGCATGCGAGTGCACCTTTCGACGGGTGGGTGGGCAGGCGGGTTCGTCGGCGGGAGCGCCCGGTCGGGCGCCGAGGGCAGGCTGGGTGGTATTCTCGGCTTCGGACCGCCGTCACGCAAGACCCAATCGGCTCGATTTCCGGACCCGGGCGGCGGTCCGAACGTCGATCCGTGGCGGGCCACGAGATTCAACACCGGACCGTGCCGGACGGACCGCTCCGAGCCGGGCGCGTGAGCGACGGAGAGCACGACCCGCCGCTCACGCGCCCGGCTCGCACCGTAAGCTCGGCCCGGCCGGCACGGTATCTGCCGGCTGGTCCCCCGTCCCGCGCCCCCGAGGACGCCGATGCCCCGACACCGCACCGCCGCCCTCGCCGGGCTCGCCGCCGCCCTGGCCGTCGCCGGGTGCGCGCGGCTCAAACCCGGCCCCCCGCCGCAGAAGGCCCCGGCCGTCACCGTCATCCGCCCCGGCACCGCCCCGGTCACCACCTACTGGGAGTACAACGGGTATCTGGAGGAGGTCGAGAAGGTCGACGTCCGGGCCCGGGTGAAGGGGTTCCTGACCCGGGTCAACTTCCGCGAGGGGACGGAGGTGACCGGGGCGTTCCGGTGGCTCAACGGCGACCTCCTGTACCCCGGCGACCTCCTGTACCAGATCGACAAGCGGGAGTACGTGACGGCGAAGGCGAAGGCCGAGGCCGACCTGGCCAAGGCCCGGGCCGATGTCCTCAAGGCCGAGGCCGACATCGAGAACTACAAGGCCCAGGTCGGGCTCGCCAAGGTCGAGCTGAAGCGGGTCGAGGACGCGGTCGCCAAGGGGGTCGAGTCGCAGACCGCCCTGGACAAGGCGAAGGGGGTGGTGGCGGTCAACTCCGCC
The DNA here is from genome assembly GCA_013822345.1 of Isosphaera sp. Lineage (GTDB taxonomy): Bacteria > Planctomycetota > Planctomycetia > Gemmatales > Gemmataceae > Gemmata. The sequence continues at coordinate 18,966 of PNKH01000116.1, forward strand.
CTCCAGGCCGCCGCCGAGGGGGGCCGGGCCGCCTCCGTCGCCGCCGTCGACTCGGCCGCCGCCGCCGTCCGCTCGGCCGACATCCAGCTCGGGTACACGGACGTCCGGGCGAAGATCTCCGGCCGGATCAACCGCACCCTGGTGACCGAGGGGAACCTGGTCGGCCAGTCCGACCAGACGCTGCTCACCACCATCGTCCGGGTGGACGAGCTGTACGTCTACTTCGACGCCCCCGAGGCCGACCTGGTCGCCTACCAGCGGGCGTCGTCCCGCCTCCCGCAGCCGGACCCGACGAGCCAGACGATCGATGTCGAGGTGAAGGTCGAGACGGAGGACGGGTACCTGCACCGCGGGAAGATCGACTTCCGGGAGAACAAGGTGGAGACGGCGACCGGGACGGTCCGGATCCGCGGCCGGATCCCGAACCCGCCCGGGCCGACCGGGGAGCGGGAGCTGTACCCCGGGCTGTTCGCCCGGGTGCGGGTCCCGGGCGGGGAGCCGCGGCCGCAGCCGGTCATCCCCGAGGACGCCCTGATGGCCGGGCAGGAGGGGCGGTTCGTGTACGTGGTGGCGGCCGACGGGGCGGTGGCGAAGCGGATCGTGAAGGTCGGGCCGGCGGTGTTCAGGGCCCCGCCGCCGGAGCCGGGGGTGGTGGTCCCGGGGTGGGTGCTGGTGAACCCGAGCCCCGGCCCGCCGCCGGAGAAGGGGCCGCCCCCGCCGACCCGCCGGCCGGTCAAGTCGGTGGTCGCCATCACCGACGGGCTGAGGCCCGACGACCGGGTGGTCGTGGAGGGGATGCAGAAGGCCCGGCCGGGCGGCCAGGCCGTCCCCGAGGAGTGGCGATTCGAGCCGCCCCCGGCGGACAAGAAGTAGGCGGGCCGGCGGAGCCGGCTGGGTTTTCACCTCTCCCCGCTGGGGGGCTTTGCACAACGGTGGCCGGTTTT
>PNKH01000117.1 GCA_013822345.1 Isosphaera sp.
GGCTACACTCGGACGTCCCTCCGGGACTCAAACACCTCGGTGGAGCCGCGGAGCGGCGGCCGCGTGTAGCCAGGAGTGGAGCGCAGCGCAACCCCTGGCGGGCGGGCCTACGGAGATTACCCGCCTCGCGTCCCGTTCCCGTCCTCCACTCACTCCTCGTTCGGCATCGTCGTCCGGCCGAGGGCCACGTCGAACTCGCTCAGGAGCGGCACCAGCATCGCCGCGATCGCGAACCCGAACGCCCCGCCGAGCGCCAGGAACGGCACCAGCGGGTCGGCCGACTCGTCGGTCCCGGGCTTGGCGATCAGCACGTTCACCACGCAGTAGAACATCGCGATCGGGCAGAGGACGCTCGCCAGCGTCAGGGCGTTCGTCGGCCGGTCCGCGCTGAGCACGTACAGCAGGCCCCCGATACCCAGGATCAGGAACGAAATGAAGCTCAGCCACTGGTTCGCGAAGCTCCCGCCGTTCACCACGATCAGGTAGATGCAGATCAGGGTGCCGACCGACAGGAAGAAGATCGTGCCGAGGGTGTTGCCGATCGCCAGCCGGCTGTTGGTGATCCGCAGGGAGACGTGCAGCCCGAGCACGATGGCGAACGCGAACAGCACCAGCAGCGCCCCGCCGACGGCGACCAGCGGGCCGAAGTTCGCCTCGACCACCCCGCCGGGGCCGGCGTCGGCCGGGGCGCGGGCGAGCGCCCCGCGGACCGCGTAGAAGACCGCGACGGCGAGCGGCGGGATCAGGTACTCCTTGCAGTTGTAGACCACGCCCCAGATCTTCCCGAACACGAACTCGCGCGGCGAGATGTCGGTCACGAGCAGCACGTCGAGGGCGCCGGTGTCGCGCTCCGACGTGACCGAGGTCGCCGCCTGGGCGGACACGAGCAGCAGGCTGAGCACCGCGACCGGGACCAAGCCGTAGGCGGCGGCGAACGCCGGCCGGCCGCCGGGCCGGTTCAGCTCGGTCACCGCCGAGTAGAGGATCAGGGCGAGCACCACCCCGAACGCGAGCTTCACCAACAGCGGCCGGCGGCCGTAGGCGAGGGTCCGGACCTCGCGCCACAGGACCGGGTTCTGCCACACCTCCCGGAGCTTGCCCGGGGCGGCGTGGGCCTTCGCCCGCTTCTCCAGCTCGACCGACTCGTCCGGGTCGGCCGCGGCCGCCGTGCCCGGCCCTTCCCGCTGCATGATCGGCTCGCCGCTCGGGTTCCACTGCCGCAGCTTCCAGATGCCGATCCCGTTCAGGACGGCGCACCACCCGAGCATCACCAGCACGAACCCGTACGCCGGGGCGAGTCCGCCCCACCCGTCGGCCGGCGGGGCGAGGACCGTCTGCATGGTGACGAACGGGTCGAGGTACGCCTGCACCCGGAACAAGTCGGCGCCCGGGGCGAGCAACGGACCGACCGCCCCCAGCCCTTGCGTCAGGCAGACGTACAGGACGAGGAACAGGACGGAGAGGGCGACGGCCTGGAACGTCCGCTCGCGCCACAGGGCGATCAGCCCGCCGAGCGACCCGGCCGCGGCCGCCGCCGCCGCCAGCACCAGCACCGCCTGCACCACCTGCTCCGGGTCGATCCCGCCGAGCAGCAGGAGCAGCGACAGGACCGGGGCCGTGGCGAGGAGCATGACCAGGATCGGCAGCAGCGCCCCGAGCAGCTTGCCGAGCACGATCTCGTAGTCCCGCATGTCGGTCAGCAGGAGCAGGACGAACGTCCGCCGGTCCTTCTCCTGCGACACCGCCCCGGCCGCGGACACCGCGGCGAAGAACACCGTCAGGAGCAGCTGCACGAACGCGACGATCTGGAACAGCAGCAGGCCGACGGCGGCGGCCTCGCCGAGGGTGGCGTCCCGGGCGAACCCGACGGTCGCCTGCCAGGTGGTGATGCCGAGGATCGCGAGCAGGCCGACGGCCGCCGCCCGGCCGGCGTAGTGCCCGGCCCGCCGCGGTACCGTCACCAACTCCCGCTGGAAGATCGGACCGAGCACGCGCGACTCCGGAGGAGGTCCGCCGATCGGGATAACGTATGCCGGCCGGGCCGAACCTCCACCGCCCGGGTAGAATCCGTCGGGTATGAGGACCGTCGTGTTCGCCCTGCGGGGCTGCCCGGCCGGGTGGCTCGGGGCGTACGGGAACGAGTGGGTGGCGACCCCGAACCTCGACCGCCTCGCGGCCGAGGCGGTGGTGTTCGACCGCCACGTCTCCGACCGCCCGGACCCGGCCACCGCGTGCGCCGCCTGGTTCGGCGGCACGGGAACGCCGGTGACGACCGCCCTGCGAGCCGGCGGGGTGCGGGCCGTCCTCGTCCGGGCGAACCACCCGGAGAACGACGGCCCCGACTGGTTCTACGCCGGGTGGGATGAAGTGTTCGACGCCCGCCCGGCGGACGCCGACAAATCCCCCCTCGACGCCCTCCTGCGGTTGCTCCCGGACCTCCTCGACCGCCTCGGCCCCGACTTCCTCCTCTTCGTCGACATCGACCGCCTGCTGCCGCCGTGGGACATCCGGCAGGACGTGTTCGAGGCGTATGTCGAGGACGATCCGGAAGAGGACGACGACGAGGAAACGGAGGCCGACGAGTCGGACGAGGACGAGGACGAGGACGAGGACGAGGAAGCGGAGACAGAGCCGCTGGTGCCGGAGGAGCCGGTGACGCCGTGGGCCGACCCGCCGACCGGGCCGTTCGACACCGCCAACGCCGACGCCCGGGAGTTCTTGCACGCGTCATTCGCGGCGGTGGTCACCAGCTTCGACGCCGAACTCGGCAAGGTGTTCGACCAACTCCGTAACCGCGGCCTCGACCGCTCGGCCGCGTGGCTCTTGATGTCCGACTTCGGCCTGCCGCTCGGCGAGCACGGACAGATCGGGCGGCACCGCCCGTGGCTGCACGAGGAGTTGGTCCACCTGCCGCTGATCCTGCGGCTCCCGGACGCGGACCAGGCATGTCGGCGGGTGGCAGGGTTCACCCAGCCGCCGGACGTGGCGGCGACGCTCCTCGACCTGTTCGGGCTACCGGCGGGGGAGGGGAGCCTGGTCCCGGCCGCCCGCGGACTCGCCGACCCGGCCCGGACGCGGGCCGTCACCCGGCTGGAACTGAACGGGGCGGCCGAGGCGGCGGTGCGGACCGACGGGTGGGCGTGTCTGCTGCCGCTGCGGGTGCCGGACGGCGAGGTGCGGGAGCCGATGCTGTTCGAGAAGCCGGACGACCGCTGGGAGGTGAACGACCTGCGGGGGCGGAACCTCGACACCGCGGAGGAACTGGAGGCGGGACTGCGCGACGCACAACAGGGGTAATGCACGCTGGGTTGTCCGTGTAGGCCGCCAGGGGTTGCGCTGCGCTCCACCCCTGGCGGGCGAGGACGTAGGGCCGGAGCGCACCCCTGGCGGCGTACCCGGACGTGGCGAACGGGCCGTTACACCCCCACCACCACCTTGCCGAAGTGCGACCCGCTCTCCAGGTGGCGGAACGCCGCCGGCAGGTCCGCGAACGGGAACACCCGATCGATCACCGGCTTCAGCCCCTCGCCGGCGATCAGACGTAGCATGTCCTCGAACATCGCCCGGGAGCCGACGAACACGCCCTGCACCCGGACCGCCCGCATCAGCACCGAAACCGGGTTGAACGTCCCGGCCCCGGCCAGCACCCCGATCAGGGCGACGTGCCCGCCGAACCGCACCGCCTTCACCGACCGCTCCAGCGTCCCCGCCCCGCCGACCTCCACCACGATGTCGACGCCGACGCCGTCGGTCTGCTGCCGCGCCCACTTCTCCCAGTCCGGGTTCGTCTTGTAGTTCGTCCCGGCGGTCGCCCCGAGGCCGAGCGCCCGGGCGAGCTTGTCGTCATGCCCGGACGTGGCCAGGACGCGCGCCCCGAGGGCCTTCGCGAACTGCAGGGCGAAGATCGACACCCCGCCGGTCCCCTGCACGAGCACGGTCTTTCCCGGCCCGCACCCGCTGCCGATCAGGGCGTTCCAGGCGGTCACCGCGGCGCACGGCAGGGCCGCCGCCTCCTCGAACGACAGGGCGTCCGGCACCGGCACCAGGCCGCGCTCCTTCAGTACCACGAGTTCGGCGAACACCCCGTCGATCTCGCCGCCGAGCGCCGACTTCGCCGCCGCCTCCGAGACCGGGCCGGCCTCCCAGTCTTGCATGAAGCAGCCGGCGACACGGTCACCCGGGGCGAACCTCGTCACCCCGTCCCCGACCGCCACCACCTCCCCGGCGGCGTCCGACCCGAGGACCCGCGGCATCTTCAGCTTCGGGTTGTACTGCCCCTTGGCGATCATCAGGTCGCGGTAGTTGAGCGACGCCGCCCGCACCCGGACGAGCACCTCGCCCGGCCCGGGGGCCGGGTCCGGCCGGTCGGCGAAGGCGAGGTTGTCGAGGCCGAAGGCGTTCTGGATGACGAGGGCACGCATGCGCGCTCCGGTGGCGGGCGGCGGGGCTATCTGGGGCCGCCGCGTCCGGATAAGGTAGGTGCAACTCCCCGACCGAACCCCCGGAATCCCGCCATGCCCCGACTGCTTCCCGCGATCTTCTTACTCCCGCTCGCCGCCGGCCTGGCCGCACAGCCGCCGAAGCCGGCCCCGGGTAAGGACGTGGTCGTGTCCCCGGAGGCGGCCGCGGTCCACCGCGAGGCGCTGCTGATCGACGGCCACAACGACCTGCCGTGGGAGCTGCGGGAGAAGGACGGGCCGTCCTTCCGGAATATCGACCTGACCCGCCCGCAGAAGCAGTTCCACACCGACATCGAGCGCCTCAAGAAGGGGAACGTCGGGGCGCAGTTCTGGAGCGCGTACGTGCCGACCTCGTTCGGCCGGCGCGGCGAGGCGATCAAGGCCACGCTGGAGCAGATCGACGTCATCCACGAGATGGTCCGCCGCTACCCGGACGCGTTCGAGTTGGCCCTCGGCACCGCCGACATCACGCGCATCCGCAAAACGGGGAGGATCGCCAGCCTGATCGGGGTCGAGGGCGGGCACAGCATCGAGAACTCGCTCGCGGTCTTGCGGAACTACCACCGCCTCGGGGTCCGGTACATGACCCTGACGCACTCCGAGTCGCTCGACTGGGCCGACTCCTGCTCCGACGCCCCGAAGGCGAACGGGCTGACCGCGTTCGGCGAGGAGGTCGTCCTGGAGATGAACCGGCTCGGGATGCTGGTCGACCTGTCGCACGTCTCGCCGGCGACGATGAAGGCGGCCCTCAAGGCGACGAAGGCCCCGGTCATCTTCTCCCACTCGTCGGCCCGCGGGGTCGCGGACCACCCGCGGAACGTCCCGGACGACGTGCTGAAGCTGGTGAAGGAGAACGGCGGTGTGGTGATGGTCAACTTCTACTCCGGGTTCCTCGTCCCGGAGGGGGCGCGGGCGACGCAGAAGATGTTCGAGATGGCCCGGGAGCTGAAGAAGAAGTACCCGGACGAGGCGAAGTACCGCGAGGCGATCCGGGCGTGGGCGAAGGAGAACGACTACCCGCCCGGCGACGTGCACACCATCGTGGACCACATCGACCACGTCGTGAAGGTGGCGGGGGTCGACTACGTCGGGCTGGGGTCGGACTTCGACGGGGTGCCGAAGCTGCCGCGGCAGATGTCGGACGTGTCGTGCTACCCGCTGATCACCCAGGTGCTGCTCGACCGCGGGTACACCAAGGACCAGGTCCACAAGGTGCTCGGCGGGAACCTGATGCGGGCGTTCGCCGAAGCCGAGAAGGTGAGCGAGGCGATGCGGGGGGCGAAGTAACCCCCTGGACCGCGGCCGTCCCGGCCGCCCCCGCGCCGGAGCGCGGGGGCGTCGCCCATCGTGCGGATCGGATGCCCCCCTGACCCGCGAAGCAGCGGCCGGGACGGCCGCGGTCCAGGAAGCCCGATGCGATACCTCCTCGAGGTGGCGTGCGAGTCGGTCGCGGACGCCGAGGCGGCCGAGGCCGGCGGGGCGGACCGCGTCGAACTCTGCGCCGCCCTCGACCTCGGCGGGCTGACCCCGTCGGCCGGGCTGTACCGCGAGGCGTGGGCGGCCGTCCGGCTGCCGGTCTGGGTGATGATCCGGCCGCGGCCCGGAGACTTCGTCTACAGCCCCGCCGAGGTCGCGGTGATGGCCGCCGACGTCGACCGCTTCCGCCCGGAGGAGCCGGCCGGGTTCGTGTTCGGCGTCCTTTCGGCGGACGGGCGGGTGGACCGCGACGCCTGCCGCCGGCTGCTCGACGCCTGTGCCGGCCTCCCGGCCGTGTTCCACCGGGCGTTCGACCGCACCCCGAGCGCGTCCGAGGCGCTCGACGCGGTCGCCGAACTCGGGTTCCGGCGGGTCTTGACGAGCGGCGGGGCGGACACCGCGGCGGAGGGGGCGGAGGCGATCGCCCGCATCCGGGAGCGGGCCGCCGGGCGGGTCGAGGTGCTGCCGTGCGGGCGGGTCCGGGCCGGGGTGCTCGAGCACGTGCTGCAGGTCACGGGGTGCGACCAGGTTCACGGGTCGTTCGCGGAGCCGGTGCCGGTGTCGGCCGGGGCCGGGCACCGCGGGTATCCCGGGCGGACGCGGGTCGGCCGGGAGGCGGTGGCCGCCGCCCGGGCGGAGCTCGACCGCCTCGCCGCCGGCCCGTAGCACAACCCAGGGCCGTATCGTTCTCGGCGGGGGTGAGGCTCACTCGCTCCCGGACCACCCGACCTCACGAACCCAACGGCCCGTAGCACAACCGTCCTCGGTTGTGCTACGGGCCGGGCACCGGCTATGATTGGGTTGCTCACGCCCCCCGCCGGCACCCCGCCATGCCGAAGCTGACCTACTTCAAGCGGCACCGGATGGAACTCGACCTGCGGCACCCGCGGCCGCCGGCCGAGCTGCCGCCCGGGTTCTTCTGGCTGCCGTGGAACCCGAACCTGCTCGAGCACCACGCCCGGGTCCTGTGCGCCGGGTTCGCCGGCGAGACCGACGCCCTCGTCTTCTCCTCCCTCGCCACGCTCCCCGGGTGCCGCGACCTGATGCACGCGATCGTCGGCCTGGCGGGGTTCTGCCCCCCGGCGACGTGGATCGCGGCCCGGGCCGGGTGCTGCGTCGGGTCGGTGCAGGGGGTCCTCGACGCGAGCGGGTTCGGCGGGGTCCAGAACCTCGGGGTCGTCGCCGACCACCGCGGCCTCGGCCTCGGCCGGGCGCTGCTGCTGAAGGCGCTGGACGGGTTCGCGGCGGCGGGGGCCCGGCGGGCGTTCCTGGAGGTGACGGCGACGAACGCCCCGGCCGTCCGGATGTACCGCCGGCTCGGGTTCCGGGCGTACAAGACCATCTACCGCGGGGTCGAGGTGCCGCCGGAGCCGGCCGCCGAGGTGCCCGCGCCGCGGCCGCTCGTGGTGCTCACGTCCTGAGTCCGGGCCGGAAACGTGAGTGACGGGTCCCGCCCGGCCGTCGCTCACGCGTCCGGCTCGGACGGTCAACCCGCCCGTCCGTATCATGTGGGGATTGGTTCACGCCCTCACCCGCAGGTAGCCCGATGCCGGTCCATCAGCACACCCTCGCGAACGGGCTGGTGCTGCTCGCGGAGCGGATGGAACACGTCCGGTCGGCGGCGGTCAACATCCTGGTCCCGGCCGGGTGCGCCAACGACCCGCCCGGCCAACTCGGGGTCGCGTCCGTCCTGGCCGAGATGATCTCCCGCGGGGCCGGCGACCGCGACAGCCGGGAACTGTCGCTGGCGTTCGACGGCCTCGGGGTGGACCGGGACGAGAGCGTCGGGGTGTTCAACATGCGGTTCTGGGGGTCGACGCTGGCCCGGAACATCCCGCCGGCCCTCGACCTGTTCGCCGACGTGGTCCTCCGCCCGCGCCTCCCGGACGACGAACTCGAACCGGTCCAGGCCCTCGCCCTGCAGGACATCCAGGGGCTGGAGGACGCCCCGCAGCAGAAGGTGATGGTCGAGCTCCGCCGCCGGCACTACCCGGACCCGCTGAACAAGGACCGCCGCGGCCGGGCGGCCGACATCGAGGCCCTCACCCCGGCGGCGGTCCGCGCCTTCCACCGCCGGCTGTTCCGCCCGAACGGGACGATCCTGTCGGTCGCCGGGAACGTCGAGTGGGGGCCGCTGGTCGAGCGGGTCGAGCGGCTGTTCGGCGGGTGGGGGCGCGGCCCGGAACCGGACCTGGCCCCCGCGGGCCACGCCCCGAAGTCCGAGCACATCCCGAAGGAGACGGCCCAGACGCACATCGCCCTGGCGTACCCGAGCGTCCCGGTCGGGCACCCGGACTACTACGCCGCCCGGGCCGCCGAGGGGGTGCTGTCCGGCGGGATGAGCGCCCGGCTGTTCGCCGAGGTGCGGGAGAAGCGCGGGCTGTGCTACTCGGTCGGGGTGCGGCACGAGACGTTCCGGGACCGCGGGACGGTCGTCGGGTACGCCGGGACCGGGGCCGACCGCGCCCAGGAGACGCTCGACGTGACGACGGCCGAGCTGCGGAAGCTGGCGGCCGGGGTGACGGACGACGAGATCGTGCGGGTGAAGGCCGGGCTGAAGGCGTCGCTCATCATGCAGGACGAGTCGACCTCGGCCCGGGCCGGGGCGATCGCCTCGGACTGGTACCACCTCGGCCGGGTCCGGTCGTTCGACGAGATCCAGGCCGCGATCGACGGGCTCACGCCCGGCATGGTGGTCGGGCATCTGGCCCGGTTCCCGGTCCGGGGCGTGACCCTGGTGACGATCGGCCCCGCCCCGCTGACCATGCCGGAGTGACCCGTGCGGGAGTTGGACGAGAAGCTCGCCCCACTGGTGTTCGCGTACCTGGCCGGGGTGGTCGCGGCGCTGGCCGCCGTGCTGGCGTGGGTGTTCTGGTTCCGCGGGTACGCGTGACCGCCGTAGGGTGCCGTCGAGGGTCGCGCTTCGCGACCCTCGACGGCACCCTACGAGTGGAGGTTTCCCCATGCCCTTCCACCACGCCAGGCTCCCGAACGGCCTGACCGTCGTCGGCGAGACCAGCCCGTCGGCCCGGTCCGTCGCGCTGGGGTTCTTCGTCCGCACCGGCGCCCGCGACGAGACGCCCGCCGAGGCCGGGCTGTCCCACTTCCTGGAGCACATGCTGTTCAAGGGGACGCCGCGCCGGACCGCCGAGGCGGTTAACCTCGACTTCGACCGGATCGGGTCCAGCCCGAACGCGTACACCAGCGAGGAGAACACCGTCTACTACGCGGCCGTCCTCCCGGAGTACCTGCCGCAGGTCACCGACATCCTCGCCGACATCATGCGGCCGAGCCTCCGCCCGGAGGACTTCGACACCGAGAAGAAGGTGATCCTGGAAGAGATCAAGATGTACGACGACCAGCCGGGGTCGGTGGCGGGGGAGCACGCCCGCCGGATCCACTACGCCGGCCACCCGCTCGGGAACAGCGTCCTCGGCACCCTGGACAGCGTCTCCGCCCTGACCCGCGACCAGATGCACGGGTACTTCGGCCGGCGGTACGCGGCGAACAACATCCTGCTGTCGGCGGCCGGGAACTTCGACTGGGACCGGTTCCTCGGCCTGGCCGCGGAGAAGTGCTCCGGGTGGAACACGGCGGAGGTCGGGCGGACCCACCGGACCGAGGCCCCGCCGGCGGGCGGGCTGCACGTCCTGACGCGGGAGAAGGTGCAGCAGCAGTACGTCCTGTTCCTCGCCGGCGGGCCGCCGGCCGACTCGAAGCTGCGGTACGCGGCCGACACGCTGGCGCTGGCCGTGGGCGACGACTCCGGGAGCCGGCTGTACTGGGCGCTGATCGACCCGGGGTCGGCGGACTCGGCCGACTGCAGCTACTACGAGAACGACGGGAGCGGGGTGGTGTACGCGTCGTACACCTGCGAGCCGGAGCAGACCGAGGGGAACCTGGCGGTCGTCCGGAAGGTGCTGGCGGAGGTGCAGCGGGGCGGGATCACGGCGGACGAGCTGAAGCTGGCGAAGACGAAGATCGCGTCCCGGCTGGTGCGGGCGGCGGAGCGGCCGATGGGGCGGATGCAGGCGGTGGCGTCGGCGTGGGCGTACACCGGGGAGTACCGGGACGTGGACACGGAGCTGGCGAACTACGACGCGGTGACGGTGGCGGACGTGCGGGCGTACCTGGACCGGTATCCGGTGGACCGGTGCACGACGGTGGCGTTCGGCCCGGCGGAGAAGCTCGACGGGGTGGCCGGCCGCCCGGCGTGACGGACCGCGGGTGAGGTGTTGCAGGCTAACACAGCCCGTGTTAGCCGGCGCGGGTTAATCGCTGGTTCGGCGGTGGGGGTGACCGATGCGGGCTCTGGTTCGCCTCACTTGCCTCGTGGCACTTGCATCCCTCCCTGCCGGAGCACGTTCGGACGACGCGCCGGCCTGGAAAGACGCCCGTTCGGTCCTGGAAGGGGCTACGGAGTGGGAACTGTTCGCACTCGATCCCGACCCGGATCTGAAGCCGGACCCGAAGGACGCCTTCCGCAAGTGGAAGGTCCGGGGCAAGACCGTGGTCAAGGTCGCGGACGCCCGAAAGGCCCTGCTGGCGGCTCTGGACAGCGGGATCGCCAACGAGGCGGAGCGGGTGCGGAAGGAATTGGATAAGGGGCCTCTGACGGGGACCGGGTGCTTCCAGCCCCGGCACGGCATCCGGGCCACGGCCGGCGGGCAGACCGTCGAGGTGCTGATCTGCTTCGAATGCAAGCCGGTGTATTTCTACCTCGGCGAGCGGATGGGACAGGCGATCACGGACGAGTCCCCCCAAAAAGCCTTCGATAAGGTGTTGACGGACGCCGGGGTGTCCGTTGCCCGACGACCTGAGCCGAAGAAGAAGTAACCTGGGTCTGGCGGCCCAATCTCAGCGATGTCGCCGAACCAGGCACCGCGCCCGACCCGGCCCGCGGGTAGACTCGCTGTTTGCCACAAAGCGGCGGCCGATGGTAGCCAGGGGTGGAGCGCAGCGCAACCCCTGGCGGGCGTAAGTAGAACCCCGGACCCCGCTTCACTTCCCCACCTTCAGCAGCACGGACTTCGCCGCGTGCTCCGTCCCGGTCCCCTCCCGCCGGGCGTACACCACGATCGGGTGCTCCGCCGGCTGGACCCACGGCTCGGCGTACAGCACCACCTCCCGGCTCGTCTCCCGCTCGGTGATCAGCACCCCGTTCAGCCCGTTGTTGTGCACCCGAACCCCGTGCGGCAGCCCCTTCACCTCGACCGGCACCCGCCCGCCGAACTTCCCCTGCCGGGCGATGTCGACCACGAACCGCGCCTCCCGCCCCGGCACGATCGCCACCTCGGCTGCCCGGACGGTGGTGACGATGTCGCCCACCCCGTTCAGCTTCAGCCCCGCGCCGGCGGACTCCCGCACGACTTCCTTCCCGCCGACATCCGCCTTCCCGACGAGCCGCAACTCCGCCAGCGGCGCCGGCGCCGCGTCCGCGTCCGCCGACAGGGCGAACGTCGTCGTGAAGTGCCCGGCCTCGACGGAGGTCTCCGGGGCGGAGAAGCCCGCCGGCAGCCCCTCCAGCTTCACCCGCACCGGGCCGTCGAACCCGTCCCGCCGGTTCACCGTCACGTTCACCGGCACCCCGCCGCCTTTCCACACCGCCGGCTCCTTCGGACTGAAGCTGACCGAGAAGTCCGGCTTCGGCGGGCGGACCGTCACCCGGTAGGCGTGGGCCGGGCCGGCGCTGCCGCGGGCGTCCGACACCCGCACCTGGTACGTCCCGTCGGCCGGCGCGTCGAACAGCAGGAACGAGTCCTTCCCGTACCCGGGGCCGCCGTCGTCGTTCCGGTAGAAGACCGGGACGACCGGCAAGCCGTTCGGCGGGAAGGTGCGGCCGGGCGGGTGGATCTCGACCTTGTACACCGGGGCGCCGAGGGCGTGGTGGGCGGGGGTGGTGCCGAGGAACCCGAGCCGGTCCCCGCCGAACTGGTAGAACTGGCAGTCGTCGTCCGGGTTCCGCGGCAGGGCCACGATCTTCGCCACCTCCCCGCCGATCAGCAGGTGGTCGTCGAACGCAAAGTCGGCGGCCGACTCCAGCCGGATGCCGGGCTTCTCCGAGTCGTGGTCGCGGAGGGTGGTGTACGTCTTGGCGGTGCAGCGGAGGGTCGCCCGCGGCACCGGCTTGCCGGACGCGTCGAGGACCTCGATCGCCGGGTCGACCGGGGAACCCGCCCGCCGGGCCAGCACCTCGACCACCAACCGCTCGCCCTTCTTCGCGGCGAACCGGGCGGACTGGCTTTCGTTCGGCCTGGTGAACACGCCGTCGGCGGAGCCGGGCACCCGCAGGTCGGCGCCGGCGACCGGGTCGGCCACCACCGCCGGGAACTCGGCGACGGTCAGTTCCGCCTTGCCGAGCGGCTTGTCGGCCCCGGCCGGGAGCGGGACCGGCACCTTCGACCCGATGGCGGCGGTCGCCGGGATCGTCACCTTCGCGGACGTCGCCGCCCCGAGGTTCACCCCCTCGAGGTGGACGCTCGTGGTCCGGCCGCGCTGCCCGGCGAGCGGGAAGATGCCGGTGACCACCGGGACCGGGCCGGCGTGCAGCCGGTAAGTGAAGTCGGCCCCGCCGCGGTACTCCCGGTCGCGGACCCCGAGGGAGTAGGTGCCGGCCTTCGGGACGCGGTACCCGAGGACGGCGGACCCTTCGGCGAGGACGTTCCCGGCCGCGTCGGACAGGGTCAGGACCGGGTCGAGCTTCGACCCGATCTCGGTGGTGGTCGCCTGCACCCCGATCTCGTCGCCGGCGGCCGCCCCGAAGCGGAAGTAGTCGGCGTCCCCGGCCCGGTCCACCGCCCCGACCAGGGTGGCCGGCAGCCTCACCGTCTGGGCGACGCGGGCCGAGTCGCTGCTCCCGGTCTCGGGGACGGCCTGGAAGCGGTCGATCGCGAACGTGACCGGGGCGGACTTCCCGCCCTCGCCCTCGAACGTCAGCTTCACGGCCCCGACCGCGGCCGTCGGCCCCACGGTCACGTCGAGGTGTTGTACGGCGAAGCCGGCGACGCGTACGAGAACAGCCTTTACGCCCGGGCCGTCGGCGGTCACCTTGGTGGCCAAGTCCAGGCCGGTGCCTGCGATGCCGACGCGGGTAGTCTGGCCCCGGACCGCCCCGTTCGGGCCGATCCGCGTGACGGCGGGGGCGGCCTTCTTCGGCTCCTGCGGGGCCGGCGGGGCGGGCGGCGGCTTGACCGGCAGCGGCCGGGCCGTCTCCTTCCCGGTGGCCGGGTCGAGGAGCACCGCGGCCCCGTCGAACCGGGCGACGGCGAACTGCTTGCCGTCCGGCCGGAGGGCGAAGTCGAGGACCGCGTCCGGCTGGGCCGGGTAGGTCTTCGTCTCGGTCAGCTTCGCCGCGTCCCACGCCTTGACGACGCGGTCCTCGCCGGCGGTGTAGATGGTCTTCCCGTCCGGGGCGTAGGCGAGCCGCCACACCGGCTTCTCGTGGGCGAACGCCGAGGCGACGAGCTTCCCGCCGTCGCGGTCCGCCGCCCAGACGCGGACCGACTTGTCCGCCCCGCCGCAGGCGAGGTGCTTGCCGTCCGGGCTCCAGGCGAGGGTGTACACCCAGTCGGTCGGCTCGCTCAGGGTGTAGAGCCGCTTGCCGGTGGCGGGGTCCCACACCTTCACCGACCGGTCGGCGGACCCGGTGGCGAGGAGGGTGCCGTCCGGGTGCCAGGCGACGGCGTAGACCGCGTCGCTGTGGTCGGTGAGGGTGCGGGCCGGCTTCAGGAGGATCAGGTCCGCGGCCGCCCCGGCGGGCACGTTCCACAGGTGGATGACCCGGTCGTACCCGGCGGTGGCGAGGAGCCGGCCGTCGGGCGAGAACGCCAGGGCGTAGACCGCGTCCTTGTGCCCGGGGGCGGAGGCCCCGAGGGCGAGGTCGGTGCGGCCGTCCGCGGCCGCCCGGAACAGACCGACGACCCCGGCCTTGCCCGGCTCCCCGGCGGCGGCGGCGAGCCACTTCCCGGTCGGGTGGTACGCGACGGCGGTGACCCGCCCGTCGACCTTTGCGACCCACCCCGGCTTCCCGTCCGCCGTGTCGAACACCCGGACCTCGCCGTGCGTCCCGAACGCTACCACGTCGCCGGTCCGGGCGTAGGCGACGGTGGTGACGGCCGGCGGGGCCGCCGCCGCGGTGGCGGGGAAGAGCAGGGCGGCGAGCGGGAGGAGGCGCGTCATGGGTGGAGCCGCCGGTTAGCGGTGGTTTCAAGAATCAGTGGGGCAGACATTCCTGTCTGCCGGGGCAGGCAAGAATGCCTGCCCCACCCCAGTGGGGGGTCAGTGGTTGAACAGGAACTCGCGGCCGGTGAGCACCGCCCAGACGAAGTCCTCGACCGCCTCGCGGCGGGCCTGCGGCCCGTCCTTGGCGGCGTCGGCGAGGATGTCGAGGAAGTTCTTCCGCTCCGCCGCGGTCGGCTCGCGGGTCAGGGCGGCGAGGAACACCCGATCGACGATCTCGGCGTCCGTCAGGCCCTTCCCGCCGACCCACGCCGTCACCACCGACTTGGCGTCCCGGAGCTTGTCGTTCAGGGTGACGCCGTTGTTCAGGTGCAGCGCCTGGGCGACGCTCGCGTCCCCGGTCCGCTCGCACGAGCAGGTCGCGACCCGCTCCGGCCGGCCGAACGCCTCCAGGAACCGCGACTGCAACAGCGAGTCCGGCAGCTGCATCGCCCGGGTGCCGGCCGGGTAGCTGGCGACCGGGGTGGTCGAGTCGCCAGCGGCCGACTTCACCTGGTTGAACGTGGTCGGGACGCCGGTCAGGTCGGAGTACGCGTCGAGCAGCACCTCGGCCGGGAGCCGGCGGACGAGATACCGCGAGTAGAACCGGTCGTCCGCGGCGTTTCCGGCAAGCGGCTTCGACGACCGCTGGTACGCCGCCGAAGTCAGGATCTGCCGCATCAGCCGCTTCAGGTCGTACTTGTTCTTCACGAAGTCGGCGGCCAAGGCGTCGAGCAATTCGGCGTTGGTCGGCGGGTTCGACACCCGCAGGTCGTCCTCCGCCTCGACGAGCCCGCGGCCCATGTAGCTCCGCCAGACGCGGTTCACGATCGCCTTGGCGAAGAACGGGTTGTCCGGGGCGGTCAGCCAGTCGACGAAGTACGCCCGGCGGTCGGTCGGGGAGTCGGCCGGGAGGGGCTTGCCGTCGAGCGGGGTCGGCGGCATCGCCGTGCCGCGGCGGAGGTGCAGGGCCTCGCCGTCCGTCCGGGACTGCACCAGCACCTCGCCGGCCTTCTCGGAGTTCTTCAGCCCGACGCGGGAGAACAGGTTGGCGAACGCCCAGTACTCGTCCTGGGTCCACTTCTCGAGCGGGTGGTTGTGGCACTTCGCGCACCCGATCGACATCCCGAGGAAGGTGACCGACGTCGCCTCGGCGAGCTGGGCCACGTCCTTGTGGAGGACGAAGTAGTTGCCGCCGCCGACCGCCAGGTTGCTGCCGTTGGCGGTGAGGACGTCGCGGGCGAACCGGTCCCACGGCTCGTTGTCCGCGACGCTCTGCCGGACCTTCCGGTAGAACGCCCACATCGCCGGCTGCGGCAGCTTCCGGCTCGACACCAGGAACAGGTCCGACCAGCGGTACGCCCAGTAGTCGACGAACGCCGGCTTCTCCAGCAGCCGGTCGACCAGCTTCTCGCGCTTCTTCGGGTCGGGGTCGGCGAGGAACGCCTTCGCCTCGTCGGCCGGCGGGAGGACGCCGCAGGCGTCGAGGAAGGCCCGGCGGACGAACTCGGCGTCGGTGCAGGGTTCGGACGGCGGCAGGCGGAGGAGCTCGAGCTTCTTCAGGATCAGGTCGTCGATGAAGTTGGCGCGGGGGGCGTCGGCGAACACGTTCGCGTGGACCGTGTTCGGGTACGGCGAGGTCACGGTCACCGTGCCGACGCGGGTGCCGAAGTTCACCGTGATGGCGGCCTCACCGCTGCCGGCGACGGTGACCACACCGTCCTCGGTGACGCCGGCGACCAGCTCCTCGCTCGAACCGAACTTGGCCCACCGGGTGACGTCCTCGCGGGTGCCGTCGGAGTAGACCGCCCGGGCGATGACGCGGATCTTCTCCTTCGGCTTCAGCAGCGCCGCCTTCGGGAACACTTCGAGGCGCACAAGGGTGGCGTCGTTGTCTTTCGGCCCGGGGGCGCCGGCGGTGATCCAGTCCTTCAGCAGGTTGAAGTCGGCGTCGTCCTCGGTGATGCGGGTGCCGCCGCCGTGCGGGACGAGCCGGGCGCCCTTCTTCACGAGCAGGCTGTCGGCGGGGTTGGTCAGGTCGACGCGGCGGGCGAGGGCCTGGCGGGTTAGGGCGAAGTGGTCGGCCTCGGGGTCGTACCCGCGGAGCGAGAGCTTGAGCCCGCCCTTGCCGGCGAGCGCCCCGTGGCACGCCCCGGAGTTGCACCCGGTCCGGGTTAGGACCGGCTCGACGTGGTTGGTGAACCCCCACTGCGGCGGCCCGTCCATCCCGTGGGCGGCGACCTTCGCGGCGGCCGTGCGGCCGTTCACCGTGGCGGTGACCGTCGCCTCGCCGTTGCCGGCCGCGGTGACCCGGGCGCCGTCGAGCTTCGCCACCGCGGCGTCGGACGTGGCGAACGTCGCGGCGGCGGTGTGGTCGGCGACGACCCGCCCGCCGTCCTCCTCGACGACGAGGAGCTGCTGGGTGCGGTTCGGGCCGGACAGCGCGACCTCGGCCGGGTGGACGCGGAGTTCGCCGGCCGGCGCCGGGGCCGCCACCGCGAGCAGGAGGAGCGAGGAGGACAGGCGCATCGTGAGGCGTCCGGGGGTGTGGGTCGTGTAGGTCACTTCGGGGGTGCGCCGATCGGGCCAGTCGAGGCGAGGGCCTTCTCCACGTCACTCAGCACCTTGTCCCACCCGGTCACGCGGCGGTGGACTTCGCGGAACAGTTCGGACAGCAATCGCCAGTCCCCGTCCGGGTCGACCCGCTCGATCTCGTCGTGCTCCGGATCCTCGACCGGGTCGTTGACCACCCACGACTCGACGAGCAACCCGTCCGCGTTCTGGAGTTGAAGCGACACGTAGTCCAGCCTTGCGGCAGGAACCCCGTAGCTCAAGGTCACTCGGGATTGAGGCAAGAAGACGCGGTAACTCGTCTCAGGCGTCTGGCCGTGGGCTTGGGTTCGGACCCAATTCACCTGCCCCGCCTTCGTCTTCGCCAGGAGGTTCCGGGCGATCCCGCGGAACGTCTCCACCGGGATCGAGGGGACCGACTTCACCATCATCTCTCTCCCGGAACGGTGCCCGGAGGTGGTCGAGGCGTCTGTGGAGTAACCGGAGTAAGGGCTTCCACTGGTCTTTCAGCAGTTTAGCAGGGAGGGAACTCCTCTTGGCGGCGTCGACTCCGCGAACGTCTGGGCGAACTCGCGTAGATTGTCTCCCGCGGTCCGGGTTGCACCGTCGAGCGCGGCGGCCCCGGTCGTCGGCAAGGTCCCGAGTAGTTCGGCGAGGTCGTGCGCCCGCACTTTCGCGATCTTCCAGTCGCTCTCGTTCACCGCGTGTTGGAGTTCGGACAGCAGCCGCGACGCGAACGCCCCGACGAACCGCTCGTAGCTCTCCTTGTTTTCGGCGAGCGTGTCCCGGGACGCCTGCGCGGCGGCCTCGGCCGCGTACTTCGTTTTCCGCAACTGCCAGAGCGTGACCCCGAACCCGACCAGTCCGACGAAAAACCCGCCAACGGTGTAGAAGTCGTTCCACGCCGGATCGAGGGCGAAGAGGGGCATGGGCGACGACCCCCCGTCAGAATAGCTCGGCGACCGGCTTGCGGTCGTAGTCGACCATCGGGATCGGGCGGTTCTGCGGGCCGGGCAGTTCCTTGTGCGGGTCCAGGCCCAGCCCCTTGTACAGCGTCGCCGCCACCTCGCCCGGCGACACCGGCCGGGTCTTCGGCGCCCACGCCAGCTCGTCCGACTCGCCGACCACCCGCCCGCCCTGGATCGGCCCGCCGCCGATCAGGATCGACCACACCCCGGGGTGGTGGTCCCGGCCGCCGGCCGGGTTGATCTTCGGCGTCCGCCCGAACTCCCCGAGCGCCACCACGATCGTGTTCGACAACAGCCCGCGCTCGGACAGATCCTCGAGCAGCGCCGTGTAGGCGTTGTCGAAGTTCGGCACCACCTCCCGCGACATCTGCTGGATGTCGGTGAACGGCCGGCTCCCGTGGATGTCCCACGTCACCTCGTCGAACACCGTCTCGAACATGTTCACGGTCACGAACCGGACCCCCGCCTCGATCAGCCGGCGGGCCATCAGGCACGACTGCCCGAACCGCGTCCGCCCGTACCGGTCGCGGGTCTTCGTCGTCTCCTTGTCCAGCGCGAACGCCTCCCGCGCCTTCGCCGACGACATCAGCCGGTAGGCGAGGGCGAAGTTGTCGTCCAGTTGCTTCGCCGCCCCACTCCCCTCGAACGCCGCCGTCCCGCCGTCGACCGCGTCCCGCAGCTTCTGCCGCCGCTCCGCCCGCACCCCGGTCACGTAGTCCGGCGGGAGCAGGTCCGGCACCTTGAACCCCGGCGCGTTCGGGTCGGCGTTCAGGATGAACGGGTCGTGCGTCTTGCCGAGGTACCCGGCGGCGTGGCCGTGCGGCAGGTTCCCGCCGGTCCGGCCGATCGGCTTCGGCAGCAGGACGTGCGGCGGGAGTTCGCCGCGACCGCCCTTCAGGTAGCCGAGGGCACAGCCGACGTGCGGGTGCTCGACCCCGCCGGCGAACAGCCGGCCGGTCTGCATCATCTGGTGGCCGGTGTCGTGGACGGCGGTCGCGGTGTGGTAGCAGGACCGGACGATGGAGAACTTGTCGGCGTGCTTGGCGGTCTTCGGGAAGACCTCGCTGATCTGCGTCCCGACGACGTTCGTCTTGGCCGCAGCGAACGGCCCGCGGACCTCGGCCGGGGCGTTCGGCTTGGGGTCGAAGGTGTCGAGCTGGCTCGGCCCGCCGACGAGGAACAGCATGATGCAGTTCACGTCGCCGTCCCTCGCGCCGTCGGCCTTCGCGCGGTTCAGCCCGGCGAGGGTGAGGCCGAGCGGGGCGAGGGCGCCGGCGTGGAGGAAGTCGCGGCGGGTGTGGCCGTCGCAGAAGGTGGCGGGCCGTTCGGCGTCGAGGCGGATCATGTCACGGCTCCGGACGGGTGGGTCTCGTCAGTTTACCCGCAGGTTTAAGGCGTGTCTTGAAATCGGCCGGCGAGTTTCGGTACTCCCGCGGTGGGGCCACCACGGTCACGCCTTCGGCCCCTTCGCCCGGAGCTTCTTCCCCAGTTCCGCCATCAGCCGCTTCGCCTCGTTCCGGGCCGCCTCGAACCCGGCCGGCGTCGCCTTCCCGCTCCGCAGGTGCGTCAGCATCACCGCCTCCGCCTCCACGAACCCGGCGCACCCCTCCGCCGTCACCTCCGCCCACTCGACCGGGATCGTCGTCACCCCGTTCCGGTCGCCGTGCAGGAGGTCGCCCGGGTTCACCCACACCCCGCCGACCCGCACCGGTACCTCCAAGGCGACGATCTGCGTGTACCCGTGCGACGGGATCGTCCCGGACGTGAAGCACGGGAACTTCAGCGGCTCGACCTGGTCCAGGTCGCGACCCGCCCCGCTCGTGATCAGCCCGACGCACCCGAACGTCTTGTACGTCGTCGCCATGATCTCGCCGAACGTCGCGGCCACCGGCGGGTCGTCGAGGTCCTGGAACACGACCACCTTCGGACCGGGGCCGGCGCCGAGCTTGTGAACCTGTTCTCCGAGGCCCATGTACGTGTCGCCGCCGCGCGGCGGGGCACCGGCCCGGAACGTCGCGGTCGAGGCGAACCCGACCATCGGCGGCAGCGCCGGGTAGCACGCCTTGATACGGCCGTCCATGTACCCGGCGGTCCGCGGCCGGCACTCGAGCAACTCGAGGACGTTGCACACGGTCGGGGTGTCGTACTTCCGGAGTTGGTCGAGGACGGCGGCGGGCACGGACATGGGAACCTCGGGTGGCGTTCGGGT
>PNKH01000118.1 GCA_013822345.1 Isosphaera sp.
GGGATGCGGCAGGGGGAGCTGCTCGCCCTGTCGTGGGCCGACGTGGACTTCGACAACGGGCTGGTGAGCGTCCGGCGGTCGCTGTCCCAGGTGAAGACCGAGTTCATCGTCAAGGAGCCGAAGTCGCAACACTCCCGCCGGACCGTCACCCTGCCCATGTTCGCCCTGACCGCGCTGCAGGCCCACCGGGCGGTCGCGCTGAAGGCCGGGACGATCGCCGGGCCGGTGTTTTGCACCCGCAACGGGACTTACCTGCAGCGCTCCAACGTCCTCCGGGAGTTCCGGTCGCTGGTGGCGAAGGCGAACGCGGCCGAGAAGGAGAAGGCGGCCGGGGCGAACGCCCGGCCGGACCTGGTCCCGGCGGCGGTCCGGTTCCACGACCTCCGGCACACCCACGCGACGGCCCTGATCGCCGCCGGCCACTCCCACAAGGCGGTGAGCCGCCGGCTCGGCCACGCGGACGTGGCGATCACGCTGAAGGTGTACGCCCACCTGATGCCGGACGACGACGCCAAGCTCGCGAGCGGGGCCGGAACCCTCTTCGGGTGACCGGTCGGGGATTGGCTGTACTTTGGCTGTACCGGGGTGAAGATCGGACTTTGACCAGAAAGCAAGAAGGGCCGGAAACCCTTTGGTTTCCGGCCCTTGTGTCAGGGTGACTGACGGGATTTGAACCCGCGACATCCAGATCCACAATCTGGCGCTCTAACCAGCTGAGCTACAGCCACCACGTCGCCGACACCACTCCTTCTTACCGCCCCGCCGCGCCGCCGTCAACGCACCCCGCCACGCCAGGTTGTATCCCTCGCACGGACCCGCTACCATCCGGGTACGCTCGCCCCCCTCCCCCCGTGCCCCCGTGA
Organism: Isosphaera sp.; assembly: GCA_013822345.1. Classification (GTDB taxonomy): domain Bacteria; phylum Planctomycetota; class Planctomycetia; order Gemmatales; family Gemmataceae; genus Gemmata. Next base: position 864 of record PNKH01000118.1, read on the forward strand.
TCATCCGCACGTTCCAGCCCGGCGACGAGGTCACCCAGGCGGGACTCTACAACCTCGCCGTCCACCCCCTCCCCGGGTTCAAACCGGCCACCGGGGACGACATCCGCCGCCGCACCCGCGGGCGCGGGTTCGACCCCGCCACCCGGTTCTACGCCGAGCACCACGGCCAGGTCGTCGGGTACTGCACCCTCGAACCGGAACAGGGCCGGGTCGGCGCCCCGTGGTGCAAGCCGGGGTTCGAAGCCGCCGCCGACACGCTGTTCGACGCCGCCCTCGAAGCCGCCCGGGCCCGCGGCCTCCGCACCCTGTTCGCCGCCTACCGCCGCGACTGGGAGCCGGTCCTCGAGTTCCTCCGCGGCCGCGGGTTCGCCCACGCCCGGGACGTGGTCAACTACTGGGCCGACCCGGTCGACCTCCCCACCCTCGTCGACCGCTCCCGGGTGCCGGTCGGCCGCCTCCGCCGCGACGACGTGCCGGCCGTCGCGGCCATGGGCCGCGGCCTCGTCCGCCTCCCACCGGACGCCCTGGAGGCGTACCTGTTCGCCAACCCGCACTTCCCGGCGGAGGCGTTCCTGGTCCTCCGGGACGGGGCCGGGCGGCCGCTGGCGGTCGGGGTCGGGCTGGAGAACGGGACGTACGCGAACGTGAAGGCCGTCGACCCGCTCGCTCCGTGCTTCCGGCTCGGGGCGTTCGGGACCGAGGGGCTGAACACCAAGAGGGTGAACGGCCTGTTCAGTTACCTGGTGGCCGACCCGGCGAACGCCCTGACCGCCGGCCTCGCCCTGCTGTCCGAGGCGAGCCTGGAGATGACCGAGGGGACGGTCACCGCCCTGGCCGCCCAGTGCCCGTCCGACGTGCCCCACCTCGCCGGGTTCTACGCCCGGTACTTCAAGGAACAGGGCCGGTTCCCGGTCCTCGAGAAGGAGCTGGCGGACTGACCCTGGACCGCGGCCGTCCCGGCCGCACCACCGACCCGACTCCGGTCGCCTCCGGGGAACTCGTGCCGCACACCGACCGGGGTCGCAGCGGCCGGGACGCCGCGGTCCAGGTCACCCCCGGGGCCGCCTCTCGACCGGGGCCAGCACCTCCAGCACCTCGACAGCCGGCCGGTCCCCGGTGTAGATCACCCCGAGCCGGCCGTAGGTCGTCTCCCCGGCGGCCGCCCCGAACCACCCGGCCATCTCCGCCGCCAGGCTCACCCGCAGGAACTCGACCGGCTCGATCCGCCGCAGCATGTCGTGCCGAATCAGCACCCGCCCGAGCGGCGTCTTCCCCTCCAGGATCTCCGCCCGGACCGCCTCCGGGCACACCCCCAGGTCGATCCGCACCAGGCCGAACTGCACCACCCTCCCGCCCGGCCGGGTCGCCAGCAGGATCTTCCGGGCGTACTCGTCCCCGGCCCGCCGGCACCCGAGCACCCGGACGTCCACCGCCGCCCGGTAGAACTCCTCCACCGTCACCGTCATGTGGTGGGTGTGGACCAGCAGCCGGTGGTACGGCTCCGGGACGGCGGCGGCCGGGACGGGGACCGCGTCCGGCTTGTCCGCGGACCCGGGGAACGGGCCGTACAGGTGGTCGACGGTGGGGGCGGCGGTGAGCACGGGGGCGTTCCGGGAGGCGCGGCCGGGCCGGCGGGGGCGGGTGGGGGAGTATACCGCGCCGCGGCCGGGCCCTTACACCGCCCGCCCGGCCGGCACGACCGGCGCCGCCGGCACCGCCGCCGCCAACCCCGCCGCCCGGCCGGCCTTCCGAGTTGACGGCCCCACCCGCCGGTTTATGCTCAAGGGGTGGGGCCCGTGGTATAATCCCCTCGCCCCCACACGTCCGCCCCCGACCGGCCGCCGACCGAGGAACCCCATGGCCAAGAAAGTTGCCAAGGAAACCAGTACGCCTCTGATCGTCGCCCTGGTGTTCTTCGTCCTCACCACCATCGCCTTCGGGGTGATGTGGTACATGGAGTACGCCGAGCGGGAGAACAACGCCGCCAAGGTGAAGGCGGAGGCGGATAAGACGAAGGCGGCCAACTCCGCGACCAAGGACGCGGAGCTGCTGGCCAAGCTGTACCGGGTCCTGCTCGGGGTGCAGGAGGGGGACGACGAGACCTCCCTGCTGGCCGAGCACAAGGCCGGGGACAAGCTGGCCACCGAGCTGAAGCGGGTGAACGGGGAGCTGGCCAAGAAGCTCGGGGCGGGCGACGCCGGGAAGCTCCCGGACGCGTACCAGGTGCTGACCCTGGACGACAAGGACAAGATCGAGCGGGGGAAGCCGGCCGGGGTGACCGACGCGGTCGCCACCGCCGCCAAGGACCGGGACGCGGCCATCGCCCGCGGGGACGCGGCCCAAACCCTGTACGACGCCGAGCGGACCAAGACGGTGGCCGCCAAGAAGCTGCTGGACGAGGCCACCGCCTCCTTCACCAAGCTGGTCGATGCCCTGCCGAAGGACTACAAGGCCAAGCTCGAGGACGAGATCAAGAAGTTCGAGGCCCGGAAGGCCCTGTTCACCCAGAACGAGGCCGAGTCCCGCAAGGAGTTGGACGAGGCCCAGCAGCGGGCCGGGATCGCTGAGCGGGAGAGGGACAAGGTCGCCGCCCAGATCAAGGCGGTCCAGACCCAGCTGGCCGAGAAGGTGACCCAGCTCGCCCGCCGCCAGGACACCTTCCAGTTCGACGAGCCGCAGGGGAAGGTGGTCGGCAAGAACCTCGACGGGACCGTCACCATCGACCTCGGGTCGAACGACCGGGTCACCCCCGGGCTGACCTTCACCCTCCTGCCGTACGACTTCCCGGTGAAGGGCCGGCAGTCGCGGATCCGCCGCGACCGGGTGCCGGACGAGCGGGGCAACTACAAGGACGTGGACCGGTTCCAGCCGAAGGCGACGGTCGAGGTGATCGAGGTGACCGGGCCGAGCTCGTCCCGGTGCCGGCTGACCTCCGAGTACGACCCGATCCGGGACGGGGTGATCGCCGGCGACCTGCTGTACAACTCGGTCTGGCGGAAGGGGGCGGCCGACCACGTCGCCCTGATCGGCATCTTCGACCGGAACGGGGACGGGTCGGACGACATCGAGCAGGTGGTCCGGGACCTGGAGCGGATGGGGGTGCGGGTGGACGCGTTCTTCGACATGAGGACCCGGAAGTGGTCCAACCCGATCACCAACCAGACCCGGTACCTGGTGAAGGGGTTCTTCCCGTCGAACTCCGGGGCCGACCCGAACCGGGACGAGAAGACGAGGCTGCTGGACGACATGTCGAAGGCGGTGAACGCGGCCCGGGAGAAGAACGTGACCGAGGTCGAGTTCCGGGAGTTCTTCCCGCGGATGGGGTACAAGATGGCCATCGACCTGCCGGTGGACAAGCTGAACGCGGCCACCGCCCCGTACCTGCGGCGGGCCGGCGAGCTGCCCCCGACCGGCGGCGGCCCGGCCCCGGGGAACTGACCGATTCTCCGTCCGAGCCGGACGCGTGAGCGACGGTCCTTGTGCGACCGTCGCTCACGCGTCCGGCTCGGACGGAGGGGACACCGATCGCACCGCCACGGCCGCCGCGTACCCGTCGGCCGGCGGCCAGGCGGAGAGGCCCCACCCGCCGGCGAGGGCCGGGTCCCGGGCGGCGAGCACCGCCGGCGGCCGGCCCGGGTCCAGCTCCACGTCGAAGTCGTCCAGCCGCATCACCCCCAGCCCGGCCGCCTTCAGCACCGCCTCCTTCGTCGTCCACCCGCGGAAGAACCCGGCCGGCCGCAGGTCCGGTGGGAGGTCGCGGTACGCCCGCCGCTCCGCCGGGGAGAAGAACCGGTCGACCAGCCCGTCCGGGTTGGCGACCGGGCGGACCCGCTCCACGTCGACGCCGACCGGCCGGTCGGCGAGGGCGACGAGGGCCAGCCCGTCGGTGTGGGTGACGTTGAAGTGGACCCCGCCGCCGGCGAGGACCGGCTTGCCGGCCCCGGCGGTGGTGATCGGCACCGCGGCCGGTTCGACCCCGAGCAGTTCGCCGAGGAGCCGGCGGAGGTGGCCGCGGCCGACGACGAACTCGTGCCGGGCCTTGCCAACTTTGTACCGGTCCGCCCGGGCCCGTTCGTCCGGCGTCAGGAGGTCGAGAACGTCCGCCGGGTCGGCCGCGGCGAGCGGCACGACCCACACCCGCACCTCGCCCGGCCGGACCGCCGCCGGGTCGGCGAGGGACGCGACCACGACCCGCGGCGGGTCGGGTCGGGCCGTCTCGGGTTCGCGCCCCGCGGACATCATTTCGCGCACCTGGGTGGCGGCCGGCGGCCCCCACCTCTCCCCGCGTCAGCGGGGAGAGGTCGGCCCGAGTCCTCGAGGGCCGGGTGAGGGGTGCCACGCACCGGGACGGCCGACCCGCCCACCCCACCCCACACACCGAACGGCCCTGCCCACCCGCTCCGGGTTGCGTCCGTCCGGCATGTTAGCTATCGGACCGGGTCATGAACACACTCCTCCTGCTCCTGGCGGCGGCCCCCGCGGACCCGCCGCCGGCCCCGCTCCACTGCCCCGCCCCGGTCGCGGCCCTCGGCGACCGAAAGGCCGGGGCCCCGCTCGCCCACACCTTCGACCTGACCCACACCGGCGCCGGCACCCTCACCGTCACCAAGGTCGAGGCCGGCTGCGGGTGCTTCCGCCAGGTGCTGACCGCGGCCGTCCTCAAGCCCGGGGAGTCGGCCAAACTCACCCTGGAGGTGAACACCCTCACCCAGCCGGACGGCCCGAACCGCTGGCAGGCGGCGGTCGCGTACCGGACCGACGCCCCCGGCCGCCCGCCGGAGGCCGGCGAACTCCTCCTCCAGGTTACCGCGACCCTTTCCCGCGAGGTGGCGGTGACGCCCCCGCAGGTCGGGTTCTCGACCGCCGCCGGGGCGACCCAGGTTCTCACCGTCACCGACACCCGCGGCACCCCGCTCAAGGTGGTCCGGGCGGCGACGACCAGCCCGCACCTGGCCGCCGAGGTCGGGCCGCGGGCCGACGGGAAGCCGTCCGCCCAGGCGGTCACCGTCAAGCTGTCGGCCGACGCCCCGGCCGGGCAGACGGACGAGGCGGTGGTGCTGCTGACCGACGACCCGGCGTACCCGGAGCTGCGGGTCCCGGTCCGGGTGCGGAAGCGGGCGGCGGGGGCGGTGACCGCCGCCCCGGACGCGGTCCGGTTCGCCGCCGGCGGGGCGGAGGTGTCGGCCCTGGTGCAGCTGCGGGCGGACGGGAAGCCGGTCGGGATCGCCGCCGTCGACACCGGCCGGACGGACGTGACGGCGAAGTGGGCGGCCGGGTCGGGGCCGGTGGCGGTCGTCCGGGTGACGGTGACCGAGGCGGCCGCGGCCGGGCCCGGGGCGTGCGAGGTGCGGGTGAAGCTGGCCGAGCCGGCCGGCGGTGAGGTCGTCGTCCCGGTGTCCTGGGCGGGCGGGAAAAAGTGACGGGAGTACGGGCCGCCGGTCGGGTAAACTGGGGGTACGGTTTGTCAGGCCTCTCCCGACACCAGACCCGGAGGGTTCCGTTGGACCACCAGTCTGTCGACCGGGAGCCCCGGCTGTCGCGGGCGGCCGCCCTCCGGCTGAGCCTGTACCTGCGGTGCGTCGGCGGGTGGCCGGCGGACCGGGGGAAGGTGTCGAGCGGGCGGATCGCGGCCGCGGTCGGGGTGAGCGACGCCCAGGTGCGGCGCGACCTCGCCGCGCTCGGCCACCTCGGGCAGCGCGGGATCGGGTACGAGGCGAAGGACCTGGCGGTCGCGATCCGGGCGGCCCTGGGGATCAACCGGACGTGGCGGGCGGTGCTCGTCGGGGTCGGGAACCTGGCCCGGGCGCTGCTGAGGTACCAGGGGTTCCGGGCCCAGGGGTTCGAGGTCGCCGGGCTGTTCGACACGGACCCCGACAAGGTCGGCCAGGCGGTCGAGGGGCTGGAGGTGGAGCCGGCCGACCGGCTCGCCGCCCGGGTGGCCGAGCTGGGGGCCGAACTCGGCGTCCTGACCGTCCCGGGGGCGGTCGCCCAGGGCGTCGCGGACGAACTCGCCCGGGCCGGGGTGCGCGGCATCCTGAACTTCGCCCCGGTGGTGCTGAAGCTCCCGCCGCGGGTCCGGCTGGTGACCGTCGACCTGGCCGTCCAGTTGGAGCAACTCGCGTTCCTCGTCCAGCACGGCGACGCCCGCGGCGAGGAGGAGGACCGGCCGTAGGTCCCCCCGAGACCGCGGCCGTCTCGGCCGCTGCCACCTGCCCCGACCCGGCCGCGACACGGGCGGAGCGTTGACGCCCCCGAACCGGGGACGTGGTGCGGCCGAGACGGCCGCGGTCCCGGGGACCGTTCGTAAGATGCCCCGGTCCCGCACCCGAGGGCACGCCATGCGCTACCTCCTCTCCGCCGCGGTCGCGCTGGCCGCCGGCACGGCCGCCGCCGCCCCGCCGAACGTCGTCGTGATCCTGGCCGACGACCAGGGGTGGGGCGACCTGAGGCTGAACGGCAACACCAACCTCCGCACCCCGCACGTCGACTCCCTCGCCCGGGACGGGGCCAAGTTCGACCGGTTCTTCGTGCAACCGGTCTGCTCCCCGACGCGGGCCGAGTTCCTGACCGGCCGCTACCACCCGCGGGGCGGGGTGTTCAGCACCTCGACCGGCGGGGAGCGGCTCGACATCGACGAGAAGACCGTGGCCGAGGCGTTCAAGGCCGCCGGGTACGCGACCGGGTGCTTCGGGAAGTGGCACAACGGCAGCCAGTACCCGTATCACCCGCTCGGCCGCGGGTTCGGCGAGTACTACGGGTTCACCTCCGGCCACTGGGGCGAGTACTTCGACCCGCCGCTCGACCACAACGGCCGGGACGTGAAGGGGAAGGGGTACATCACCGACGACCTGACCACCCGGGCGATCGAGTTCCTGACGAGGAACGCCGCCGCGGGGAAGCCGTCGTTCTGCTACCTGGCGCTGAACACCCCGCACTCGCCGATGCAGGTGCCGGACGAGTACTGGCGGCGGTTCGAGAAGCTCCCGCTGAAGCTCACCGGCGACGGCAAGAAGGAAGACCCCGACCACACCCGGGCAGCCCTGGCGATGTGCGAGAACATCGACGACAACGTCGGCCGGCTGCTGAAAGCGCTCGCGGACCGGAACCTGGACCGCGACACGGTGGTGGTGTACTTCTGCGACAACGGCCCGAACGGCGCGCGGTGGAACGGCGGGATGAAGGGGCGGAAGGGGTCGACCGACGAGGGCGGGGTGCGGTCCCCGCTGCTGGTCCGCTGGCCGGCGGGGGTGAAGCCCGGGACCGTCGTGACGCCGGTCGCCGCCGCCATCGACCTGTACCCGACGCTCATCGACCTCGCCGGGGTGAAGCGGGTCGGGGACAAGCCGTTCGACGGGGTCAGCGTCGCCCCGTGGCTCCTGGGGAAGGACGCCCCGCCGCCGGACCGCGTCCTGTTCCAGCACTGGGCCGGCCGGACCAGCGCCCGCGACCAGCGGTTCCGCCTCGACCCGGCCGGGCAGCTGTTCGACCTGACCGCCGACCCCGGCCAGGCGAAGAACGTCGCGGCGGAGCACCCGGAGGTGGCGAAGCGGTTGACGGCGGCGGTCGAGGCGTGGCGGCGCGACGTGCTCGCCGAGCTTCCGAAGGGCGATGTCCGGCCGTACCCGGTGGGGTACGCGGAGCTGCCGCGGGCGTGGCTGCCGGCGCGGGACGGCGTCCCGCACGGCGGGGTGAAGCGGAGCGCGTCGGCCCCGAACTGCTCGTTCTTCACCGGGTGGGCGAAGCCGGACGACCGGATGACGTGGGAGGTGGAGGTGAACGCCGCCGGGCGGTACGAGGCGGTGATCCACTACACCTGTCCGAAGGCGGACGTGGGGTCGGCGGTGGAGCTGACCGTCGGGGCGGCGAAGTGGTCCGGGACGGTCGCCGAGGCGCACGACCCGCCGCTGCGCGGCAAGGAGCACGACCGGGTGTCGCGCGGGCCGGAGTCGTTCGTGAAGGACTTCCGCCCGCTGTCGCTCGGGATGGTTGAGGTGCCGGCCGGGAAGGCGACGCTGACGCTGCGGGCGACGAAGGTGCCGGGCGGCCAGGTCGCCGACGTGCGGGCGGTCGAACTCGTCCTTCAGAAGGGGAAGCCATGAGCCGGCGACTCTACAGCCACCTGCCGAGGGGCGCCGCAGCCCCCACCTCTCCCCGCTGGGGAGAGGTCGCCGGCGCTTCGCCGGCGGGTGAGGGGCACCACCTGGGGAGACACCCGGAGGCGTCGCCGCACCCCGCCGGCCCCGCGCGACCGGGTCGGTGGCTCCCCTCACCCGCCGGCGGCGCTTCGCCGCCGGCGACCTCTCCCCAGCGGGGAGAGGTGGGGGCTTCCGGTCTTCTCCGGAGCTTGTCGGCTGGTCCTCGCCTTCGTCGCGGTCGCTCTCTTCGCCGGGCCCGCCGCGGCCGCCCCGCCGAACGTCCTGGTCGTCATCGCCGACGACCTCGGGTACTCCGACCTCGGCTGCTACGGCGGCGAGATCGCCACCCCGAACCTCGACGGCCTGGCGAAGGACGGGCTGCGGTTCACCCAGTTCTACAACACCGCCCGGTGCTGGCCGTCGCGGGCCGCCCTGCTCACCGGGTACTACGCCCAGCAGGTCCGCCGCGACACCGTCCCCGGCGTCAAGAGCGGCGGCCAGGGCGTCCGCCCGGCGTGGGCGAAGCTGCTGCCGGAGATGCTGAAGCCGCTCGGCTACCGGTCGTTCCTCTCCGGCAAGTGGCACGTGGACGGGAGGCCGCTCGCAAACGGGTTCGACCGCTCCTACACCCTCGACGACCACAACCGCCACTTCGGCCCGCGGCAGCACACCGAGGACGACAAGCCGCTCCCGCCGGCCGGCGACGGGTACTACTCCAGCACCGCGATCGCCGACCACGCGATCAAGTGCCTGAAGGAGCACGCCGAGAAGCACGCCGACCGGCCGTTCTTCGGGTACGTCGCGTTCACCGCCCCGCACTTCCCGCTCCACGCCCCGGCCGACGACGTGGCGAAGTACCGCAAGACGTACCAGGCCGGCTGGGACGCCGTCCGCGACGACCGCTGGAAGCGACTCCGCGCGCTGAAGATTGGCGGCGACGCCCTGTCGGCGGTCGAGCCGGAGGTCGGCCCGCCTTATCCCTTCCCGGACGCCATCCAGAAGCTCGGGCCGGGCGAGGTGAACCGGCCGCTGCCGTGGAAGGACCTGACCGCCGAACAGCGGCAGTTCCAGGCCGACAAGATGGCGGTTCACGCCGCGATGGTCGACCGCATGGACCGCGAGATCGGCCGGATCGTCGCCCAACTGAAGGCGATGCGGGCGCTGGACGACACGCTCGTCCTCTTCATGTCGGACAACGGGGCGAGCGCCGAGATCATGGTCCGCGGGGACGGCCACGACCCGAAGGCCGCCCCCGGGTCGGCGGCCAGCTACCTCTGCCTCGGGCCGGGCTGGTCGACGGCGTGCAACACCCCGCTCCGCCGGCACAAGACGTGGGTCCACGAAGGCGGCATCAGCACCCCGCTCGTCGCCCACTGGCCGAAGGGGATCGCCGCGAAGGGCGAGCTGCGGCACACCCCCGGCCACCTCATCGACCTCGTCCCGACGGTCCTCGAACTCGCCGCCAGGAAGCGACCCGAGGCCCCGCCGGCGCCGGGGAAGAGTTTGGTCCCGCTGTTCGCCAAGGACGGCACCATCACCCGCGACTCGCTGTGGTGGCAGCACGAGGGGAACCGCGCCTTGCGGGTCGGCGACTGGAAGATCGTCGCCGCCGGGAAGGACGCCGCGTGGGAACTGTACGACCTGTCGAAGGACCGGTCGGAGGGGAAGAACCTGGCCGCCGAGAAGCCGGAGAAGGTGAAGGAGTTGGCGGCGATGTGGGCGAAGCAGTTCGAGGAGTACGCCGCCCTGGCGGCGAAGGACGCGAAGTAGGCACCCAATAAACACCCGTCCGAGCCCGAGCGCGAGCGAGGTTCTGGGCACCTCGCTCGGGCTCGGACGGGTTCACGTTTTCGGCGTCCGGCGGGAAAATCCGCGGGGTTCGGCTGTTCACCTCTATCCCGGGCCCCGGGTCCCGGAACCTTCCCCCGCCCGCGGGTTTACACTCCTCAACGGCCGCGCACCCGGCGGCCGGCACGAGGGCCGACCGAATGACACGCCTCCCCGCCGCCCTCCTCGCGGCCGCATGGCTCCTCCCGACCGCCGCCGCCGCGGACCCCGCCCCCGACGCCAAGGGGGTCGAGTTCTTCGAGACGAAGATCCGCCCGGTCCTCGTGGCCCAGTGCTACGAGTGCCACTCGGAGAAGTCGGCCAAGATCAAAGGCGGCCTGCTCCTCGACACCCGCGACGGGCTGCTGAAGGGCGGCGACACCGGCCCGGCGGTCGTCCCCGGGAAGCCGGCCGAGAGCCTGCTGGTCAAGCTCCTGAAGTCCGACAAGGGGCAGATGCCGCCGAAGCAGAAGCTCGCCGACCACGTCGTCGCCGACTTCGAGAAGTGGGTGGCGATGGGAGCCCCGGACCCCCGCGCCGGCGGGGCCGGGTACAAGCGGATGTCGGCCGAGGAGGCGAAGTCGTTCTGGTCGCTCAGGCCGGTCACGCGCCCGGCCGTGCCGGCGGTCAAGAACGCCGCCTGGGCGAGGACCGACATCGACCGGTTCGTCCTGGCGAAGATGGAGGCGCAGGGGCTCAAGCCGGTCGGGGACGCGGACCGGGCGACCGTCGTCCGCCGCCTGTACTTCGACCTGATCGGGATGCCGCCGTCGGCCGAGGAGTTGGCCGCCGCCGTCGCGGACACGTCGCCGGACGCGGTCGAGAAGCTGGTCGACAAGCTCCTCGCCAGCCCGCACTTCGGCGAGCGGTGGGGCCGGTACTGGCTCGACCTGGCCCGGTACGCCGAGTCGAACGGGAACGCCGACAACACCCCGTTCCCGCTCGCCTGGAAGTACCGCGACTACGTGATCAAGTCGGTCAACGCGGACAAGCCGTACGACCAGTTCGTCCGCGAGCAGGTGGCCGGCGACCTCCTCCCGGCCCGCGACGACAAGCACCGGGACGAGCTGCTGGTCGCCACCGGGTTCCTGGCGCTCACGTCCAAGCCGCGGGCGCAGAACAACCCGGACTACCGGATGGACCTGATCGCCGACCAGATCGACGTGACCACCCGTGCCGTCCTAGGGCTGTCGGTGCTGTGCGCCCGCTGCCACGACCACAAGTTCGACCCGATCCCGCAGAAGGAGTACACCGCGCTGGCCGGCATCTTCGAGAGCACCCAGATGCTGTTCGGGGGCGGCGGCGGGAAGGGGGCGAAGGGGGCCGGCCCGGGCGGCATCCACACCCTCAGCGACGGCGAGCAGGCGATGGGCGTGAAGGACGCCAAGCCGACCGAGTCGCAGGTGTACACCCGCGGCGACTCGACCAAGCCGGCCGGGGCCGTGGCCCGCGGGTTCCTGACCGTCGCCACGAAGGTCGAGGCCCCGAAGATCGACCCCGCGAAGAGCGGCCGGCTCGAGCTGTCCGCCTGGCTGACCGACGCCGGGAACCCGCTCGCCGCCCGGGTCGCCGCGAACCGCGTCTGGCAGCACCTGTTCGGCCGCGGGCTGTGCGCCTCCCCGGACAACTTCGGGTTCCTCGGCGAGCGGCCGAGCCACCCGGAGCTGCTCGACCACCTCACCACCCGGTTCGTCGCCGACGGGTGGAGCCTGAAGAAGCTGATCCGGAGTGTCGTGCTGACGCGGACCTACCAGATGGCGGCGACCGCCGACGCGGCGAACGCGAAGATCGACCCGGACGGGGTGTACCTGTGGCGGAAGGCGCCGCGGCGGCTCGACGCCGAGGCGTTCCGGGACGCCGTCCTGACCGCCAGCGGGAGCCTCAACCCGGCCGCCCCGAAGGGGTCGCTGGCCCCGTCGAACTTCAACGCCAAGCGGCCGGTGGCGGCGACCGCCGAGTCCCCGCACCGGAGCGTCTACCTGCCGATCCTCCGCGGCGCCCCGCTGCCCGAGGCGCTGGCCGTGTTCGACATCGCCAACCCGAACATCGTCGTCGCCCAGCGCGAGGAGACGACCGTCCCGAGCCAGGCCCTGTACCTGCTGAACAGCCCGTTCGTGATCGACCAGTCGCGGAAGGCCGCCCAGCGGCTGCTCGCCGACCCGAAGTTGACCGACGAGCAGCGCGCCGACCTGGCGTACCGCCTCGCCCTGTCCCGGCCGGCGACGACCGAGGAGGCGGCCCGGGTGGTGGCCTACGTCCGGGCGACCGACCCGAGGGGCGGGGAGGCCGCGTGGGCGAGCTTCTGCCAGGCCCTGTTCGCGTCCGCCGAGTTCCGGTACGTCCGCTGACTGGACCGCGGCCGTCCCGGCCGCTCTGGAAAGCAGCGGCCGGGACGGCCGCGGTCCAGAGAACCCCCTTCCCCGAGGCCCGTCATGCTGCCCTCCCTGGTTTCCCGCCGCGTCGCCCTGAAGTCCGCGTCCGCCGGGTTCGGCTACTTCGCCTTCTCCGCCCTCGCCACCGAGGCCGCGGCGAAGGAAGCGAAGGCGCTCGGCGCCCCGAACCCACTGGCCCCGAAGGCCCCGATGTTCCCGGCCCGGGCGAAGCGGGTGATCTTCCTGTGCATGCGCGGCGGCCCGACCCACGTCGACACCTTCGACTACAAGCCGGCCCTGGAGAAGGACGCCGGCAAGTCGGTGTCCGGGAACGGCACCCTCGGGGACCGGATCAAGGGCAACCTGCTCGCCTCCCCGTTCAAGTTCGTCCGGTCCGGGAAGAGCGGGCTGCCGATCTCCGAAGTGTTCCCGGAGCTGGCGAAGCACGCCGACGACCTGTGCCTCTTGAACAGCCTCCACACCGACGTCCCGAACCACCCGCAGTCGTTCCTGATGCTCCACACCGGCGAGTTCCGGTTCACCCGCCCGAGCCTCGGGGCGTGGGTCCTGTACGGGCTGGGGAGCGAGAACCAGAACCTGCCGGGGTTCGTCACCATCAGCCCGCCCGGCGACCTCGGCGGGGCGCAGAACTACGGCAACGCGTTCCTCCCGGCCGCGTACCAGGCGACCCGGCTCGGCGAGCAAGGGGGGAACATCGCCGACGCGAAGATCGGCAACCTGACCCCGTCGGCCGGGGCCGACGCCCAGCGGAAGCAGATCGACCTGATCCAGGCGATGAACCGCGACCTGCTCGACCGCGGCGGGGCGGACCCGGCGGTCGAGGGCGTGATCGGGTCGTACGAGCTCGGGTTCCGGATGCAGAAGGCGCTGCCGGACGTGCTCGACATCTCCAAGGAGAACGCCAAGACGCTGGAGCTGTACGGGATCACCGGCAAGGTCGGCGGGAACGCCGCGAAGCCGAACAACAAGCCGGCGGCCGGCGGGGGCGGCGGGACCGACAACTTCGGCCGGCAGTGCCTGATGGCCCGCCGGCTGGTCGAGGCGGGGGTCCGGTTCGTCGAGCTGGGCCACGGCAACTGGGACACCCACGGCGGCCTGTCGACCCGCGTCCCGCAGCTGGCCGGTCAGATCGACAAGCCGATCGCCGGGCTGCTCACCGACCTGAAGCAGCGCGGGCTGCTGCAGGACACGCTGGTGGTGTGGGGCGGGGAGTTCGGCCGGACGCCGACCGGGCAGGGGAACGACGGCCGGAACCACAACTCGGCCGGGTTCAGCATGTGGGTGGCCGGGGGCGGGGTGAAGGGCGGCATCCGGTACGGGGAGACGGACGAGCACGGCGGGAAGGCGGTGGTGGACAAGATGCACCAGCACGACGTGCACGCGACGATGCTCCACCTGCTCGGCCTCGACCACCAGAAGCTGACCTACCGGTACGGCGGCCGGGACTACAGCCTGACCGACATCCACGGCCGGGTGGCGAAGGAGATCATGGCCTGACCCCGGCTCGCTGCCGGGCGAACCGCGACCGTCAGGGAGCGGGTGTTTCCCCCCACGACACCCGCTCCCTGACGGTCGCGGTTCGCCCGGACCCACCGACCCCGCGGGGTCCGCCGTCTGGCGGATTCTTCCGCGGGGTTCAGTTTTTTGGTACACTGCCACCCGCCGACCATCCCGCCCCCTACCCCGCCCCGACTTCACTTCCCGCCGAGGACCTCCTCATGCTGACGATCAGCGACCCGCGGCCGACCCGCCACTGCCAGGGTGCCTCGCGCCGCGAGTTCCTCCGGGTCGGCGGCCTCGGCCTGCTCGGCGGCCTCGGCCTGTCCGACCTCCTCGCGGCGAGGGCGAAGGCGGCGGCCGAAGGCCGGCTGTGGCGGGACCGGTCGGTGGTGCTCCTGTTCCTGCAGGGCGGCCCGTCGCACATCGAGTTCTTCGACCCGAAGATGACCGCCCCGGAAGAGGTCCGGAGCATCACCGGCGAGGTGAAGACCGGCATCCCCGGCGTCACCTTCGGTGCGTCGTTCCCGCAGCTCGCCGGCATGACCGACAAGCTCGCGGTGGTCCGGTCGTACGCGTCGATGAACGGCGGGCACACCTACCTGTCGGCGGCCGGCGGGGACAACCCGGTGAAGGCGGCGATGGGGGCGGTGTACGCGAAGGTGGCCGGGACCACCAGCGCCGCGACCGGCGTCCCGAACAACTGCCTGGTTCTCCCCGAGGCGGTCGACCCGGGGCTGAAGCTGCAGAGCAACTTCGAGACGAGCGCGCTGCCGACGCTGACCAGCCCGGGCGAGCTCGGGCCGGCCTACGCCGCGTTCGACCCGAGCGGCGGCGACCAGTTGAAGAAGAACCTCCAGCTCAACCTGCCGACGGAGCGGTTCGAGGACCGGCGGGCGCTCCTGGCCGAGCTCGACGCGGCCAAGCGGACGGCGGACGCCGGGGCGGCGGAGGTGGACAAGTTCCGGCAGCAGGCGTTCGACGTGATCGCCCGCGGGGTCGGGGAGGCGTTCGACCTGTCGCGGGAGGACCCGAAGACGGTCGCCCGGTACGACACCAGCAAGCTGTTCAAGCTCGGGGACGTGACGAAGTGGTTCGACCAGCGCCGGGCGACGAACCTGCTCGGCCGACAGATGCTCCTGGCCCGCCGGCTGTGCGAGGCCGGGGCCGGGTTCGTGACCGTGTCAGACTGCGGGTGGGACATGCACGCGAACAAGAACAGCCCGGCGGACATGGCGAACCTCGACCCGATGGCCCGCCAGGTCGACCACGCCGTCGCCGCCTTCATCCGGGACATCCACGAGCGCGGGCTGTCGGACAAGGTCCTGCTGGTGGTGACCGGGGAGATGGGCCGGACGCCGAAGAAGAACAAGACCGGCGGCCGCGACCACTACGCGAACCTCACCAGCCTGCTGCTCGCCGGCGGGGTGAAGACGGGCCAGGTGATCGGGCAATCCGACCGGACCGCATCGCAGCCGGCGACCGACCGGTACACCCCGAAGAACCTGCTCGCGACGGTGATGAACTTCCTCCTCGACATCCCCGAGGTGCGGCTCCGGCCGGCCCTCGGGAAGGTCGGGACCGCCCTGACCGAGGGGACGCCGATCCCCGGCCTGCTGTGACGGCGCTCCCGGGAGGGCGAGGCTCCCGCCGAGCCGAAGGCGCACGGCTCGGCGGGAGCCTCGCCCTCCCTGAGACGGCCCCGGCCGGTTCACTTCCCCGGCCGGTTCACTTCGCCGCGAACTCGCGCTCGTACACGACCTTCCCGTGGACGTCGTGGTGGCGGAAGACGATCCCCTTCCCCGTCACCGCGACCGACAGGAACCCGCCCTTCACCCGGTGGAAGCGGTGGTACTCCTTGTCCTCCCCGGGCGTCCCGCCGGCGTGCTCGTCGCTGGCCGCCCCGACCGAGAACTCGTTCAGTCCGGTCTTCGGGTGGACCGAGTGGTACTGCCAGTGCCGGTCCCCGCACGCCACGAAGAAGTTGTCCGGCACGTTCTCCTTGAGCCACCCGCGGAGCTCGTCGCCCTCGTGGGCGAACCCGGCGTTCGAGTGGTTGTCGTTCTTGCCCTTCCGGTCCGGCCCGACCAGCGGGGTCGGCGAGACCAGCACCTTCCACGTCGCGGTGCTCTCCTTCACCGTCTTCTTGAACCAGGCCTTCTGCTCCGCCCCCCAGATCGTCTTCGCCGGGCCGTCCGGCTGGTTGTTCGGCGACCGGTGGTCCCGGCCGTCGGTGAACCAGACCTGGAGGTCGCGCCCCCAGCGGAACGTGCGGTACGCCGGCCCGTCGGCCAGCGGGGCCTGGCGGCGGAAGATCTTCTGCCCCTCGGCGAACGTCAGCTCGCCCGCCTTCCGCCCCGGCCACGAGTCGTTGTCCAGGGTGTCGTGGTCGTCCTTCAGCCAGTACGCGGCGACGCCCCGGTTGAACTCGACCAACCGCGGCAGGCTGAACATCCGCTCCCAGTGGTACCCGGCGAGCCGCGGGGTGACGGCCCTCGGGGGGTCGTTGTCGTAGTAGACGAGGTCGCCGGTGAGGACGGCGAACCGCGGCTTCAGGGCGGCCATCGCCGGGTAGATGTGGTGCCCGTCCGGGTGGCCGCGGTCCGGGTACCCCTGGCAGCTCATGACACAGAACCGGACCTCGGCCCGGGCGTCGGCGGCCGGGGCGGTCTCGAACCGCCCGCGGAACGGGCCGTGGGCCGGGGCCCCGCCGGGGCCGGTCGTCTCGGCCGCGTAGTGGTAGGCCGTCCCCGGCTTCAGCCCCGTCAGGCGGAACTGGTGGACGGAGTCCGTGGCCTCGCCCACCTCGACCCAGTCGGTGGCGGTCGCGTCCCCGAGGTCCTCGCGCGCCCCGTACCGCACCCGGACCCGGCCGGCCGCCCCGGGGCACGCCCCCTCCAGCTTGTCGACCGGCCCGTCCACCGCCTTGTCCTTGTCGGCCTTCTTGAAGGTGACCCCGTCGGCGTTCCGGGCCGGGTGGGCGGTCAGCCGGGTCCACACCACCGCCGAGTCGGCGGTCACCTCGCCGACGCGGGTCCCGGTCGCCTGGCGGGCCGGCGGGTCGTCGGCCGCCGCGAGCGGGCCGGCCGCCGCGAGCGCGGCGGTGCCGGCGACGAAGGACCGGCGGGTCAACAGCGCCTCGTTCATGAGTGCCCCCTGCGGATGGTTCCCCCGGCCGCGGCCGGCGGCCGTAGGTCGGGTGTACCGGACGCCGTGCCCGGGTACAACAGGGTGGTGCGGAAACCGGGCGACCCCTCCCACGGCGAGTGACCATGTACCCGCTCCTCCTCGCGGCCGTCGCGCCGGCCGCGCCCGCGCCCCCCCCGAACGTCGTCGTCATCCTGGCCGACGACCTCGGGTACGGCGACGTGTCGTGCTACAACCCCGGGCGCGGCAAGATCCCGACCCCGAACATCGACCGCCTGGCCGCCGACGGGATGCGGTTCACCGACGGCCACTCGTCGTGCGCCGTCTGCTCGCCCACCCGGTACTCGCTGCTGACCGGCCGGTACCACTGGCGGACGCGCCTCCAGCGCGGGATCGTCGGCGTCTGGGAGCCGCCGCTGATCGCCCCGGACCGACTCACCCTCGCCGGCCTGGCGAAGCAGCACGGATACCACACCGCGTGCGTCGGGAAGTGGCACCTCGGGTGGGACTGGCCGATCACCGCCGAGCAGATGAAGCACTTCCGGGGGCTCGGCGGGAAGGCCGGCGGCGGCGGAAAGGTCGAGACCGAGCCGACGGCCGAACAGGTCGCGGCGTGGAAGGCGGTGTTCTCGAAGCCGATCCCCGGCGGGCCGACCACCCGCGGGTTCGACGAGTACTTCGGCACCTGCGTCCCGAACTGGCCGCCGTACTGCTTCATCGAGAACGACCGGACCGTTGGCATTCCCTCGACGCTGCTGCCGGCGGCGCAGTTGGTGCGGAACCAGGCCAGCCTCCAGGGGCCGGCGCTGCCCGAGTGGAAGCTCGACGCGATCCTCCCCGCCCTCGCCGACCGGGCGTGCGACATCATCGCGAAGCAGGCGAAGGCGAAGAAGCCGTTCCTCCTGTACCTGCCGCTGACCGCCCCGCACACCCCGATCGCGGTCGCCAAGGAGTGGCAGGGGAAGAGCGCCCTCGGGCACCCCTACGCCGACTTCGTGATGCAGACCGACGCGACCGTCGGCCGGGTGCTCGACGCCCTGAAGGCCGCCGGCGTCGCCGACAACACGCTGGTCGTGTTCACGAGCGACAACGGCTGTGCCCCGGTGGTGCCGCCGAAGGAGCTGGAGGCGAAGGGGCACTTCCCGAGCGGCCCGCTGCGGGGGTACAAGGTGGACGCCTGGGAGGGCGGGCACCGGGTCCCGTTCGTCGTCCGCTGGCCCGGCCGGGTGAAGCCCGGCACCACCTGCGGGCAGACGGTCTGCTCGGTCGACCTGATGGCGACGCTCGCCGAGGTGATCGGGGCGAAGCTGCCGGCGACCGCCGGCGAGGACAGCGTCAGCCTCGTGCCGCTGCTCCGCGGCGACGACAAGCCGGTCCACGAGGCGGTGGTCCACCAGTCCGGGTCGGGCGTGTTCGCGGTCCGGTCCGGGAAGTGGAAGCTGATCCTCGGCCCAGGTGCCGGGCAACCGAACGGGGCGAAGCCGCACCTGTACGACCTGGCGGCCGACCTCGGCGAGACGAAGGACGTCGCGGCCGACCACCCGGACGAGGTGAAGCGGGTCACCGGGCTGATGGAGCGGTTCGTCGCCGACGGCCGGAGCACCCCCGGCGAGAAGGGGAAGAACGACGTACCGATCCAGATCGTGAAGCCGCCCGCGAAGAAGTGACCCGTCCGTCCGAGCCGGACGCGTGAGCGACGGACGACCTTGACCCGTCACTGACGTTTCCGGCTCGGACGGGTGTCTGCCGCCCGCCCCGCCGGGGTTCCTTGCTGTAGCCCGCCGCCGACACCCGCCTTCCCTCCGCCCGCCGGACCGCCATGCCCCCCACCCGGCTCGCCCTCGCCGCGCTGCTCGTGTCGCCCTGCGGCGCCGCGGCCGCGGACCCGGTCAGCTTCGCCGCCGAGGTGGTGCCGACGCTCACCACCCTCGGGTGCAACGCCGGCGG
>PNKH01000119.1 GCA_013822345.1 Isosphaera sp.
GACGTGGCGCGCTCCGCTCCGAGGACTCCGCGTCGCGGCTAAACGGAGGCGCCCCTACTTGATGAACGTCCAGTGCTTGTAGAACATCGCGTTCACCCGGGACATCCCGACCCGCACCGCCGCCACCATCGCCCCCAACACCCGCGACACCGGGCTCGGCCGCAGGATGTCGACGAACAGGCAGTACCGCACCTCGTCGGTCTGGTTGCACGACTGGTGCTGGTGGGTGTCGTCGAAGACGAACAGCTTCCCGTCCCGCCACCGGTGGACCCGGTCGCCGACCTCGATGTACGCCCCCGGGCCGGTCACGTCGTTCACGTTGTACAGCACCCGCAGGGTCAGCCGGAGCGGGCCGTAGTGCCGGCCGGTCGACGCCCGGGTGTTGAACACCGACACCCCCACCGTCTTCACGTACCGGAACGGCCGGTGGTACTCCGGGATGGAGACCGAGGCGTCGACGTTCTTCCCGTACCACTTGAAGAAGATCATCGCCCGCTTCGTGCCGCCGAGCTTGCCCCGCAGCTGGCCGACCAGGTCGTGCCGGCGGGCCGCGTCGATCAGGGCCGCGATCTCCTCCCGGTGGTCCTGCGGCAGGTCGGCGGGTTGGTAGACGCCGCGGTTCCGGTACGGCAGGCACAGCACGTCGACCAGCAGGTTGAACGGGGACAACATCCAGGTGAAGAACCCGTTCCCGAAGAAGTACCGGTCGAGCGAGGCGAACGTCTTCCCGCGGTTGCGGAGGTAGTCGGCCAGGCCGAACGCGGCGTACACCGCCAGGACGACCGGGATGAAGTAGACGGCGAGGCCGAGCGGGACGGCCCGCTTCAGCACCTTCCGCGCCGCCCGCCGCGCCGCCGCGGCCGACACCCCGGGCCGCGCCGTCCCGACCGCCGTGAGCATCGCCCGCCTCCGCACCGGGCCCGTTCGGGCCGAACGTGACGGTTATCGGGCCGCGCCCGGCGGCGACTTGAGCCGGGTCCTCCGGTTCCGCTCAAGTCCGGGATCGAATCCCGGCTTTCCCCCGGTCGTCTACCGGTATACGCTGACCCGAATCGTGTCCGTGTCCCGCGCCCCACACCCCGAGGGTCTCCCATGCGCCTCCTCTGTGCCGCCGCGACCGCCGCGTCGCTCGGCCTGCTCGTGGCCTGCGCCGACGACAAGAAGACCGACCCGAAGCCGGCCGGCGACCCGGCGGCGAGGCTGGCGGCCCTGAAGAAGAAGTTCGACGCCGGGATGGCCGACCTGCGGGACCGGTTCGAGAAGGCGTCCCCGGCGGACAAGCGGGGGATCCAGGCCGAGGCCCGGGAGCTGGCGGTGATCTCGTCCCAGACCGCCCTGGAGATCGCCAAGGCGGACGCGAAGGGCGAGGTCGGGTTCGACGCGGCGGCGTTCGTGATCGAGAAGGCCGGGCGGTTCGGCGGCGGGAAGGAGGTGGAGGGGGCGGCCGCGGTCGTCGCCGAGCACCACCTGAACAACCCGAAGGTGAAGGACCTGTTGCCGGTGATCGGGCAGTCCGGGCCGGCCGGGGAGAAGTTCCTGGCGGCCGCGGCCGAGAAGGCGACCGACAAGGACGTGAAGGGGCTGGCGCTGTTCTACCTCGGGGCGGCGGCGGCGGCCCAGCTCGACGACGAGGAGGACGCGAAGAAGGTGGACGAGCTGATCGCGAAGGCGACGGACTTCCTGGAGAAGGCGGCGAAGGCGGCCCCGGAGGCGAAGGTCGAGGGGACGACGGTGGCGAAGGCGGCGGCGGAGCAGCTGGACGGGCTGAAGGCGATCAAGAACCTGGCGGTCGGGAAGCCGGTCCCGGACGTGGAGGGGACGGACCTGGCCGGGAAGAAGGTGAAGCTGTCGAGCTACAAGGGGAAGGTGGTGCTGCTGGACATCTGGGCGACGTGGTGTCCGCCGTGCCGGGCGATGATCCCGCACGAGCGGGAGATGGTGAAGGCGAACAAGGACAAGCCGTTCGTCCTGCTGAGCGTCAGCGCCGACAACGACCTGGAGACGCTGACCAAGTTCCTGGAGAAGGACCCGATGCCGTGGGACCACTGGTTCGACGGCCGGGGCGGGAAGGTCGCCAAGACGTTCCGGGTGCAGGCGTTCCCGACCCTGTACCTGATCGACCACGCCGGGGTGATCCGGCACAAGTGGGTCGGGGCCCCGGGGAACGACAAGCTCGACAAGGCGGTCGACGAGCTGGTGAAGGAGGCGCTGAAGGCGAAGGGGTGACCCGCCCCGTTTAGCCGCGACGCGGAGTCCTCGGAGCGGAGCGCGGGCGCAAACGTCGCGCTCCGCTCCGAGGACTCCGCGTCGCGGGTAAACGGTTCGGTGCTTACAATTCCCGCATGGACGCCGGCGGGCCCCTCCAGTTCGACGCGGTCCCGGTCCCGACCCCGCCGGACGGCCCGCTGGCGGTCGAGCTGGTGCCGGCCCCGGACCCGTGGGCCGTCGCCCGCCGCCTGGCCCACCTCCCGCACCTCCTGTTCCTCGACTCGGCCGAGCACCACCCCGACCGCGGGCGGTACTCCTACGTCTCGGCCGAGCCGGTTCGGTTCTACCACGACTGGTGGCGGCTACCGAGGTTGCGTGGGGAGCCGCTGAAGGCGTGGGGCATTTTCGAATCGTTCCTGCAGTCCGCCGCACGGTCGAAAACCGATCGCGTTCCCGGATTGCCCCCGTTTCAGGGGGGCTTCGCCGGGCTGTTCGGTTACGGATCGGGTCGCCAGTTCGAGCGGGTTTCTTCGCCACCGTTCAACGAATTCGATGTCCCCGACCTTGCGTACGGCCAGTACGACTGGGTGGTTAGTTTCGACCACGAGCAGCGGCGCGCGTGGGTGGTCTCCGATCGCTTGTCGGGGTGGGATCGCGGGGCGACCCGAAGGCGGCGCGCAAGGCGGGTCGGCGGCCTTCCCGATTTGCTTCGCGCCCCTCACCCGCCCGCCGCTGTCACGCGAACCGCCTCTCCGAACGAGCCGGCGCTCACCCCTCAACACCCGCTGCCCGGGTTTCCAGGAGTGACGAGTAACTTCGACCGGGCCGGGTACGAGGCGGCGGTGCGGCGGGCGGTCGAGTACGTCCACGCCGGGGACGTGTTCCAGGTGAACCTGTCGCAGCGGCTCCTCGCCCCGCTCCGCGAGCACCCCCTCGACCTGTACGCCCGCCTCCGCACCCTCAACCCCGCCCCGTTCGCCGCGTACCTCGACCTCGGCGACTTCCAGATCCTCAGCGCCTCCCCGGAACGCTTCCTACGGGTCCACCCCGGCGGCGAGGTCGAGACCCGGCCGATCAAAGGCACCCGGCCGCGCGGCCGCACCCCGGAAGAGGACGCCGACCTGGCCCGCGACCTCGCCGCCAGCCCGAAGGACCGGGCCGAGAACGTCATGATCGTCGACCTCCTCCGCAACGACCTCGGGCGGGTCTGCGAGTTCGGGTCGGTGACCGTCCCGCGGGTGTGCGAGGTCGAAACCTTCCGGTACGTCCACCACCTCGTGTCGGAGGTGCGCGGGAAGTTGCGGCCCGGGGTCGGGCCGCTCGACCTCCTCGCCGCCGCGTTCCCCGGCGGGTCGGTGACCGGCGCCCCGAAGGTGCGGGCGATGGAGATCATCGCCGAGCTCGAGCCGACCGCCCGCGGGCCGTACTGCGGGTCCCTCGGGTGGGTCGGGTTCGACGGGGCGATGGACACCAATATCCTGATCCGGACGTTCACCGCCGGCCGCGGGTGGGTGCAGTTCCCGGTCGGCGGGGGGATCGTCGCCGACAGCGACCCGGCCCGGGAGTACGAGGAGACGCTGCACAAGGCCGCCGGCCTGCTGCGGGCGCTGGACCCGACATGATCCTCGAAGGCCTGGTCACGACGCTCGACCCGGACGGGTCCCCGCACCTCGCCCCGATGGGGCCGCGCGTCACGACCGACTTCGCCTGCCTCACCCTCCGCCCGTTCCCGACCTCCACCACCTACCGCAACCTCCGCCGCCACCCCGAGGGCGTGTTCCACGTCACCGACGACGCGCTGCTGCTGGCGAAGGCGGCGGTCGGGGCGGTCGACGTGTTCCCGCCGGTCCGACCGGCCGAGCGGGTCGCCGGGGTTGTCCTCGCCGACGCCTGCCGGCACTTCGAGTTCCGGGTGGCGACGGTGAACGACTCGCAGGAGCGCGTGACGTTGGAGGCGGAGGTGGTGCACGCCGGGCGCGGCCGCGACTTCTTCGGGTTCAACCGGGCGAAACACGCGGTCGTCGAGGCGGCCATCCTGGCGACCCGGCTCCACCTGCTGCCGCTGGCGGAGGTGGCCGCCGAGTTCCGGAAGCTGCGGGTGGTCGTCGGGAAGACGGGCGGGCCGGCGGAGCACGCGGCGATGGACCTGCTGGAGGCGAAGGTGCGGGACGCGGAGGCCGGGCGATGACGCGGGTGGCGGCCCCGAGCCGGGTCCACTTCGGGTTGTTCCACGTCCCGCCCGGTGGCGAGGCCGCGCCCGGGGTGCGGGCGTTCGGCGGGGTCGGGCTGATGGTCGACGCCCCGGGGGTCGCCGTCACCGCCCAGCCGGCCGACGCCTGGCGGTTCGAGGGGCCGCTGGCGAGCCGGGCGCAGGCGTTCGCCATGCGGTTTGCCGCGTCGCTCCCCGGGGACGCGCGGCGGCCGTTCCGGGTGCTGGTCGAGCGGTGCCCGGCGGAGCACACCGGGCTGGGCGTCGGGACGCAGCTCGGGCTGGCGGTGGCGAAGGCGGTGGCGGTCGCGGCCGGGTTCCCGGCCCTGCCGGCCGAAGACCTGGCCGCCCGGGTCGGCCGCGGGGAGCGGTCGGGCGTCGGGGTGCACGGGTTCGACCGCGGCGGGCTGGTCGCCGACGCCGGGAAGGAACCGGGCGAGGCGGTGTCTGCTCTCTTGGCCCACGTCGCCTTGCCGCCGGCGTGGCGGGTGGTGCTGTTCACCCCGCCGGCCCCGGCGAGCTGGCACGGGCCGCGGGAGCGGGCGGCGTTCGCCGCGTCCCCCGGCGGCGACCCGGACGGGCTCCGCCGGCTCGCCGAGACGGCCGTCCTGCCGGCGGCCCGGGCCGGCGACTTCGGGGCGTTCGCCGACGCCGTCCACGCGTTCAACCTGCGGGCCGGGGAGCCGTTCGCGGCGGCGCAGGGCGGGCCGTATGCTTCGCCGGAGGTGGCGGACCTGGTCGCCGACCTGCGGAAGGCGGGGGTGCGCGGGGTCGGGCAGAGCTCGTGGGGGCCGACCGTGTTCGCCCTCGCCCCGGACCCCGACGCCGCGACCGGCCTGGTGCCGCGGTTCGGCCGCCGCGCCCCGGCGACCGTCGCCCGGGTGAGCGGCGGGCACGCGGTCTCGGCCGGGTAGTGTCTCGGTTTGGTGGGGCAGGCATTCCTGCCTGCCGGGCTCTGGCAGGCAGGAATGCCTGCCCCACCCACCAATCCGAGACACGACCCTCGGCCGGGTAGCGGTTCCCCGCCGCGCCCGGGTCGGGTATGATCGCGGGTGCTTCGCCCCCTGACCCCGGGTGCCCGATGACCGCGACCCTCGTCCTGTGCGCGACCCTGGCCGCCGCCCCGGTCCCGAAGGAGCGGGCCGAGGCCGAGAAGGTGGTCGGGACCTGGAAGCTGGTCCGCAGCAGCAACAGCCCGGACGGGCTGACCGTCGACCTCACCCTCGAACTCCAGCAGGGCGGGAAGCTGGTCATCCGGCAGTCGTCCGGGGGCGGCCCGGTGGCGGTGTACGAGGGCGAGTACAAGGTGGTGAAGAACGAGCTGCCGTACACGGTGAGGTACGGGAACGGGGAGCCGGACAAGAAGGAGACGCTGACCATCAAGAAGCTGACCGAGACGGAGTTGCACGTCGTCGACCCGGACGGGATCCAGGAGGACTTCGTCCGGGTGAAGCCGGCCAAAAAGGACGAGAAGTGACCCGGCCGCTCGCCGCGGGCGGGCGGCCGGCGTAGTCTGGTCACGCCCCCGGCGGTCCGCCGGCGGGCGGTTCCCCTACCGGAGTTCACCATGCGGACGCTGCTCGGGATCGGGCTGGTGCTGGCCTGCGGGGTCGCCGCCGCCCAGGACAAGAAGGACGAGAAGATCGACGCCAAGAAGCTGCTCGGGAAGTGGGAGGGGACGATCGGCAAGGGCGGGAAGATGGCGGTCGAGTACAAGGACGGCGGGAAGGTGTCCGCCAAGGTCAGCTTCGGCGAGGGGAAGGAGCTCGACGTCGAGGGGACGTACAAGCTGGACGGGAACAAGCTGACGCAGACGATGGAGATCGGGGGCAAGGAACAGGTCCGGACGAGCACGATCACCAAGCTGACCGACACCGAGATGGAGGCGGAGAACGAGAAGGGCGTGAAGACGACGTTCAAGCGGGTGAAGGCGGAGAAGAAGAAGGACTGACGCCGTAGCCGCCGGCCGGCCCGGCCGGCGGCCGGTCCCCCTTTACCGGAGTCGACCATGCGGACGCTGCTCGGGGTCGGGCTGGCGCTGGCCTGCGGCCTGGCCGCCGCCCAGGACAAGAAGGACGACAAGAAGGACGAGAAGATCGACCCGGCGAAGCTGGTCGGCCGGTGGGAGTCGACCGGCGGCGGGGCCGGGAAGGGCGTGGGGAAGACGGCCGTCGAGTACAAGTCCGACGGGAAGATGACCCTCCGGCGGACGGGCGGCAAGGGCGGCGACTTCGAGGTCGAAGGGACCTACAAGTTGGACGGCAACACCCTGACCCAGACGACCACGTTCAACGACATGGAGCGGACCACCAAGTCCACCATCCTGAAGCTGACCGCCACCGAGCTGGAGACCGAGAGCGAGAAGGGGACCAAGACGGCCTACAAGCGGGTGAGGAAGATCGACTGACGGCGGCGTCCCCCGTTTAGAGCGGACTTCACGTTTTCGTAGCGGCGTACCCGCAGTGCCGGAAGTAGTTCCGGCACTCGTCCGGGGCGAACCGGTCGAGCAGTCGGCCGATCGCCGACCACAGCCCGTCGACCGTCCGCTCGGCCGCCGACCGCAGCAACCGCTTGAGCTTCGAGAAGGCGTTCTCGATCGGGCTCAGGTCCGGGCTGTACGGCGGCAGGTAGAGCAGGTGGCACCCGGCCCCCTCGACCGCCGCCCGCACCCCGGCCACCTTGTGGCTCCCCAGGTTGTCCATCACCACCACGTCCCCGGGCCGCAGCTCCGGCACCAGCACCCGCTCGACGTACGCCCGGAACACGGCCCCGTTGATCGCCCCCGCGACCACCAGCGGGGCGACGGACCCGTCCGCCCGGAGGGCCCCGACGAACGTGGTCGTGTGCCAGTGCCCGTGCGGGGCCGCGGCCACCAGCCGCGCCCCCCGGGGGGCGTACCCGTGGGTCCGGGCCATGTTGGTCTTGGCCCACGTCTCGTCGATCACCACCACCCGGCCCGGGTCCAGCCCGGGGATCACCTCGGCCCGCCACCGGGCCCGCTCCCGGGCGACGTCCGGGCGGTCCTGCTCGGCCGCCCGGACGGACTTTTTTTGAACGTCAGGTCGAGCCGGCGGAGCATCCGCCAGACGGTCAGGGCCGAGACCTCGACCCCCAACCGGTCCCGGACCTCGGCCGGGGTCAGGTCCGGGGCCTCGGCGGCGAGCCGGCGGAGGTCGTCGGCCCGGTCGGCCAGTCGCGGGGCCGGCCCCCGGCGGGCGGCGCTGGGGGCGAGCGACCCGGTCTCCCGGTGCCGCTGGATCAGCCGGCGGACGAAGGCCGGGCTGACGGCGAACCGCTCGGCCACCTCGGCCGTGGGCTCGCCCGCCTGGCGGGCCTCGAAGATCCGCACCCGCAGGTCCATCGACAGGGCCATGGGACCGTCCCTGGAGTACCGCGGACAAACCCCCGAGCAGGACTATTGGCCGCTACGAAAACGTGAAGTCCGCTCTAGCCGCGACGCGGAGTCTGCGGAGCGGAGCGCGGGGTGACCGCCCGCGCTCCGCTCCGCAGACTCCGCGTCGCGGCTAAACGGGGGCCAGGTTCCGGATCACCTCGGCTGCCTTCGCGCACTGTTCCCGCGTCACGTCCAGGTGCGCCACCGCCCGGAGCACGTTCGGCCCCAGCGCCGCGACCAGTACCCCACCCGCCCTCAGCCGGTCGGCCACGTCCCGCGCCGACCCGTGCCGGGCGTCGGCCGTGAACCACACCAGGTTCGTCTCCACCTCCGGCGGGGTCAGCGCCAGCCCCGGCACGTCCCGGACGGCGGCGGCGATCAGCCGGGCGTTCGCGTGGTCCTCGGCCAGCCGGGCGACGTGGTGGTCGAGGGCGTACAGGCACGCGGCCGCCAGGAACCCGGCCTGCCGCATCCCCCCGCCGAACAGCTTCCGCACCCGCCGCCCGTGGGCGATCAGGTCGCGCGGCCCGAGCAGCGCCGACCCGACCGGCGCCCCCAGCCCCTTGCTGAAACAGACGCTCACCGTGTCGAACATCGCCCCCCACCGGTCGGCCGGGACGCCGGTCGCCACGACCGCGTTCCAGACGCGGGCGCCGTCCAGGTGCGTCGCCAGCCCGTGCCGCCGCGCCCACCCGGTCACCGCGCCGACCGCGTCGGCCGACTGGACCGTCCCGCCGCCGCGGTTGTGGGTGTTCTCCAGGCAGACCAGCCGGGTGCGGACGCAGTGCGGGTCGTCCGGGCGGATCTTGTCCGCGAGGTCGGCGACCCCGAGCAGCCCGTTCCGCCCGTCGACCGGCCGGCAGGTGACCCCGCTCAGCGCCGCCGGCCCGCCGGCCTCCCACAGGTAGACGTGGCTCGTCGCCTCCAGCAGCACCTCGTCCTGCGCCCGGCAGTGGACCCGGACCGCGACCTGGTTGGACATCGTCCCGCTCGGGACGAACAGGGCGGCCTCCTGGCCGAACAGGGCGGCGGTCCGCCGCTCCAGCTCGTTGACCGTCGGGTCCTCGCCGAACACGTCGTCGCCCACGGCCGCCGCGGTCATGGCGGCGAGCATGCCGGGCGTCGGCCGGGTGACGGTGTCGCTGCGGAGGTCGATCATGGGGGGTACTGCCGGCAGCCCGTCCGAGCCGGAAGGGTGAGCGACGGGTTTTCGGCTTCCGTCGCTCACCCTTCCGGCTCGGACGGCCATTCACATCCCGGGGTCCTTCTTCGGCGGGGGGAGGTCCTTCGGGGCGGGGGCGGGGGCGTCCTCGTGCCGGTTCTCCAGGAAGAACCGGTCCCCGACCTTGCGGAAGAACAGGGCCCGGTCCTTCACGTCCGGGTGGGTCAGCTTCGCCCCGTCCGCGGTGTCCGCCACCGCCCCGTCCCGGTACAGCTTCCGCAGGTCCCGCAGTGCCTGCGGGTCGTCCTGGAACTTCGCCTCCACGTCCCGGACCAACTGCTTGAACGCCCGCTCCCGGCTCCGGGCGGCGACCAGGGCGGCGAACCCGGCCCTGTCGACCGGCAGCCGGTCCTCCGGCTCCACCCGGTCCGGGTTCTTGAGCTGGAAGTCCCGCACCCGGGCCAGCTCGGCCTCGACCCCCGGCTCGAACCCCTTCGCCCGGTCGGCCACCCGGGCGTCCACGAACCCCGGGTCCAGCAGGTGGGCGACGAGGTACACGAGGTCGGCCTTGGCGGCCGCCTCCAGCGCCGACCCGAGGGCCTTCTTCGCCGTGTCCTGCGGGTACGTCTTCGGCTTCGCCCCGAGCCCGTACCGCGGCTCCGGGTCGCGCGGCACCTCCGGGTCCTTCGGCGGCTGCCGCCCGGCGGAGAGCGACGCCGCCCCGGCCAGCAGGGCGAGCGAGAACACCGTCCGCATCGTCCACCTCCCCGGCGCGGCCGGCCGGCGGCTAGAATCACCGCATGGCAGGCAACACGTTCGGCAACCTGTTCCGGGTCACCACGGCCGGCGTCAGCCACGGCCCCGGGTATCTTTGTATTATCGACGGCTGTCCGGCCGGGCTTGAGCTGTCGGCCGCCGACCTCCTCCCGGACCTCGCCCGCCGCCGCCCCGGGCAGTCGAGGCTGACCACCCAGCGGGACGAGGCCGACGCCCCGGAGATCTGGTCCGGGGTGTTCGAGGGGAAGACCGACGGCACCCCCCTCGGCATCCTGTTCCGCAACGGCGACCAGCGGAGCGCCGACTACGGCGACATCAAGGACAAGTACCGGCCCGGGCACGCCGACTTCACGTTCGACGCCAAGTGGGGGTTCCGCGACTACCGCGGCGGCGGGCGGTCGAGTGCCCGGGAGACGGTCTGCCGGGTGGCCGCCGGCGCGGTGGCGAAGAAGGTCCTGGCCCGGGTCGGGGTGCGGGTGATCGGGTACGTGACCCGGGTCGGGGACGTGACCGCCGATGTCCCGGACCCGACCGCGGTGACGCTCGACCAGGTCGAGGCGACCCCGGTCCGGTGCCCGGTGCCGGCGGCGGCGGCGGCGATGGCCGAGCTGATCGAGGCGGTGCGGAAGGACCGGGACTCGGTCGGCGGGGTGTGCGAGCTGGCGGCGGTCGGGGTGCCGCCGGGGCTCGGCGAGCCGGTGTTCGACAAGCTGAAGGCGGACCTCGGCAAGGCACTGTTGTCGCTGCCGGCGGTGGTCGGGTTCGAGTACGGGAACGGGTTCGCGGCTGCCGGCCTGCGCGGGAGCGCGAACAACGACGCGTTCGTGGCGAACCGCGACCGCCAGGGAGCGGGTGTCGAGGGGCAGCACCCGCCCACGGGGCAGTACCCGCTCCCTGACGGTCGCGGTTCGCCGGGGATCACCACCGAGACGAACCGGCACGGCGGGATGCTCGGCGGCATCTCGTCCGGGCTGCCGGTGGTCTGCCGGGTGGCGGTGAAGCCGACCAGCTCGATCCCGCGGCCGCAGAAGACGGTGACCAGGTCGGGCGAGCCGGCGGAGATCCTGGTGAAGGGCCGGCACGACCCGTGCCTGTTGCCGCGGTTCGTGCCGATGGGCGAGGCGATGGTGGCGCTGGTGCTGGTGGACCACCTCCTGCGCGCCCGGGCCGACCGCCTCCCGGGGTGATGTCGGGAGAGCGGTAGAACCTTTCACCCCGGCATGATCGTTGCGACTCTCCCGACGGCGATCGCCCGCCATTCAACCGAGGAGAGCACACGATGAGGTCGACGCTGAAGGCCGTGGCGGTGTTCGGGCTGGCCGCGTCCGCGTTCCTGGTCGCCACCGCCCAGGACCGGCCGCCGGACGGCGGGCAGAAGGACAAGGGGGCGGGCGGGAAGGAGGGTGCCGCGCCGCTGGAAGGCGGGTACACGATCGTGTCCGGGGAGCGGGACGGGAAGGCGATCCCGGAGGCCGAGATCAAGGGGTCGGTCGTGCGGTTCTCGGGGAACAAGATCACCGGCACCGACAAGGACCGGAAGGAGTTCTTCGCCGCGACGTACACCGTGACCGGGGACAAGGGCGGGGACAAGGGGCCGTGGACGATCAAGATGAAGAGCACCTCGCCGAAGGACGCCGAGGCGGTCGGGATGGTCAAGAAGGACGGGGACACGGTCACCATCGTCTACGCCCTGCCGGGCGGGGAGGCCCCGAAGGAGTTCAAGACGAAGGAGAAGCAGAACCTGTTCGTGCTGAAGAACATGAACCGGGACGGGAAGAAGGACGGGAAGGAGAAGGAGTGACCCGGCCCGCCGGACCGGCCCCCACACCCCGCCGCCGCCGGGTTGCGATACCCGCGCGGCCGGCGGGGTGTTAGACTGTAAGCCTCTCCGCGCGGCCGGGGGGTGTTACCGATGGTGATGCGGAACGGGAAGAACGGGTCCGGGCCCGGCTGGTGGGACGACCTCCCGCCGGCGGTGCGGCGGCGCGTCTCCCGGCCGGAGCCGGAGTCCCGGCCCGGGGCGGGCGACCCGGCCGACCCGGCGGGCGGGCCGTCGTACCGGCCGGCGGTGGTGGCCGACCTGACCCGCCTCGGGGTGGTGTTCCTCCTCGTCGCCCTGTGCAACCTGCTGTTCCTGCTGCTGGCCCTGTCGTTCCTGTCCGGCCGCGGGCCGTTCGCCACCTAACCGAGTGAGTCCCCACGATGCTGCTCCTCGCCCTCCTCCTGGGCGCCCCGCCCGCCGACCCGCCGGCGCAAAAGTTCTGCCCGGTGATGACGACCGACGAGATCGACCCGAAGGCGTCCGCCGCGGTCGAGTACAAGGGGGTGAAGATCTACTTCTGCTGCGACCAGTGCGTCGGCAAGTTCAAGCGGGACCCGGCCGCGTACCTGGACCCGAAGTTCGTCCCCGGCCTGGCGAAGCTGGAGCTGCCGAAGCGGGACATCGAGCAGGTGTACTGCCCCGTCCTGAAGGACCGCAAGGTGTCGTCGAAAGACCCGTCGGTGACGTACCAGGGCGTGAAGGTGTACTTCTACAACGACCTGGCGAGGCAGCGGTTCGAGAAGGACCCGGAGCGGTACGCCGACCCGGCCATCTTGCCGCAGTTGCCGAAGAAGAAGTAGGCCCATCCCGCGGGCGCCCGTGTTGCCTTCAGCCCGAAGGGCTGGGACAGCATAGCCCGGGGCAACGCCCCGGGTCCGGCGCCACCCCCCCCACCTGCAGCCCGAAGGGCTGCGACACCGCCCCGTGTCCCAGCCCTTCAGGCTGGGGAGGCCTTCCCGCCTACCCGGGGCGTTGCCCCGGGCTATGCTGTCCCAGCCCTTCGGGCTGAAGACCCCGTCGCCGGACACCCCGCCCGGTGGCACCACCCACCCCAGAGCACCGACATGCGCCTCGTCCCGCTGCTCGCCCTCGCCGCCGGCCTCGCCGGCCCGGCCGCCCCCGCCGCCGACCCCGACACCAAGGTCTACCAGTGGCGGACGTACACCGCCGCCCCCGGCAAGTTCGACGCCCTGAACGCCCGGATGAAGGACCACGCCCTGGCCGCCGTCGGGCGGCACGGGATCACCCCGGTCGGGGTGTTCGTCCCGGCCGGCGAGAACAAGGACGGCAAGATCCACCTGCTGGTCGCGGCGAAGGACAAGGCGGCCCTGGAGAAGGGCCTGGCCGAACTGAAGACCGACGAGGCGTGGGCCAAGGCGGTGGCCGAGAGCGAGAAGGGCGGCAAGATCGTCGACAAGCTCGACACCCGGCTGCTGGCCGTGACCGACTACTCGCCGGTGTTCAAGGTCGAGAAGGGGAAGGACGGGCGGGTGTTCGAGCTGCGGACGTACACCGCGACGAAGGGGAACCTCGGGCACCTCAACGACCGGTTCCGGAACCACACGATCAAGCTGTTCGAGAAGCACGGGATGACGAACGTGGTGTACTGGAACGTGCCGAAGGGCGAGGCGGGCGACGACGTGATGCTGGTCTACCTCCTCGCCCACAAGAGCCCGGAGGCGGCGAAGAAGTCGTTCGACGCGTTCCGCCTGGACCCGGACTGGGCCGCGGCCCGGAAGGCGAGCGAGGAGAAGGGCGGCGGCAGCCTGACCGAGAAGGGCGGGGTGCTGAGCGAGTTCCTGAAGCCGGCCGACTACTCGCCGCTGAAGTGACGGCGGACCCGGGCGAACCGCGACCGTCAGGGAGCGGGTGTCACCCACCGACACCCGCTCCCTGACGGTCGCGGTTCGCCCGGCACCGGTCACCGCCGCGGCGGCGACTTCTTCGGCTTGGTCAGCCCGGCCTTCTCCAGCAGGGACTGGCCGAACACGTCCTCCTCCTCCGCGAACACGTCCTCGACCGTGCTCCCGGTCGGCAGCTGGTACTGGATCGTGTACCGGTGGTTGGCGATGCTGATCTCGTCCCCGGGGCGGAGCGGCCGGCGGAGGGTCCGCTCGCCGTTCACCTTCACCCCGTTGGTGCTGCCGGTGTCGGCCAGGTGCCACACCCCGTGCCGCAGGGCCAGCTCGCAGTGCGTCCCGGAGATGTTCTGGAACCGCAGGCAGATGTCGCACGACTCCCGCCGGCCGACGGTCATGACCGGGCGGAGCAGCGGGATCGCGTCCCCGCCGCCGACCGGCACCAGCTCCCCCAGTTGTGCTTCCGACATCCCGCGCCCCTCGACGTGAATGAGGCCGACCGGCGTGCGAGCGCCGGCCTATCACTCAATCTTAACACCCCCCCGGCCCGGGGCAACGCCCCGCCGGGGGGATGATCCTGTCAGGAGCATAGGGCGCGCCGGACCGGCCGGCGGCCGGTCACGGGTGCGGGTGGTGCGGGAACGACCCGCCGGGGGCCGGGCCGTACCCCCCGTACCCGGGGGCCGGGAAGTACGGGTTGACCGGGAAGTTCCCCGGGGTCGGCGGGCCGTAGAACGCCCCGCCGATCGGGGCCGGGGTCAGGAAGTGACCGTCGTACGGCCAGTACAGGTACCACGGGGCGGCCTGGAAGGCCGGCAGGTTCTTGTGCTTGTGCCCGAACAGGGTGTGGTAGTTCGGGTACGCGGCCTGGTTGCAGAACGGGCCGTTGCACCCGCCGGCGGCGGGGGCGTCCCCGGCCGACGCGGCCAGGGCGGCCCCGGCGGCCAGGGCGATCACGAAGGCGCGGATCATCTCGGCGGTCTCCTCGTCCGTGGGGTAGACGCCGGGGTCACGGCCCCCGGCAAGCCGGCCGGGGTCACCTCGCGGCGGCCGGCGGGGTCAGGGCCGGCAGCCCGGCGTAGAACACGGCCGCCTGCGACGGGTCACCGACCCCGCCGCACCGGGTCACCGGGTCGGCGCACGGGGAGCACCCGTCGGCGGCCGGGGCGGCGTGGTGACCCTTCTTCCCGCACCCGTGCAGGCCGCACGAGCCCTTGAACCACCCGCCGTCCTTCCAGCAGGCGTGGGTCCGGTCGGCCAGCCCGCACCCGTGCTTGCCGAACAGGCCCTTGAGGTGGTCGCCGAGCCCGCCCCGGTCGCGGTCCCGGCCGTGCCCGCCGTCCCCCGGGGCGCCGTAGTACCACGGGTTGTACTGCAGGTATGCGTTCCACGGGCCGTACGGCTCGAACGGCGGGTACCCGTAGTACGGGCCGTAGTTGAACAGCGGGCCGTGCTGGTGCAACTTCGAGAACAGGTAGATGCACGGGCACTGGCCGCCGGTGCACTGGCGGGGCGGGTTGGCGGCGGCGAGGCCGGCGGCGGCCAGCAGCACCGGGACGGCCAGAAGGGCCGGGAGCGGGGTGCGTCTCATGGCGCGGGTCCGTGCGGGTGACGCCGGTGCGGCCGAGGCCGGTCCTCGTCCGTGATCCGGGTGTCCAACAGTTCCCCGCGATCGCCCCCGACGCCAGCCGGAACCGCCCGGGAATGCCGACCCGGGGCCGGCCGGCGGGGGCGCAACACCGGCAGGCGGCTCAGCCCGGGCGGCCGCGCCGGTCGCGCAAGGCGCCCAACTCGTCGGGGCCGACCCCGTGCGCCCCGACCCGCCGGCGCGGCGGGTCCGGGCCGTGGCAGTCGCTCCCGCCGGTGACCGCCAGGCCGAACCGGGCCGCCACCTCGCGCAGCCGGGCCGCCGGCGACTGCCGCCCCCACGGGTACTCCGCCTCGACCGCGTCCAGCCCCAACCCCGCCAAGGCGCGGAAGTCGTCGTCCGTGAGGTCGCGCGGCGGGTGGGCCAGCGAACAGACCCCGCCGGCCTCCCGCACCAGCCGGATCGCCTCGCCCGCCGGGACGAGCACCTTCGGCCGGACGCGGCCGGCGACCGGGCCGAGGTGGCGGTGGAACGCCTCGGCCCAGTGGCGGGCGTGTCCGCACGCGACCAGCAGCCGGGCCAGGTGCCGCCGGCCCAGGCTCACGGACGCCTCCTCGGTCAGCCGCACCCGGTCGTCCTGGAGGGCGAGCCCGCGGGCGGCGAGGGCGGCGACGTACTCCCGGAACCGCTCCCGGCGGGCGGCGCGCACCTGTTCCAGCGCGGCGTTCAGTCCGGGGTGGTCGGTGCGGACGAAGTACCCGAGCAGGTGGGCCTCGCGCCCGGCGAACGCCGCCGACACCTCGACCCCGGGGATCACCTCGACATCGCCGGCGGCGACAGTCAGGGCCTCGTCGACGGCGGCGAGGGTGTCGTGGTCGGTGACGGCGACGGCCGCGAGGTTGGCCGCCCGGGCGAGGGCGACGACCTGGGACGGGGTGTACTCGCCGTCGCTGGCGGTGGTGTGGACGTGGAGGTCGGCGCGGCGCGGCCGGGCGAGGTCGGCGAGCCGGCGGGCGACCGAGGTGTACGGGGAGGCACGCGGCATCGGGTCGGGGACATCAGGACGGCGGGTCGGCCGGCGCGGGGGTGCCGCCGTCGGTCCGCGGGGCGCGGTCCGCGGGCCGCGCCTTGGCGACCCGGTCGAGCACCCCGTTGACGAACCCGGCGGAGTCCTTCGACCCGAACCGGCGGGCCAGCTCGACCGCCTCGTTGATGACCACCTCCAGCGGCGGCCCGGCCGGGTCGTGGAGGAGTTCGTAGGCGGCCAGGCGGAGGACGTTCCGGTCGGCCGGGTGCATCCGGGAGAGCCGCCAGTTGGTCGCGGTCGCGGCCAGGGTGGGGTCGATGTCGGGTTGGCGGGCGAGGGTGCCGTCGTACAGGGCGAGGCAGTACGCGACCATGTCGGCGTCGCCGAGGAGCCGCTCCCGGGCGAACCGCTCGACCGCCGGCCGCGGCACCGGGGTCGGGTTCTGGTCGTGCTGGAACAGCAGCTGGAGGGCGACTTCGCGGGCGCGGGAGCGGCGGGCCATGCGGGGCTCTCGGGGGTCGGCCGGACGCCGGTATCTTAGAAGGTGCCGGGGAACCCGGGGCGGGCTCGGTCTTCCACCTCTCCCCGCTGGGGAGAGGTCGGAACCGCGCTTCGCGGTTCCGGGTGAGGGGTTGAGCTACCCGGCCGACCGCCGAGCTTTGCCCCTCACCCGGCCCCGACGGAGTCGGGGCCGACCTCTCCCCAGCGGGGAGAGGTGGGAGACCCGAGCACCGCCCGGGCGATCGTACCGGGGCGGTCACGCCCCGTCCCACAGCCACCGCAGCAGCTCCGCCCCGCCGCCGTAGTCGGGGACGATCAGGTCCGCCCCGGCGGCCACCAGGCGGGCCCGCTTGTCCGACTGGACGGTGCCCGCCGGCGCACCGGCCGGCGCACTCGCCACCCCGACCGCCACCCCGCCGACCCGCTTCACCTCCGCCGTCTCCACCACCCCGTCGCCGAACCCGAGCAGCCCCTCCCCGCGAATTCCCAACTCGGCCAGCACCCGGGCGATCACCGCCGCCTTGGTGAAGGCGGGGTCGCCGGCGCGCGGGGCGTCGATCCCGGCCGGGAAGAAGCCGTCCACCCCGAGGAGCCGGGCCTCGTGCGCGACGTGGGCGTGGTCCGTCCCGCTGGCGACGAACAGCGGCACGCCGCGGTCCCGTAGGTCCGTCAGAAGGGCGTGGGCGCCGGGCACCACCCAGTCGGCGGGGCGGGCGGCGCCGGACGCGAGCGAGTCCCACCGCCCGCGGACGGTACCCATCAGCCGGTCGGCGTAGTCGCGCAGGTACTCGGCCGGGTCGGCGGCGGCCCCGCCGCGGCGGCCGACCTCGGCCGCGAACGCCTCCATCTGGCGGGCCGTCGGCTGGCCGTTCAGCCCCATCACCAGGTCGTCGAGGAGGTCGGCGTCGCCGTCCCGGGCCAAGCTCTGTTCGCGGAGGCGGTCGAGCATCATCCCGACCATGACGGCCGGCCACCCCTCGCGGATCAGCGACAGGGTGCCGTCGAAGTCGAACAGGACGGCCCGGAACGGCCCGCGGCGGACGTTCGGGTTGACGACCTCGGCCGGCGGCATCGGGTCTCCTCTCCGTCCGAGCCGGAAGCGTGAGCGACGGTCGGAGGTGCCGTCGCTCACGCTTCCGGCTCGGACGGCACATTCTCCCGCCGCGCGCAAACAGACGGCCCGCGGATATCGTCTGTATTACGGGACCGTTCGCCGTCCCCGTCACCCGTTCGGGTGTGCCCCTCTCGGAGGCCCCTCATGACGAGGTCCGTTCTCCTCGCCGCGCTCCCCGCCGTCCTGCTCGGCGCCCTCGTCGGCTGCGGCCGACTCCAGCAACAGGAGGAGGCCGCCCAGCAGGCCCGGGCGGAAGCCGAGCGGCTCGTCGCCAAAGCGGAGGAGGCCGCCGCAGCCGACCAAGCCGTCCGCCGCCGCTCCGACGCCCAGCCCGACGCCGGTGTCCCGGAGCCGCCCGCCGGCGATGTCACGGCCCTCGGGCTTCCCCCCGTGGCGGACGGCCTCCGCGTGCCGGTCGACCGCCAGGTCACCGCTTCCGAGAGGGCTCGCGTCCGCCCCGCGACCGCGGCGGTCCCCGGTCGGCCGCAGCCGATGGGCGGCATGCCGATGGGCTTCGCCGGGCAGCCCGCTCCCGTGCCCGCCCTGCCGGCCCCCCCGCCGGCCGCCCGGGAGGGCCACGACGGGGCGAACGCCGAGGCGTACGGCACCTACCGCGAGAACGAGTTCCGGTCGCCGCTCGTCGCCGCCCTGTCCACCTTCTCGGCCGACGTGAACACCGCGTCGTACTCGAACGTCCGCCGGATGCTCTCCCAGGGCACCCTGCCGCCGAAGGACGCCGTCTTCCTCGCCGAGTTCGTCAACTACTTCCCGTACTCCTACGCCGCCCCGAAGGGCGAGGACCCGGTCGAGTTCCACCTGGAGATGGGGCCGTGCCCGTGGAACCGCAAGCACCACCTGGTCCGGGTCGGGCTGCAGGCCGCGACCGTCGACCCGCAGAAGATGCCGGCCCGGAACCTCGTCTTCCTGATGGACACGTCCGGGTCCATGAGTTCCCCGAACCGCCTCCCGCTGGCCAAGCAGGCGATCAACTTGCTCGTCGACCAGCTCGGCGAGAAGGACCGGGTCAGCATCGTCACCTACGCCGGCGACAGCCGGGTCGCCCTCGGGCCGACCAAGGGGAGCGAGCACGCGAAGATCAAGGAGGTGATGACCAACCTCCAGGCCCAGGGCGGGACGAACGGCGAGGGCGGCATCAAGCGCGCCTACGAGCTGGCCCGCGACACCTTCCTCGACGGCGGGGTGAACCGCGTCATCCTCTGCACCGACGGCGACTTCAACGTCGGGCAGACGAACCAGGGCGAGCTGGTCCGGATGATCGAGGAGCAGCGGAAGAGCCGGGTGTTCCTCACCATCCTCGGGTTCGGGATGGGGAACTACAAGGACCAGACGCTGAAGGAGCTGGCCAACCACGGGAACGGCCACCACGCCTACATCGACACCCTGGACGAGGCGAAGAAGGTGTTCGTCCAGCAGGGCGGGGCGCTCGTCTGCGTCGCCAAGGACGTGAAGTTCCAGGTCGACTTCAACCCGGCCAAGGTCGCCGCCTACCGCCTCGTCGGGTACGAGAACCGGCTACTCAAGGACGAGGACTTCCGGAACGACGCGAAGGACGCCGGCGACATGGGCGGCGGGCACCAGGTGACGGTCCTGTACGAGATCGTCCCGGTCGGGGTGCCGATCGAGTTGCCCGGCGTCGACAAGTCGAAGTACACGGTCCCGACCCAGATCGACCCGAAGGCCGCGGACGAGTGGCTGACGGTGAAGATGCGGTACAAGCACCCGGAGGCGGACGTGAGCAAGGAGTTGGCGAAGCCGCTGCCGGGCAAGGCGCTCGGCCAGGAACTGACCGCCGACTTCCGGTTCGCCGCCGCCGCCGCGTCGTTCGGGATGCTGTTGCGGGACTCGCAGTTCCGCGGGGCGATGACCTACGCCGGGGTGCTGGAGGAGGCACAGGGGTGCGTCGGGGCCGACCCGCACGGGCACCGGAAGGAGTTCCTCGACCTGGTCCGCAGGGCGAAGGACCTGGCGACCCCGAGGCCGGAGGCGCCGAAGGCCGGCGGGGTGAATTA
>PNKH01000120.1 GCA_013822345.1 Isosphaera sp.
CTGGAGGGTGAGCTTCTCATTGACCTGGTAGAACCCGTACACCGCCCCGCCGTACCAGTTCGCCGCCCCGCCCACCCCGGGCACGCCGTCCATGTGAGAGAATGCGGCATCGACCACGGCCGTGAACTTGTCGGTGACCTTCCGGTTGACCTGAAGGTTGTAGACGTTGTAGAACGCGAAGTTGTCGCCCGCGTCGAACGTCGGGTTGGTGATGACGGTGTTGAACAAGACGCTGGTCTTCCCCTCCGGCGGGGCCCACTTCAACTGACCCAGGTAGGTCGGGCGGGACGGCGCACCGAAGAAGTTGTCGCTCCCCAACACTACCCCGTTCGACACCGTCCAGGTGTCGCTCAGAGGGGTGATGGCCCACCCCCCGGTGTGGGTGAACGGGTTGTACTGGAAGAGGTACGAGCGGGACAGGAACGGCGTCTCCGCACCCTGGATCAACTCGTACTCGCAGTGGGTCGTGAACTTCCCGAACCGGAACGTCGTGCCGCTGGGGCCGAGGTTCGGGAGGAACGCGTCGATGTACGCCTGAACCAGATCGATCCGATAGTCACCGGTCTGGTCGTCGAACAGGTTGCGGGCCGGGGTGAACCGGGCGTCCGTCCCCGGCAGGATCCACTCCGTCCGACCCCCGAGTTGGAACTCCTTGCTGCTGGTGTCGATCGCCCGGTCGATGCGCAGGTAGTTCTGATTCATCTGCCAGAAGTCCGCGCGGTCGTTGAACGTGACCGGCAGGTTGCTCACCCGGTTGGTGCTGGCGGTGTAGCTCCCCTGCGTCCACCCCATG
The DNA here is from genome assembly GCA_013822345.1 of Isosphaera sp. Lineage (GTDB taxonomy): Bacteria > Planctomycetota > Planctomycetia > Gemmatales > Gemmataceae > Gemmata. The sequence goes on from PNKH01000120.1 coordinate 794, forward strand.
ATGGAGACCCGGTTCTTTTCGAGCCGGTCGCCGAGCGCCGTTCCCTTCAGCGCCCGCATCAGGGCGTACGGCTCCGGCGCCTCCGGCTTCTCCTCCTCCTTCTTCTCGCACGGGTCGCACCCGTTGCCGTTGCCGTTCTTCGCCCCGTTCCCGTTGGGCGTGCCGGGGGCGGTCGTCCCCAGCTGGCCGTTCGGCAGAGTCGCCGGGGGGGGCGTCATCGGCTGGGCGGCCTGGGTCCGGACGACGGGGTGTTGGTAGCTCGGCGCGGCCGGGTAACCCCCGGCGGGGGGCTGGCCGGAAGACGCGGCCAGCACGAGCATCATCGCGTTCATGTCTCTCCCTCGGAAACCATCCTGGCTGCGACACCGCTGGGTGGTCCGCTCGTCCGTGAGCGGGGTCATTGCCGGCGTGTCGGTCCGACGTGGTGTTCTGGATCGACCGGGGAGTGTGGCGGGTGCGGTCAGAACAGGTGATTCCGGGAACGAGGTTGCGTCGGGTGTTCCGGTTGTGCGACGTGCTCACGCAGCGGGCATCTCCGATCGACGCAACGAGACTGCACGGCTGCCGACGTTCTGTGCAACCGCTCTGCCTAGAAAGTAGGCGTGGCGATCCGAGAAGGCGTGCATCCCGAATCCGGCCCGGGCTCCCATCTCCCGTCTCTTGCTACTGATGCGCAATTCTTCTCATTTCGGGCTCGTGCGGCACCGGCCGTGCTTTTTCGAATCGGTTGTCATCACCTTCGAACTCGTAACCTCCAGGTGCCGCATTCCTGGGTGCCGCCCGCCTCACTCCTACTCCAACAGGTGACGCGATGCGTTTCCGCCGGCTCGCCGTAGCGACAACCCTTCTGCTCCTGGGGGCGGTACTGCCCGCGGACCGGGCACACGGCCAGGGCAAGAAAACCGAGCAGGAGATCCCGCCGCCGCGGGCCGCGTTCGACCCCAAAGAGATCGACGCCCTGAAGAAGTCGCTCGCGGAGTTGAGGGAGAAGACCGAGGCGGACCTGGTGGCGTCGAAGATGGCGGCGGCGGACGCCCTGGCCCGGGCGGAGGCGGCCGAGAAGGCGGCCGCCGGCGGGACCAAGGGGCTCGACGAGAAGGTATCGGCCCTGGAGGCCGGGGCGAAGTCGGCGGCGGGGACGGCGGCGGGCGAAGCGGCGACCGTCGGGCGGCAGCGCGGCGACACCGCGTGGTTCCTCACGTCCGCCGCGTTCGTCATGTTCATGGTCCCCGGCTTGGCCCTGTTCTACGGCGGGATGGTGCGGCGGAAGAACGTCCTGGCGACGATGATGCAGAGCATGGCAGCCCTGGCGGTGGTCGGCGTCTACTGGGTGGCGATCGGGTACGCCCTGGCGTTCGGGCCGTCGGTGTTCACCCTCAGCGCCCTCGGGGTGGAGAAGGGCGGGCTGGTCGGGTGGAGCTGGGACCTCGTCTTCCTGAAGGGGGTCGAGGTCACCACCTACCTGCCGCAGTACGACGTGCCGGTGTACGCCCACGTCATGTTCCAGGGGATGTTCGCCATCCTCACCCCGGCCCTGATCTCCGGGGCGGTCGCCGAGCGGATCCGGTTCTGGCCGTTCTGCATCTTCATGATCCTGTGGGTGACGTTCGTGTACTGCCCGCTCGCCCACATGGTCTGGGCGTTCGACTGGTTCGACCCGGAGGTGCTGTCGCCGAACCGCGGGAAGGCGGCGATCGGGTTCCTCGGCAAGATGGGGGCCCTCGACTTCGCCGGCGGGACGGTCGTCCACATCGCCGCCGGGGTGGCCGGGCTGGCGTGCTGCCTAGTCCTCGGCCGGCGGGCCGGGTACCCGAAGATGGTCGCCCACCCGAACGGCATGGTGCTCACCCTGCTCGGGGCCGGGCTGCTGTGGTTCGGGTGGTTCGGGTTCAACGGCGGCAGCGCCACCAACGCCACCAGCCTGGCCGCCTCGGCGTTCGCCGCCACCCAGGCGGCGGCGGCCGCGGCCGGGCTCGGGTGGATGGTGGTCGAGTGGCTGCACAAGGGGAAGCCGACCGCCCTGGGGCTGGCGTCCGGGGTGGTGGCCGGGCTGGTCGCGGTCACCCCGGCGAGCGGGTTCGTGTACGTCGGCGGGGCGGTCTGCATCGGGCTGGCGGCGGCCGTCGTCTGCTACCTGGCCGTGGCCGCGAAGAACGCCCTGGGGTACGACGACTCGCTCGACGCGTTCGGCATCCACGGGGTCGGCGGGTTCGTCGGGGCGGTCCTGACCGGGGTGTTCTGTTCCGCCCTGGTCCAGTCCGCGAGCGCCGACGGGTTCTTCGCGCACAAGGCCCACCGCGCCCGGCTGGAGGCCCTGAAGAAGGACGACGGGAAGCTGATCAAGGACGCCGAGGCGAAGGAGTCGGAGGCGGCCGCGGGGCTGGCGACGAAGGAGAAGGAGCTGAAGCCCGAGGAGCTGACGACCGCCGTGGCGGACGCCGAGAAGAAGCTGGCCGACGCGAAGCCGGAGGGGAAGGGGGCTGCCGAGGCGGCCCTGAAGGAGGCGCAGGCCAAGCTCACCGCGGCGACCGACGAGCTGAAGCCGCTGGCGGACCTCGTGACCGACCGGAAGGACACGCTGAAGGCACTGGTGACTGAGCGGGACACGCTCCAGGCCCTGGTCGACAAGCAGGACGACACCGCGAACGACGGGAAGGACAAGAAGGGGGCGACCTCGCAGGCGTTCATCCAGCTCAAGGCGGCCCTGTTCTCGGTGGTGTTCGCGTTCGTCGTCAGCCTGGCCCTCTGTGCCCTCACCCAGGCGGTCACGCTGGGGAACTTCCGGACCGACGCCGAGGGCGAAGCCCAGGGGCTGGACCGGACCGAGCACGGGGAGGTCGGGTTCGACTTCAGCGCGGCGACCGAGTCGGTCGCGGTGGTGTCGGCCGAGCCGCGGGCGGCGAGCGTCCCCAAGGGGAACGGGCGGTTCGAGGTGCAGCTGCTCGGCGCCGAGGGGGCGGAGCTGATGAAGGTGTGGACGCAGTTGTGCCAGCCGACCGAGGAGCCGGCGGACGCCGACTTCCTGGCCGTCTACCCGCACGTCACCACCGTCCGCGGGACGACGTTCCGGTGCCGCGGCGGGAACCCGGAGGAGGTGGCCAAGCGGCTCGGGTTCCTGTTCACCCGGCACCTCGGCAAGGACGTCCGGGCCAGCAAGGTGTGACGCCGGGCGGCGAACCGCGACCGTCAGGGAGCGGGTGTCTTCCACGGCACCCGCTCCCTGACGGTCGCGGTTCGCCCGGCTCGTGACCCCAACAACCTACCACCCACAACCACCACCCATGAAACTCGTCGTCGCGATCATCCGGCCGGAGAAGCTGGAGGACGTGCAGAAGGCGCTGGCCGAGCGGGACGTGTACCTGATGACCGTCAGCGATGTCCGCGGGTGCGGGCGGCAGCGGGGGTACACGGAAGTTTACCGCGGGACCGAGGTGCAGGTCCGGCTGGTGCCGAAGCTGAAGCTCGAGATCGCGGTGAACGAGCCGTTCGTCGAGGCGACGATCGAGGCGGTGGTGCACGCCGCCCGGACCGGCGAGACGGGGACGGTCGGGGACGGGAAGATCTTCGTGCTGCCGCTCGAGGACGCGGTCCGGATCCGGACCGGGGAGCGCGGCGGCGAGGCGATCGGGCCGTGAGGGCACGCCGTCCGAGCCGGAGCGCCAGCGACGGTCGAGCTCGACCGTCGCTGGCGCTCCGGCTCGGACGGCGATCGCCGGTCACTTGCCCGGGACGAGCACGGTGTCGATCACGTGGATCACGCCGTTGCTGGCCTTGATGTCGGCGGTGGTGACCTTCGCCGGGCCGATCTTCACCCCGTCCTTGGTGTCGATCTTGAACCCGTTCACCTCCTTGCCGTCCAGCCCCTTCACGTCGGCGGCCATGACCGCCTTGCCCGGGATGACGTGGAGCATCAGCACCTTCTTCAGCAGCTCCTTGTCGCCCTTGACCTTCTCGACGAGTTCCTTCGGCAGCTTCTTGAACGCCTCGTCGGTCGGCCCGAACACGGTGAACGGCCCCTTGCCGCCGAGGGTCTCGGCCAGCCCGGCCTCCTTCACCAGCGCCAGCAGGATGGTGTGGTCCTTCGACGCGGCCACGTTCTCGGCGATCGTCTTCTTGTCGTCGGCGGCGGCCGTGTGGCCGAGCGCCACGGAGAGGACGGCGGCGGCGAACAGCTTGACCTTCATGGATACTCCGGAGGGGGGAGATGCCGGACGGGCGAGCACCCGGCGCGGCGATCGATTGATAGCGCGGCCGGACGCGGCCGCGTCATCTTTTCCCGGTTTTTTCCCCAACCCCTGACCCGATCGACGCCCCGGACGCGTGGGGTATACTCACCCCATCCCGTCACCGCTCCGGAGGCCCCCGTGACCCCTCTCACCCGCCGCGAGTGGCTGGCCGCCGCGGCCGCCCCGGTGCTCGCGGCCGCGGCCCCGCCCGCCCCGCGGTTCCGGTTCGGGTTCAGCCTGTACGGGATGAAGACGCTCGGCCTGGCCGACGCACTGAAGGTGTGCAAGGACTGCGGGTACGACGGGGTCGAGCTCGCCCTGATGCCCGGCTACCACGCCGACCCGGCGAAACGATCCGCGGCCGACCGGGCCGACCTCCGCAAGCGGCTCGCCGACGCCGCCCTCGCCCCACTCGGGCTGATGGAGAACCTCCCCGCCCTCGGCGACGACGCGGCCCACGCGGCGAATCTGGACCGGCTCAAGGCGGCCGTCGAGGTGGCGAACGCGCTGGCCCCGGCCGCCCCGCCGCCGGTCGAGACGGTCCTCGGCGGAAAGCCGGCCGAGTGGGACAAGGTGAAGGACCGGCTCGCCGCCCGGCTCTCGGACTGGGCGGCCGTCGGGAAGGACGGGAAGACGGTGCTGGCGGTCAAGCCGCACGTCTCGAACGCCCTGCACACCCCGGCCGCGGCGGCGTGGCTGGTGAAGCAGGTCGACAGCCCGTGGCTGCGGCTGGCGTTCGACTTCAGCCACTTCCAGCTGCGGGGCGTCAAGCTGGCGGACGCGGTGTCGGAACTCGCCCCGCTGTCGGTATTCGCCCACGTCAAGGACGCGAAGGGGACGGCGGAGAAGTTCGAGTTCCTCCTGCCCGGGGAGGGCGGGACCGACTACCGCGACCTGGCGAAGCGGCTGGCGGAGGCGAAGTACGCCGGGCCGGTGGTGGTCGAGGTGAGCGGGCAGGTGAGCGGGAAGCCGGGGTACGACCCGGCGGCCGCGGCCAGGGCGTGCCACCGGGCGCTGGCCCCCGCGCTCGGGCGGGGGTGAATCCGTGAACTAGACTGACGGCACCTCGACCCCACTCGCCCGGGTGCGACCATGTCCGACCTGACCCACGCGATGCGGCCGCCGGGCGGCCCGCCGACCCCCACCACCCTCCGCTCCCCGGCCGCGACGGCCGTGCGGGAGGTGTTCGTCCCGGGGTACGAGATCCTCGGGGAGCTCGGCCGCGGCGGGGTCGGGGTGGTGTACAAGGCCCGGCACCTGGGCCTGAACCGGGTGGTCGCGCTGAAGGTGCTGCTCGGCGGGTCGTTCGCCGGCCCGGTCGAGCGGGCCCGGTTCCGGCTGGAGGCCGAGGCGGTCGCCAAGCTGCACCACCCGAACATCGTCCAGGTGTACGACATCGGGGAGCACGCCTCCGCCCAGTACATCGCCCTGGAGTACGTCGACGGGCCGACCGTCCGCCGGTGGCAGGCGGGGGAGGGCGTCGGGCCGGCGGCCGCGGCCGACCTGGTGGCCCGGGTGGCGCGGGCGGTCCAGCACGCCCACGACGCCGGGATCGTCCACCGGGACCTGAAACCGGCGAACATCCTGCTGACAGTGGGCAGTGGACAGTGGGTAGTGGACAGGGGAGAAAAGGCGGCTGGTTCTTCACTGCCCACTGCCCACTGCCCACTGCCCGCCCCCAAGGTGACCGACTTCGGGCTGGCGAAGGCGATCGACGGCGGGGCCGACCTGACCGGCACCGGGGTGGCGTGCGGGACGCCGAACTACATGGCCCCGGAGCAGGTCCGCGGCGGGCCGCGGGGCGGGCACCCGGCGGTCGACGTGTGGGGCCTCGGGGCGGTCCTGTTCGAGCTCCTCACCGGCCGCCCGCCGTTCGCCGGGGCGGACGCGGCCGCGGTCATGCAGGAGATCCTCCGGGACGAGCCGCCGCCGGTCCGGGCGTTCGCCCCGCAGGTCCCGCGCGACCTGGCGGTGGTCGTCGCCAAGTGCCTGGAGAAGAACCCGGCCCGTCGGTACCTGACGGCGGCGGCGGTGGCCGACGACCTGGAACGGTTCGCCGCCGGCCGGCCGATCCTGGCCCGCCCGGTCGGGCCGGTCCGGCGGGCCGGGCGGTGGGTGCGGCGGAACCCGGTCCCGGCGGCCCTCGGGGCGGCGCTGGTGGTCGGGCTCGCCGGCACGTCCGGGTTCGCGGCCGCCCTCCTCCGGTCGGCCGACCGGGAGCGGGCGGCGCGGGAGGACGAGGCCTGGCAGCGGGCGCAGGCGGTCGCCGCCACCCGGGCGGCGGAGGCGGAACGGGACCGGGCGGAGGCCAACCTCGCCGCCGCCCGGGCCGAGCGGGACCGGGCGGAGGCCAACCTCGCCGCCGCCCGGAAGGCCGCCGAGCACGTGGTGGCGGCCCTCGACCGGTTCCCGACCGAGGACCCGGCCGTGTACCCGATGTACCGGGAGCTGCTGGAGGGGCAGGAGCCGGTGTACCGGCAGTACCTGGACCAGAAGACCGGGGACCCGGGGGCCCGGGCCGAGCAGGCGGAGTTGGCCCGGAAGCTCGGGGCGGTCGAGGGGATGCTCGGGTCCTGGCGGAAGGCCCGGGACTACTACAAGCGGGCGGCCGACGCGTACCGCGGGCTCGCCGCCGACCGGCCGGACGACTACTCCCACCGGCGGATGCTCGGGCACTGCCTGACCGGGGCGGGGTCGGCGGCCGAGCACCTCGGCGACCCGGCCGCGGCCCGGCTGATCCGGGAGGCGCTGGCCGAGCTGGCCGCGTACACCGCCGTCCGCCCGGGGTGCGTCGACGGGATCGACGACACCATCCGGGCCCGGCTCAACCTGAGCGGCGCGGCCGAGGTCCCGTCGACCGAGCACGACCGGGCGGTGCTCGACCTGCTGGACCGGCGGGAGGAGCTGACCGGCCCGCACCCGTGGGTCGAGCAGACCCGGGCGCACGCCTGGAACAACATCGCCAGCGACCTGACCGACCGGGGGAAGACGGCCGAGGCCGAGCCGTACTGGCGGAAGGTGCTGGCGATCCGGGAGCAGCAGGCGAAGGAGCACGCCAAGAGCCGGGTGGTCCGGTACGAGCTGGGAAAGTGCCTGGCGAACTACGCGATCCAGCACGGCAAGTCGGGCCGGCCGGACGAGGCGTTCGCCGCCCGGGTCCGGGCCGCCGCCCTGTTCAAGGACCTGCGGGACGACACCCGGCAGCGCGGCGGGTACGTCGGGGTCGTGGTCCGGAACGCCCACGACCTGGCGAGGGAGTACGCCCGCCGCGGGGACCACGCCGCCGCCCTGGCCGAGCTCGGCCCGGCGGTCGACCTGCAGGCGGCTCTGGTGGAGAAGAACCCCGGGGCGGTCCCCCTCCGGGGGCTCCTGGCCGACCTCCACACCACCGGGGCGGCGGTCCTCGGCAGCTCCGGCCGGCACGCCGACGCGGCCGCCGAGTTCCGCCGGGCGATGGAGCTGTCGACCAACCCGAACCACGCCGACCACTGCGCCGCCCGGGTGCTGGCCGCCCTGGTCCGGGCCGGCGACCTGGCCGGGGCCGCCCGCCACGCCGACACGGTCCGGGTCGAGTCGTTCGCCCACCCGGTCCCGTGCGCCGAGGCGGCCCGCGGGTTCGCCCTGCTCGCCGCCGCGACCGGGGACGGGCGGGCGCTCGGCCGGGCCCGGGCGGCGGTGCAGGCGGCCGGCGAGCGCGGGTACTTCGACGACCCCGGCCGGGTCCGCCAGTTCCACGCCGAGGACGACTTCCGGCCGGTCTGGGACGCCGTCCCCCGGGCCGCCAGGTGACACCTGCGATCCCGCCCGGGGTTGAAACCCCGGTCTATTCTCGGTGACCCTTCGGGGTCAGAAGCCGTCGGACCCCGAAGGGTCACCGAGAATAGACCGGGGTTTCAACCCCGGGCCTGGGTTGGGACGCCGTCCCCCGGGCCGCCGACCGCCCGAACCCGCCGGCCCCCCGTTGAACTCCGCGGCCCGGCGGGATACGCTTTCGTCGCCCGCCCCCTCACCCGCCGCCCGGAGTCCTCCCCATGCGCCTGTTCGGGCCCCTGCTCCTCGCCGCCCTCGCCGCCGGCCCCGCCCGGGCCGACGTCAAGCCGCACCCGATCTTCTCCGACAACATGGTCCTCCAGCAGGGGACCGAGGTGGTCGTCTGGGGGAAGGCCGACCCGGGCGAGGACGTGCAGGTGACGATCGAGCGGAAGACCGCCACCGAGGGGTCGGCCGCCGGCTCCGGGGCGACCGCCGACAAGGACGGGAAGTGGGTCGCGAAGCTCCCCGCCCAGAAGGCCGGCACCGGGTACGCCCTGAAGCTGAAGGGGAAGAACGCGGTCGAGTTCAAGAACGTCGCGGTCGGCGAGGTGTGGGTGTGCTCCGGCCAGTCGAACATGCAGTGGGAGTTCTGGCGGCCGAACCTCGGCGAGCAGGGCAAGACCGTCCCGGCCGCCGCCAAGAACCCGAACCTCCGGCTCATCACCCTCCGGCGGCAGACCGCCGCGACCCCGCAGGACGAGTTCCCGGTCGTCACCGTCCCCCGGGAGGGGACGAAGGACGGGCCGGTGGTGAACTACGGCCGGTGGCTGGAGTGCGAGCCGGCCGCGGTCCAGGAGTTCTCCGCGGTGGCGTACTACTTCGGCCGCGAGCTGGAGAAGGCGCTCGGGGTGCCGGTCGGGCTGATCGCGACGAGCTGGGGCGGGATGCCGTGCGAGGCGTACACGAGTCTCGAAGCCCTGGACGCCGAGCCGGCCCTGAAACACTACGCCGACAAGGCCCGGGCGGCGGCGAAGCAGTTCGAGGCCGACAAGAAGCCGGTCCCGCCGAACACCCCGACCGCCCTGTACAACGCGATGACCCACCCGCTCCTGAACTTCAAGGTGAAGGGGGCGATCTGGTACCAGGGCGAGTCGAACGCCGGCCGGGCCCACGAGTACCGGACCCTGCTGCCGACGATGATCGGGGACTGGCGGAAGCGGTTCGCCTGCGACCTGCCGTTCATGGTCGTCCAGCTCGCCCCGTTCGGGAACGGGAAGGGGAACTCCGGCGGGGTGACCTACGCCGAGCTGCGGGACGCTCAGCTCCACACGGCCAAGACCCTCCCGAAGGTCGGGCTGGCGGTCATCACCGACGCCGGGCACGAGACGGACATCCACCCGCCGCAGAAGGAGGCGGTGGGGTCCCGGCTGGCCCTGGCCGCGCTGGGGATCGAGTACGGGAAGAAGGTGGCGTACAGCGGGCCGGTGTTCAAGGCCGCGAAGTTCGACGGGAACACCGCCACCCTCACGTTCGACCACGTCGGCGGCGGGCTGGTGGCCAAGGGCGGGGACCTGGCCGGGTTCGCCGTCTCGGCCGGGGACGGCACGTTCGTCCCGGCCAAGGCCGAGGTCAAGGGCGACACGGTGGTGGTGACGAGCGACAAGGTGCCGGCGGTGAAGGCGGTCCGGTACGGGTGGGCGAACTTCGCCACCCCGACCCTGAACCTGTTCAACAAGGACGGGCTGCCGGCGACGCCGTTCCGGACCGACGACCTGCCGTACACCACCGCCCCGAAGAAGTGATGTGGACACCCCGCCGCTTGCGGCGTTGCGGGCCTGCCGCCCGCAACCCCGCAAGCGGCGGGGTGTCCACATCACTTCTTCTCCACCACCTCGACCAGGCCGGCGTCGACGTACTGCCCGCCGCCGGTCTGCCGGCAGTGGATCGCGAGCACGTTCGCCCCGGCCCTCAGCGCCTTCCGCCCCTCGGGCGTCAGCGGCACCTCGGCGTACTCGGTCGTGTACCCGACCGTCTTCGCCGCCAGCACCCCGTTGATGTAGATCTCCGCGTCCTCGTCGTGGTGGACGCGGAACATCGCCTCGCCCTTCGGCAGCTCCTTCAGCTCGAACGTCCGGCGGACCCAGACGTCGGGCGTCTTCCACTCGGTCCGGACGACCGTGTTCGGCGTCCCCTTCGTGCCGAACCCGCCCTGGGCTTCCGCCCACGCCGCCGCGTCGAAGTCCGTCTTCTCCCACCCGTCGGCCGGCTTGGCGGTCGTCCACCGCCACGTCTGGCCGGCCTTCTCCGAGGTCGGGACCAGCTCGCGGAACTCCGGCGGCGGGCCGAACAGCGCCTTGTGCCACCTCGCCGTCTCGGCCACGTCGAACTTGATGACCTCGCGGTCGTAGGTCATCAGCCCGTTCACCTCGACCTCCACGTCGGTCGTCTGGGTGTAGACGGCGGCCGCCAGGCCCCGGCCGACGAGCGGGTGGAGGCGGCGCACGAGAAGGTGGTAGTTCTGCCGCAGCTCGTCGGTCGTCTTGTACGTCCGGTAGCCCCAGTTGTCGCTGTCCTTCCACAGGTGGCCCTTGACCGGCAGCCCGAGCCCGCCGAACTCGCCGAGCACGCTGACCCGGTCCGGCATCACCGGGAACATGTTCGGGCCGGGGTAGGCGTGCATGTCCTTCAGGTCGCCGTACCCGCGGTCCGTCCACCCGCTCGGGCCGCCGACCGGCCGGGTCGGGTCGTACTCCTTCACCCACTTCAGGATGTCGTTCGTGTCGTGCTGGCCCCACCCCTCGTTGAACGGCACCCAGACGGCGACGCACGGGAAGGAGCGGAGGTGGTCGATCATCGCCTTGAGTTCGGCCCGGAACTGCTTCTTGTCGGCCGGGGAGAACTCGGCGTCGTCCTTCCAGTCCGGCTTGACGAACTGCTTCGGGTCGAGGAACCCGCTCGGCATGTCCTGCCAGACGAGGAGCCCGAGCTCGTCGCAGTGGCGGTAGTACCGGGCCGGCTCGACCTTGATGTGCTTGCGGAGCATGTTGAACCCGAGCCGCTTCAGCACCTCCAGGTCGTACCGCATGGCCGCGTCGGACGGCGGGGTGAGGAGGCCGTCCGGCCACCACCCCTGGTCGAGCGGCCCGAGGTGGAACAGCGGCTTGTTGTTCAGCATCAGCCGCATCACGCCCTTCTCGTCCTTCGCGGCCGACACCGTCCGCATGGCGAAGTAGCTGTGGACCTCGTCGACCGGTTGGCCGGCCCGGACGAGTTGGATCTTGAGGTCGTAAAGGTTCGGGGCGTCCGGGGACCACAGGTCCGGCTTGAGGACGGCCAGGCTGACCCGGCCGTCGGGCGGGCCGTCGGCCGTCCAGACTGGCTTGCCGTTGCGGGACGCGCTCACCCGGACCACGTCCCCGGCCTTCGCGCCCGGGGTCGCGGCGGTGACGGCGACCGACTCGGCGTCCGGGAGCGGCTCCACGACGAGGCCGGAGATGCGGGCCTCCGGCACCGGTTCCATCCAGACCGTCTGCCAGATGCCGGTGACAGGGGTGTACCAGATCCCGCCGGGCTTCGACACCTGCTTGCCTCGCGGCTGACTACCGGCGTCGGTCGGGTCCCAGACGCGGACGACCAGCTCGCCCTTGCCGTCCTTCAGATGGTCGGTGATGTCGAACGAGAACGGGTCGGACATGCCGCGGTGGGTGCCGACCTCCTTCCCGTTCACGAACACCGTCGCCTCGAAGTCCACCGCCCCGAAGTGGAGCAGCACGCGCTTCCCCTTCCACCCGGCCGGCGCCTCGACCGCCCGCCGGTACCACAGGTGCTGGTCCTTCGTCGGGTGCCGCCCGACCCCCGACAGGGCCGACTCGGCGGCGAACGGGACGAGGATCTGGCCGTCCCACTTGTCCGGCTTCGGGGCGTCCTTGGCGGTGATCGCGTAGTCCCACAGGCCGTTCAGGTTCAGCCAGTCCTTGCGGACGAGCTGCGGCCGCGGGTACTCCCGCCAGGCGGTGTCGGGGGTGACCGCCTTGCCCCACTTCGTCATCAGCGGGGACGGGGCCGGCTTCCAGTCCGCGGCGACGGCGGGGCCGGCGCAGGCGAGCAGGGCGAGCAGGACGCGGGAGAGCGACATGCGAGTCTCCTTGGGTGGCGGCACGCGGTGCGTGCCCTACAAGGCGGGCCGGGGTTTGTACGACACGCACCGCGTGCCGGCGGTCTCAGTCCGCGACGCGCTTGGTGATGTTCCCGTAGGCGTCGATCCGGCGGTCGCGGAAGAACGGCCAGTTCCGCCGCACGTCCTCCATCAGCCGCCGGTCACACGTCACCACCAGGATCTCCTCCCGGTCCGCCCCCGCCTTCGCGACCAGGCGGCCGAACGGGTCACTGACGAACGACCCGCCCCAGAACTCCAGCCCGTCGCCGACGAGCACCTCGTGCCCGACCCGGTTCACCGCGCAGACGTAGGTGCCGTTGGCGATGGCGTGCCCGCGCATGCTCGTCTCCCATGCCGCGTGCTGGGCCTCGCCGAACTCGGCCTTCTCCCGCGGGTGCCACCCGATCGCCGTCGGGTAGAAGATCACCTCCGCCCCCTGCAGGGCGGTGAGCCGGGCCGCCTCCGGATACCACTGGTCCCAGCAGACGAGCGTCCCGACCTTCGCGGCGGGGGTGGGGAACACCTTGAACCCGAGGTCGCCGGGGGTGAAGTAGAACTTCTCCAGGAACAGCGGGTCGTCCGGGATGTGCATCTTGCGGTACAGGCCGAGCAGCTCGCCGGTCGCGGCGTGGACGGTGGCGGTGTTGTGGTACACCCCCGGCATCCGCTTTTCGAACAGAGACCCGACCACGACGACGCCGTTCTTCTTCGCGGCGGCGGCGAGGCGGTCGGAACTCGGCCCGGGGATGGGCTCGGCCAGGTCGAACAGGGCGGGGTCTTCCTTCTGGCAGAAGTAATACCCGGTGAACAGCTCCGGCAGGCAGACGACTTGCGCCCCGCGCTTCGCCGCGTCGCCGACCGCCGCCTCCGCCTGCGCCAGGTTCGCCTCCCGGTCCGGGGCGACCCGCATCTGCACGGCGGCGATGGTGAAGTGGTCCTTGGTCATTGGTCCTTGGTCCTTGGTGACAGACCTTGCCCGTGTTATACCGATCCCATCCCGGTGTCGCTCCCCCGACTAAGGACCAAGGACCAAGGACCAATGACCAAGGACCAAACCCAGAACATCACCAGCGTGCTGAAGGAGACCCGGGTCTTCCACCCCCCGGCGGGGTTCGTGGCGAACGCCCACGTCACGGCGGCCGAGCGGGACCGGCTGGCCGCGTGGGCCGACCGCGACCCGGACGGGTTCTGGGCCGAGCAGGCCAAGACCCTCCACTGGTTCGCGCCGTGGACGCAGGTGCTCGACTGGTCGAACGCCCCGCACGCGAAGTGGTTCGTCGGCGGGCAGATCAACGCCAGCTTCAACTGCCTCGACCGGCACCTGGCGGACCGCGGGAACAAGGCCGCGATCCTGTTCGAGGGCGAGCCGGGCGACACCCGCACCCTGACGTACCGGCAGCTCCACCGCGAGGTGTGCCGGTTCGCCAACGGGCTGAAGGCGCTCGGCGTCGGGAAGGGCGACCGGGTCACCATCTACATGCCGATGATCCCCGAGGCGGCGGTCGCGATGCTCGCCTGCGCCCGGATCGGGGCGACGCACTCCGTCGTGTTCGGCGGGTTCTCGGCCGACGCCGTCGCGGACCGGAACAACGACGCCAACTCGAAGCTCGTCATCACCGCCGACGGCGGGTGGCGGCGCGGCAAGGTGGTGCCGCTGAAGGCGAACGTCGACGCGGCGCTGGAGAAGTCGCCGACGGTCGAGACGTGCGTCGTCTTCAACCGCTGCAACACGGCGGTCGAGATGAAGCCGGGCCGGGACGTGTGGTGGCATGACCTGGTTGCGAACGCGGCCGACGACTGCCCGGCCGAGCCGCTCGACAGCGAGCACCCGCTGTTCATCCTGTACACGAGCGGCAGCACCGGGAAGCCGAAGGGCGTCTTGCACACCACCGGCGGCTACCTCCTCGGCACGTCGCTCACCCACAGGTGGGTGTTCGACATCAAGGAGGACGACATCTACTGGTGCACGGCGGACGTCGGGTGGGTGACCGGGCACAGCTACATCGTGTACGGCCCGCTGTGCAACGGGACGACGGTGGTGATGTACGAGGGGGCCCCGAACCACCCGAAGGAGAACCGGTTCTGGGAGGTGGTCGAGAAGTACCGGGTGACGGTGTTCTACACCGCCCCGACCGCGATCCGGGCGTTCGTGAAGTGGGGCGACCACCACCCGCAGGGGCACGACCTGACCAGCCTGCGGCTGCTCGGGAGCGTCGGCGAGCCGATCAACCCGGAGGCGTGGATGTGGTACCACACGACGATCGGCGGCGGCCGGTGCCCGATCGTCGACACCTGGTGGCAGACGGAGACCGGGGCGATCATGATCTCGCCGCTGCCGGGGGCGGTGCCGACGAAGCCCGGGAGCGCGACGCACCCGCTCCCGGGGGTCGCGGCGGAGGTGGTCGACAAGGCGGGGAACCCGGTACCGGCGGGGCAGGGCGGGTTCCTGGTGGTGAAGCGGCCGTGGCCGAGCATGATGCGGACGATCTACGGGGACGACGAGCGGTTCAAGGCGACGTACTGGAGCCAGTACCCCGGGGTGTACTTCACCGCCGACGGCGCCCGGAAGGACGAGCACGGGTACATCTGGGTGATGGGCCGGGTGGACGACGTGCTGAACGTGAGCGGCCACCGGCTGAGCACGATGGAGGTGGAGAGCGCCTTGGTCCACCACCCGAAGGTGGCGGAGGCGGCGGTGGTCGGCCGGCCGGACGACCTGAAGGGGGAGGGGATTGTCTGCTTCGTGACCCTGAAGCAGGGCCACGCCCCGGGCGACGAGCTGAAGGCGGAGTTGAAGGCCCACGTGGTGAAGGAGATCGGGGCGCTGGCCAGGCCGGACGACATCAAGTTCACGGAGGCGCTGCCGAAGACGCGGAGCGGGAAGATCATGCGGCGGTTCCTGCGGGACATCGCGGCCGGCCGGCAGAGCACCGGGGACGCGACGACGCTGGAGGACTACGGCGTGCTGGCGAAGCTGCGGGAGGACGAGGAGTGACGCGGACGGCGTGGTAGAATCGGGGTGGGTCGAGTCACCGGAGGCCCGCCATGTCCGCCGAGAAGAGCACCGCCGGGGCGAACCCGCCCGCCGAGCCCGAGTACGTCTGCCCGCCGCTCCCGTCAGGGATCGTGAAGGCGCTGCGCGTCTTCAAGGCACACTTCCCGGAGTTGCTGAAGAAGCACCCGCGCCGCTGGGTCGCCTGCGACGGCGAGCGCGTCCTGTACGTCGGGGATTCGCAGCAGGTGCTGTTCGACAAGTGCCTCAAGCGTGGCATCCCGGACGGAGAGTTTATCGTCCTGTACACCCTCCAGGACGCCACCGAGTTCATCGACTGAACCGAACCCCGGCACCGCCCATGCCGTTCGTCATCTCCCGGGTGCCGTTGAACCCCACCGAGCGCACGGTCGCGCCCGGCGGGGTGATCGTCACCCTCCGCCGCCTCCAGCCCGTCGTCTGGGTCCGGCTCGCGTCGTGGCGGCCGGACGAGGTGCCCGACCTGCGTGCCGTAGCTTTCCCGGCCGTCTTGGACACCGGGAACAACGGCACCGTCCTGGTTGCCGAAACGATCTTCCGGGCGGTGACCGGGGCGTCACCCGCCACGCTTCGAGGCCGGCACTCCGCTGCTGTGAACGGGATCGTGCTGCGGTGCTACGGGTTCAACCTCGAACTGCTCCGCCTCCGGCGCGGGTCGCCTGTCGATCATGCGGCCGCACAGCTTCAGACGGACCGCGGGGTGTTCATCATCCCCGCCCACCTCGAACACCGCTTCCCGCGGATGCCGGTCGGCGGCGTCCGGTGCCTGACCGCCGACCGGTTGACGTTCTCCCTCAACGGCGACCGCGAGACGTTCTCCCTGTGGCGGCCGCCGGGCCCGCCCGCCGCCCGCTGACCGTCACGCCAGCGCCGCCCGTGTCCGCTTCACCAGCGGCGAGTCGGGGGCGCCCGACCCCTTCAGCCAGAACAGGCTCGCCGCCAGGAACCGGTCCCGCACCCCCGGCGACAGCAGGGCCACGTCCTCCAGCACCGCCGAGCTGAACTTGTAGTCGTGCGAGTCAGTCCCCTTCACGAAGATCAGCCGCCGGCCCTCGTCCGCCAGCGCCTTCGCCGCCCCCGGATTCCCCTTCAGCACCGTGAACGCCGTCCGGGCCGCGGTCTCCTTATTCCGCCCCAACTCGGCGTACACGTCCCGCACCGTGAACTCCGCGTCCTCGTCCCGGGGCCCGAGTTCGTCGATCTTCGCGTCCCCCACCTTGCCCCGCGACTTCATCGCGTCGCGGAACAGCGGGACGAACGCCGCCGCCTGCAGCAGCAGGAACCGCCGCAACTCGGCGTCGCCGGTCGCGCGGGCGGCGTAGTGCAGGGCGTTCAGCGACGTCAGCGAGTGGAGCGCGACGATCCCCGGCTGCCGCATCAGCAACTCCGCCCCGCCGAGGAACAGCCCGTCCCACGCCGACTGGGCCGTCGCCGACGCCCCGACCCGCTTCGCCACTTCCGCACTCACCTCGTCGGCCGCCGCGGTCCGGGTCGTGCGGAGGAGTTCGGTGGCGAACTCGGGGGTCGGCTTGTCGAGGACGCCGCGCGGGCGGGCCTGGTTGCGGGCCCGCTCCAGGTTCTTCCGCCCGGGGCGGTCGGCGTCCAGGTCCTCCTTCGCCGGGTTCTTCCCGTCGTGCCGCAGGAGCGCGAACGCCAGCGACCGGAGCACCGGCTCGGCGTGCGGCCAGCCGATCACCTCCAGGGTGCGGAATGCGTTCGCCACGTAGATGATCTTGTGCCCGATGTCGCGGAAGTCGCGACTCCCGTACCGGGCGAACAGGTCGAACATCTCGCCGGGGGCGGCGGTCCGGGCCAGCGCCGCCGTCGCCGCGTCCGCCGCCTCGATGTCCCACCCGTCCATCGCCCGGGTGAACGCCTCCCGCGCCCGGTGCGCCTCCGGCACCTTCGCCTCGTCCGCCGGCTTCATCCGCCAGCCGCTCTCCTTCGCGTTCGTCGCCTGGGCGCTCTTGAAGTTGTCGAGCGCCCAGAACAGCGGCAGCCACCGCTCGTTGTCCGGCCCGGCCATCGCCGCCTGGTGCGCCGAGTGGACCACCAGCACCGCGTGGAACTTGAACCCGACGCTCGGCCGCGGCTGGACGTTCCGCACCCCGGCCAGCAGCAGGGCGGCCAGCACCTCGCGGTACGCCAGCCCCTTCTTCACCCGCGAGCCCACCTCCTCCAGCAACTTCTCCCGCGGGGTGTCCTCCAGCAGCCGGACCAGCGGCTCGATGCCAGAGTCGAGGCGGACGAGGTCCGGGTCCGGCTTCGCGTCGGCGGCGGACACCGGCGGGAGGCCGTCGAGGAAGGCGAGGCCGGCGGACGCGGCCAGGAACGAGCGGCGGTCGGGGGACGCGGACATGGGGCGCTCCGGGAGAGGGGAGCGGGCGACGGGACGGGACCGGGGGAATTGTACCGCGCCGGGGCGGCGTGACGCCGGTTCGGCCGGCGGCCCCGTACGCCCGGGGGTCGGTCTCACTCCTCGCCGCCGCGGTCCTTGGTCTTGACCAGCGTCACCCGGTTCCCGGTCGGGTTGTACCGGACGTCGGTCATGAACGCCCGCATCAGCAGGATGCCCCGCCCGCTCGGGCGGAGCAGGTAGTCCAGGTCGGTCGGGTCGGGGAGCTTCGAGACATCGAACCCCGGCCCCTCGTCGGCGACCACGAACGCCGCCCGGTCCGGGCTGAGCCGGGCCGTCACCCGCACCCGCCGGTCCCGGTACGGGGCCTCGTGCCGCCGCTCCGCGGCCAGCCGGTGGAACGCGTCGTCCCCGTTCTGCCGCAGGTCCGAGCTGACCTCCAGGTTCCCGTGGTAGACGGCGTTCAGCAGGGCCTCCTCCAGGGCGACCCCGGCCCGGGTCGCCCCGGTCAGGTCGCACAGCCCGACCTGGATCAGGTCCTCCCGGAACAGGGCGACCAGCGGCGGGACCAGCGCCGGGTCGTTCTCCAGCACGAACTGCGACGCCCGCCGGGTCATCCCGGCCAGCACCCGGTACCGCCGGTGCTCGGCCTGGCGGGCGGACAGCACCCGCTCCAGGACCGGGGCGAGGTCGTGGGCCAGGGCCTGCTTGGACACGTAGTCCGCCGCCCCGGCCCGCAGGGCGTCGACCGCCACCCGCTCGCTCCCGCCGCCGGTCATCAGCACGACCGGGACCAGCGGGTACCGGCCGCGGATCTTCTCGACCAGCACGAGGCCGTCCATCTTCGGCATCTGCAGGTCGGTGAGGACGACCGCCGGGGCCTCCTTGGCGATCGCCTCCAGCGCCTCGACCCCGTTCCCGGCCTGCCCGACCCGCCACCCGCCCATCTGGTCGAGCAACCGGGTGACGTACCGCCGCTCCAGGACGGAGTCGTCGACCACCAGGATGGGCGTGGGGTCTGCGGGGGCGGGCGTGGTCATCGCCGGGGTCTCGGAAGGGCGGAGTGACCGGATTGTAGCACGACCCGATACGTCCTGGCGGGAAATCCTCGGGGCGGACCGACGGACCCCGGTCCGACCGCGCGGGACGAAGAAAGCCCACGGGCCGGACGCCCGTGGGCTTTCAGGATCGACCGTCGGTCGGGCGGGCGGCCCACTTCCGGACCTGGGCCGCGGAGGGCTCACGGCACCGCCGGG
>PNKH01000121.1 GCA_013822345.1 Isosphaera sp.
AGCTAAGACGGACGACGAGGGGATCCGGCGGGAGTTGGCGGTGAACCTGACCCACCTGGCCACCCTGCACACCGAGGCCCGGCGGCTGAAGGCGGCCCGGGCGGCGTACGAGGCCGCCCGCGTCCAGTGGCAGAAGCTCGCCCAGGTCGGGCTCGCCGGGCTGGCCGCCCGGGCGGCCGAGGCCCGCATCCTGCACGACCTGGCGACGCTGAGCGACCGGTTCGGCGACCAGAAGGCGGCCACCGCCGCCCGCCAGGAGGCCCTCCGACTCCGGGAGCGGAACGCCTACACCCACGGGCTGACGCACCTCCGGGACCTCGCCCGGACGCAGAGCGACCTGGGCTCGGACCTCGCCGCTCAAGGCGGGGCCGACAAGGCCGAGGGGCTCCGGCTCCTCGCCGACGCCCGGCGGCTGCGGGAGCGGCTGGCGGACATGACCGCCGCCCCGGGCGAGTTGGCGCTCCTCGCCGAGAGCCATAACAACGAGGCGATCGCGGCCATCACCGACGGCCGGCCGGACGACGCGGACGCGGCCCTCCGCCGCGGGCGGGAGGTCCTGGACAAGGTCCCGGCGGACCGACGGGACACGGCCGAGGTCGCCACCCACCGGGGGCAGAACCTCCACATCCGCGGGGTCCTCCACGTCCGGCGGAAGGAGTTCGACAAGGCCCTGGCGGCGCTCGGGGAGGCCCGGGCGGTCCGGGCCAAGCTGGCCGACATCGACCCGACCCGCACCCAGCCCCAGGTCGACCTGGCGTACACGTACGTGACGCTCGGGAACGCCGCCCTCGGCGCCGGCGACGGCCCGGCCGCGATCGACTGGTACGGGAAGGCCCGGGAGGTCGGGGCCCGGCTCGCCGGGCTGAGCCCCGAGGACGTGACGGTCCGGGACACCCACGCGCTCAACACCTACAGCTTGGCGAACGCCTTGCACCGGGCCGGCCGCCCACCGACCGAGGTGGCGGCCGCCCTGTCCGAGGCGACGGCGTCCGCGCGGGCGGCCCTGGCCGAGGTCCCGGGCCTGTCGGTGTCCTCCCTGGTCCTCGACCGGGGATACCGGCTCCTGGCCGAGGTCCGGCGGAAGCAGGGGGACGCCGAGGCGGCGGCGGCCGCCGCCCGGGACCGTCTCGCGCTTGCCCCGGACGACCCCGCCCGGCTGATCGAGACGGCGGCCGACCTGGCCCAGTGCGTCCCGCTGGTATCCGACGGGCCGGGCCGGGACGCCGCCCGGAAGCGGTACGCCGACGAGGCGGTGGCCGCCCTGACCCGGGCCGCCGAGAAGGGGTTCAAGGACTCCAAGGCGTTGTCCGCCGCCCCGTTCGCCGCCCTCCGGGAGCGGGACGACTTCAAGGCCCTGGTGGCGAAGTTGTCCGCCCCGAAGGGGAAGGACTGATGGTTCGACCCGCCCGGGTCCGGCCACGGTGGTTCGGACCCCGGGCGGGTCATTCTCAGGAGGTATGCACATGCTCGCCCGTCTGCTGGTTCTCGCCGCCCTCTCGGCCGCCGTGTCCGCCGGCCCGGCCGGGGCCGCCCTCATCATCGTCGACACCAACAACCTCGGCCCGGCCACATCGTCATTGGTCAACCCCGCCAACCCCGGGTCGATCAGCTTCAACTTGGTCACGAGCACCGACCCCACCCTCCCCAGCGAAATGGGCCTCACCCCGGTGACCGGCGACACCACGGTGAACGTTACGACCACGGCCACGACCATCGACTTCACCGGGTACAGGGGCTTCAGCTCCAGTGGGCCCGACACGTTCGTCAACGCGAACATCGACTACGACCTGGTCGTCACCCTCGGGGAGGCGGTGGCCGGCGACATCGGCACCATCGATGTCCTCGGCCGGGCCCAGGGCGGGGGCAACCCGGTGCTCGGCTCGACCACCATCGACGACATCTTCAGCTTCTCGGGGCCGGGCAGCCTGGGCGGGGTCATCCGGGTGAACGAGGTGTCACTCACCCCTCTGAACCTCGAAGTGAACAACACCCTGGTCTTCGCCCGGTTCGCGTTCGCCCGGCCGGGGAACATGTTCCTCAACGTGACGCTGTTCGACCCGAACCCGGACCTTGACCCGAACCCGCAACGGGGTCTGTCGCTCTCCCAGGTCATGACGACTGGGGCGCCGCTGGCCGGGTTCCAGCTGATCACCGCCGCCCCGACCACCCCGCGGACGGCCGCGGGGCTCGCGGTCCCGGAGCCGGCGTCGGTCGGGCTGCTGGCGGTCGGGGCCGCCGGGCTCGCCGCCGTCCGCCGGCGGTTCCGCAACCGGGCGGCGTAGTCGACACCGCGACGGGCGGCCGGGCCGGGCGCGGCGGCCGTCTGGTATAATCGCCGGCGTGCGGCCGGGCCGTCCCCGGCCGCACGCCCCGCTCCCGCAGGCCCGCCATGTCCCCGCCCGACCCCGACCGCGGCGACACCCTCCCGCAACTCCACCCGCCCGTCTTCGGCCCGAACCTGCCCCCAGACGCCAGCCGGGCCGGCGACGCCACCACCGGCCTTTCCCCGGCCGACGCCGCCGACCCGATCGCGGTCGGGGCCACGTTCGCCGGCCGGTACCGGATCGACCGGCTCCTCGGCCGCGGCGGGATGGGGACCGTGTACCTGGCCCACGACACCCGCCTCGACTGCCCGGTCGCCCTGAAGATCCCCCGCGGCATCGCCGACCCGGCCTCCGCCGCCCGGTTCCTCGAGGAGGCCCGGGCCGCCGCCGGCCTCCGCCACCCGAACATCTGCCTCACCCACGACGCCGGCCGGCACGGCGACACCCACTACCTGTGCATGCAATACATCCCCGGGGAGCCGCTGTCCCGGCGGGTCGGGCCGGGCCGGCCGGTGGACCCGGCCGAGGCGGTGCGGGTGGTCCGGGCGGTCGCCCGGGCCATGGACTACGCCCACGGCAAGGGCGTCGTCCACCGCGACCTGAAGCCGTCCAACATCCTGGTCGACGACGCCGGGGAGCCGGTCGTCATGGACTTCGGGCTGGCCCGCCGGGGCGCCGGCGACGCCCCCCGGATCACCCTCCCCGGAACGGTCCTCGGCACCCCCGCGTACATGCCGCCGGAGCAGGTGGCCGGGGACCAGGTCCGGGTCGGGCCGCGGTCCGACGTGTACGCCCTCGGGGCGGTGCTGTACGAGCTGCTGACCGGCAGCCCGCCGTTCGCCGGGGACGTGTACGCCGTCCTGTCGAAGATCGCGACCGCCGAGCCGGAGCCGCCGTCCGCCCGCCGGCCGGGGCTCGACCCGCGGTTCGACCCGGTCGTCCTGACGGCGCTGGCCAAGGACCCGGACCGGCGGTGGGCCACCATGCGGGCGTTCGCCGACGCCCTCGCCCCGCTCGCCGCCGACCCGGACGCCCCGGCCCTCACCCTCCGGGTGGTCGGGACCACGTTCGCCTACCGCCCCCCGCCCGGGGCGGCGGTGGTGACCGTCGGCCGGCAGCGGCGGAAGCCGGGGGAGCCGGCCGACGCCGGGAACGACGTGGTCCTGCGGGTGGCCGGGAGCGAATCCCTGTCGGCCCGGATCAGCCGGCGGCACTTCGAGGTGCGGCGGGCCGGCGGCGGGTTCGAGGTGGTCGACCGGAGCCGGGCCGGGCTGACGCGCAACGGCGGGGCGGTGCCGAGGGACGTGCCGGTCCCGCTCGCCGACGGGGACGTGCTCGGGGTGGCCGGGGTGGTGTCGCTGGAGGTGCGGATCAGCCGCCCGGACCCGACCGTCGGGGTGGTGTCGGGGGCGGTGGTCGAGGTCCCGGCCC
Organism: Isosphaera sp.; assembly: GCA_013822345.1. Lineage (GTDB taxonomy): Bacteria > Planctomycetota > Planctomycetia > Gemmatales > Gemmataceae > Gemmata. The sequence continues at coordinate 3,756 of PNKH01000121.1, forward strand.
CGCCCGGGGGCGGCGGGGCCCCGGTCCGGGTCGAGGCCAGCCTCGGGGACATCGTGACCGCGGACGACTGACCGGCCGCCCCGGGCGGACTCCCGAGCCGGTCTACCCCGCAAACCCCCACCCCGGCCTGCCTCCCGGGCAGCGTCCCGGCCACATCCCCCTTCGGCCCGCCCCGCCTTGCGGTAGAATCAACCGCGATCCCATTACGAGCGGGGGGCCGGCCGTGGACCCGATCGCGAAGCAGGCGTTCGACGCCGGGGTGGCCAAGGCCCGGTCCGGCGACCCGGCCGGGGCCGTCGCCTCGTTCGACGAGGCCCTCGACCGCGAACCCGACTGGACCCTCGCCCGCCTCAACCGCGGGTCCGCACACTTCCTCGCCAAGAACTACCCGGCCGCCCTCGCCGACTTCGACGCCGTCCTGGCCGCCGACCCGGGCAACGTCGACGGGTACGTCAACCGGTCCACCGCCCGCCGGGCGTCCGGCGACACCCCCGGGGCCGACGCCGACCTCGACCGGGCGATCGAACTCGCCCCGACCAACCCGGTCGCCGTCCACACCCGCGGGGTGGTGCGGATGCGCACCGGGGACATCGCCGGGGCCGCCGCCGACTTCACCCGCGCCCTCGACCTCAACCCCAACCACCTCGCCGCCCGGGTCAACCGGTCCGCCGCCCGGGTCCAGCTCGGCGACCTCGACGGGGCCCTCGCCGACGCCAACCAGGCCCTCGTCGCCGACCCCAAGCACCGCGACGCGTCCGCCAACCGGGCCACCGCCCGCGTCCTCCGCCGCGACTTCGCCGGGGCCGTCACTGACGCCGAGACGGTCCTGGCCGCCGACCCGAACAGCATCGAGGGGCTGTACATCCGCGGGACCGCCCGGACCGGGCTGGAGCAGTTCGCCGACGCCCTCCGCGACCTCGACCAGGTCGTCGCCAAGGCCCCGACCCTGGCCGCCGGGTGGGCCGCCCGCGGCAACGCCCGGTACCACGCCGGCCACCCCGGGGCGATGGACGACTACCGCCAGGCGTTCCAGCTCGACCCCGCCTCGGCCACCCGCGTCGTCCTCCGGCTGATCCGCGAGCAGACCACCCACCGCCCGGCCGAGGTGCTCGCCGAGTGCCAGAAGTTCCGCGCCAAGAACCGCACGGACGTCATCTCCCTGGCCCGCCGCGGCGTCACCCGCCTGCTCCAGGGCCGCACCGCCGACGCGAGCCTCGACTTCGCCCTGTTCCGCAAGCTGAGCCCGGCCGACGCCGCCATCCTCGACGCCCTCATCGCCGCCGCCAAGGCGACCCCGGTCAAGGGGTGAGCGCCCGCCGCTCGCGGCGTTGCGGGCCCCGCAACGCCGCGAGCGGCGGACCCGGTACCGCTCTGGTGCGCAGCACAGCCTTTTCCGTTCGCCCCTAGCCGCCCCGATCCCGGCGCGGTATCAATTACTTTCCGGGACCAAGTGTCCACGCGCAACCGGGTGGTAGCGCAAGTGCTACGCCGGGTTAACCGCCCGGCACGATCCGGATGAATTTTCGGTTTGGCGGGGAAACACCGGTTGCGATTCCGCCCCCACCCCTCTACCATGCTCCCTACCGAGGTTCACCTGGGTGCCCACCATGCGAACTCACCGGCGTCAACCTGGCTCGGGACCCGGCCGACGGACCCCGTGCCCTCCCACCCCGCGGCGGTCGGACCCCGTCCGACACTCGAGCCGCACCCGACCGCCGCGATGCAAGGCCAGTGGTCTCCAACCCCTGCGCGGGAACGACACCCGGCCGCTCGGCGTCGACGTACAGTGCCGCACGCTCCGGGACTCGGATGTCCCCGCCGGAACCGCGCGCTGACGCGGCGGCTCCGCCCCGGCTCGGGCCGGAGGCGGAATTTTTCCCGGGCGACAGGTGCGGCGAGGAATTTATCCTAGAGTCGGAGTGTTCGGGGCGGCGGAGCGCGCCGCCCCGACCCCGTGTCCGACCCCGCCGCCGGCGGGAGCGAGTACCCCGATGACGACGGCCCGCCCCGCGCCGACGCCCGACCGGCCCTCGAACCCGGTGATCGCCCTGGCCGCGGTCGGCCTGGCGGTCTTCCTGTGGGCGTACTGGAGTACCTTCGACGCGATCGCCGAGCGGTGGGTGAACGACCCGGCGTACTCGCACGGGTTTCTGGTCCCGCTGTTCTCCGTGTACCTGTTGTGGCTCGGCCGCGGCCGGCTGGCCGGCGGGGTGACCCCGGCGTGGTGGGGCCTGGGCCTGATCCTGCTGGCCGGCGGGATGCGGCTGGCCGGGTTCCGGTACTACCAGTCGTGGCTGGACGCCGGGTCGATCCCGGTCTGCCTGGCCGGGCTGGCGGCCACCGCCGGCGGGTGGAAGGCCCTCCGGTGGGCCCTCCCCGGGGTCCTGTTCCTGGCGTTCATGCTCCCGCTCCCGTACGCCCTCCAGACAGCCCTCGGCGGCACCCTCCAGCGGGTCGCCACCACGGTCAGCACCTACCTGCTGCAGACGTTCGGGGTGCCGGCGGTGGCCGAGGGGAACATCATCATCCTGAGCACCACCCGGCTCGGGGTGGTGGAGGCGTGCAGCGGGCTGTCCATGCTGATGACGTTCTTCGCCCTGGCCACCGCGGTCGCCATCCTGGCCGACACCCGGACGGTGTTCGAGCGGGCGGTGATCGTCGCCAGCGCGATCCCGATCGCGGTCGCCGCCAACGTCATCCGGATCACCGCCACCTCGGTCCTGTACGAGATGGACAAGGGCGAGCTGGCCCGCCGGGTGTACCACGACTTCGCCGGGTGGCTGATGATGCCGCTGGCCCTCGGCATGCTCCTGATCGAGTTGTTCGTCCTCGGCCGGGCGATCGTCCCCGCGGCCCCGGCCGGCCCCCGCGGCCGCGGGCTCGTCCCCCTGGCGACGTGACCGGTTTCCGGGGTCTTCATCCGGCCGGCCGCCGCCGGCGAGGGAGGCAGCGATGACCACCACCGACCCGCACCTGTCCGGGCCGCCGAAGTCGACCGGCGGGCTGAACCTGCGGACCGTCTTCCAGGCGGTCAAGCGGCACCCGCTGGCCCTGATCGCGGTCGTCCTGGTGGCCGCGTCCGCGGCCGTCGCGGCGTACGTGTTCCTGCCGCTCCCGAAGAAGGCGGCGGCGATCGTCTACCACGTCGCCACCGACCCGCCGAGCATCATCAGCCCGACCCGGATCGACAACGTCCCGCTGCACGCGTACAAGCCGGTCCAGGCCGCCCTGATCACGGGCAAGCGGACCATGGCCGAGGTGCTGAAGGACCCGAAGGTCAAGGGCCTCGCCATGGTCCCCCCGGGGACCGGCCCCCTGGACCTCGCCGGGTCCGTCACCGTCGACCTGAAGGGGAACACGGAGTTCATGCGGATCGTGGTCGAGGGGGACAGCGAGGCCGAGTTGCTGGCCCTGGTGGCGGCGGTCGACAAGGCGTACCGGGACGCCTCCTACCACCGGGACAACGCCCTCCGGATCGACCGCCGGCTCAAGTTGGAGAAGGAGCACAACGCCGCCAAGGCCGAGGTCAAGGAGTTCAACGACCGGATCGACAGGATCGCCCGCAACCTCGGGTCGAAGAACGCCGAAGCCCTGGTCCTGATCGACCGGTTCCGGCAGCACGGGCTGGAAACCGCCACCTCCAAGCTGATCGCCACCCGGGACGACCTGACCGTCGCCAGGTCGACCCTCGACGCGGTCAAGGTGTACCTCAAGGACAAGGCCCGCCAGCCGGCGGTGGCGGCGTTCGTCGGGGCGACGTGGCTCGCTACCCTGCCGCGGTACGACTTCATCCCCCCGTCCGCCGTCGACAACCTGCTCGCCCAGGACAAGACCCTGGGCGAGCTGGAGGGGTTCGTCGAGTCCACCCAGGACCGGCTGAAGAAGATCGAGGAGTCGTTCGCCGACGCGAAGAAGCGGGACGCCTCGCCGCTCGTGATCAACGTTCGGAAGGAGCTCGAGAAGGGCAAGGCGGCGCGGGACCAGTACCGGGTGGACGCCCGGGCCCGGATCGAGGAGGCGTTCCGGCAGCAGGCCGCCGCCCAGGAGAGCGGGCTTGTGGACGCCGCCCAGGCGGAGGTCGACCGGCTCAGGCGGGAGGAGGCGAAGGTGTCGAAGAAGATCGAGGACATCGAGAAGGAGCTGGACCAGCGGAACCGGTACAAGATCGACCTGGAGAACCTGCAGCGGGAGATCGGGTCCCGGGAGCAGCTCGCCGAGCGGCTGTACGCGGAGCTGGAGGCGATGCGGATCGAGGGGAACGCCGCCCCCCGGGTGACCATCGCCGAGGACCCGTTCGTGGTCCAGGGGATCGAGGGGAACCGGCGGCTCAAGTTCGCGCTGGTCGCCGCCTTCGCGCTGTTCGGCCTCGGGTTCGGCGGGCTGGTGTTCTGGGAGTACCGCGGGCGGCGGGTGACCCACGTCGACGACGCCACGTCCAGCCTCGGGGCCCGGCTGGTCGGGACCATCCCGCCGCTGGTCGCCAGCTCCCCCGGGGCCGCCTCGTCCGACGCCCACGCCATCCTGGTCGAGTCGATCGACACCGCCCGGAACATGCTGATGCACGGCACCCCCGGGGCGGCCGACGCCCGGGTGCTCCTGGTCACCAGCGCGGTGTCCGGGGAGGGGAAGACGACCCTGTCCGGGCACCTCGCGATCAGCCTCACCCGGGCCGGGTTCCGCACCCTGCTGGTCGACGGCGACATCCACGCCCCGTCCGCCCACCTGCTGTTCAACCTGCCGGACGCCCCCGGGCTGTCCGAGGTGCTCCGCGGGGAGGTGCCGATCGGCACCGCCGTCCGCCAGTCCCCGGTCGCCGGGCTGTCGGTCCTGCCGGCCGGGAAGTGGACGCTGGCCACCCGGCAGGCCCTGGTCGGGGAGCGGTGGCGGCACCTCGCCCACGAGCTGAAGGCCCAGTTCGACTTCGTGGTGATCGACACCTCCCCGCTCCTGCTGGTGTCGGACACGATGCTGCTGGCCCGGGAGGCGGACGCGGTGGTGCTGTCGGTGATGATGGGGTTCAGCCAGGTGTCCCGGGTGGCGGACACGATCCACCGGCTCGGGGCGGTCGGGGCGGAGCTGGCCGGGGTGGTGGTGAGCAACGTGAGGAGCGAGGTGTACGACTACGGGTACGCGTACCGGTCGAAGTACCCGGCCGCCCCGAACACCCCGGCCGCCCTCCCCGGGGCGGCCCTGGCGACGGCCGGCGACCCGGCCAAGGAGTGACGAGCGATGAGTCCGGTTCGCTTCGCCCCGGTCGTGGTCGGGCTGGTGGCGGTCGCCGCGATGGGGTTCGTCCACGGCCGGTACACCGACCGGTGGGGGCCGTCCGGCCAGCTCCAGGCGGCGGTCGACCGGCTGGCCCGGGTCCCGCGGACGGTCGGGTCCGGGGACGAGGCGTGGGTGGCGGCCGCCGAGCACGACGTCGAGCTGGAGGAGGCGGCCCTGGCCCGGGGCGGGATCACCGGGTACCTGCAGCGGCGGTACCGGAACCCGAAGACCGGGGACGAGGTGACCGCCCTGATCGTGTGCGGGCGGGGCGGGCCGATCAGCGTCCACACCCCGGACGTGTGCTACGCCAACCAGGGGTACGCGCCGGAGAGCATCGACGACCGGACCGAGGTGCCGGCGGCCGACGGCCGGCCCGGGGAGTTCGCCCGGGGCCGGTTCAAGCTGCCGAACGCGGTCGTCCCGACCCGGCTGGAGATCCACTGGGGGTGGTCGGCGGACGGGGCCGACTGGAGGGCGCCGGAGAGCCCCCGGCGGGAGTACTCGCACCTGCCGGCCCTGTACAAGGTGTACGTCGTCCGGGAGTTCGCGTCGAAGAAGGGCGAGGAGGCGGACGCGAACCGGCGGTTCCTGGCGGTCGCCCTGCCGGAGTTCCGGCGGGCCCTGTCGGCCGGGGGCAACCCGACCCCATGAACTTCGCCTTCTTCCTGCTGCTGAACGCCGTCCTGCTGATCCGGCCGGAGGAGCTGTACCCGGAGATCGCCGGGCTGCGGCTGTACCTCTGCACGGTCATCCCGTGCGTCCTGACCAGTCTCCCCGGGCTGGCCCGGCAGCTGTCCGGGGAGGCGCTCGCGGCCCGGCCGGTGAGCGTCTGCGTCCTGATCTTCTACGCCGTCTCGGTCGTCTCTCTGGTCCCGCTCGGGCGGGTGGACGAGGCGGTGATGGACTGGGCCCCGGAGTTCGGGAAGGTGGTGCTGTTCTACTTCCTGGTGCTGGCGGTGGTCGACACCCGGGAGCGGTTCCGGGCGTACGTCGCGGCCCTGGTGTTCCTGATCGCCGCCCTCACCCTGATCGCCCTGGCCCAGTTCTACGGGTACGCCGAGTTCCCGAACATCGTCCCGGCGATCGAGCGGCAGCAGGACAAGGAGACCGGGGAGATCCGGGAGATCTATCGGATGACCAGCAGCGGGATCTTCTCCGACCCGAACGACCTGTGCCTGGTCCTCGGCCTCGGCATCCTGTGCTGCGTGTACCTGTCCACCACGACCGCGCACGGGGCGGCCGGGCGGCTGTTCTGGCTCCTCCCGATCCCGGTGTACGTGTACGGGCTGATGGAGACCCAGTCCCGGGGCGGGCTGCTCGGGGTGCTGGCCGGGACGGGGGCGTACCTGTACTCCCGGTACGGCGGGGCGAAGGCGCTGCCGTTCGCCGTGGCCGGGGGGTTGGCCGCCCTGATGTTGGTCGGCGGCCGGCAGGGGGGGATCGGCGGCGGGGGTACGGCCCACGAGCGGGTGATGAAGTGGGCGAGCGGTCTGACGGAGCTGCAGAACCACCCGATCTTCCTGATGACCGGGCTGGGGCGGGGGTTCTACGTGGCCGAGGAGGGGCTGGAGGCGCACAACTCGTTCGTCCAGGCGTACGTCGAGATGGGGGTACTCGGGGGCGGGGCGTTCCTGGCCGCGTTCTACTTCGCCGCCCGGCTGACCGACCGGCTCGGCCGCGGGGTGTTGGCCCCGGGGTGGGTGGTGCAGGCCCGGCACTTCGGGTTCGCGGCGGTGATCGCGTACGCCGGCGGGTGCTACTCGCTGACCCGCAACTTCGTCATCCCGACGTACCTCGTGCTCGGGCTGGCCGGGGTGCTGCTCGACCAGGCCGCGTGGACCCTGCCGGAGAAGTACCGGGTGACCCGCCGGTGGTTCACCCGGTTCCTGCTGCTCTCGGTGGCCGGGGTGGTCGGGGCCAAGCTCATGACCATGGGGTTAGGCCAGGCCGGGGTGTGAGCCACCGAGGCCGGCGGAGATCGCATGACCGGGTCATCGGCCTCCGCCGCCCCCGGCCGCCGAGCACCGGACCGTGACCGAGCCGGCCGGCCGGGGTGGCTGGTGGACCTGCGGGAGCGGTGGCGGTACCGGGAGCGGCAGGTGCGGTCCAAGCAGCGGCGGTCGAGGTGACCGACCCGTCCGGCCGGTTCCGGTCCCCGACCGGACGGCGGGGGTACGGGCAGGTGGTCGTCCCGGCCCGGGGGAGATCATCGAGCCGCGTCCCTGACCCGCCCCCGCCCCCCAGGAGCCCCGGCCTTGACCCCCGCCGAGCCCGGCCCGCCGCTGGTCGCGTTCCACCTGCCGCAGTTCCACCCGATCCCCGAGAACGACGCGTGGTGGGGGCGGGGGTTCACCGAGTGGACCAACGTCACCCGGGCCCGCCCGCTGTTCCCCGGGCACTACCAGCCGCACCTGCCGGCCGACCTCGGGTTCTACGACCTGCGGCTGCCGGAGGCCCGGGCGGCCCAGGCCGACCTCGCCCGGGCGTACGGCGTCCACGGGTTCTGCTACTACCACTACTGGTTCAACGGCCGCCGCCTCCTGGAGCGGCCGGTGGACGAGGTCCTGGCGTCCGGGGAGCCGGACTTCCCGTTCTGCCTGTGCTGGGCGAACGAGCCGTGGAGCCGGAACTGGGACGGCGGGAACCGGCTGGTGCTGGTGGAGCAGAAGTACAGCCCGGACGACGACCTGAACCACATCCGGTGGCTCCTGCCGGTGTTCGCCGACCGGCGGTACATCCGGGTCGGCGGCAAGCCCCTGTTCCTGGTGTACCACGTCACCCACCTGACCGACCCGCGGCGGACCACCGAGCGGTGGCGGGAGGAGGCCCGGAAGGCCGGGGTCGGGGAGCTGCACCTGTGCACCGTCCAGAGCCACGGGGGGAACCACATCGACCCGCGGCCGCTCGGGTTCGACGCCGCGGTGGAGTTCGCCCCGGACACGAACAACTTCCCGGACAAGTACGGGGTGTGGCACCGGGTCCGGAAGAAGGTCCACCGGAACCTGGTCGGGGTGAGCTACAAGCTGTGGAAGGGCGTGGACTGGTCCCTGGAGCAGGTGGAGGGGGCGACCGGGCTGGCCGCCCCGCGGGTCCGGACGTACCGCGACCACCGGGTGTTCTCGTACCCGGAGGTGGTCGACAAGATGCTGGCGAAGCCGGACCCGGGGTACCCGATGTTCCGCGGGGTCTGCCCGTCGTGGGACAACGCCGCCCGGCGGAAGACCGGGGCGACGATCTTCGCCGACTCCACCCCGGAGCTGTACGAGAAGTGGCTGACCGAGATCGTCCGGCGGCAGCGGGAGGCCGGGAAGGCGGCCGAGCCGGTGTTCCTGAACGCGTGGAACGAGTGGGCGGAGGGGTGCCACCTGGAGCCGGACCAGAGGTGGGGCCGGGCGTACCTGGAGGCCACCGCCCGGGCGATCGGGCACCCCGTGGCGAAGGGGACCGCGTGACCGCGTCCGTCGTCATCCCGACGTACAACGGGGCCCCGTTCATCCGGGAGGCGCTCGCGTCGGTGTTCGCCCAGACGCGGCTCCCGGACGAGGTGGTGGTCGTCGACGACTGCTCCCCGGACGACACGGTCGCGGTGGTCGAGGGGGTGGCGGCGACCGCCCCGGTGCCGGTCCGGGTGATCCGTCAACCGAAGAACTCCGGCGGCCCGGCGCTGCCGACGAACGTCGGGATCGACGCCGTCCGCGGGGAGTGGGTGGCGACGCTCGACCACGACGACTGCTTCGCCCCGACGAAGCTGGCCGACCAGCTGCGGGTGGCGGAGGCGAACCCGGGCCTCGGGCTGGTGTTCGGCGACTTGGCGTTCCGCGGGCCGGACGCGGAGCTGAACCGGGCGCACGAGGGGTGGTTCCGGGCGACGGTGGACGCGCTGCCGAAGGGGGCGCTGGCCGGGGGCGGATTCCGGGTCGCGTCGGCGGCCGCCCGGGAGGCGCTGGTCCGGTCGAAGTGCTTCCCGTACACGTTCAGCAACATGCTGTTCCCGAAGGCGGTGTGGCGGCGGGTCGGGGGGCTGGACACCGGGACCACGGTGTCGTCGGACCTGGCGTTCCTGGCCGCGGTCACCGCCCGGTGCGACGTCGGGTACGTCCCCGGGTTGTCGGCGTCGTGGCTGCTGCACCCGGCGAGCTTCTACCGGACCGGCGGGGAGTACGCCCGGGTGCGGGACCAGCTGCGGGTGTACGGCGGGCTGCGGCGGGCGGGGCTGTCGGCGGCCGCCCGGGGGGAGCTGCGGCGGGTGGTCCGGGAGTTGGCGTTCGAGCGGGCGTACGCCGAGCGGAAGGCCGGCAACTACCGCCGGGCGGCGGCGTGCCTGTGGCGCGGGATGTGGGCCGCCGGGCCGTGGCCGGGGGCGGTGCTGGAGCTGGCGAAGCTGCTGCCGCAGGCGGTGGTGCGGAAGGGGTAAGTGGGTGGGGCAGACATTCTTGTCTGCCCCGGCAGGCAGGAATGCCTGCCCCACCCGGATCGGGAGGGTTAGGGGTTTCGGGGTGGGACAGGCATTCCTGCCTGCCCCGGGAGGGTTAGGGGTTTCGGGGGTGGGGCAGACATTCTTGTCTGCCCCGGGAGGGTTGATGAGGCTGCTGTTCGTCTCGTTCATGCACCCGTGGCCGGGCGACGTCGGCGGCCGGCAGCGGCTGCTGAACGTCTCGCGCGAGCTGGCCCGGCGGCACGAGGTGACGATGGTCAACCTCCTGCCCCTGGAGCCGCCGCCGGACCCGCCGGACCGGGACGGGTGGGACCGGTTCGCCAAGGACACGTTCGCCCGGGTGGTGGCGACCGACTGCCGGGAGTGGCTGCCGCCGGAGTCGCCGCCGCCGTCGCGGCTGGCCGGGGTGGCCGGGAACCTGTGGCGGCTGTTCGTCAACCCGTGGCCGCGGCAGGTGCAGAACTGGATGGTGCCGAAGGCGGTCGAGTTCTTCCGCCGGCTGGCCAAGGAGGTGCCGCACGACGTCGTCTGGGTGGACAAGGCGTACATCGCCGTCCAGGCCCGGGCCGCCGGGCTGGCCAACGTCGTCGTCGACCTGATGGAGCTGGAGTCGGTGAACGCCGGGCGGGCGCTGGCCGGCCGGGGCGGCGGCCGGTACCTGGAGCGGGCCGAGCTGAGGAAGCTGACCAGGTTCGAGGCCCGGCTGCCGGAGATGTTCTGGCGGCTGGTGGTGTGCAGCCCGAAGGACGCGGCGTTCTTCGGCCCGGGCCGGCCGAACGTGTACGTGGTCCCGAACGGGATCACCCCGCGGGACCCGGTCGACCCGGCCGGGGAGGAGGACGGGAACCTGCTGTTCGTCGGGGTGATGGACTACGCCCCGAACCGGGACGCGGTCCTGTGGTTCGCCCGGGAGGTGCTGCCGCGGGTGGCCGAGCGGGTGCCGGCGGCCGCCCTGCACGTGGTCGGGCTGAAGCCGCCGGACGACATCCGGGCGCTGCACGACGGGAAGCGGGTGGTCGTGCACGGCGGGGTGCCGGACGTGGGGGAGTACTACCGGCGGGCGGCGGTGGTGGTCGCCCCGATCCGGCTCGGCAGCGGGACCCGGCTGAAGGTGCTGGAGGCGCTGAACCTCGGCAAGGCGCTGGTCGCGTCCGAGATGGCGGCCGAGGGGCTGGGGCTGCGGCCGGGGGTCGACTTCCTCCAGCCGGACTCGCCGGCGGCGTTCGCCGACGCCTGCGTCCGGCTGCTCGGGGGCGCGGCCGAGCGGCGGCGGCTGGCGGCCGCCGGGCACGCCGAGGTGCGGCGGCGGTTCCTGTGGGACACGGTGGGCGAGGCGGCGGACCAGGCCGTGACGCCGTGAGGCGTGCCGTCCGAGCCGGAAGCGTGAGCGACGGGTCCGGCCTCAACCCGTCGCTCACGCTTCCGGCCCGGACGGCACGTGACCGACCGGGAGGTGCGATGAGCGACCGGATCTCGGCCATCATCCCGGTGTACAACGGGGCCCGGTTCATCCGGGACGCCCTGGCGTCGCTCTGCGCCCAGACCCACCCGCCGGCCGAGATCGTGGTCGCCGACGACGTGTCGACCGACGACACCCGAGAGGTGGTGGCGGACTTCGCCCGCACCTCCCCCGTCCGGGTCGACCTGTTCTCCCTGGAGAAGAACACCGGCGGGCCGTACGGGCCGGCGAGCCGGGCGTTCCCCCGCACCACCGGCGACTTCGTCTGCATCCTCGACGCCGACGACCTGTTCGCCCCGGACGCGTTCGCCACCTACCTGGCGGTGTTCGCGGCCGGCCCCGGGGCCGAGGTCGGGCTGGCGACCGCCGACTTCATGACCTTCCGGGACGGGACCGGGGAGACGGTCATGCCGTCCTACTTCGCCACCCAGGAGGTGCTGGGTCCCGTGCTGAACGACTCCCCGACCGGGGTGCTGCTCGACCGGGACGAGGCGTTCCGGATCTACGCCGAGACGTTCGCGATCCCGTTCAAGGGGATGCTCCGGCGGGAGGCGTGGGCGGAGATGGGCGGGCCGAACCTGGCGTACCGGCACGCCTGCGATGTCGAGTTCGTGTGGCGGTTCGTCAGCCGGTCGCGGTTCCGGGTGCGGATGCTGAACCGCCCGCTGGTCCGGGTGCGGATCTGGGGCAGCAGCATGTCGTCGAACCGGCTCCTGGAGGGGCGGGAGTTGGTCAAGCTGTTCCGGGACATGCTCCGCACCCTGCCCGACCCGGCCCACCGGGCGGCGGTCCGCAGGCGGCTGCGGAAGGAGCTGTTCGACCTGGCGTACAACGCGTACAAGCGGCGGTCGCTGCGGACGCTGGTGCCGGCGGCGTGCGGCCTGGCGGCGGCCAAACTCGGGGGCCTGTTCCGCCGCGAGGCCGTATGAAGCTGCGGGTCCCGTGGTCGGTCGGGTACGTGTGGGGGACGACCCGGTTCGTCACCCTCCGGTCCGCCCTGCGGCTCCGCGGGCTGGTCGCCCGCAGCGCCCGCGGGGCGGGCGGCCCCGGGCTGGTCGGGGTGACGGTGAAGCGGCCGTTCCGGGCGGCCGTCTGGCTGCGGGAGAGCGGGACCGACATCGACACCTTCCAGGAGGTGGTGCGGAACGAGATCTACCGGGTGGTGGCCGAGCGGGCGGGGGCGTGCGAGTACGCCCTGGACCTCGGCGGGAACATCGGGCTCGCCACCCTGTACCTCGCCGGCCGGTTCCCGGGGTGCGCGGTGCTGACGGTGGAGCCGTCCCCGGACAACCAGGCGGTGCTGGCCCGGAACGTCGCCCCGCTGGTCGCCGCCGGGCGGTGCAAGGTGGTCCACGGGGCGGTCTGGCACGAGGACGGGACCGTCGACCTCAGCCCGCTCCCGGCGGGGGCGATGTTCGACTCGTTCACGGTGTCGGCGGCCGGGGAGATGCGGCGGCCGGTGCCGGCGTACACCGTCGGCACGCTGCTGAAGATGTCCGGGTTCCCGCGGGCGGACGTGGTGAAGATGGACATCGAGGGGGCCGAGACCGGGGTGTTCCGCGGGCCGGTGGGGTGGCTCGACCGGGTCAACGCGCTGGCGATCGAGTTCCACGGCGACGCCCGGCGCGAGTCCGGGTTCGACGCGGCCGCCGCGGCGGCCGGGCTGGTGGTCGAGGACGACCGGTTCCCGAACTGCGTGGTGGCGTACCGGAAGCCGGGCGAGCGGGTGCGGTGACGGGCGGGGTCAGAACCGGCGAGCCGGGAGCGTCAGCGACCGGAGTGCTCCGCGTCCTCCGGTCGCTGACGCTCCCGGCTCGCCGGTCACATGCTGAGGGGGTGGGCGTGACCGGCCGGCGGCCGAAGCTCGGGATCTACTGCCCCGGGGCCGGGACCGGCGGGCCGTGGCGGTACGTCCACTCGGTCCTCGCCGCCCTCGACCCGGCCGAGTTCGACGCCACCGTGTTCTGCGACCTGCCGGGGGAGTACCAGCCGCGGCCGTGGGTGAAGGTGGTCCGGCTCGGCGGGCCGGTCGGGTTCGCCGGCGGGGCGTCCGCCGCCCCGGCCGCGGGAGGCGCGCCCCCGCGCCGCCGCGGGGTCGGCCGGTTCGTGCCCCCGGCGGTGCGGCTGTCGGCCGGGTTCGCCAGGGAGTCGCGCCGGCTCGCCCGGCTCCTGCGACAGCACCCGGTCGACCTGTTCCACACGCAGAACACCGGGTTCGAGGAGTCCCCGGTGGCGGCCCGGCTGGCCGGCTGCCGGCGGGTGGTCGGGACGTTCCACGTCGACTCGACCTACGACCTGCACCGGGAGCGGAGCGGGCCGGCCTACCGGGTGCTGGAGGCGGTCAGCAACCGGTGCCTGGACGTCGGGGTCGCGGTCGCCCACGCCACCAAGAAGGACTGGGTCCGGCGGACGCACGTCCCGGCCGACCGGGTGGTGGTGATCCACAACGGGATCGACCCGGAGAAGTTCCGCCGCCGGCAGCCGCGGGAGGAGGCCCGGCGGGCGCTCGGGCTGCCGGCCGACGCCCTGGTCGTCGGCGGGCTGGGGCGGCTGGACGAGGCGAAGGGGTTTACGTACCTCATCGCGGCGGTGGCGCGGCTGCGGGCGGAGGTCCCGGGCCTGGTGGCGGCGGTGGCCGGCGACGGCCCGCTCCGGAAGGAGCTGGGGGCCGAGGCGAGTCGGCTCGGGGTGGCGGACCGGGTCCGGTTCCTGGGGTTCCAGTCGGACGTGCAGCGGGTGCTCGACGCCCTGGACGTGTTCGCCCTTCCGTCGCTCTGCGAGGCGCTGCCGTACGCCCTGCTGGAGGCGATGGCGGGGGAACTGCCGGCGGTCGGGGCGGCGGTCGGCGGGGTGCCGGAGGTGATCGCGGACGGCGGGACCGGGTTCGTCGTGCCGCCGCGCGACCCGGACCGCTTGGCCGCCGCCCTGCTGAAGCTGTTGGGGAGCGCCGACCTGCGGGGTCGGATGGGCGCCGCCGGCCGGGAGCGGGTGGTCCGCGACTTCCAGGAGCGGGACATGGTGCGGAAGACGATCGGGGTGTACCGGAGGGCCGGGCCGTGGCCGACCGTCCGATGACACCCCCGGCCGGCCGGGACACCGTGTTCTCGGGCTGGCTGGACGTGTTCCGGGGGCTGGCGGCGTTCGCCGTACTGTTCGGCCACGCCCGGGCGCTGTTCATCCGGAGCGCGGACGGGGGCCCGTGCCCGCTGGCCGCCCGCGGGCTGTACCTCCTGAGCGGGTTCGGGCACCAGGCGGTGATGGTGTTCTTCGTGCTGAGCGGGTACCTCGTCGGGGGGACGGTGGTGCGGGCGGTCCGGGGCGGGCGGTGGTCGTGGGGGCGGTACCTGCTCCAGCGGGGGACCCGGCTGTACGTCGTCCTGATCCCGGCCCTGCTCCTGACCCTGCTCTGGGACCGGGCCGAGGGGCTCCGGTCGGCCGGCCTGTCCCCGAACGACGACACCGCGGCGGCGAACATCCGGAGCGAGACGATCCGGGAGCACACCGGGGCGGGGGTGTTCGCCGGGAACGCGGCGTTCGTGCAGACCATCCTGGTCCCGCCGCTCGGGTCGAACACCCCGCTGTGGAGCCTGGCGAACGAGTTCTGGTACTACCTCGCGTTCCCGCTGATCTGGGTCGGGGCGGCCGGGCCGGGGCTGCCGCTGTGGTCCCGGGCCGCCCACCTGGGGGCGGCCGGGCTGGCCCTGTGGTTCGCCGGCGGGCCGATCGCCGCGTACTTCGCGGTGTGGCTGCTCGGGGTGGCGGTCGCGGTGGCCCCGGACGCGGGCCTGCTCCGCCGGGCCGGGGCCCGCCGGGCCGCCGCCGCACCGGCCGCGGCGGGGGTCCTGATCGCCCTGCTCGCGACCCGGTCCGGGAAGGTCGGCCCGGAGGTCGGGGACGCGGCCCTGGGGGTGGGGTTCGCCGCCCTCCTGTACGTGATGCGGCACGACCGGTCCCCGGCCGCCTACCCCGGGGTGCGGCGGGCGGCCGGGTGGCTCGCGGACTTCTCGTACACCCTGTACCTGGTTCACCTGCCGCCGCTCATCTTCCTCCGGGCCTGCCTGACGTACGAGGCCGCGTGGCCGCCGGACGCGGCCCACTGGGGCTGGCTCGGGCTGATCGTGGCCGGGGTGACCGGGTATGCGTACCTCGTCTCCCTGCTGACGGAGCGGCGGACGGACGCGGTCCGCCGGTGGTTCGAGCGGCGGGTGTGGCCCGGCGCCGCCCCCCGGGCCGGGGCGGGCCCCCGGGCGCCGGCGGCCGGCGACCGCGCGGTGTCGGCGGGTGAGCGTCCGCCGCTGGCGGCGCCGCCAGCGGCGGACGCTCACCCGCCGACACCGCGCGGTC
>PNKH01000122.1 GCA_013822345.1 Isosphaera sp.
CGACGCCTTCGCCGACCGGTTCGGCCGGTGGATGGCCGCCCTGTGCGACTCGGCCGGGCTGGTCCACGTCGCCGTGGATGGGAAGTCGGCGCGGCGGTCGCCCAAGGGGACGTTCACCGGGTGCCTGCACCTGGTCAGCGCCTGGGCCGTCGAGAACCGGTTGATCCTCGGCCAGCGGTCGGTCCCCGACGGCGGGCACGAGATCACCACCGTCCCCGACCTGCTGGCGGCGCTGGACCTGCGGGGCGCGGTGGTGACGCTCGACGCGGCCGGGTGCCAGAAGGCCACCGTCGCGCAGATCCGGGACCAGGGCGGGGAGTACGTGGTGTGCGTGAAGGGCAACCAGGAGGGGCTGCACGACGCGGTGGCCGGCGTGTTCGAGCGGGCCGCGGACTTCGCCGGGTGCGACGCGGCGTCGGAGGTCGGCTCGGGGCACGGCCGCGAGGAGGAGCGGTACGTGACGGTGGTCCAGAACCCCGGTGGGCTGCCGGACGGGTGGGCGGATGTCGGGGCGGTGGTGCTGGTGGGCCCCGAGCGGCGGGTGAAGGGGAAGCCGAACGAGGGCACGGCCCATTACTACCTGACGAGCCTGCGGGTCGGCGCGGCCGAGCTGGCGGGTTACATCCGCGACCACTGGGGCATCGAGAACAGCCTGCACTGGGTGCTCGACGTGGCGTTCCGGGAGGACGATAGCCGGACGCGGGCCGGCCACGCGGCGGCGAACCTGGGGATGCTCCGGCGGGTCGCCGTGTCGCTGTTGAAGCGGGCCGGGACCAAGGGGGGCATCAAGACCCGACGCATGAAGGCCGGCTGGGACGATGATTACCTGCTCCAGGTTCTGCAAGGAATCACAGCGGAATAAAGTGCGCACGCCCTGCTATGCCCTCTGTGACTCTGTGGTTCATTCTCTGTCTTCCCTCGCCGCGGCCGGGGTTCCTCTCTCGACAGACGGCCCGCGCCGTCCCCGCCCGCCGAGGTCCCGCCGATGCCACCCCGGTTCCGCACCGGACTCGCCTTCCTCCTCGCCACGTCGCCCGCCCTCGCCGGCACACCCCGCCCGCCGGCGGAAGTGGCGGCGGAGGTCGACCGCGAGATCGACGCGAAGCTCGCCGCGGCGAAGGTGCCGGCATCGCCCGCCGCGGCCGATGCCGAGTTCCTCCGCCGTGCCGCCCTCGACCTCACCGGCAAGCTCCCGACCCCGGAGAAGGCCGCTGCCTTCCTCGACTCCTCCGACCCCGACAAGCGGGGGAAGTTGATCGACGGGTTGCTCGCCGACCCGGCGTTCGGGGAGCGGTTCGCCGCGCACTGGGCGGAGCTGTTCGTCAAGCGGAACGACACCGCCGGGAAGCTGAACCGCGGCCCGTTCGTGGCCTGGCTCGCCGCCGAGTTCAACCGCGGGACCGGCTGGGACCGGGCGGTCACCGAGATGCTGACGGCCGGGCCGGACAACCCGGCGTCGCTGTTCCTGCTGACCAGCCGCGAGAAGGACATCGCCCCGAACCGCGTCGCCGGGACCGTCGGGGCGCTGTTCCTCGGGGTGCAGCTGCAGTGCGCCGAGTGCCACCGCCACCCGGTGACGAAGGAGTGGAAGCGCGAGGACTTCTGGGCGATGGCGGCGTTCTTCAGCAGGACGAAGGTGGTGGACAAGTCGAAGGACCAGAACGGGCTGACCGCGGTGCAGGACGTGGCCGAGTCGCCGCGGATCTTCGTGCCCCGGGGTGACCCGAAGAAGCCGCCGCCCCCGCCCGGCGACTTCCTCCCGCCCGGGGTGCTCGAGATCCCCGACGCGACCGACCCGCAGGCCCGGGTCGGCCGGGCGCGGGCGAAGGTGCTCGGCGCGTCCGAGCCGGCCGTGCTGCCGGAGGCCGGGTCGTACCGGGTGCCGTTCGCCGCCTGGGTCACGGCCGCCGACAACCCGTACTTCGCCAAGGCGTTCGCCAACCGCGTCTGGGGCTACTTCCTGGCCCGCGGGTTCGTCAACCCGCTCGACGACATGCACGGCGGGAACCCCCCGAGCCACCCGGCCGCGCTCGCCGTCCTGACCCGCGAGTTCACCGCCGCCGGGTTCGACCTGAAGTACCTCGTGCGGTGCGTCTGTCTCACGAAGGCGTACGGGCGGACCAGCGCCGTCGCCGCCGGGAACGAGTCCGACGTGACGCTGTTCAGCCGGGCGCCGGTGAAGGCGGTCCGCGGGCCGACGCTGCTGGCGATGATGGACCAGGTGCTCGGCAAGCCGCGCGGCGGGATCGACCCGAAGGTGAAGCCGGAGAAGGGCGCCCCGAAGTACGTCCCGACCGCCGACCTGCTCGACACCGCCGGGTACGACGAGAGCCCGGACGAGTTCACGTCCGGGGTGCCGCAGGCGCTGCGGCTGATGAACGCGATGCTCCCCGGCCGGACGGAGGCCGTCGGGACACTGATCGCCGCGACCGGTCCGGAGCGCGAGAAGGCGCTGAAGGAACTCGGGCGGACGCTGATGACCACCGGGTCGGCGGTGCCCCCCGCGGACCGGGCGGCCCGCGAGAAGGCGGTCGAGTGGGTGTACCTGGCGACCCTGTCGCGCCGCCCGACGTCCGCCGAGGCGAAGGCGGTCGGGACGTTCCTGGACGCCCACCCGACCCCGGCCGCCGGGTACGACGCCCTGCTGTGGGTGCTGCTGTCGTCCCCCGAGTTCGTGACGAACCACTGACCCCCGCAGGTAGTGGGCCGAGCCCGGCGCTTCGCCGGGCGAGTCCCACCGGGGAGCGCGAACGGTGGGACTTGCGGGCGAAGCGCCCGCTGCGGCCCACCCTACCTGCCCGACCCGCCCCCGAGGTTCCGATGCTCACCCGCCGCCAGTTCACCGCCGCCGCGACCGCCGGGGCGTTCGCCCCGTGGTTCCGCACCCTGGCCGCCGGGGCGTCGGCCGCCCCGCCGGCGAAGCAGCCGAAGGCGTGTATCCTCCTGTGGATGCCGGGCGGGCCGAGCCAGCACGACACGTTCGACCCCGGCCCCGGGTCGAACTTCGGCAGCATCCAGTCGTCGGTGCCCGGGCTGGAGGTGTGCGAGCACCTGCCGAAGCTCGCGAAGCAGATGCACCACCTGGCCCTGATCCGCACGATGGACACCAAGGACGCGACGCACGACAGCGCCGTGTACCTCCTGTCCAGCGGGTACAAGAAGGGGGCCGGCGGGGTGCGGCACCCGCACCTCGGGTCGACGGTCGCGTTCGAGTTCGCCGACCCGGCGGCCGAGCTGCCGGCGTTCGTCAGCCTGTCGCACCCGTACCCCGAGTTGGACACGCCCGGCTACCTCGGGGCGAAGTGGGCGGCGTTCGCCACCCACCCCGGCCGCGGCGTCCCGGACGTCGCCCCGACCGGCACCCTGACGGCCGGCGCGGTGACCGACCGGGCGGCGCTGCTCGCGCAGCTGAGCAAGGAGTTCGTGTCCGGCCGGCCGGGGACGGCGGCCGCGGCGCAGGCGACGACGGTGGAGAGCGCCAGCCGGCTGATGCGGTCGAGCAAGCTGAGGGCGTTCGACCTGACGCTGGAGCCGGAGGCGGCGCACGACCTGTACGGGACGACGCCGTTCGCGAAGCAGTGCCTGCAGGCCCGGCGGCTGGTGGAGGCGGGGGTGCCGTTCGTCCAGGTGGCGTGCGCCCCGGAGGAGTCGAAGGGCCAGGGGCGGACGTACTGGGACACCCACACCGAGACGGCGAAGGTGCTGAAGGACGTGCTCCTGCCGGTGCTCGACCAGCCGATGGCGGCGCTGCTGGCGGACCTGAAGGACCGCGGCCTGCTGGACACCACGCTGGTGGTGTGGATGGGCGAGTTCGGGCGGGGCAAGCAGAGCGTCGGGCACAACTCGAAGAACTGGACGGCGGCGCTGGCGGGTGCCGGGGTCAAGGGCGGGGTGGCGTGCGGGTCGTGGGCGAAGCCGGACACGTTCCGGCCGGTCGGGGTCGGCGACCTGTTCGCGACGATCTTCACGGCGCTGGGGATCGACCCGGCGAAGGAGCACGTGCTGAAGGGCGGCCGGCCGATGTCGATCGTGGACGGCGGGGGCGCGGCGAAGCCGGTGGAGGAGGTGCTGGCCTGACGGCGGCCGGCCCCCTTCCCGCCGGCCGAGCCGGGCGGTATGATTCCTGCCACGGAGAGGTGGCAGAGTGGTCGAATGCGTCGGTCTCGAAAACCGATAGACCCGCAAGGGTCTCGAGGGTTCGAATCCCTCCCTCTCCGCTGATTGAAGCACGTCGGAATCACTTCAAAAACCAGGCGTTTCGACACCGTCTCGAAGCGCCTGGCCGTCCGCCGGAACCCCGCTTTGGGGACAAACTGGGGACAACACTGGCTTCACGCTGAGGTTACGTCTCTGGTCTCCCCCCGAAGAATTCAGGCGGGGAGGGGACGGCAATGGCGTCGCTCGAACGGCGGGGCAACCGCTTCCGCGTCATCTTCCGGTTGGGGGGTCGGAAACTTCACGTCAGCGTCAATGCGTCGGACCAGAAGGACGCGGAAGCCTGCCTGGTTCGGCTGGAAGAAAACCTGCGGCTGGTGGAGCGGGGGCGGCTCGCGATCCCGGACGGGGCCGACGTCGGCCTCTTCCTCCTCAGCGACGGCCGGTTGGAGAAAAAGGTGGCGGTGGTACGGCCCGTCCGACTAGCTGAGATGTTCGAGACGTACAGGACCGAGTTCACCGCCGGGGCGAAGGAGGCCATCACCCGCGAGATGGAGAACATCCACCTGAACCACCTCGCCCGGCTCATCGGCGGGGACACGCCGGTTTCGTCCGTCACCGCCGGCACCGTGCAGCAGTTCGTGGACGCCCGGAGCAAGGAACTCCACCGCGGGCACCCGGTGAAACCGAAGACCGTGCGGAAGGCGGTCGCGACGCTCCGGTTCGTCTGGAACTGGGCGAACCGCCGCGGGCAGGTGCCGACCAAGTTCCCAGAGGTCGAACTCGTCTTCCCGAAGGAGAAGCAGCCCGAGCCGTTCCGCACCTACGACCAGGTTCGGGCGATCCTCGCCCGCGGCGGCATCGACAAGCGGCGGGAACGCGAACTCTGGGACGGCTTGTTCCTCGACCCGGACCAGGTGGCCGCCGTACTCGCCCACGTCCGGCTCAAGCCGAACACCAAGTACCTGCACCCGTTTCTCGTGACCGCCGCCTACACCGGGGCCAGGCGGAGCGAACTGTTCCGCGCGCGGGTCGAGGACTTCGACTTCGATGCGAAGCTCATCCTCCTGCGGGAGAAGAAGCGGAGCCGGGACAAGGAAACGTTTCGCACGGTGGACCTGTCCCCGAAGGTGGAGGCGGTGATGCGGGCCTTCTTCGCCGACGGACATCCGGGCGGGGCGGTCGCCTTCTGCTCGAAGCCGGACCGGATGCTCACCGACGGGCAGGCGTGGAAGGCGTTCCGGACCGGGGTGCGGGGGTCGAAATGGCATGTCCTCCGCGGGTTCCACGCCTTCCGCCACTCGTTCGCCTCGAACCTGGCCGCGGCCGGGGTGGACCAGCGGGTGATCGACGAACTGATGGGGCACACCACGGTCGAAATGCAGAAGCGCTATCGGCACCTGTTCCCGGACCAGCGGCGGCAGGCCATCCTGACGGTATTCGGCGGTTGAAGCGGCGGTGCCGGGTGTGGTATGTAGGGCGGATGCCGAAAGCCTACGTCGGAATCGCATCACCCCAGGGTCTCACCGTCCTCCAGCCGGAGCGGGACGACACCCTCTCACTCGTCCGCCGCGCGGGCCTGGACGGCGGGGAGCGGGTCGGCTTCTGGGCCGTGCTCGGCGACATCGACGCGCGGTGCGTTCAGGCGCTCGTCGTGAGCGGCCACCGCCGCGAGGCCCTGTGGCTGCTCGACCGCTCGGCAAGAGAGGCGGGCCGCATCCTGCCCGGAGACCTCACTCCCCCGCTGCATTAGAGCCTGTTATGAACTTGCTGCCCAAATCGAAGCAAGCTCTTGGCGGATAACAACTAACGAATTCGCCCGCCAATTAGATTGTGTTGCCGCAACTACTTGTGTGGTAACGACTTAGGTAAGAGTTCATAACAGGCTCTAGCTCAGGCGTCCCGCTTACCCCCCGCCGTCCGAACTCGGATCGCCCTCGCGGCCGTACATCGTCCGGTACGCATTGACGTAGTTCGCGGCCGCGGCGGGGTCGATTCCGTGGTAGTGGCGACAAAGCCGGCGGTAGAGTTCCAACACCGTCCCATTCCCGCAGAAGTCGAGCAGCCCGTCGAGGGTGCGCTCGATCCGACAGGCGTCGCGGCTCCGCGAAGCGAGGATGTGCGACACGAGCGGGGCGTACTCGGCAAGCGCACGCTCGTGCAGTTCGCCGATCTGCCCGGCGAGGGCGGCGAACTCTCGGGGGAGCCTGGCATCGTCTGCCATAGGGCACCGTTCGACAGCTTTTGGTGATCCAGAAAGCCATCTTACCGGAATACCGCCCGCTCCGCTTGGCCGAAGGATCGACTCCGGACCCGCCCACGTTCGGTGCGAGAGGGCGGTGGTGCAGGGCCAACCTCTCGCGGTCAGGGGTGCCGGGGACGAGCGGGTCGCCCCGGCGGAACCTTCCGTGGAATTGCGCGTCGCCGTCACTCGCCGTCGGGCCGGGCGAGTGAGCGGAGGGTGTCGATGAGGTCGCCCTCGGTGAGCGTCCAGCCGTCGGCCGGAAGCCGCCCGACGACCCGGAACTTGAGCCGCTGGTAGACGCCGAGGGCCGCCTCGTCGTCCCGAGCACGTCGGCCGCGAGGGCGAGCGCGAGCTGCGCCGGGCCGCTCCCGCCGTAGTTGGGTAGGCCGCCGGCGAGGTGGTCTTGCGACTCCTTTTCCGTCGGCCCCCCACCGAACCGGACGTGATACTTTCGCATCATCCGGCTCTCCCGTGACCATCTCCCGCTTGAGGACGACACGGCGGGCGGCCCGCGTGGACCGCGTCGTGGCATCGCTCGCAGAGAACCAGTGTTTTCCGTCGCCTGGCCGCCATCTTTTGCTTCCAGGCATCCGGAGCACCCTGGCCCCTGACCTTGAGGTCTGCCAGTTTCCGGATGTGGTGGACTTCCACCTTCTCCGTACTCCCGCAGAGTTCGCACTTCTCCGCCATCAGGCGTTGAAGCAATTCCACGCCCTCCGGCCGTCGGCGCGTGAGTTCCCGGTCCACAAGGACCGCCGTCTTCTTCCTGCGGAGGGGCAGGCCCCCGAAGCGGGCCACCAGTGGCGTTTTCCCCACCCGTTCCACCCGCACTTCCAAGCACGTCCTGGGGCCATACTCCGTCGGCACGGTGGCGTGATACCGCCGCGCCATCCCGGCGACGCTCGCCCGGTGTTTCCCGGCGAGCGTCTTCAGGAGCGACGTCTGCATGACCCAGTGCAGCTTGGAAAGCCAGGCGATGTTCTGGGCGAGGGCGTAGTACTCCACGTAGCCCCGGTACTCGGACTGGTAGGCGGCAACGATGCTGAAGTCGCTGTCCTCCAACAGTTCCGCGCGGTGGATCGGTTTCCCGCCCCGCGTGTACAGGGCACACCTCCGCTCGACGACATCGGCCGGCAGCCGCAGGGCGATGACGCTGTTGATCGCACGCTTCCGATACGGGGCCTCACTCCCGCGTCGGTGAACCAGGTGCGTCTTGGTGTCACACCGCTGGCTGACGACCTCGTAGCCGAGGAACCGAGCCGCCTGCTCGGTCGCGTGGGTGATCAGGGTCTTGTCCGGCGACAACTCCAGCTTGAGCGCGTCACGCAGGAATGTCGCCAGTCGGTCCCGGATCGTCTCGGCCTCGTCCTTCGGACCGATGAACCCGAGGAGGAAGTCGTCCGCATAACGAACGTAGCGCAGCCGCCGGTAGTCGGGGTCGTTCGGGTCGACGGAGGGTGTCCGGCGGAGTTCCTTGCGGAGCGCCGTCGCCTCCTCGATCTGGCCGGCCTTGTACCGGCGTCGCACACGCCAGCGCAGTTGCTCGTAGTGCGGGTTGCTTGCCCTCCCGGTTCCGCGGGTGTACTCCGGGATGAGCGTCTGCTCGACGAATCGGTCCAACTGGTCGAGGTAGGCGTTGGAAAGGATGGGGCTGACGATCCCGCCTTGCGGCGTCCCGCTGAGGGTCGGATGCCGTCTCCAGTCCTTCACGTAGCCTGCCTCAAGGAGTTGTTCCATCAACCGTAGGAAGCGGTTGTCGTGGACCTTCTCGCGGAGTAGCGACAACAGAACCGATTGGTTGATGTTGTCGAAGCACCCCTTGATATCGCCCTCGATGAACCACTTCGTCCCGGCCCAGGTGTTGGCGATCGCGGTCAGCGCCGTGTGACAGCCGCGACCGGGCCGGAACCCGTGAGACGAGTCGGAAAACTGCGGCTCGAAGTAGGCGTCCAGGAGCGACCGCACCACTTCTTGCAGCAGCTTGTCACGCCAAGTCGGGAGCCCGAGCGGTCGCATCTTGCCGTTCCGCTTGGGGATCTCGACCCGTCGCACGGGAGCCCACCGATACCGCTCGGCGCGGAGGTCCGCGATGATCGTATCGATCTTCTCCCGCGACATCCCGTCCACGGTCTCACCCGTCACCCCCGGTGTCATGGCCCCCTCGTTGCGATAGATGCGGCCATAGGCCCGAAGGTAAAGGGCGGGGTTGAACAGTTGTCGATAAACGCCCTCCAGAGGTAGTCCGCGACTCCCTCGTTGTCGGTAGACGTCGAGAACGGTTTCGGCTGTTTGCATTACGCATACCTCGCCGTCACTCAGCGTCCGGTCACCTGTCCCCCTTCGCCGTGTGGCTGGCTTTCCCGGCCGCGGACTACTACGGGGACTCCGTGGCCATAGGACTCGCGTCCCACAGGCCATCCCATGTTTCACTGATCGGGTACGTCCGAGCGCGAGGTAGGTCGGCCACTCATCCCTTTGAGCGGGCTCATTGCCCGCCCCTGTGACCCGCGAAAGGTGCCACCCCCTGGAGCTAATGGGGCGGCACGGGTCACCGCCGGCGTCGGGTGCTGTGCCGGCGGGTCTTCGATAGGACCGGTCGGGATTGGCCTTCAAGCAGTGTAGCTTTGACCATGTCACGCGGGCCTTGCGGGGCGGCGGCTTCAGCACCTTCACTCCGTCCCCCGCGTTACCAACAGGCTACTTTCCCCTCGGCCTTTCGGCTCCAGGTGGGTTGGTCGGCCCAAGAACCTCCTTTCGAGTTCTTCCCGGCTGAACCGGGGATACCTCAACCAGCTAACATGGCGCACCCCCCACTCGAACCCGGCGGGCGAGTGGTTCCGCAGGTCGAATCGCGGGTCCAGGCCGCGGCTCTCGCCGCTGTCGTCCTCGACGGTCACGGCGCAGCCGTTCTCCGTCCGGACGCCGGAGTAGGTCTTCATCGGGTTGTCCCGTGCGGGGAAGTCGGATGGGAAAGTGCGGCGGCCGGGTTGCGACCGCTGCGGGTGACAGCGTTACGCCGCGAGCGCGAGGAGCGCCGCGGCCTGCACGTCGGTCGCCGTCCGGTCGCCGGCGTACTCCGCCTTCTGGGCGAGCCGGGTGAGCGCGTCCACGAGCGCGAAGATCGTGAACCGGCCGCCGGCGACCGACTCGACCGCCTGCTTCGCGAGGCCCCGGCTCAGGCCGTGCTTGGCGAGCTCCTTCATCACCGCCTCGGCGTCCTCGCCGAGCGTCTCCCGCATCGCCTTCTTGATGACGCGGGCGAACCCGTCCCGCCGCTCGTCCCGCTTGGCGACGAGGGCCTCGATGTGCCGGCGGATGTCGCCGAGCGCGTCGCCCACCTTGGCCGTGTGCTTCCGGGTGAACTCGACGACTTCCACCGCGTCCCAGACGATGTGGTTCGCGCACACCTGCTGGAACCAGAACGTCTGGATGCCGACGGAACGCTTCCCGACCTCCGAGTTCCAGACGAAGAACCCCGGGGCGAACGCCTCCCCGTCGATCTCCGTCCACCCGGCCGGGTCGATGAGGAAGGCGAACAGGTCCTGCTCCCCGCAGTAGAGGCCGGTCGCCCCGTTCATCCCCGTCTGGGGCGGGGTGAAGTCGGTCGCGTAGTCCTTCAAGACCCCCACCAGATCGGCGTTCGGGAGCCGGGTGTAGGCCGTCCCGTGGACGGACCGCACCCCCTCCCCGCGGGTGAGGAGCTGGAGCGGCTTGCTCCCGCCGGGCAAGGTTTCGCGGAACACCTGGGCGGCGGTCCCGGGCGTGAGCCGGTTCAGCGTGTCCTTGCTCGCCCGGGCCAGGCCGCAGAGCTGGCCGAAGCTCCAGTCGTTCAGCGCGAACAGGCCGTCCTGGCCGGCCCGCAGACCGAGCCGCCCGTCGGGCGTCGGCTCGGGGGTGAGGACGCGCGGCGGGTGCCAGCGGTCCTCGGACTCGGTCTGCTCCTGCCGGCAGTGGGCGAGGAGGGCGTCGAGGGTGGGGAAGCGTTCGTCCGGCGCGCGCCGGAACAGCTCCCCGCTCGCGCGGGTCAGGTTCTGCTTGGTCACAGCATGGCCTCGGAATGGGTACAAGGAACGGGTTAGTGAGAAACCAAAACGTGTTTGCACCACCGGCCTCTCGGGGGCTGCGCGTGTCGAGCGTGCGGCCGGCCGCGGGGTCGGGGGGAGGTGAGGGGGACAGACGTGAAAAGACCGGCCGGACTGCTGCCAGATGCCGGGTCGGTTAGCACGGGTCCGCTACGAACTCAAGCGGCGCGGGTCGGGTAGCGGGCCTTGTGAGTCGGGCCTTGTGAGTCGGGCGGGGGTCAGGCGGATCTACCTTTTGCAGGAACCTGCGGTTCCCGCACCCTCCCTCCGACACGACGCGACGCGGCGCGCGAGGTGCGGTGGCGCACTCCGGGGGCGACAACCCCCTCCGACTCCCTCCGGTTCTGGCTGCCCCTGTCAAGCCCGGAGGACAGGACGGGAAGCGCCCCCGCCGGCCGCGCGTGCCTCCGTCGGCCGTCATCGGGGGCAGCCCCTGTGACCCCCGATGACGACCGACGGCGACGGCTCACCCGCCTCACCCCGAACCGGGCGGTTGAATGCGATGCCAGAAGGACGTGATGCCCAGCGAGGCATCCGCCGCTCCCCCTCGGCAGCTTGGTCATCACGGGGTGGGGGATGAGTGGGGAGGGTCGTGGCCCACGCCACCTGATAGGTGCGGAAGCAGGTGACCGGGTCGCAGACTCCCGCGGCGAGTTTGATCTCCCCGGCTGAGCCGTGTTAGTCGGTCCCTACCAGTTTCGGCTCGTGAAGACGTACCCCAGCCGATTCCGCGGGCGCGGTTCTGCCCGCGGAGACCGGTGGTGCAACTCGGTTTTCCATCCCGATTACACACTCTCGGAGGCGACGCCATGACCGCGTCCCCGGCGGCGGTGCAAAGCACCCTCGCCACCCTGCGGGCCAGCCCCGTCCTGTTCGGGCCGCCCGGCGAGCCGTGGGCCGACATGATGAGGCGGATCGCGACCCCCGGCCACGCCGCGGAGGTGGACCAGGAGAGCTACGACTACTACCTGAACGTCCTCCCGCCGCGGTGGATGGGAGAGGGGTTCATGTTCGCCGAAGGGGCGGAGCCGCTCCGCTACTTCTGGCGGGCCGGCCGGCGGTTCTTCTGCCGGCAGATGACCTGGAACGAAGCCCTGATCTTCTGCGCCGCGGCCGGCATCCCGACCCCCAACTGACCGGCCCCCCCGAAGCGACTCGACCCGGCGGCCGAGTAGGGTGCCGCCGACCTTTCGCCCGAACCCGATTCCCATGACCCGAAAGGGACCACAAGATGAGCGCGTCGAAGAACGCCGGCGGACGGACCGCCCCGGCGAACGGCCGGGACCGCGAGCCCCGCGGCGAGCAGCCCCGGGAGGACCGGGCCAAGCCGGTCCACGAGATCCGCCTCGGCCGCATCCGGGCGGCCGTCTGGCTGAACGACACCGAGAACGGCCCGCGGTACAACGTCCAGATCAGCCGGCTCTACAAGGACAAGGCCGACAAGTGGAAGGACTCCACGAGCTTCGGCCGGGAGGACCTGCCACTCGTCGCGAAGGTCGCCGACCTGGCGATGGTCTGGATCTACGAGAATCCGGCCGGCACCGAGAAGTGACCCCGGAGGTGACACATGCCCCCTCCGACCCCGCTCCCCGTCCCTCTGGGACAGACCGTCGCGACGCCCGCGGCACTCGACGTGTTGACGCGGCCCGACATGGTGGCAGCCCTCCGCCGGCACGCCGCCGGTGACTGGGGCGACGTTGACGACGACGACCGGGCGGCGAATGACGACGCCATGAGGACCGGCGGGCGGCTCCTGTCGGTCTACCGGGCGGCGAACGGGACCACCTTCTGGGTGGTAACCGAGGCCGACCGGTCCGTTACGACCGTACTCCTTCCGGAGGACTACTAACCCGTTTTACTTCAGGCCCGATGCACCACCGGGCCTCCTTTACGCTCTCTGAAACGGAACGCCTGAGATGATGTTCGTCTGCTACAGCGTGACGCTCGGGATGATGGGCCTGGCCTACGAGTGGCCCGACTTGTGCCTGCTGCTTGTGATGGCGTTCGCCGCTAGGCGTATCCTGAGCTGAATCAATCGCCTGCGATGAGACCCTGCCAGTCGGAAGCTGCCGGTTCTTGGGTCTGGAGCGATCGTCCCGGATGCACATGGCCGCCCGCATGATCCGGATGAGCGGCCGCAGGGGCTGTAATGCGTGTGCCGCTCGGCTCTAATCGCTTGACCGATGATCGTTTCCGCGGATACTTTCCGCTGCATCACTAATTGTCGGCTCACGTCGCCCCGCCGCGGGACCACGGATGGCCACCGCACTAGGCACGGGTTCGGCATGACTTTTCGCTTCTCGGGACATGAAACCTTTCCGTGCCGCTACGCCTGGCTCCCCAAGGCGTTCGCGGCAGTCGATGCCGCCCCGGCCGCGCTCCAAGACGACGCGCGGGCGATGGTCACCCTCGGCGTCGGCAAGAACATGGTCCGGGCCGTCCGCTTTTGGGTGCAGGCGTGCGGCGTCGCCGCCTCGGGCCGGGACGGCAGCTTCTCCGTCACCCCGTTCGGCCGGTCGATCTTCGGCCGCCGCGGGTTCGACCCGTTCCTCGAAGACCTCCGCACCCTTTGGCTCATCCACTGGCAACTCGTCTCGCACACCGAAGAGCCACTCTTCGCCTGGGACTACCTGCTCAACCGTTGGCAGCACGCCGAGCTCGACCGTAAAGAGGTGCTCGCGGCGTTCCGCCGGGAGGCCGACCGCCTAGACCGCAAGCTCTCTGACGTCACCCTGGAACAGCACTTCGACACCTTCCTCCACACATACGTGCCGACGCAGGGCCGCAAGGGGGAGGTGCAGGAGGACAGCTTAGACTGCCCCCTCGTGGAACTGGAACTGATTCAGAAGGTCGGCGAGCGGCGGCTCGACGGGGGCGGCCGGCGGGAGCCGATTTACGCCTTCCGCCGGGAGCCCAAGCCGGAAGTCACCCCCGAACTCTTTGCCTACTGCGTCGACGACTTCTGGACCCGCCGGCGGCCGACCGAGAAGACCCTGTCGTTCCGCGACGTGGCCGTCGCCCACGGGAGCCCCGGCCAGGTGTTTAAGCTGCCCGAGGCGGACATCCGCGACCGGCTGGGCACCATCGAGTCCGACTCGCGGGGCGCGCTCCGCTACCGGGAGTCGGCGGCCCTCCAACAACTCACCCGGACGGACCCCGCGACGCGGGACCTGCTCCCGGCCGTCTTCGGGCAGTCACCCCTATGACCCACGACCGCGTCGCCGACCTCCTCCACGTAAAAGACCGTTTCCTCCGCTCCGTCCACCTGGAGCGGGACTTCGACGACCGCGCCGCCCTGTCCGGGTACGTCGTCACCCCGCTGGTTCGTGAAAGCCTGGAACAGGTGCTCTCCGGGACCGCCGCGCAGTCCGGCCGAAGGGCCTGGCGGGTGACCGGGGACTACGGGAGCGGGAAGTCGTCGCTCGCGCTCGCCCTCGCCCGACTGGTCTCGCACACCCAGATGCCGCTCTCGGCCCCGCTCAAGCAGTCGGTCGATTTCCGCAAGCTCGGCGGCCGCCCGCGGCTCGTCCCGGTCCTCGTCACCGGCTCCCGGGAGCCGGTTTCGGTGGCCGTCCTCCGGGCCGTCCGCCGCACCCTCGAAGACCTCTGCGTCCGCGGCAAGAAGCCGGAGGTACTCGCCCACGTCCAGGCGCTCGCCGAGGCCCCCGGCGGGCCGCCGGACGACGCCGCGGTCGTCCGGGCCGTCGAGCGGGCGAACGCCTACGTCTGCCAGACCGAGCGGGGGACCGGGCTGCTGCTGATCTTGGACGAGCTCGGCAAGTTCCTCGAATACGCCGCCCTCCACCCGGAGCGGCAGGACGTTTACTTCCTCCAGGCGCTCGCCGAGGCGGCCGCCCGGAGCGGCCGGCAGACGCTCCTGGTCGTCGGTCTGCTCCATCAGGGGTTCAACGCCTACGCCGAGCAGCTCACGCAGGCGGCGCAGAAGGAGTGGGAGAAGGTCGCCGGACGGTTCGACGAGGTGCTCTTCAACCAGCCGCTCGACCAGCTCACCGGGCTCGTCGCCGACGCCCTCCGGGTGCAGACGGATCGGCTTCCCCGCACGCTCGCCGCCCGGGCGGAGCGGGACATGGCTGCCGCGGTGGGCCTGGGCTGGTACGGCGTCGCCGCCCGGGCCGACCTCGTCCGCCTGGCCCCGCAGCTCTACCCTCTCCACCCGACCGTCGTCCCGGTCCTGGCCCGGCTCTTCTCCCGGTTCGGGCAGAACGAGCGGTCGCTGTTCAGCTTCCTCTTCTCCGACGAGCCGTTCGGCCTGCGGGCGTTCGCCGAGCGGCCGCTCCGGCGGGCCGGGTTCTACCGGCTGCCCGACCTCTACGACTACGCGCGTGCCAACTTCGGCCACCGCCTGGGCGTCCAGAGCTACCGGAGTCACTGGAACCAAGTCGAGTCGGTCGTCGAGAGCTTCCCCAAGGACGACGCGGCCCGGGTCAACCTGCTCAAGGCCGTCGCCGTCTTGAACCTGCTCGACGCCTCCGATCTCCTCGCCACCGACGACGCCCTCACCCTCGCCGTCGGGCCGGACGGGGGCGGGGAGAACCCCTTGCCCGCCCTCCGCGCCCTCCGGCGGGAGGCCCGCGTGCTCTACCACCGCGGGGAGGCCGGCGGGTACTGCCTGTGGCCCCACACGAGCGTCAACC
The DNA here is from genome assembly GCA_013822345.1 of Isosphaera sp. Taxonomy (GTDB): domain Bacteria; phylum Planctomycetota; class Planctomycetia; order Gemmatales; family Gemmataceae; genus Gemmata. The sequence continues at coordinate 15,138 of PNKH01000122.1, forward strand.
TGGACCGGGCTTATCAAGACGCCAGCCGGGCCGTCGGGACGCCGCGGCCGATCGCCCCGCACCTCCGGGCCGACCTAGAGGCGCGGCCGCTCGTCGCACGCCGCCACTACATCGAGACCGGGAACCTCCGCCACTTCGACGTCCGCTACGGGGCGGCGGACGAACTCCCCGCCCTCCTCGCCGCCGGCGTCGGCCGGTCGGATGGGACCATCCTGGTCGCCCTCTGCGAGACTGAGGACGACCGCCGGGCGGCGGTCGCCTTCGCCGGGTCCGCCCCGCTCGCCGCGCGGCCGGAGATACTCCTCGCGGTGTCGAGCCCGCTCGCCGCGCTCGCCGGCCTGGTGCAGGAAGTCCACCGCTGGCAGTGGGTCGCCCAGAATGTGCCGGAGCTGAACCACGACGCTTACGCGGCCGAGGAGGTGTCCCGCCAGCTTGCCGCCGCCCGCCAGTCGCTCGAACGGCGGCTCCGGAGCTACGTCGGCCTGCGTCAGTTCGACCAGGGGAGCGAGCTCCGGTGGTTCCGGTGCGGCCGCCCGCTCGCCGCCTGCGGCGGCAGGGAACTGTTATCATCCCTCTCTGACGTCTGCGACGAGGTTTACGGACGGGCGGCCCGGGTCCGGAACGAGCTTGTCAACCGGGACGTGCTCAGTTCCGCCGCCGCGGCCGCGCGGATGCGGCTGATCGAGCGGGTCTTCCGGAACGGCGGCGAGCCGCTGCTCGGCATGGAACCGGAGAAGGCACCGCCCGAGATGTCGATGTACCTCTCGGTCCTCCGCGAGGCGGGGCTCCACCACGAGGCCGGGGGCGTGTGGGCCGTGGGACTCCCGCCGGGCGGGACCGACCCGTGCCGGGTCCGGCCGCTCTTCGCCCGGATGCTCGAAGTGCTCGAAGCCCGACGGGAAGGCCGGGTGCCCATCCCGGAACTGTTCGCCGCGCTCCGCCTGCCGCCCTACGGCCTCCGCGACGGACTAGCACCCCTCCTCTTCGCCGTCTTCGCGATCGAGCACGAGCAGGACGTGGCGTTCTTCGAGAAGGGGGCGTTCCTTCGGGCGGTCGCCGGGCTGGAGTTCCAACGCCTGATCAAAGAGCCCGAGCGGTTCGAGGTGCAGTACTGCCGCATGGGCGGGGTCCGCGCCGCGGTACTCGACAAGGTCTTCCGCCTGCTCCAACCGGGACAGACGCGGCCCGACAAATCGGATATCCTGGACGTGATACGGCCGCTCTGTGAGTTCGCCGCCCAGCTCCCGGTCTACACCCACCGGACCGGCACACTCTCGCCGCACGCGGGGGCCGTTCGCGAGGCCCTGCTGCAGGCGGAGGAGCCGGCGGCGCTCCTCTTCGCCCAGCTCCCGGAGGCGTGCGGAGTCGGCCCCCTGGGCGCGGACACGCCGCCCCGGAAAGGGGTGGTGGAGCGGTTCGTCGAGCGACTGCGGGCCGCCCTGGACGAACTCCGTGCGACCTACCCGCTGCTGCTGGAGCGGATGAAAGCAGACGTCGCGGCCACGCTCGCCCGGCCGGGTCGGTTCGACGAGGTGCGGGCCGCAGCCGCGGCGACCGCCGGCCGGTTGCTGGTGGCCGTCAGCGACCCCCGGCTCAAGGGGTTCTGCCTGCGGCTCGCCGACGACCGGCTCGCCGAGCGGGAGTGGCTGGAGGCCCTGGGCGGGTTCGTCTGCTCGAAGCCGCCGTCGAAGTGGACGGACGGCGACGCCCGCGCCTTCGGCGACGAGTTCGCGCGGCTCGCCGGGCACTTCCGCCGGGTCGAGAGCGCCACCTTCCCGGGCCGGGCAGACGCCCCGGTCGACGCCGTCCGCCTGGCCGTGACCCGCGCGGACGGCCGGGAAGTGGATCGGGTCATCTACGTCGGGGCCGATGAGGAGGAGCGGGCGAAAGTATTGGAGGCCGACATCGTCCGCCTGTTGACGGCGGAGGACCGGGTGGGGCTGGTGGCGGCCACCCGGGCACTGTGGAAGTGCCTGGACCGTCCCGAGAAGAAAGACGGGGCCGGATGAGACCACGGCCGGAGGCGAGGAGCGTATGCCGTTTCGTGTGATGGCCCGAACCGTCCTCCAACTCGGCGCGGAACTGATCAGTTCCGACGGTGTGGCCTTCTACGAACTCATCAAGAACGCCTTCGACGCCGGCTCCCCGCGGGTGGACATCGACGTCACCGTCCGCCTGCCCCACGAGCGGTATCTCGCCCACGTCGAGACCGTTCTCGCCGAGCGGGAGGTCCGCCGCACCAAGCCGGCTCTGGAGAAGGCGGTCCGGGAGGCGGCGGCGGCGGCGGCCGAGGACATCGACCCGGCCGCCCCGGGGGCAGCCGGGTTGAGGGCCGCCCTGGCCGCGGTGTGCGACTGGGACGGGCTCCTCGCGGCCCTGGACGCGGCCAACTCCATCCAGTTCACCGACACCGGGACCGGGATGAGTGCCGCAGACTTAGAAACCGTCTTTCTCACGATCGGCACCAGGAACCGCCTGGCGCAACTCGAAGACCGGACCCGAGGGCGGGCGACCGAGAAGCCCGTACTCGGCGAGAAGGGCATCGGCCGGCTGTCGGTCATGCGGCTCGGCTCGCGGGTGGTGATAGAGACCGCGACCGACGGGGAGACGCACTGGAACCTCCTCGACATCGACTGGCGGCTCTTCTCCCACAGGTCCGAGGCGGAGCTCGGCGAAATCGATGTCGCACCGACGAAGGGCGGGAAGAAGCCGGCGCGGGACGAGCACGGGACCCGCATCCGGGTGACGGGCTTGAGCTCCGACTGGTCGTTCGGCAAGCTCCAGGAGATCGCCCGGGACGAGTTCAGCAAGCTCACCGACCCGTTCCTCCCGAAGGCCCGCTACCCCATCTCGCTCCGGTTCAACGACCGGGCGGTGGACATCCCGCGGATGGAGAAGCTGCTGTTCGAGCAGGCCCACGCGGTCGTCCGCGCGAGTTACACGATCGGCGGCACCGGGCCGCAGTTCGCCGGACGAGTGGAGTACCTGCTTCGGAAGAAGGAGAAATCGTTTATCCTTGAGGCCGTCGATCTTGCGAGCGTGACCGGGCGGTCCGCCGGCGCACTCCGCTCGCTCGGCCCGTTCTCCGTCACCCTCTATTGGTTCAACCGCCAACTTCTCGCGGCCGTCGAGGGGATCGGCGACAAGCGGGCGGTGCAGGAGTTGGTGAACGCCTGGTCTGGCGGGCTGATGGTGTTCCGCGATGGCTTCCGGGTGAACCCGTACGGGAGCCCGGACGACGACTGGCTCGACCTGGACCGGAAGGCGCTCGCGTCCGGCGGCTACAAGGTGAACCGCAAGCAGATCGTCGGGAAGGTCGACATCACGCGGTTCGGAAACCCGGCGCTCACCGACCAGACGAACCGCGAGGGTCTCCGCGACTGCGACGAGAAGGCCGCTCTCGTCCGTCTCCTGAAACACCTACTCGAAGCACAATTTCGCGCCTTCCTGAACGCGGTCGATAAGGAAGCCCATGCGGCCTTGCCGGTCACGTTCGACGACCTGAACGAGCGGGTGGAGGCGGAGGACCGGCAGATCCGCCAGAGCGTCCGGACCCTCCTCGAACGCCACCCGGAGATCCGCGTCGAGGACGCGGGGCTGGTCGAGGCGTTGGAGCAGTCCGTCGAGCGGGTGAGCGGGCTGATGGAGGAGGCGAACTCGCTCGCCGAGTCGTTCGCGGCGGGCCGGCAACAGCTCGTCAGTTTGGCCGGCTTGGGCCTGATGGTGGAGATTGTCGCCCACGAGCTGAACCGGGCGACCATGCACGCCCTCTCGACGCTCGCGGAGACCGACCCGACGGCCTTCGCGCCGGGCGTCGGGGAACGCCTCGACACGCTCAAGGCCCAGCTTAAC
>PNKH01000123.1 GCA_013822345.1 Isosphaera sp.
AAGGGCCGTGACCGGCTGCACCGCGTGGGCCCGCCGGATCGTCTTCACACCGGCTTCGGACAGGCCGAAGTGCTTCACCTTGCCCTGCTGGATCAGTTCCTTCACCGCGCCCGCCACGTCCTCGATCGGCACGTTCGGGTCGACGCGGTGCTGGTACAGCAGGTCGATGCGGTCGGTCTTGAGCCGCTTGAGCGACGCGTCCACCATGTCCCGGATGCGCTCCGGCCGGCTGTTCAGGACACCCGGTTCCTGCTTCCCGTCCTTGTAACTGAACCCGAACTTGGTGGCGATCACCACCCGGTCCCGCACCGGGGCGAGCGCCTCGCCGACCAGCTCCTCGTTCACGAACGGGCCGTACACCTCGGCCGTGTCGAAGAACGTCACCCCCAGATCAACGGCCGAGCGGATGAGGGCGACTCCGTCTTGCCGCTCGACAGCCGGTCCGTAGCCGAAGCTCAGGCCCATGCAGCCGAGCCCGAGCGCTGACACCTCTAAACCGCTCTTTCCGAGTTTGCGAGTCTGCACGTTGCAATCCTCCGAAGCCGCCCATGAGGCCGGCCGCTCTGACGGGCGACATGGTGATCGTATGCCGTGCCGCGCACCGAGCGGTAGCACGATCGCCGTGCTTGCCTGATCGTCCCGTTCCCGACATACCGCGGACGCTCAAGACCCCTTACCCCGCTTGCCGATATTCCCGGGTCTGCCGCCCCGGTACTGCCGGAGATGCCTGGATGACGCCGTTCGAGTGCCCCGACCGCTGCTGTCCGAAGTGCGAGCACAAGGGCTACATGTTCCGGGCCAGGAAGGCGATTGAGGTGGCGGAGGGGAAGTTCGTCGAGACGAAGTACCGGTGCCGGTCCTGCGCGCACGAGTGGCGGGATCGCATTCCTGCGCCGCCGGAGCAGAAGCGGGCAGACGGCGCGGCATGACATCAGAGGTGGACATGGCAAAGAAATCGATCTCCGGCGCACCGACGAAAAGCGCCAAATCGGTGCCCGCTCCGGCCGAAGCCACGACCACAACGCCGGAGCAAATACTCCGGCAACTCGAGTCGCTGGGTAACGAAGCGACGCGGAAGCACAACACCAAGTGGGGTGCCGGTGCCAACCAGTACGGCGTCAAGCACGGCGACATCCGGGCGCTGGCGAAGAAGATTCAGCCCGGCGATGAGCTGGTCACGGCCCTTTGGGAGACCGGCAACGTCGACGCCCAGCTTTTGGCCGCCCTTCTGATCAAGCCGAAGACGCTGCCGGCGGAACGGGTGGACCGGCTGGTCCGGTCCATCAGCTTCGCGCACGTGGCGGACTGGCTGATCTCCTACGTCGTCAAGCCGCACGCCGACAAGGAGGCGCTCCGCCAGAAGTGGATGGCCGACGGTGATCGCTGGGCCGCCCGCGCCGGGTGGGCACTCACCGCCGAGCGGGTCGTGAAGGGTCCGGACGGGCTCGACCTCCCGGCGCTGCTGGACCGCATCGAATCCGAGATGGGGGCCGCCGATCCCGTCGTGCAGTGGACGATGAACAGCGCCCTCGCGGAAATCGGGATCCGCAACCCCGCGCTCCGCAAGCGGGCCATGGCCATTGGCGAGAAGTTGGGGATCTACCGGGACTACCCGTGTCCGAAGGGGTGCACCTCACCCTTCGCCCCGATCTGGATCAATGCGATGGTAAGCCGGCAGGGCTGAGGAATTGCCTCACTGTTCGGGCACACGAGCGAGGGCCCCTGCCACCGGGTAAAGACTGAGCCGAAGTGGCGCGGGGCGTCGCACGAAGTCGTTGGTGTACCGCTACCCCCCGGCCGCGCGGTCGGACGGCGGGGCGGGCGAATCCCCGGCGGGTTCGGGCGGCACCAAGTCGCTGTCGCTGACGGTGTACGTGAGCCGGGGGTAGGTGAAGTCCGTTTCGTCGTTCTCCCGGCGCCGCAGGGAGTAGAACTCCCGCCGCTGCTCCTCGCCAGCCAGTGTCAGGCGCACCCCGTCCGGGAAGTACGCACACCCGTCGCGAAACCGCACAAAGGTCTTCGACGTTCGGAAGGTGACACCCAGCCACCGGTTCTCGTGCGTTCGGCCGGACTCGCGCAGCACGATCTTGTGCTTCAGCCGCCGGTTGGTGCCCACGGAGAACACGACGGCACTGTTGTGCGTGAGCGGAATCGCGACGCCAGCGCCGCCGGCCCCCTTCGGTTCGACGAGCAACGTCCTTGGCGGGGTCGCCGACTCGGGGTGCTCGTAGCAGGAGAAGACGGTGATGAACGACTCGTCAGCCAGGTCCAGGGCTTGGTCGGAGTGGCTGCTCATGGTGGTGTACGCGTTGGTGTAGCATTCGATGAGGGCGTTGTTGAACTCCACCGAAAGCGACGCACTTGTTTGAATCTGCCGTGCCAGCCGCTCGTGCACCGACCGGAAGTGTTGTGCCGGGGCGCGGTACCGGGTGGTGGTGCGCACGATGGGGGTCCCACCCGCCTCGTCGTTCCTGGTCAGCACGGCTCCCTGCCGGCCCTTCCCCACGTCCTCGAACCGGACCGACGCGAGCAATTCCTCGAACAGGTTGCCTTCGGTCGGTACGAGGTGCGAGCGGACTACGTCGGCGATGTTAGATTCGGGGGGCAAGGTAATCTCCCGTGTTCATGCTGAACGGGAACCTGTCCCCGTAGTCGATCACCGCCTGCGTCTTGTTCTCCTCGGCGTACAACCGGCGCAACTCGCTCATGCCCTCGGGTGTGGGCGGTTCGAGCTTCACCAGTTTTCCGCCCGTCTTGAGGAACGTGTGGCCGCCCGTGTGAACCGCCTCGGCGCTCGAGCAGCGGACCACGTACCCCAGGCGGGTCGGGAGCAACCCGGCGTCCAGCGCCGGTGGCTGAATCTCGTGCGTGTACAGCCGGTTGGTGGACAGCGGCATGAAGAACACGGAGTCGGGGTACAGGGTCAGGGTGAACTGCTCGGGGAGGGCACCTTCGGCGCGCTCCGCGTCCGGTTCCTTGAGCCGGAAGTGCAGCCGGGTGAGCCCGCTGACACCCTTGTGGCCGTAGTCGAAGACGTCTGTGGTCAGGGGGCTGAGCTTGTCGAGTCGGTCGTAGAAGGTGCAGAAGGCCATGATGCCGTTGGCGGGCATGTCCTTGGTCTTGTCCGCGTGCGCCGAGATCCGGGCCTTGGCCTGCTTGTGCCCGGCGTCCGCGGGGGTGTTGTGGTAGACCTGCGCCAGCACGTGGTTCAGCGGCGCCGGGTTCGCGAAAATCGTGGCCGCCTCCCGGTTCAGGGCGCCGACGATGCGCCGGTCGGTGGCGCGGAAGTTCTCGGTCGGGCCGGAGAGGTTCGTGGAGCACCGGAGCAGGCGGAAGTGCAACCCTTCGTCGTCCTGCTCGACGGGCGTCAGGTAGATCCCGGTGCGATGGGCCGTCCCGGGCTTGGTGGACTCCGTGAGAGCCTGGAATTCGTGCTCCGCGCAGATGCGGTTGAAGTGGTCGAAGCCCGGGTCGAAGAAGCGCCGGTAGTACACGCCGACGCCGTGTACGCGAACCGGAACCCGGTCCACGAGCGAGCAAGTCTTACCGTCGCCCTCGCCTCCCCCTTCCGCGTCAGGGGACGCGACCGGGACGTTGCTCGCGGCGAGGATGCGGGCCTCGATTCTTTCTGTTGCACGCATGGAACTGTGACCCCCTCCGTTATCAGGGACCGAACGACCGGCGCCCGAGCTTATGACATCCGTCCTTCCAGCCACTCGTACCGTGGGGAGAGTGGGTCGACCGGTTCCTCGTAAAGCACAACCCAGCCGCACTCGGGTTCGACGGTCAGAGTCGTCTCGTCCTGAGCAACCCCCAGCAGGCCGCCGACCAGCCGCATGTCCGTCTCTTGCTCGCCCCAAAACACTTTGAGCGGAACGGAAGTAAAGCAAGGCGGGAAGGCTCCCAGACCGACCCCCTGGGGGTCGTCCCAACGTTCGCGCCAGTGCTGCCGGTCGTCGACGTCGAGTCTCTCCTTCCACTCCCCCAGGAAGGGGTTCGGATACAACTTCCCGTCGGCGTCCTGGAGGTACGGGAACAGCACGTTTGCCCACCCCGTCAACACCGCCGGGCCGGAGCCGCTGTTGTAGCGGAACATCGACTTCCAGAACCCCACGTCCGCCCTGCCGGCCTTCGCCGACTCGAAGTGTGCGAGAACCGGGTCCAGCGCCGCGATCCAGTCTTGAAGCCCGTACTCGGCGAAGCGGTACGCCTTCTCGCGGAGCCTGCGCCAGTCCGCGGCCGTGCCGGTGAGGGTGACCGCCGGGATGCCGCAACCGGCCCTCATTTCGTACTCGAAGTACGACTTGAAGGTCTCCATTGCCATCAAGTCGGAGACCGCACGTTCGACCGGGCCGGTCGTGCTGAAGTCCGCGCGGACGAGCGCCGTCAACCCGCCCGTGTGTTCGTCTAGTTGACCACCGAACGCTTCAAAGGTTTCGGGCCACGGGTTGTCTTTCCCCGGGAGGAAATCCGGCCGCTCGACGACCAGCTTCTCCTTGCCGGAATGGCGGACGAAGCGGTGCCGGAGTCGTTCGGCGTGCTCGTTCACGTGCAGGGCGAACCCGCGCGCGAGTGTAACCCAGATCGCGTCCGGCGAGAGGCGCAGCGGCACGTGGTCGTAGAACGCGATCGTCCCCATCGACCTGGGCGACCCCGCCCTCCGGCTCCGGCTCCTCCACGTCAACACCTCTGACCCTTTCGAGGCGCTGTTCTGCGCGGTCGCGGCGTACGCCAAGGCAAAGTCCGCAGCACGCCAATACCCCCGGCAGCCCTCCTGTGATGCCGACATCGATCTGGAGGGGCTCGTCTTCGTTCCCGATTACGTCAAACTTCGCGAGGTGCTGGGACGATCGCCAGCGTGATGTTGACGCGTGATGCGGACGATAGTCGTGATGGGCGACATCCTCGGCCGGTACCACAAGTACGACGTGCTGGTCGAGGTGATCGAGAAGTGACCCGAACACCGGGAGGTGGGCGATGGCGGACGATGACAAGAGGCAGGAGGTCGATGACAAGGTGGCGGCGCTGGTCCGGTCCCGGTTCGGCGGGGGCTACAAGGCCGCGTTCGCCCACTACGACGCCGACGGGAACGGGGTGATCGACGGGGGCGAGCTGAAGGCGCTGCTGTCGGACGCGGGGGTCGGCAGCGGGCTGTCCGGACTGTTTGTGGAGGCGATAAGACGGGACGGATTTGCGGCGAGGCATGCGGAGAAACTCCGGTTTCTGCGGAAGACTTCCGCAGGATTTCGGGTTCCGGCCGCACTCCCGACCGTCGGGAGGAAAGCACAAGTTGCTTCGGCTAACGAACTTCTGTCTAGCGAGGACGACGGGACTCGAACCCGCAACCACCGGATCGACAGACGGTTGGCTGATTATGCCTTGGTCGGCAAAAGCACTTAACCATCCACACTTTACGCTGCCACTGTGAGAATTGCAAGACGCGGCAATTCAAAACAGAACGACGCAAAACAAAGCGGTATTTGCACTCCACGAGAGCATAGTCCGGTAGAAGTGCTGACGCACCGCGCCGTGCCGATGCCGCTTGTTGAAGCTCGACTTCGATCTTGATCCGAATACACTCGGCTCCCCGAAGAAGCCGACTGCGGTCGCTGAAAACCAGTTCCCCTTCTTCACCACCGAGGAGAAACGAGAAGGCTTCCACCACCAGTCGGAACAGGCGATGGTGATCGGCTCCCTGAAGGCGGTGGCCTGTTTCGGTGCAGATCAGGGCGGCAAGCGGCACCGAGGCCGGTGGCCGAACATGAGGAAGGGCGGGTGCCGATGAACCGAGGAGCCCACACCTCCGCTTGCGGCCGTTACCGCTCAGCACGAAACCGCTTGCGGTAGTCGCTGGGAGCGACCTTCAACACGCGCAGGAAGGACCGCCGTATGGAAGTCACGCTCCCGATCCCGCACCGCCGGGCCACCTCGCCGTACTCGCTGTCCGACTCCTCCAACAGTGTACGCGCCCGGTGGATCACGTGCTTGACGGTTTCGTTTCGTCGGGGCCGACCTCGCGTTCGGTGACAACCTGAGTTCCGGCTAGCCTGCCGAGGGACAATCCAGCTTGCTACTCGTCGTCACCAAGGGGGTAACGCTCAGGGGGGCGTAGCTGCCCTGCGGCCGCGAGTGCGAACAGCCTCACCCAACGCTTCAAGAACGCATCCCGGTGCTCGTCGTCGATTGGGCGTGGTGGGTGAGCTTCTTGAATATCGGAAGGAATCCAATCCTGTAGCCCGCCCACCGAGACGAAATGACCGAACAGACTTGCGGGTTGCCTGTCGGGTGCGGCATTGCCGTAAAACGACACCTCGTACCACCGGTAGCCTTGTTCACCTCTCGGCTTGCCGTACAAGATTGTGGCCTCACGGGCGTAGTCCGGCTGGGCTTGCATCACCGAAATCTTGGAGATCACGGCAACGTCATCCCACCCGCCGACCGCAGTCACTCTCGGGGTAGGGCGAACTTGGTTTTCAACCCAGAGCGAGCCTTGACCGAGAATAATCTCGGAACGCATGTTGTTCGCATTTGGCGCAGTCGCGAGCAGCGCCTCCGAAAGTGGATTCCAGATCTCTCGTTGTAGGAGGTCAACCGCGGCCGCTATCAGCTTGTTCCTCTCCTCACGCAGCCGCGCTGTGGCTTGTGCCGCGTCCAACTGTTTCTGCTCTCGCGCCGCGAGCCGTTCCGACACTTGCTTGAGTTCCGGGAATTCGATATCGGTCGCGCGGTGTCGTGGGTTCTCGATGATCTCCAGTGCAGCCTGTATGACGCGGCCGAGCGACGGACGAGTAGTGGGTGGTTTCCGAAGCATGGTCCCGACAAGGCGATCGAGCCGTGAGTCGCCACTTCGGAGTGGCGGAACTGGTGCGGATCGATGCCCGGCACGGAGCTCGTCTTTTGAGCCTACGTACGGGGGCTGCCCGTTCACGATTTCGAAGGCAATGCATCCGAGGGAGTAGATGTCGGTGCTCTGCGTGGTTGTCTCGTGCGACCACTGCTCGGGCGATGCGTATGGGGCCGTAAAGTGGTCGCCGAGAGTCTGGTCGGACGGCTCTTCATCGGTGAGCTTCGCTATCCCGAAGTCTGCGACCTTCCAGACGCCCCCCTCCTTGAGCACGTTCCCAGGTTTGAGGTCTCGGTGCACGAGTCCGGGTAGCTCGCTCAGCCCGGTGGCCACATCGAAGATCACCGCTGCCGCTTCCTGGATCGCGTTGTAGTTCTTCGTCCGTTCCAGCCAGTGCTTCAAGCTGTAGTCGGCCCGAGCCATCACAAGGAAGTATCCGTCTGACTCCGCGTCTTGGCCGAGGTCCAGAATCGGCACGACGTGTTTGAACGGCTTCCCCACGAACCGCGCCGCGATCTGCTGTTCCCGGCGGGTCGAGAGCTGCGGGAGCGATGATACCTTCTTGACCGCCACCTCCCGTGACCGGTCTTCCGACCACCCGACGTAGACTTCACCGGTGGCACCGGCCTTACCGAGCACCTGCTCGGTGTCGTAGTGCCAGACCCCGTGGTTCAGGCGTATCGTTCGCTCCACGTCAGCCCTTCTGTCGAGTTACCGTGGCTCCGGGAGAGCCGTATCGGGACACCGAGTATTTTAGAGGTTCAGGCCCTTGGCCGCGAAGAACTCGGCTGTCTCGGCCTCTTCCTCGGCCGCGGCGGTCTGCTCCGCCTCGCTCTGCCACTCGAGCACCTTCACCACCCGCCAGTACTTGCCCTCGGGCTGGACGCGGATCTTCTTCGGCACCCGGAGCTCGTCCACCCGCGGCAGGGCCTCGTCCGCCGTAGTCGGGAACTGCTCGCTCAACTTCGTCGTCTGCTCCGCCCACCAGCGGTGCGCCTTCTGGCCGGCAAAGCCCGGGTGCTCGAGGCACCCCACTCCGAGATCTTCTTCACCGGCACCTCGTCGAGCACGGTGATCGAGTAGTCGACCCGGAGCGTCGGGAGCGGCTTGTCCTTCTTTTGGTGCTTGCCGTAGGCGGTCTTGTGGACTTCGACGTCGAACGTGGGCGCGGGCTACCTCGAGCGGGTGGCGGGGGTGCGGCCGGCGCTCATCGTGGGCGGCCAGGGCGACGCCGAGCGGGACGCGGAGGTCGCGGCATTCTGGCGGGCAGACGGGCCGCGGTTCCTGGTGTCGTCGGGGCCGGCGGCGAGGGGATCAACCTGCAGGTCGCCCGGCGCCTGGTTCACGTCGATGTTCCCTGGAACCCGATGGACCTCGAGCAGCGGGTCGGCCGGGTCCACCGGTTCGGGTCGCGGCACACCGTAATCGTGGACACGGTGGTGGCGGGGGACAACGCGCGCCGCGACAAGGAGACGGAGCTCTATCGCACCCGCCTCCCGAATGCGGGCATCGAGGCGCGAGCGTAGCTTACCCGCCACCGCGCTGGTACGCTGGAGACTGCCCGCACTCCTCACCGGAACCCTTATGACCCGCAGCCTGCTCGTCACCCTCGCCGCCGTCTCTTCTGCTATCGCCGCCCCCGTGCCCGTTGGCCCTCCACCAGATGAAGCCGTCACCGACCGGGCCGCCTTCCTGCCGACGGGCAAGTACCAGCCCCTGCCCGGTACCGTGGTCGGCGTGCTGGCTTCCGACGTCGCCCCCGCCGTCGCCCTGGACGGGCGGAGCGGGCCGCCGGACGCCATGGGGTTCGGCCGCGACGGGTTGAGCTACCGGTGGGTGTACCTGCCCGCCGACGCCAACCCGCTGATCACCAACCTCACTCTCCCGGTCGGGGTGAAGGGGGACAAGAAGGCCGTCTTCCCGGCCCTCGACATGGCCAACCCGAAGACCGCGAAGGCCGCCGGGGTGAAGGCGCTCTACGCGCTGGTGGAGGTGGAGGTCAACAACGGGGAGGGGTCGCCCGCGAGCGAGGGGTTCGTGGCCACCAAGGTGAAGGTGCTGGACGGCACGAAGGACTACCCGGTGGACGTGGCGGCAACGGTCGAGCGGCTCCGGAAGGCGCACCGGGAGTACGTGGCCGGGCAGCAGAAGGCGATCGACGCGGGGATGGAGGCAGCGCGGAAGAAGGCCTTGGGCGACGGCAAGCCGACCGGCCCGAAGGAGACGGCCGAGGTGATGCTGGTGACGTGGGTGGCCGAGACCGAGCGGCTGCGGGTGACGTTCCGCACCACCATCACCGATGGGGAGTACCAGTTCGGCAACGGGGCGGAGGTGCGCGACCCGCCGGCGCTGCCGGTGCTTCCCCAGCCCGGTGGCGCGGCACCGGTGCCCCCGGCCCGGTTGGAGGGTGCGCGGTTCGGGACCGGCTACGGGGTCGAGTTCGGGCGTGCTTACGAGGTGGCCAAGAGCGGCGAACTGGTGCGCACCCGGACGCTCGCGGTCGACGGGTTCAAGCGGGTGCTCCCGCCGCCTCCGGCGGCCCCCCGGCCGGTTCCGCTCCCGGTGGTGCCGCCGAAAGAGTGACGTCAGGGAGGTGCGAGCGGAGGACGTCCGTGGATTCAAACCGCCTGGGTCGCGGGATGCGGTGGCTGCTGATGGCGTGCGGGCCGATGAACCTCGGCGGCATCGCCGTGTTCGCCCCGCCGTTCCCGCACCTCCGCGACGTGGTCGGCCTGCCCGACGCGCACCCGCTGTACCTGTGGGTGCTGACCGCGTGGCTGCCGCTGTTCGGCATCGCGTACTTCCGGATGGGCTGGACGGGCATGGCCGACCGGACGTTCCTGGCGGTCGGGGCGGCGGGCAAGGCGACGTTCGCGGTGATCCTGCTCGCCCTGTGGTCGAACGGCGGGCTGCCGATGACCGCCGGTTTGGTCGGCCTGCCCGACCTGGTGCTCGCGGGCGTGTTCGCCGCGTGGCTGTGGCGGACAAGGTGAGGTTGCTGCGGGACGGCTTTGGTGATACCGGCTTTGGTGCTGGGCTTTATTCGACGACAGAGACATCACCATTAGTCGCCATTAGCGGGTCCACCCCCGCCGACGCAGCACGTCTGACAGTGCCACGCCCTCTCCGCTCGTCCAACAGGTTCCGCGAGAGGGTCTCGAGCGGGCGGGGTCAATCGTCGATATCCCAGATCACGATCTGTCCATTGGTCCCGCCGACGGCGGCGCGCATCCCGTCCGGGGCGAACGCGGCGGCGATCGGCACCTTCACTTTCCAGTCATAACGACGGAGTTGAGCACCGCCGGCGTCCCACAACGCCACTTCACCCTTCAGATTCCCGGTCAGCACCCGCCGTCCGTCAACGGAGATCGCCAAGGCGGACACCGATCCTCCGGCCTTCAGAGAGGCCGTCGCCGACTTGCCGGATAGATCCCAGACAGCGACTTTACTGCCGTTCCCAACGGTGACGACAGCCGTCCCGCCGTCTGTAACCTCTGCGAGGATGAAGCTGGGCGTCGGAATGCGGGCGAACACCCGGTAATTGTCGGCGCGGTCGAACACGCGGAACACGCGATCGCCCCGTTCGGTCAGCCACCGGCCTCCGGATGAGAACCGGAGATCGACGCCCCATCCGGATTTCACGCGGGCAACGGGCTCGGCCCCCGGCAGCGCGCGAACGACCGTATGCGAGCCGTCCTTCCAGGCCACCGCGCCCCCATCCGGATCCACCGCCGTCCAGACGTTGTCGGCTTCCTTGTTGCGGTCTAACACGGCGGTCGGCTTCTTGGCCCCGACCCGGGTGATTTTAACTTTCCCGGCCTCCGTGTCGAAGACGGAAACCCACCGCCCGTCCGGCGACAGGTGCAAGCGGCGATCCGCGAGTTGCCAGCCGAAGGGCATACCGGGCGCTTCCCAGGTGGCGACGGTGTAGGGAGTTATTTGGGTGCCCCAGCGCACGACCAGGCCCGGCCCTGCCGACGGAAAGGCGAGTTGCAGGTACTCGATGAAGTCGGTCGGCAGCTCGAAGCGCAGCATCCTCCCCTCCAGAAAAGTTCTTGGCCAGTGTACGCTTGCGAGAGTGACGTGGAAGGCGGCGCAGCCGGTCGCTTGCGACGGAACCCTGCAGCGGCACGGGCCGTCAGGCATCACCCCTGCTGACCTTCCGCGAGTCGCACACTTCCGGTAGCTTCCCCCACTCCTCCGCCCGGGAACTGTTTCGACATTCCACCCGCTACGGTGTCGATTCCCTGCCGGGCCGTTCGACGGGATGGTGGAAGGCCAGCCACAACACGGGGACGGGGCTCGAAATGAGAAGGATCAGGGTCTTCGCACACGTCTCGCTGGACGGGGTGATCTCACCCGGGAACGACGACAGCGACTTCGCGCGCGGCGGGTGGACGGCCCCCTACCGGAGCCCGGCCGGGGCGGCGGCCGTCGCCGAGGCCCAGGGCACGGGCTTCGACCTCTTGCTCGGGCGCCGCACCTACGACCTGTGGGCCGGGTTCTGGCCGAAGGCGCCGAGCAGCCCGTTCGCGGACCGCCTGAACGCCGCGACGAAGTACGTGGCGACCCGCCAGCCGGAGGGCCTCGGGTGGGGCCCCGCCAGCCACCTCGGGGCGGACATCGCGGAGGGGGCCCGCGGCCTCAAGGCGAGCGACGGCCCCGACCTGGTCGTCTGGGGCAGCACGACCGTAACGGCTTTGCTGTTCAAAGAGAGTCTGGTGGACGAGGTGGTGCTGTGCGTCATCCCGGTCCTGCTGGGCCGGGGCAAGCGGTTCTTTTCGGACGGCGCCGACCCCCGCGAGCTCGCGCTCGTCAGCACGACGGCCACGCCCACGGGCGTGCTCCTGAACACGTACCGGTGTGTCGGGCCACTCGCCCGGCCGGCGGGCTGAGCGGGTGCATGGGGCGGTTCGACCCCGGCCGGTCGTTAGAAGTGGCGGATTGACCGACATGGCAAACTGGAGCGGCGCAGATGGACCCGATTCCGAAGTGGCAGCGCGTGACCGGGTGGGCGCTCTCGGGCCTCCTCGCCGTGGTGTTCCTGCCCAGCGCGTTCTTCAAGATCGCACAGCCCGAGGGCTTCATCGAGGAGTGGTCCAAGACCTACCCGGCCCCGTCCGCCCTTCCGCTCGGGGTGATCGAGCTGGCGACGTTCGTGCTGTACCTCGTTCCCAGGACCCGCTACCTCGGCGGGTTACTCATGCTCGCCTACCTCGGCGGGGCGGTGGCGACCCACGTCCACGCCAACGACGGCAAGTTCTTCGTGCCGGTCGTCGTCGGCGCGACCGCCTGGCTCGGCCTGTACCTCCGCGACCGCAAGCTCCGGGCGCTCGTACCATTCGCGGCCGGGTGACGGCCGCACGTATCGCCCGTGGGTAAGTTCTGCTGCCCGCGGTTACAACGAAATGTACTTCCTGCCCGGCGGCGGGAACAAGTTGCAGTCGCCCCACCTTCGCGGGCCGTCCCAGCCTCCCGCGGCGGACGACTCGTTCAGGAAGAACGCGAAAAGAACCGCCGCTTGCGCGCCGGAATCCACTCAAGAACTGCCGCAAAAGATCCGCACGCCGCGGCGGCACACCCGCTGCTTAGACCCTTTCGTCGCCGCCACCGCCAACGCCAAGAGGGCCGAAGCATGCAAGCCATCATCGCACTGGACGCCGTCGAGTTGACCCGCCTGGCCGATGACGGCTGCCCGCACGGGGACGACGACCTGTGGCTCGACCTCGGCGGCTCCGACTGACCGCCGGTCACTCCCCCGCGCAAGCCCTGACGGTACGATGCCGCGGGGCTTTTTCGTTTACCGCAGGAGACGCGGTCGATCACGCTCCGCGCCGGTAGGTGTTGATCAGAACCCCGGATTTCAGCGGGCGGCTCTCGACAAGCGTGAACCTGGAGAGCGGAAACCCGTCCGAGAACAGCTTCTTCCCGGTGCCCAGCACGATCGGGTAGACGGCCAGCCGGTACTCGTCTATCAGGTCGGCCAGCGCCTTGACCAGCACCGTGCTCCCCCACACGCGGATCTCGCCGCCCGGCTTCGCCTTCAGCTCCTTGACCGCCGCAGGCACGTCCGGTCCGAGGAGGTGCGAGTTCTTCCACCCGAGTTCGGTCAGGGTACGGGACGCGACGTACTTGGGGACGCGGTTGTACCGCCGGGTCAGCTCCCCCTGAAGGCCCGGGGCGTCCTCGTCCCACACGCCCCACGCCCCGGCCCAGATGTCGTACGTCTTGCGGCCGAGCAGCAGCGCCTCGGTCCTGCCCTCCCACTCCGCGACGAGCTTCCCGCCCTCGTCGTCCTTGTCGAACTGCTCGTCGTACCCCATCATCCACCCGCCGTGCGCGAAGCCGCCTTCACGATCCTCGTCCGGCCCGCCGCCCCCCTGGACGACGCCGTCGAGGGTGACGAACGCCTGCACCACGATCTTCATGTTCACCCCCGCAGCCCGAGACAGTCGGCGCCGGCCGCCACGATAAGGCACGCGACCAGCCTTCGCGATCCGAGCTGCTCGCCGAGGAACAGCCACCCGAGGACGGCGGCAACCACGACGCTCGACTCCCGCAACGCGGAAACTTGCCCCATCGGGCTGATGCTCGCCGCCCAGATGACGATGGCGTACCCGACCAGCGACACGACCCCGCCCGCCGCCGAGCGCTGCGCACTCGAATCGAACCGCGCACCCCGCCAGAACAGGACCGGGAGCATCACCAGGCCGTTGAGCACGAACAGCCACGCCGCGTACGACCACGCATTCCCCGCCGCCCGGCTCCCGAGCCCGTCGGCGACGCTGTACGCCGCGATCGTCGCGCCGGTCAGAAGGGCCGGGACGATGCCCCGCGTGCCCGCCCGCCCCCGGGCCAGGCCGAAGATCCCGCCGCACACCAGACCGATCCCGAGCAGCGTGAAAGTATCGAGCCGTTCATCGGCAACGATCGCCGCGCCTGCCGCCACGAGCAGCGGCGAGGAACCGCGGGCGACCGGGTAGGAAACCCCAAGATCCCCGTGCCGGTACGCCGTCACGAGCAGAAAGTAGTACGCGACGTGGAGGACGACCGAGAGGGCGATGTAGAACCAGCTCTCCGCACGCGGGGCGGGCAGGAAGCACGCCCACCCGGCGGACACGAGTCCCGCCGCGACGGCCATCACCGCGATCGACCGCAGCCGGTCGCCGCCGCTCTTCAGCAGGGCGTTCCACGACGCGTGCAGGAGGGCCGAGAGGAGGACCAGACCGGCGACCCACGGGCTCACGACTCGACGGACAACGTGCCCCCTCCTCGAATCGGTCTCGCCGCCCCGCGTCAGCCGTTTTACAGAAATCCCTTCCACTGAACGACGCCACTCGGTCCCGTAAAACCACCCCATGCCATAACAAAAGACGGTGTACGTCCTCCTGTTCCGAGGAGTGGGCGGTGCCACCCAGCTCCCCGTCGCTCCCCTGCGCGAGGCCCTGACGGCAGCGGGGTTCGAGAACGTCGCCACGTACATCAACAGCGGCAACGCCGTCCTCCGCAGCCACCTGTCCCGCGAGAAGGTGATCGCCACCGTCGCGAAGATCTGCGAGGAGAAGTTCGGGTTCACGAAGGCGATCTACGCCCCGACGCTGGAAGAGTGGGAAGCCGTGATCGCGAACAACCCGTTCCCCGACATGAAAGAGGGCAAGCACGTCCACGCCGCTGTCCTCGACGGGACGCCGAAGCCGGACGCGATCGATGCGCTTCGAAAGCTCGCGGTCGAAGGCGAAGCGATCGAACTCGTGAACGGCGTTCTCTACCTGCACACCCCGTTCGGCCTGGGCACCTCGAAGCTGGGCGAGAAGTTCGACACGGGAATCGGGGTCCCGAACACCGCCCGCAACTGGAACACCGTGCTCAAGCTGCAGGAGCGGGCGAAGAAGGCGGTCGGGTAGGGGCGTGGATGTCCACCACCGCGGGGGTAAAATACCTCCGTTGCCCAGGAGTCGGGACGACCCGGCGCTCGACACATCCCGGTAGGGACGACCCTGCCAGTAACGCCAGAGGTGCGTTATGGCCTGTGTCTACCTGTTCACCGCAGCACTCTTCGAAATCGGCTGGGCGATCGGGCTGAAGTACACGCAGGGCTTCACCAGGCTCTGGCCGAGCGTGCTCACCGTCGCCGCGATGGCGGTCAGCCTCACCCCCCTTGCGCTCGCGGTGCGGGCCATCCCCGTCGGAACCGGGTACGCCGTCTGGACCGGCGTCGGGGCGGTCGGAACCGCCATCCTCGGCGTCGTCCTGTTCGCCGAACCGCTCACGGCCTGGCGGGTGACCTGCCTGCTCTTGATCTCGGGCGGCGTCATCGGACTCAAGTTCTCCTGAACCGGGCCGTCCTCCGGCCGGCTCGGGCTCTGCCTGACCGGCCGCGTCGAATGCCTCGTATACCGGAGCTCACAACGTGGAAGACGCTTCCTGCACGATCCGGCGCGCCGTACCGGCGGACGCCGCGCAGCTCACCGACCTGGCCGCCCGGACGTTCCGCGACACGTTCGAAGCGGACAACCGGCCCGAGGACATGGCCGATCATCTGGCCCGCTCCTACAGCCCGGCCCGGCAGCTCTCCGAGCTCACGTCACCCGACATCGTCACACTCCTCGCGACCTACGACGGCCCGACCGCGTTCGCCCAGTTGCGGCGCGGCAGACCACCGGCGTGCGTGACCTCGGCCGAGACGATCGAGCTGTGGCGGTTCGACGTGGACAAGGATTGGCACGGTCGCGGCATCGCCAAGGACCTCATGCGCGCGGTGCTGGACGAAGCCGCAGCGGCGGGCGCTTCTGCGGTCTGGCTGGGCGTGTGGGAGCGCAACCCGCGGGCGATCGCGTTCTACCGCAAGTTCGGCTTCGCGGACGTCGGCGCGCACGCGTTCCTCCTCGGGGCCGACGTGCAGACGGACCGGATCATGGTGCGAAGCTTCGGAGCGACGGCGGACGGACGGCGGTCGAAGGGCGACAGTTGATGTGGGCGCTGCCGGCCGAAGGCAACGCCCGCGCGCTCTCGGCAACCCGTCGGCACAGCGGGCCGCCGGCCCGGTTGACGGCCCCCGGCCCCGTTCCTAACCTTCTTTTTCCTGCGGTCAGTGTGACGGTTCGGGAGGTGCGCAGCGATGACGTTCACGGAGGCGGTGGCGGAGTTGTGGGCGAAGCACCCGAAGGCGGACCTGAGCCCGTCGGTCAAGACGGGCAAGGCGTTCGCCCGCGCGGCCCGGGTCGATTTCAAGAAGGACAAGGGCGGGATGTACGTCGGGCGCGACACCGACGGGACGGAAGTGCTGGTCTACTTCAACGACGACGCGAGGGTCATCGCCTGCACCGAAATCGAACCCGATGAGGAGTGACGGTCGAAGCGGACGCGGGGCCGTGGGACGCCCGCCCCCGCCGGGGATCGCCGTTACTTCTTCTCGCGCTTCCCCTCGATGTCGAACTCTTGCTTGGTGCCCCCGACTTCCGCCGCCGCCTTCCCCCTGAACGCGTCCTTCTCGATCGGCAGTTTGAAATCGAGGGGGATCCGTATGTCCATGAACTTCCGCACGGCGGAGAACGTGAGCGTGCCGTCCTTCAGCTTCACGCCCTTGAGCTTCTCGTCCTTCTGGTCCGGCCAGCTCATCGTCCCGACGAGCTTGTCGCCGTCCTTCTTGATCGTCAGCTCGGCCGTCCGCTTCATGTCGCCGATCGCGTACTCGCACTTCCACGTGCCGACCGGGTCTGCCTTGTCCTCCGCCCGAGCGAAGCCGCACACCCCGAGCACCAGCGCGGCCGAGAGCGTGGCCTTCATGTCTATCTCCGTGAAGTGGCTGTCCGAAGTCGCCCGGTGCGGGCCACCTCGCCCCCGACGGGGAATGTACTGGTGTCGCGGAAGTCGGTCAAACTCGGTAACGCGGAGGAACCGCTGCAGAGTCGCGCAAGAGCCCGGCCCGCAGGACTCGCCCGAGTGCCGGAAAAGATGTTGCGATTGCAGCAGGAGGGCGTCCGATGCCCTTCTGAACAAGGGGTAGTTGCACGCGGGCATCAGACCCGAGATGATGGGCGGCATAAACACGAGGGAGCCGACGACTATGACGCGCAGGGCGGCCCCTGGTCTGGCTCTACGCCAGTGCCGCGGTTCTGGCGGTGTGCTGGGTGCTGCCCTCGTTCGTCGTCCGGCCGGGCGTGAACACCTTCCGGCCCGAGAAGGGCATGACCATGGACGAGGTGCGGTCCCGGTACGGGCCGCCGTCGGAGGCGCACCCCGGGGCGGACGGGATGACGGAGTGGGCCTACTCCACGGACTACCCGAGGCTGGGGCTGGGCTGGATCGCGGTCGAGTTCGATGCGGCCGGGCGGGTGACGGGGTCATGGACCCAGTAGGCCCTCTTCCTCAACGGCTCTCGAACCCTCACGTCTTCGCGTTCAGAGCCACCGCGGCCTTCACGAGCGCCTGGAACGCGTCCGCGTCGATTACTTCCACTTCGTGAATGTCGATCGCCCTTCGCGTGTTGCCTTCCAGGCCGGAGTTGAACAGGCCCGACGGGTCCGGGAGGCTGGCTCCCTTGGCGAACGTGAGCTTCACGGCCGCCTTGTACGTCTCACCGGTGCACACGATCCCGTTGTGCGACCAGACCGGCACACCCGCCGGGTTCGACGGCTTCTTCCACTTCCGCTCTTCCGTCATCTCGGGGCACGCGTCCAGGATCAGCGCCCGCATCCGGTCCAGCGTCTCCTCGCGCCAATCGGCGGTCGACTTTGCCGGTACTCTGGCCTTCTTCTCCTCCGCCATCACTGACCCCTCGTTACCGATAAAAACGACAACCCCGCCGACGGGCCAATAACGGCCCAACGGCGGGGAGTCCACCCGAGCGAAGACATCCGTGTCCCACTGTGCGCCGTCCTGGCGCGTTCGAGTGGGCGGGGTATAACGCGGGGGGAGCGGGGCGTCAACGGCAGGCCAGTTCCACGACGCAATCGGCCTCTTCCTGGGCGATGCGGTCGGCGACCTCGGCGCGGTCGACGCGGACGTCGCGCGGCGCCTCGATCCCGAGCTTGACGCGGCCGTCGCCGCAGGACGTCACCGTGACGCGGATGTTGCCGTCGATGATGATCTGCTGGCCGGTCTTGCGGGTGAGCACGAGCATGATGGCCTCGTCCGTGAGGGGGTGGCAGATGATTCTGTTCAGGTCGATGCAATCGGCGGACCAGAATCGTTAAAGTTCGCCGCGCCCGGAACCGCCCGCCCGATTGGTGCTGATTCACCGTCGAACACGAACCCGACCCGAGCGAGTATCCGCGATTTGCCCTCAAGAAACGATGTCGGTAGGCCGAAGGGGAATTCGGCTTCCCACCTCGTGGTAAGCCGGGTACCATCCGCCCGGTCCCGGCAACCCTCTCGGCCGGCTATCGGCCTGCGCCCCTCTTTACTGCCCGTTACGTTTCGTTCAGTCAGAACCCACGGCGGGTTGCGGCGGCCGCGTCACTTCGCGAGGGAGTAGCAGACGATCTCCTTGTCGTTCCGCACGAAGACGCACTTGTCGGCGAACGCCGGGTGCGTCCACACCACCTTCCGCCCGAACGCCGCCCCGGTCGGGTCCACCAGCTTCGCCCGGCTCACCTCCTCGTACCCCTTCGGCGACAGCCTGGCGATGACCAGGTCGCCCGTCTCGGCGAACAGGAAGTACCGGTCCCCGTTCCTCACCACGAACGCGGTGCCCGACCCGGCCATCTTGAAGTCCTCCTCCTCCTCCCGGCCGATCACCGGCCGGTGCGTGAACCACAGCCGCTTGCCGGTCTCCAGCTCGACCGCCCGGAACATGCCCGGCTGGTCCGCGCCGTAGATCGTGCCGCCGTCCACGAACGGCGTCATGTTGATCGGGTACAGGCCGCGGGCCTTCGGCCCCTTGTCGGCCATCGCGCCCTTCCACAGGAGCGTCGCGCCCGGCTTGTCCCGGTCCAGCTTCAGCACCGCGCTCGTGCCGTTGCCGCCCGCGAACAGCAGGTCGCCGGCCTTCCGCGGGGCCATGATCGACATGCCGTACGCCGGGGCGAGCGGGACGCTCCAGTACCTCTCGCCGGTCTCCGGGTTGAGCCCGTTGATCGACTCCGCGTGCCAGA
>PNKH01000124.1 GCA_013822345.1 Isosphaera sp.
TGGGGGCGTCACTCCTTCCCGGCCTGCACCTTCAGCCCGGTCGCCACCCGGACCAGGTCGAGGAACTCCTTCCGGTGCCCGCCCGGGTCGTACCCGGCCGACGCCTCGGCCCGGGACAGCACCCCCGACAGGCTCGCCCCGCCCTTGTGCGGCGAGTCCCGCAAGACCAGCCCGAACTCGGCCACCGCCGCCGCGAACCGGAAGTCCTCGCCCGCCGCCCCCTCGCCGCCGGCCGGCAGCGCCGCCGCCAGCTCCCGGCTCGCGTCCCCGTCCGGCTGCTTGTACCGCATCTTCACCATCAGCCACTCGTCCGTCGCCGTCCCCGGCTGCGGCGGGGCGCTGTACCGCAGCGGGTCCACCCCCGGCAGGTCGATCCTCACCCCGACCGGCACCACCTCGTACAGCGCCGTCACCGTGTGCCCGCTGCCGATGTCCCCGGCGTCCTTCGCGTCGTCCCGGTAGTCCTCGTCCCGGAGCTGCCGGTTCTCGTACCCGATCAGCCGGTACGCGGTCACCTTCGCCGGGTTGAACTCGACCTGGAACTTCACGTCCTTCGCCACGCACACCAGCGCCCCGCCCTGCTCGACGAACACCTTCCGGGCCTCGTCGACCGTGTCGATGTAGGCGTAGTGCCCGTTCCCGTGGTTCGCGAGCTGCTCGAGCTTGGTGTTCTTCCGGTTCCCGATCCCGTACCCGAGGACGGTCAGGAACACCCGGCTCGCCCGCTCCTTCTCGATCAGCTGGACCAGGTCGCTGTCGCTGGTCTGGCCCATGTTGAAGTCGCCGTCGGTGAACACGATCACCCGGTTCGCCCCGCCGTCGATGTAACTCCGGCGGGCGGTCTCGTAGGCGAGCTGGATCCCGGCCGACCCGTGCGTCCCGCCGCCGGCGGCCAGCGACCGCACCACCTCCATGATCCGCCCCTTCTGGTCGCCCGGGGTCGGCGGGAGCTTCAGCCCGGCGTCCCCGGCGTAGGTGACGACCGAGACGCGGTCGGCGGCGGTCAGCCGGTCGGCGAGCAGCTCGATCGACTTCTTCACCAGCGGGAGCCGGTTGTCGGACTGCATCGACCCGGACACGTCGATCAGGAACACCAGGTTCCGCCGCGGGGTCTCGAACGGGGCCAGCGTCCGGGCCTTCACCCCGATGCGGGCCAGCTTGTGCTCCGGCTTCCACGGGCACGGGGCGAGGTCGAGGGTGAGCGACACCGGGGCGTCGCCGGCCGGCTCGGGGTAGCGGTACGGGAAGTAGTTGACGAGTTCCGCGAGCAGGACCGCGTCCCGCGGCGGGAGCTTGCCGTCGCGGAGGAACCGGCGGACGTTCGAGTACGACGCGGTGTTCACGTCGGCCGAGAACGTCGACCGGGGGGCGACGGCCACCGCCCGGAACGGGTTCTCGACCACCGCCGCGTACTCCTCCGCGTTCGCCTTGTCCGGGGCCTTCGGGTCGGGCCCGGCCTTCGGCGGGGCGTGCGGCGGGGTCATCCGGCCGGCGCCGTCGGCCGCGGCCGGTAGCCCCTGCCTGGCCCCGGGCGGGGCGTTCGCGCCGCACGCGGTGAGCAGCAGACACAGGCCGCCAACGAGCAGCGGGGTGAGGGGTTGGTACATGAGCGGTCTCCGGACGTGCCGGGAAGGGAAAACCGTTGGACAGGTGCCATCCAGGATACCCGCCGGGCCGGGTTTATTCCCGGCCGCGGTGGCCGGAGCGCTCGGGCTCAGACACGCCTTCCCCCGCGCGCACATTTTCACTTGACCGTGCCGCCCACCCCGCCGACCATGACTCCACGCCCTCGGCCGCCCCTCATTCCGGCCGGCGCCTTCGTCCCGTCCACGGGTGACCTCATGCCCTCGCTCAAGATCGACTGCCCGGCGTGCGACGCCAGCGTCCGCGTCCCGGACGGCGCCGCCGCCGTCGCCTGCCCGGACTGCGGGCACAAGATCAGGGTCGCCGCCAAGAAGCCCGCCGCCGCGGACCCGCCGGCGAAGAAGCCGGCCAAGGCCGCCGCGGTCGCGGACGTGACGGACGAGGCCCCGCGGAAGAAGAAGAAAAAGAAGGCGGCCGCGGCGGCCGGCATGGACCCGTTCACCAAGCGCCTGGTCGGGTACGGGATCGCCGGCGTGATCGCGATCGGCGGGGCGGTCGGGTCGTGGCTCGGGTTCGGCGGGAAGGGGAAGGACCGGGGCCCGGACGTCGCCGCGGTCAACAACGACGACCCAGGTGACGACGAGCCGAAGGCCGCCCCGAAGGGGAAGGGTAAGGACAAGGGGAAGGGCCGGCCGGCCCCCGAGCCGGAGCCGAAGAAGGAGGAGCCGAAGAAGGAGGAGCCGCCGAAGGGGCCGGAGCCGAAGGAGGAACCGAAGGTCGAGGTGCCGCCCCCGCCGAAGAAGGCCCCGGAGGAGATCTCGATCAAGCTCCCGGACCCGCCGAAGATCCGGATCAGCGGGTCGGCGGTGCCGAAGGGCGGGCCGGCCGTCGCCCGGCCCCCGGCCACCCCGCCGCTCGCCCCGGACGAGGACCCGTTCCTCCGGGCCAAGGCGTTCCGCCCGGACGGCCCGCTCCCGACCCTCCCGAAGCTCCCGCTGGCGAAGGACCGGCCGCTGCTGACCCTCGACTCCGGCGGGCACTCGGCGTTCGTCAAGAACGCGTTCATCACCCCGAAGGGGGACCGGGTCGTCACCGTCGGGGAGGACAAGGCGGTCCGGATCTGGGACATCAAGACCGGCGACCCGGTCCACATCGTCCGGCTCCCGGCCGGCCCCGGGGACGAGGGGTCGCTGCTGGCCGCCGCCCTGTCCCCGAACGGCAAGCGGCTGGCCGTCGCCGGCATCCCACTGAAGGGGACCAAGGGCGGGCAGGTCCCGATCTTCCTGATCAACGTCGACACCGGGACCCTCGGCAAGACGATCGCGTCCGCCCGGGAGGCGGTCAACTGCCTCGACTTCTCGGCCAACGGCAACCAACTGGCGGTCGGGTGCCTGGACGGGACGGTGCAGCTGTTCGACGTGAACACCTCGAACCCGGCGGGGGAGGTGCAGGCCCACCTCGGCGGGGTGCGGGAGGTGCGGTTCAACCCGAACCCGAAGGCCCGCATCCTGGCCACCATCGGGTCCGACCGGACGGTCCGGATCTTCGACCTCGCCAACCCGGGGCGGAACGCCCGGGTCACCAACCCGGAGTTCGGCCCGACCTGCCTCGACTGGACGAGCGACGGCCGGACCCTCGGAGTCGGCGGGACGTCCGGGGCGGTCGCCCTGTTCGGGCTGGACGGGAAGCTGATCCGCACCCTCCCGCCGCACAAGCACGGGGACGAGGTGGTGCAGGTGATCCGGATGCAGTTCCTGGCCGGGGACGCGGACATCGCCTGCGGCGGGGTCGGGGCCGGCGGGTGGGCCGGGGTCCGGACCGCCGCCGACGGGTCGGTGAAGGTGGCGTTCACCTCGCACTCGAACACCGTCATGGCCCTGAACGTGTCCGCCGACGGGGCCCGGGTGGTGTCCAGCGGCGGGAACCAGAACGAGACGTACGTGTGGGACGCGGCCGACGGGAAGGTGGTGAGCCGGCTGTGCGGGCAGGGGAACGGGATGTGGGGCGTCGGGTGGGCCCGGGACGGGAAGAGCCTCGCGTTCGGGACGGACAACACGATCGAGGCGAACGGCACCCGGAAGCTGGAGTACACGTTCCGGCTGGACGACTTCGGGGCCGGCGGGGCGCCGGAGGCGTCGAAGTACGAGCAGGGGCTGCGGGACGACGGGACGTACCGGTGCGAGCTCGGGCCGGACGTGCTGCTGATGGGGCCGACGGCCGCCGGCGGGCCGCGGGTGGTGGCCGCGCTCCCCGGGAAGGAGAAGATCTTCTCCGCCACCCTGCTGCCCGGGCGGCGGATGGCGGTCGTCGGCGGGGCGTTCTCGCAGGTCCTGGTCGACCCGCACGACGGGCGGCTGATCCGCACCTTCACCGGGCACACCGGGCACATCCTGTCGGTCGCCCCGAGCCCGGACGGGAAGTACTTCGTCACCGGGTCGAGCGACCAGACGATCCGCGTCTGGCTGCCGGACCAGGACGAGCCGGTGCTGTCGCTGTTCGTCGCCGGGCGGGACTGGATCGCGTGGACGCCGCAGGGGTTCTACGCCTGCTCCGGGCACGGCGAGCGGCTGATCGCCTGGCAGGTGAACGCCGGGGCGGCGAAGCTGCCGCTGGTCCACCCGGCGGCCCGGTTCCGGCCGTCGATGTACCAGCCGGCGATCGTCAAGTACCTGATCCCGGCCGGGAACCTGCCGCTGGCGCTGGCGATGGCGGAGAAGTACGACAAGGCGCTGGTCCGGACGACGAGCGTGGCGGACATCGTCCCGCCGGAGGTGGTGCTGGAGTCGCCGGCCCCGCCGGCGGCCGGGAAGGACGGGAAGGAGGAGCCGCCGCTGACGACCGACGCCGGGACGGTGGTGGTGAGGGCGTCGGCGAAGGGGTCGGTGAAGCAGCCGGTGACGGCGATGAGGCTGTTGGTGGACGGCCGGCCGTTCCAGGGGTCGGCGGGGGTGAAGCGGTTCGACCCGGCGAAGCCGGACGCGGCGGCGACGTGGGAGGTGCCGGTGGCGCCGGGGCCGCACTCGTTCGCGGTGATCGCCGAGACCGGGGTGTGCAAGGGGATGTCGAAGGTGGCGGTGGTGACGCGGTCGGGGGAGACCCCGAAGCCGAACCTGTACGTGCTGGCGATGGGGGTGTCGAAGTACCCGGCGCCGGTGACCCCGCTGACGTACGCGGCGTCCGACGCGCACCTGCTGGCGAAGGCCTTCAACGAGAAGTCGAAGGGGGTGTTCGCGGCGATCGAGGTGAAGGTGCTGACCGACGGGCAGGCGACGAAGAAGGGGATCCGGGAGGGGCTGGACTGGATGAAGTCGAAGATGACGCCGCAGGACGTGGGTGTGGTGGCGTTCTCCGGGCACGGGTTGCGGGACCCGCTCGGGCGGTTCTACCTGGCGCCGTCGGACATCTCGGCGGACGACGCGGCCGGGACGTGTTTCCCGGGGGACGAGTTCCGGGCGCGGCTGGAGGACATGCCGGGCCGGCTGGTGGCGATCCTGGACGCGTGCCACTCGGGCGGGGTGGTGGAGAAGGACCGGCCGCCGGCGCGGACGGACGGGCTGGTGCGCGACCTGGTGTCGGAGGACGCCGGGGTGGTGGTGATGTGCGCGTCGCTGGGGCGGGAGTACGCGATCGAGAGCCCGGCGACGAAGGCGGGGTTCTTCACGCTGGGGCTGGTGGAGGGGATGAGCGGTCACGGGGACGTGGACGGGGACGGGGTGGTGTACATCCACGAGCTGGACCTGTACGCGACGGCGCGGGTGGTGCAGCTGAGCGGCGGGTTGCAGACGCCGACGACCGGCCGGCCGCCGGGGGTGCGGCCGTTCCCGATCGCGAAGCCGTGAGGCGGGGGTGGGGTCGTGGCGACGCGCCCGGCCGACCGCCGACGTGGCGCCCCTCACCCGCCGGCAAAGCCGGCGACCTCTCCCCAGCGGGGAGAGGTGGGGGTGGTGCGGCCCTCTCCAGCGCACCGACCCGGGCAGCGACCGAGAAGACCGGAAGCCCCCACCTCTCCCCGCTGGGGAGAGGTCGGCCCGGCGCTTCGCCGGGCCGGGTGAGGGGCCCCACCTGCGGCGGAGTCCGGCGGCCGACCCCGCCCTCAGACGCGGCCGTGGATGTACTCGGTGAGGAGGAACACGGTCTGCTCCTGGGCGGCCCGGAGTTCGGCGTTCAGGTCGCCGATCGAGACGAGGCCGAGGAGTTGGCCGTCGGCGTCGGCGACCGGGAGGTGGCGGATGCGGCGGTCGCGCATCACCCCGCGGGCCTCGTCGAGGGTGGTGTCGGGGGAGCAGCAGACGACGGCGGCGGTCATCACCTCGCCGACCCGGGTGTCCTCCGGGTCGCGCCGCCCGGCGACGACCCGCTGGAGGACATCCCGCTCGGTGAACATGCCGACCACCCGCCCGCCGTCGACGACGACGAGCGACCCGACCCGGTGCTCGTTCATGAGCACCGCCGCCCGGAGGACGGGCGTCGCCGGGTTGGTGGTGAGGACGTGGGACCCCTTCCGCTCGAGAAGCTCTCGGACCTGGCCCACGGGTCTGCCCTCCGGAAGTGGATGAGTGGTATCGTCGAGACGTGACCGACGCGACCCGCATCGTACCGCGCCCGGCGCGGCCGCGGCCAGCAGATTCCGCCGCTCGGGACGGGCGGGGAGTTCCCCGCCCCGGGCCGGCCGGTCGATCCGGCGGAGCCGGGCGTCCTGAAGTCCCAGAAAGCCGCACGGCGGGTCGGGTGCGGCTTCGTTCTCGCACACACCCGGACTCTGCAATCACGAACGCGCCCGACTAACTCGTCCAGGAGTAGAACAACAGACCGCCCGCCACCCCGAGAAGACCCGAGGCGGTGAACATCGTCGGGAAAAACCAGAGGTGGAGGAAGCTGCGAATCCTCGCCCGCGCCGGGTCGTCGGGCGGCCAGAGAATCTCCACCCGCGTCCCGACGGGGAACGGCTGGTACCCGGCGGTCCCGGTCGCCAAGGTTACGCGGTGGTGCCGCCCGGAACGATCCTCGAATTCCACAACGGGGTATACGAAACACGTCCTCATGCCGTCCTGGTCGGGTGTTTCGTCCACCTTGGCTTCGTGAGCGACGACCACGCCCGCCGCACTCTCGGCGACCCGGAGAAAGCGGACCGTCCCGACGAGGAGCGCCAGTCCGATCAGGACACCGAACCCACCCCCCACGACGATCATGACGGAGACGACGGCGAACATGCGACCCACCCCGGCGCGGCGTCAGAGGGGGAAGTGGAAGGAACTCGCGGGGACCGTCGAGGCCGGTTCGTAGTGCAACTCCCTCCCCAGCAAGGCTTCCAACGCCCGCTTCGGAGCTTCGGGCTCGGCAAGTTCCAGAAACCCGACCTTGTGTACCTCCCGACGGTGCCTGACGCGAGAAGAGCCGTCGGGGTCGGAGCTGTACTCCGTTGTCTTGACCTCGCGGTACTCGAACAGGATCTCCCCGCCGCCGTCCGGGTACCGACGCACGACCAGACTCTGCATCTCCGCCGGGGGGTAGGAGAGAACTTTACCCCGCGACAAGACGATCAGCGCGCGCCGGTTGGTGACGACGTACCCGTTCCGGCGGGCGGCCCACCACGTCGAAGGGACACCGACCGCCAGGGCGAGGAACGCACAACCGCTGAAGGCGCACGCCACCCAGAAGGAAACGCGGACGAGCCAGACGTCGAAGTCCCACCAGCGCAGGATCGCGCCGACCGCGGCGAGGACCCCCACGGAAACGAGTCCGAGTACCAACCCACAGCCTGTCGGGACTGCATGGATCAGCGCCACCCGCCAGGCGACCGGCTGTCCGATCCAACGCACCACCTCGTCACCGCCTAATGTAAGTCGGACCCGCCGCCACACGGAAGCAGGATACCTCGCAGGTGGCGCATCGATCCGGTCCGTACCTGGAGCACTCATCTGGGCACCCGCGGGGCCGTCCTTCCTGCCAGACCGTGGACGAGCGGGCGCCGCATCAAGCTGGTGCGCTACCGCCTGCGACGGAGCGGCCTTCCGAACCCCGACGAGTTCGGTCGCCGCCCGGACGTGTGTTCCCCGCAGGCTAACCCGGGTCGTGTTCGCCCGCAACACCCCGCCCCGGCGGTGCGGGTGAACCGGGCGGCCCGCCCCCCGCGTCAGCGCCGGCCGCCGCGGCTCATCAGCCGCCACACCTCCGGCGGCGCCTCGTCGGGTGGGCGGTGGCCTCCGTCACGCACCCCTTGCAGCAGACGAACACCGGCTGCCCTGCCCCTTCAGCATCACCTTGTGGATCGGGCCCATCACCCCGAGCGGGCTGCCCTCGTCCACCGCGCACAGGAACTGCGCCTCGGCCGGCTTCCGGTCCTCCGGGCTCAGCTCCCCCAGCGCCGCCCGGATCTCCACCTGGCCGGCCGCCGCCGGGGTCGGCGGCCTCGGCGGCGGCCGGGAGGTCGGTCAGCCGGCGGACCTCGCCCCTGGCCCGCGGCGCGGGCCGGGCCGGCGAACGCCGCGGTCCACGGAACGGCCTCGGGCGCCCTCCGAACCCACCCGGGTCGCGGCTACACGTCGTGGACCCATCCCGTCGGGGCGAGCGGCTCGCGCGTCCCGTCTGTTTCGAGCCACAGCCCCGCGTCCACACACTCCCCGACCCGGTACACCGGCACCGGCGCCTCGCGCGACAGCGCCTCGCCGTCCGCCGGCGACACCGCGAACACCAACTCGAAGTCCTCGCCGTCGCCGAGGGCGTGTTGCAACGGCGTCTTCCCCGACGTGCGGCCCAGCTCCGCCGCGGCCGCCGACACCGGCACCGCGGCGGCGGCCAGCACCGCCCCGCACCCGCTCTCTTCGAGGATGTGGTTCAGGTCGGCGGCCAGGCCGTCGCTGACGTCGCACATCGCGTGCAGGTCGACCGCCGCGTGCAGGGCCAGCGCCTCCCGCACCCGCGGCGTGAAGTCGAGGTGGCGGCCGAGGATGCTCCCGCCGAGCGGCCCGGTCACGAACAGCCAGTCGCCCGGCCGGGCGCCGGTCCGCCGCACCGGCCCGCGACCCGTCGCCTCGCCCAGCGCCGTGACCGAGACGACGAGCGGGCCGGCCCAACTGTTCGTGTCGCCGCCGACGATCGGCACGCCGAACGGGTCCGCGGCGTCGCGCAGCCCGAGGTACAGTTGCTCGGCGAAGTCGCGGCCGCCGGCTCGCGGCAGGGCGACGCTCACCACGGCCGCCGTCGGCCGCCCGGCCATCGCGGCCAGGTCGCTGAGGTTGGCGGCCATCGCCTTCCGCCCGGCCCGCCGCGGCCCGACCTCGGCGACCACGAAGTCCGTCCCGTCCATGAGCATGTCGGTGGTGACCAGCAGCGGTCGGCCGGGCGGGGCCAGCACGGCGCAGTCGTCCCCGGGTCCGACCGGCACCCGCGGGTCGGCCGGCGTCCGGTCTCGGAGCCAGCGGATGTAGTCGAATTCCATGACGGCCAGTTGCCCGTTGCCAGTGGCCAGTTGTTGATGGGCGGTTCGGCGGGTGGAGCTGAAGGGATGTTAGGGAGGCGGGAACAATCCAGCCGCCCCTCAACTGGCGACTGGCAACGGGCACAGCTTTTTTGTCGCCCCCGCCTGAAGTCTGTTCTAGACTCGAAGCGGCCGGTAGAGGCCGTCACGTCGCCGAACCGCGCGACCGGGGGGTATATGTCCACGCCCGTGCCGACCGACGAACCGACCGCCCCGGTGCGGCCGTCCCCGCTCGTCCACCGGGTGTTCGGGGAGCCGCGGTTCCACACCGACGCGGACGTGGCCGCGGTCGCGTTCGCGGCCGACGGGACGCTCTGGTCGGTCGACGAGGCCGGGGTGCTCCGGCACTGGGCGGCCGACGGCCGGCCGCTCGCCCGGCACTACCTGTCCGACCTCGAGACCCTGTGGTGCTTCAGCCCCGGGGCGAGGCTGCTCGCCAGCGGGAACGACGACCTGGTCCTGTGGGACGTGCCGACCGGGCAACTGGTCGGCCGGGTCGAGCAGCAGTCGTGGGTGACCGCCGTCGCGTTCGCGGCCGACGGCCGGACCCTGGCCAGCGGGCACGACGACGGCGTCGTCCGGTTCTGGGACGCGGCCGGCCAGAAGTTCCTCGGCCAGGTGGCGGCGTGCCCGCGCCCGGTCCCGGTGTCGGCCGTCGCCTTCTCCCCGGACGGGACCCGGGTGGCCACCGCCGGGGAGGACCGGGTGGTGCGAGTGTGGGACGCGGACACCCACAAGCTCCTGGCGGAACTGGTCAGCCACACCGACCGGGTGCCGGCCCTGGCGTGGCACCCGGACGGGTCGGTGCTGGTGTCCGCCGGGTGGGACACGTCCGCCCGGGCGTGGCGGCCGCCGCAGCCGGACCCGGTCATCCTGCTGAACAGCCACGCCGACCAGGTCCACACCCTGGCCTACGGCCCGGGCGGGAAGTACCTCGCCTGCGCCGACTCGGACTTCGACATCCACCTGTGGACGGACGCCGAGAAGGGAGAGCGGGGGCCGGTCCTCCGCGGGCACAACGACGAGGTCCGGTGCCTCGCGTTCAGCCCGGACGGGGCGCGGCTCGCCAGCGCCGGGGCGGACCGGGTCATCCACGTCTGGGACGTGCGGGACGGGAAGCTCCTGGCCGGGCCGAACCTGAAGGGCCGGCACGGGATCGCGGTGATCCCCGGCCCGCGGCCGCGGCTGGCGAGCACGGCGGCTCCCGGGGTGCGGGTGTGGGACGCGGACACCGGGGAGGAGGTCGCCCCGACCGGGCTGTGCCCGGCCCACGCGGTCGCCGCCAGCCCGGACGGGCGGTGGCTGGCGGTCGGCGGGACGGACTACTTCACCCAGCTCTGGGACGCGGCCGGGGACGCCCTGTCGGCGTCGCTGGAGGCGACCAAGCCGCCGGTCGGTTCGGTCGCGTTCTCGGCCGACTCGGCGCTCCTGGCGCACACCAGCCCGGCCGACGGGCTGGTGTGGGTGTGGCGGTGCGCCACCGGGGCGCCGGAGCTGATCCTGATCGAGGCGGCGGACGGGTGCACCCTGGAGGGGGTGGCGTTCCACCCGGACGGGCGGCGGGTGGCGGCCGGCGGGATCGACTACCTGTCGACCGGGGAGCGGGACGGGGCGGTGTGCGTCTGGGACCTGGAGACGAGGGAGAAGCTGCTGACGGTCGACGTGGGGGTGTACGCCCTGGCGGTCGACCCGCAGGGGAAGTACCTGGCCGGGGCCGGGATCGACGACGCGGTGTACGTCTGGGACGTGGACACCGGGGAGACGGTGTTCGTGCTCGGCGGGCACCGGCAGAAGGTCCACGCGGTGGCGTTCGACCCGACCGGCAGCTACCTGGTGAGCGGCGGGGACGACGCGACGGTCCGGGTGTGGGACGTGCTGAGCGGCCGGCCGCTGGTCGCCCGGGAGTTCGACAGCCCGGTCCAGTCGGTGGCGTTCGGCCCGGACGGGAGGTTCCTGTTCACCGGGAACGGGAACACCACCTGCTACCAGGTCGAGTTCCGCAAGCTGCTGGAGGATTGACCTGGACCGCGGCCGTCCCGGCCGCTGCTATGCAGTTCGGGAGGCGACACGATCCACCCGGAGGCGACCGGAGTTGGGTCGGTGGAGCGGCCGGGACGGCCGCGGTCCAGGAGGAGAGCGGCCGGGCCGGCGGGTGTGAGCTAGACTTCGGTCGCTCGCCCACCTCCGCCCCCGATCTCGTGGTCGCCGTCATGAAGCGGTTCCTCGGGCTGATGCTCGCGGTGGCGGGCGCGGGTCTGACGTTGTGGGGCGGGTATCACATCGTCAACGGGAAGACGAGCACCCGGATCGCGGTCACCGACGACCTGGCGGTCAGCGCCCTGGCGGTCGGGCTGACCGGGCTCGCGGTCCTGGTCGTCGGCCTCGTGTGGGCCCGGGACTGAGGCCGTGCCCGGGAGCGGAGCCTCGCCCTCCCCGGAACGGCCTCTGAACCGAGCACCGTCGGCGGCGACACCCAGACGATGTGCCGGTTGGGACTTCCATCCGGCGGCGGCGGACATTACGCTTCAAGGAAGTGTCCACGGACACCCGACACCGCCCCGTGTCGGTCCCTCCCCACGGCTCTCTGGAGAGCAGCCATGACCGCGTTACGGACGACCCGGCCGACGATCCCCCGTTCCGCCCGGGTGTGGGCGGCCGGGCTGTGCGCCCTCGGGCTGTTCGGGTGCGGGACCGACGCCCCGCCGGCGGCCCCCGCCCCGCCGGCCGCGGCCGGGGTGCCCGGGACGAACGACCCGGCGTGGCTGACCAGCCGGTCGGAGCTGCCCGCCCCGGACCTGAACCTGGTCGACTACGACCCGTCGAACCGCACCCTGACGTTCGCCGACCCGCCCGGCCGGGACCGGTGGATGGTCCGCCTGCCGGACGACCGCTCCGCCCGCCCGGCCGGCCCGCGGCACCGCCTCCCGGAAGGGACCGACACCCGCCGGACCGAGGTGTTCCTGGCCCGCCCCGGGGTGAAGGTGTCGGCCCCGGTGACGGTCGCCGCGATCGAGGCCTGCCGCCGCCCGCACACCTCCCTGGCCGTCAACCGCTGACCCCGGGCAGCGCCGAATCCGGAGGGGGGACGGAGTCACTTCCGTCCCCCCTCCGGATTCCGTATTTCACCCCGGGGGTGTCGCGATGTTCACCGACGTGTCCGGGCTGATCGCCCACAACCCGCCGGCCCTGCACGGCGGGGTGGCGGTCGCCGACCTGTTCGGGGACGGGGCGGCGGCGCTGGTGGTGGCCGGGTTCGGCGGCCCGAACCGGGTGCTCCGGTGGTCGGCCGGGCGGGTCCGGGACGTGGTCGTGCCGGACCTGGCGGACATCGCCCGGCACGCGGTCGCGGCGGCCGCCGGGGACCTCGACGGGGACGGGCGGGAGGAGCTGTACGTCGTCAACGCCGACCCCCCGGCCGGCGGCCGGGCGGCCGCCGACCGGCTGTTCGACCCGCAGCCGGACGGGCGGTGGGAGGACCTGTTCTCGCGGCCGGAGAACCGGGCGGCGCGGACCCCGCGGGCGGGCCGGAGCGTGGCCGCGGTCGACCGCCGGGGGGTCGGGCGGTACGGGTTCTTCGTGGCCGGCGGCGGGCCGGCGCGGCTGGTCGAGCAGCGGCCGGACGGCGGGCTGGTCGACTTGGCCCCGGCGCTCGAGCTGGACCGGGCGGCCGGCGGGTGGGGGGTGCTGGCCCTACCGGTCCTCTCCGACCACCCGGACCTGCTGTGCGTGAACGATCACGTACCGCACTTCCACGGGCCGAACTTCGCGTTCCGGAACCGGGGCGACGGGACGTTCGCGGAGGTGGCGGCGGAACTCGGGCTGTGCGACCCGGGCGAGCACGGCCGGGGGGTGGCGGCGTGCGACGCCGGGGACGGCGGGTTCGCGCTGTGCTGGGGGAACTGGGACGGCCCGCACCGGCTGATGGTGTGCGGCCCGGGCGGGGCGTGGAAGGATCGGGCGACGCCCGGGCTGGCGTTCCCGTCGGCGGTGCGGGCGGTGGTCGCCGCCGACTTCGACAACGACGGGCACGACGAGCTGTTCTTCCTCAACGTCGGCGAGCCGAACCGGCTGTTCCGGGTGTCGCCGGAACTGACGATGCTCGACCCGGGCGAGGGGCTGGACCCGGGCGGGTACGGGACCGGGGCGGCGGTGTGCGACGTGGACGGGGACGGGGTGTTGGAGTTGGTGGTGGCGCGGGGGGAGCGGGCGGCGCAGCCGCTGGGGTTGTTCAAGGCGCGGGGGGCGGAGGGGAACGGGTGGTTGCGGGTGCGGCCGCTGACGCGGTTCGGGGCGCCGGCGCGGGGGTCGGTGGTGCGGGCGGAGGCGGGCGGGCGGGTGCGTGTGAAGGGGGTGGGCCAGGCGGAGCCGGTGGCGCACTTCGGGTTCGGGCCGGGCGGTCGGGCGGAGCGGGTGCGGGTGACGTGGCCGGACGGGGCGGCGGTGGTGCTGCTGAACCCGGGCGAGAACCGGACGGTGACGGTCCCGTACCCGCGGGGGTGATCAGACCTCGGCCGCCGCGACGGCCTCCTCCAGCAGCCGAGCGGCCACGTCGAGCGGATCGACCTTGGGACCGGCCGCGCTCGCCCGCTCGGCCAGTCGGGCGAGCTTCTCGAAGGTTCCGGGGGCGATCCTCACCGGCCGCGGGTCGGCCCGCAGCCGGGCCACGTCGGCCGCCACCTTCGCCGCCCCGAACGCCCCGCCGCCGGCGTCGGGAACCTGCCCGACGACCGTCGCCCCGAGCTTCGCCGCGATCCGGTCGATGTTCTCGGCCATGACCCTTCACCCCTCCGGGCCCGCGGGCGGAAACCGCAGCTCCAGGTAGTCCCGGCGATGACCAGGCCGACGGCCCCTTGGCGGGCCTCGGTCCCCAGCCGCACCAAGAAGTTCCGCAGGGCGTCGGCCCGTAGCTCGATCAGGTCAGCGGCGGTGTAGCACTGCACCACGACCGGCTCGTCGAGGTGCAGCCGGCCGCCAGCCGCGTCGTCCCGCCACACCCCGCGGCCCTGTGGGAACGCGGTCGCCCCGCCGAACAACTCCCCGAGCAGCCGGAGGACTTCGCCGACCCAGAAGTCCTGGTCGATCCGCCCGCCGTCGCGGTCGTGGCTGGGAACGAACAGCACGAGCAGGGTGGACGCGGAATGAGTCGCACCGAGTCGCGACGCGAACTCCGGCATGGTCGGCCCTCGGGTTCACGATGCGGGGTGCGCGACAGCCTGTCAAGGCGGTGCGGCCGATCGTGGCGCGTCGGGGCGCCGAGGATGCGGCCCGCGCGCGGAAGTCGCGGAACGCCGTCGGACACCCTCCGGCCGTGGGTCGGACGCCGTCACCCCAGTCTACACCCCGGCCGCCGCCTCGCGAACTCGACCCGCACGTCCGCCGTGTCGGCCCGCGGCGGCAGCGTCAGCAGCTTCAGGTTCCGCAGCCGGGCCAGGTACGGCACCACCGTCTGCGTCAGCCCGGCCGCCCCCGCCAGCCCCACCGCCTCCAGGTCCGGGAACCGCGTCAGCAACAGCGTCAGCCCCGAGTCGGTCACCCGCGTGTCCCCCAGCCCGACCGCCTTCAGCCCCCGCAGCTGCGCCAGTTGCATCACCCCCGCGTCGGTCACCAGGTGGCACCCCGACAGGTCGACCGCCTCCAGCCCCGGGAGCCCGGACAACGACCGCAGCTTCGCCAACTCCGCGTCCGTGGTCGCGTCCGGGAGCAGCGCCAGCCGGTACGCCTCCCCCGGCCTCGCCGTCACCTCGCCGGGCAGCTTCACCGGGCTCGGCGACCACGCCGCGTCGGCCGGGTCGGTGGGGCGGGTGAACCAGGTGCCGCGGACCGGCACCACCCACTTCGTCGGCTGGAGCACGGGCGCCGGGGCGACGGTCGGTGAGCCGCCTTCGAGCGGCGTCGGGGCGGGCTTCGGCTTCGGCGGGACGGTTCGGGGCGAGCCGGGAGCGTGAGCGACCGGAGCAGGCGCCTCCGGTCGCTCACGCTCCCGGCTCGCCGGGGCCGCCGGCACCCCGGTCTTCAGTTCGGCCAGCCGCTCGGCCAGCTCGGCCGCGTCCCGCGGGCGGCGGTCCGGCTTGCTCGCCACGCACTTCGTCAGCACCGCGATCAGCCCCGGGCTCGCCCCCGCGTCCTGCAGGTCTTCGGCCGCGTCGATCCCCGGCGACTCGGTCAGCCGGCCGGTCACCAGGTGGAACCCGATCACCCCCAGGGCGTGGACGTCGTCCCGCGGGTCCGGGTCGGCCCCCTGCCGCTGCTGCGGGCTGGCGTACACCGGGGTGTACGACCCCCGCAGCGAGGTCTCCAGGAACCCGCTCAGCGACCGCATCGTCGCCCCGGCCGGGGTCTGCTGCCGCAGGTACTCGACCGCCACCCCGCCGATCCCGAAGTCGGTGATCCGCAGAGCGGCGAGCGGGGGGCGTGAGCCCCTTGAGTTCGTCGCCGGCTCAGGGGGCTCACGCCCCCCGCTCGCCACCAGCACGTTCGCCGGCTTCAGGTCCCGGTGGACGATCGGCGGGGACAGCCGGTGGAAGGTGCCGACGGCGGCGGCGAGTTGGAGTAGGGCGGCGACCGCCAGGCCCTCCCGCTCCGCCGCC
Source organism: Isosphaera sp. (assembly GCA_013822345.1). GTDB lineage: Bacteria > Planctomycetota > Planctomycetia > Gemmatales > Gemmataceae > Gemmata. Next base: position 15,649 of record PNKH01000124.1, read on the forward strand.
GGCAGCCCCTGCCAGCGGTGAACCAGGTCGGTCAGGCACCCGCCGCCGACGTACTCGTACATCAGCCACGGGGCGTCGCCGTCCAGGTGAGCGTCGAGCAGTTGCACCACGTTCGGGTGGCTCCCGTGCTCCATCACCCGGGCGATCACCCGCCCCTCGTGCGAGGTCAGCTTCGTCCGGACGAGCGGGTCGGTGCAGAACTTCACCGCCCGCGGGTGCGGCAGGAACGAGTGCCGGGCCAGCCACACCTCCCCAAACCCGCCGGCCCCGAGGAGTTCGGTCAGGTGCCAGCCGGGGCGGTGCGGCAGCGCCGCCCCGGGGCGGAAGACGGGGGCCCGCTGCGGCAGCGCCCGGGCCAGGTCCTGCGGGGTGTTCAGGGCGAAGTCCGACGGGACCGACCGGCCGGACGGGTCGTCGCCGCGCTTCAGCGACTGCCGGACCGACCCCGGGATCTGCGTCAGGTACAGCTCCAGGGCGAGCCGCTCGTCGGCGGTCGCCTCGGCCGCCACCTTCCGGGCCACCTCCTCGGCCGCCTTCTTTGCCTCCTCCGCCGAGGCCGCCGCGAGCGCGGCCAGCTCCTCCCGCAGCTCGGCCGCCTTCCGCCGCTCGCGGATCAGCCGGTACGCGTCCCCGACCACGTCGGCGACGTAGCTCCCGCCGGGGACCAGCTCGCACAGCCCGCGGAACCCCTTGCCCCGGACCGCCTCGGCCACGCACTCGAACACGGCGAACATGGGCGGCCCTCGTTTCCGGGTGGGACGGGCATGTTCTACCACGCGGCCGGGCCGGCGGGGATGAGCGTTGCGGCCGGCGAGCCGCCCGGTGGTGTCTCGGTGTGGGAGGGCGAGGCTCCGGCCGGGATGAGGCGTAGGCCCGGCCGGAGCCTCGCCCTCCCACACCGAGACACCACCGGGCGGTGGGCTGGTGTGCGGGTGTTCGGCGGCGTGGTATAATCCCCTTTCCCCCCGCGGGAAGGACGCCGGATGTCGGACGATCGCGAGCCGCTGGCGGTCGGGTTCGTCGGGGCCGGGCAGATGGCCACCGCCCTGGCCGCCGGGTGGGCCAAGGCCGGCCTGCTCGACACCGCCCGTAGCCGCGCCGCCGACCCGTACCCGGACGTCCGCGAGCGGTTCCGCACGGCCACCGGGGTCGAGACGGTGCCGGCGAACGGGGCGGTCGCGGCCCTGTGCGACGTGCTCGTCCTCGCGGTCAAGCCGCAGGTGCTGCCGGACGTGCTCGCGGAGCTGCGGCCGGCGGTCGAGCCGCGGCACCTGGTCGTCTCCATCGCCGCCGGGGTCACCCTGAAGACGCTGACCGACGGGCTGGGCACGAACCGCGTCGCCCGGGTGATGCCGAACACCCCGTGCCTGGTCGGCGCCAGCGCGTCGGGCTTCACGACCCGCAGCGTGCTCGGCAACCCGGCCGCCCAGCGCGACGCCGCGGTCGTCCACCGGCTGTTCTCGGCGGTCGGGAAGGCGCACCACCTGCCCGAGCACCTGCTCGACGCGGTCACCGGGCTGAGCGGGAGCGGGCCGGCGTTCGTGTACCTGTTCGTCGAGGCCCTGGCCGACGGCGGGGTGAAGTGTGGGCTGCCGCGCGACGTCGCACTGTCGCTGGCGGCCCAGACGGTGCTCGGGGCGGCGAAGATGGTGCTCGAGACCGGGCAGCACCCCGGGGCGCTGAAGGACGCGGTGGCCAGCCCCGGCGGGACGACGATCGCCGGGCTGCACGCCCTGGAGCGGGCCGCGTTCCGGGCCGCCGCGATGGACGCGGTCGAGGCCGCCGCCCGCCGCGCCGCGGAACTAGGGAAGAAAGAGTAGCCACGGATGGACACGGATGAAACACGGATCAGACAGAAGACATGTTCTCGGTCTTCATCCGTGTTTCATCCGTGTCCATCCGTGGCTGATGTCCGGGTGTCTTCATGACCGACGAACTCGTCCTGGTGTTCGACTTCGGCTCGCAGTTCGGGCAGCTGATCGCCCGGCGGGTGCGGGAGCAGAACGTGTTCTGCCAGGTGGTCCGGCACGACCTCCCGGCCGCCCGGGTCCGGGAGCTGAACCCGAAGGGGATCATCCTGTCCGGCGGGCCGGCCAGCGTGTACGAGCCCGGCGCCCCGCAGTGCGACCCGGCGGTGTTCGACCTCGGCGTCCCGGTCCTCGGCATCTGCTACGGGATGCAGCTCGCCTGCCGGGCGCTCGGCGGGTCGATCGGCGGGGCGGCCCACACCCGGGAGTACGGCCGGGCCACCCTCACCGTGAACGACCCGAACGCCCTGTTCCGGGCGTACCCGGCCGAGTCGACGGTGTGGATGAGCCACGGCGACCAGGTGACCGACGCCGGGCCCGACTTCGTCCCGCTCGCGTCGACCCCCACCTGCCCGCTGGCCGCGGTGAAGCACCGCACCCGGCCGGTGTTCGGGCTGCAGTTCCACCCGGAGGTGGCCCACACCCCGCACGGCGGGCAGGTGCTGGCGAACTTCCTCCGCGACGTGTGCGGCTGCACCGGGCAGTGGAAGATGCAGGCGTTCGTCGACCAGACGGTCGCCGACCTGCGGGCGAAGATCGGGAAGAGCCGGGTGATCTGCGGGCTGTCCGGCGGGGTCGATTCGAGCGTCTGCGCGGCGCTACTCTTGAAGGCGGTCGGGCCGCAGGTGGCGTGCATCTATGTCGACAACGGGCTGATGCGCGAGGGCGAGACGGAGGTCGTCCGACACACGTTTCGCGACTGGTTCAAGGCCGACCTCCACGTCGTGGACGCGAAGGACCGGTTCCTGTCGGCGCTGGCCGGGGTGGACGACCCGCAGGAGAAGCGGCGGCGGATCGGGAAGGTGTTCATCGACGTGTTCAAGGAGGAGGCCAAGTCGATCCCGGACGCCCGGTTCCTGGCCCAGGGGACGCTGTACCCGGACGTGATCGAGAGCGGCGGGGCGGCGGACGGGCCGGCGGCGACGATCAAGCTGCACCACAACGTCGGCGGGCTGCCGGCGGAGCTGGGGTTCGACCTGGTCGAGCCGCTGCGCGACCTGTTCAAGGACGAGGTGCGGCGGCTCGGGACCGACCTCGGGCTGCCGGAGAAGGTGGTGTGGCGGCACCCGTTCCCCGGGCCGGGCCTGGCCGTCCGGGTGCTCGGCGAGGTGACCGCGGAGAAGCTCGCCACCCTCCGCC
>PNKH01000125.1 GCA_013822345.1 Isosphaera sp.
ACCGGTTCCGGGATGTGGCGGACGGCGAAGGCGGGCGGCGACTGCCGGAGCAGCTCGTCCCAGAGGACCGGGCCGGCCCGCCGTCCCCCGCGAACCCTTTCACCCCGGTCCCGGCCAGGGTGGTGATGACCCGGCCGGGTCGACCTTCCGGACCCGGTGCCCTTTGTGCTACTCGCCGACGTACATGTTCCCGACCGGGTCGACCGCCACCCCGCACGGGGCGGCGGTGGCGGCGTCGGCGGCCGGCCCGCCGTCCCCGCCGGTGCCGCCGACCACCAGTACGAGCCGGTCCGCCCGGGCCGGCAGCGCCAGCCCCAACCCGATGGCCACGCACGCCGCCGCCCGAACCACGTCCATCGGTCGCCCTCCGTCTCGTTCGGGAGTTACCGCCCGGCCGCCGGCGGGACCAGCTCCGGGGCCGCGTCCGCCCCGGGCACGTCGGCCGGCAGGCGGTACACCTTCCCGTCCTTGGTGGCGAAGTAGAGCCGGGACTCGGACCGCTTGGTCGGGTCGCCGTCGGCCCAGAAGGCGTAGAACCCCGGGTGGGCGTCGGCCGGCCGGCGGGCGTACGAATGGTTCCGCGGGCCGCCGGTGAGCGGCGTCTTCCTCCAGGCGCCCCCGCGGTCGGTGCTCACGAGCACGACCATGTCCCCGCCGGTCCCGCCCGGCTGCGGCCCCGGGTCGGTCGGCCCGATCACCCGCCACGTCCCGTCCGCCTCGACGTGCAGGCACCCGGTGTCGTAGTTGTGGTCGGACGTGGCGACCGGCTTCCGCTCCCACCCCGCCCCGGTCCACCGGGCCGTCTCCCACCGCCGCTCCCCGGACCCCGGGCCGGCCTTCGCCCCGCCGCTCGTCAGGTACAGCACGACCGGCCGCCCGTCGGCGTCGAACGCCAGGTCGTGGGTGTACAGCAGCCGCCCGTCGGCCCGGGTGTCGACGGCGAGGGCCGGGTTCGTCGGCCAGTCCTTGACCGGCGGCCGGACGGCCGTGCCGGCGGCCGTCCGCCAGGTGGCCCCGAAGTCGGGCGTCTCCAGGTAGTACAGGTTGGTCCGCTTGTCCACGTCCCCGCCCGGGTGCCAGTTGAACGCGATCCCGACCGTCGTCCCGCGGACCCCGGTCACGTGGTAGTGCCCGCCGGTCGCCAGCATGGCGTCGGGCGACCAGTCCGTCCCCCGCTCGGGGAGGGTGGTCCAGTACAGCTCGCGGCCGCCGGTGTACCTGGTGAACGGGACGAACAGCCCCTTGCCGGGGACCGGCCAGGCGGCCGCGTACGCGAACTCCTTCTTGGTCTCGACGAGGTCGAACGCGGACACGTCGAGCGGCTTCTTGCTGCGGTACTTCTGCCCGGGCAGGGCGTGCCGCTGGGACGCGAACACCCACACGTGCCCGTCGGCGTCGACGGCCAGGCTCGGGTCGGCGTGCGGGTCGGCGAAGGCGCCGCAGTCCCGGACCGCGGTCGGGCGGGGGACGCGGCCGGTCGCGTGGTCGTAGTGGGCGGCCATGAGGACCAACCCCTTCCCGTCCGGGCCGGTCCCTCCCCAGGTGAAGAACGTCTTGTCCGCGGCCTTGACGTACACGGCCATCGGGGCGTGGGAGCAGGTGTACGTGCCGAGCCCGCCGGAGTACTTCGGCCCGTGCTCGTTCCCCTGCCCGATGCTGAACCAGATGCCCCGGTACCCTTCCGCCGCCCGGGGCGGGTCGGCCGCGGCCGCCGGCCCGGCCAGGACGGCCGCCGCCACCACGAGAACGCGACGCATCGGTGATCCCTCCGGACCTGCTTCGGCTACGACAACAACTCGTTGACCACCCGCCGGCTGTCCCCGAACCGTTCGGCCGGGACGCCGAGCCGCTCGGACACGGTCCGCAGGACGTCGCACACCGTCGTCTCCTCCGCCTTCACCGCACGGTCCACCCGCCCCCGGGCGTCCTTGTGCGGGTTGAACCGGAGGTGCCGGCCGTGCTTCAGCCCGAGCCGCCCGCCGCCGGCCAGCAGCATCGGCAGGTTCGACGGGTTGTGGGTCCAGCTCATCCCACCGCCGTACAGCACCATGGTGTTCCCGAGGAGCGTCCCGTCCCCGTCGGCCGTGTCCCGCAGCCGCCCGAGGAACCGGGCCGGGTGGCCGACGAACCACCGGTCGACGCCGGCCAGGAAGGCGAAGTCCTTCGGCCGCTCGGCCTCGGTCGCGTAGTTGGTGGCGTGCGACGCCCGGTGGTGGGTGCCGGGGCCGACCCCGGGCCACTCGCCGAAGAACTCGTGCCCCGACCCGCAGGCCAGGATCGACGCCACCCGAGTCTGGTCGTTCCGCAGGGCCAGGGCCACCAGCTCGAGGAGGGTCCGGAAGTAGTCGTCCCGGCGGGCCTGCGGGTCGGCGTCCAGGGCCAGGTCGGCGGCCCCGACCGGCAGCGGGCGGGACGCGAAGTGGTCCCGGTCGGCCTGGAGCCGGGCCTCGACGTCTCGGACGCTCTGGAGGTAGTCGTCGAACCGCCGCCGGTCGGCCGGGCCGAGGTCCCGGGCCAGCCCCTTCGCCTGGTCCCCGACCAGGTCGAGGACGCTCCCCCGGCGGTCCAGCCGGGCGAGCACGTCCGGGGCCCCGAACAGCTCGCCGAAGGGTCGGGCTCGGGGCGTAGTCGGCCCCGAACCCGGTCGGGTGCCACCGCCACATGTTCACCCCGCTCGGGACCATGAAGAACACGGCCCGCCCGGGGGGGCGGCGGGTCCCCCGGCGGCCGCCAGGGACTCCAGCCAGGGGAGGGGGACGGCCACCCCGGCGGCCGTCAAGAAGCGTCGGCGGGTGAGCATGGCGGGGCCTCACGGACCGTGGGTGAACGGGCGGGACAGAACGATCGCCTTGATGACGCCCCGCAGCCGCCACCCGTCCCGGCGGGCGACATCGACCAGGCCGCGGGCCGCGTCCTCGTCGGCCAGGGTGAGCGGGCGGCCGAGGGCGTACCCGGCCAGCCGGCGGACGAACACCTCGGGGAATTGGTACCGGCCGGCCGGGTCGCCGGCCCGCACCAGGGCGAGGAACCCCGCGCGGTCGGCGAACGGCCGCCCGTCGGGGAGCGCGCCGGAGCAGTCGGACGGGGCGGCCGGCTGCCGCCCGGCCCGCGCCGCCGGCCGGCCGGTGTGGTCCAGGTCGGCCCACACGAACCCGAGCGGGTCGATCTTCCGGTGGCACAGCTGGCAGGTGTTGACGGCCGTGTGCAGCCGCACCTGCTCGCGGATCGGCAGCTTCCCCCGCTTGGCGTCCGCCTTCGCCTGCGCCTCCAGCGGCTCGACCACCCCCGGCGGCGTCCCCGGCGGCTCGCCGAGCAGGCGGTCCAGGAGGTAGGCCCCGCGGTGTATGGTCGCTTCCGCGTTCCCCCGGGACGCGGCCGCCACCACCCCCGCCATCGTCAGCCACCCGCCGCGGCGGTCGGGCGGGGCTGGGACCGGGCGGAACTCGCCCCCGGACACGCCCGGGATGCCGTAGAACGCCGCCACCCGGTCGTTCGCCACCACCTCGCCCCCGCCGAGCAGCTCGGGCACCGGGCGGTTACCGGCCAGCAGGTGCTCGAAGTACCGGACCGGCTCGGCGGCCAGGTCCCGCTTGAGCCGGGCCTCGCGGACGGCGGCCACCTTGCCGTTCGAGAACGTGGCCGCCGTCAGCCCGAAGTCGATCGGGTCGGTCTCGGACCCGGTCGAGGGCCAGGGCCCGGCGGACGAAGTCCTCGGCGAACGCCCGGCTGCGGGGGTCGGCGAGCATCCGGTCGGCCTGGGCGGCGAGGACGGCCGGGTCGCGGAGGTCGGCGGCGAGCAGTTCGGCGTCCGGGCCTCGGCCCCAGAGGAACAGGGCCAGCCGGGTCGCCAGCTCGGCGGGGGCCGGCGGGGCGGACCGGTCGGCCCTCCGCTCGACGGCGTACACGGCGAACGGGGACACCAGGGCGGCGGTGAGCGGGGCGACGAGGGCGGCGTCCCGGCCGTCCCCGGTGTCCCGCCGCCGCTGGTACAGGCGGACGAGCGGGTCGACCTCGGCCGCCGTCGCCGGCCGCCGCGGCGGCCAGTCGCCGGCCCCGGCCCCTCCACCGTCACCCGGTCGATCACCAGCCGGGGCTCGTCCCACGGCCACGCAGCCGCCTTCCCCTTCTCCCCGGACGGTTTTGCCCGGTCGGCCAGCGGGGCGTAGTCGTTCGTGATGCGGATGCTCAGCCGTCCGGTCCGCTCGAACATGGCCCACGGGAAATCGATCAGATCGAGCGGGACCTCGACCTCGTAGTCCCGTAGGGCGTCGGCCGGGTTGGCCACCGGGAACGACGCCACCTCCTTGCCGTAGATCTGGTTGATGACGTTGTTGTGCAGGGCGACCCGGAGGACCGGGGCCCCCTCTCCGGGCGGGATCACCGCCCCGGCCCGGATCGTCAGCCGCAGAACCCCGACCGGCTTGACGTACGGGACCTGGACGTGCCACGACCCGACGTTGATCTTGTCCCGCCCGAGGTAGTTGTCGACCCGGTAGACCGGCGGCAGCACCGACGCCCCGCCCGGGGTGCGGTCCGGGACGCCGACGGTGACATCCGCCGGCGGGTGGCCGGCCACCGGGTCGTCCGCCGGGACCGCTCCGACGAACCCCTCCCGGTCGCCGTAAATCTTCTTCCGCGTCAGCGTCCGGGGGTCGACACGGTAGACGAACGCGGGGGGCCGGTCGGCCGGCCCGAGGGCGGCGACGGCCCTCTCGGCCAGGTCGGCGTACGACTTCAGGTGGAGCGTCTGGAACGCCAGCAGGTCGCCGTCGGTCACCGGGGCGTCGGCCTGCGGGTCGGTCGGGAGCCGGTCGGCGAGGGGGAGCGGGACGTTCGCGTACCGCACCCCGAGGATGTCTTCCAGCAGCCGGACGTACTCGGCCCGGGTGAGCCGCCGCATGCCGCCGCGGGCCCCGCGGTCGGCCGCGGTCGGCCGCCGCCCCCCGCTCGACCCCGCGGCGGACCCAGGTGGCCAGGGTGTCGAGGTCGTCGGTGGTCAGCCGCGGCCGGCCCGGCGGGGGCATGTCGCCGCGGACCAGGGCGGCGTACACCTTCTCCCAGGCGGTCCGGGCGGCCCGGTCGGCGAAGTCCGGGGCCGGGCCGTCCAGCCGCACCCCGCCCTTCGGCCGGTCGGCCCCGTGGCAGGACGCGCAGTGGGCGGCGAGGAGCGGCCGCACCGCCCGGTCGAAGTCGGGGTCGGCGGCCCCGGCCGCGGGACCGACCCCGCCGGCGGCCATCAGCCCGACCGCCAGCCCGGCACGGATCACGGGAGGTGTCGTCACGGCTTTTCCCCCGCCGGCTCGGCCCCCGGACCGGTCCCCCGCCGCCGCAGCACCCACATGTTGCGGTCCCGTCGGAGGCGAACGCCGCCGGCGGCCGCCGCTGGTCCTCGGGCTGGTCCTTCTTCCACCCGCTCTCGGGGTACACGACCATCAGCAGGTCGGGGCCGAAGAACGCGTACAGGCTCGGGCACCGGCCGAGGGGGGAGGCCCCGGTCACGAAGTTGTTGACCAGGTCGATGTCCACCCGCCCGCGGTCGCCGGCCGGCGGGAGCACCCGGTACGGGCCGGACATCTTCAGCTCGTTCCGGGCGGCCGCCCGCTTGAGCACCCGGTCGGCGGTGAACTCGACCACCCCGCCCGGGAGGGTGCGGCCGGCGTTCGAGTCGTCCAGCTCGGCCAGCACCTGCCACGTCCCCGCGAGCCGCCCGCCGTCGGCGGCCGGGTCCGGCTTGGACGGCGCCGGCGGGCGGTCCCGGGTGAGCACCAGCAGGAGCGTCCCCGCCCCCCACCCGTGGTACCCGTTCTTGTGGTTCGGGGTCGGCCACGCCTGGTCGGCGACGTGGACGCAGACGAACAGCGCCCCGTAGTCCGTCCGCTTCCACCGGGCGAACCGCTCGGCCCGGTCGTTCGGGCTGTCGGCCCCGGTGGTGGTCGCGACGAGTTCGTTCGGGTCGCGGCCGGCGGCCTTCGCCGGGGCGGGGTCGGCCGGCGGGGGAGCGGGCCGGCCGGCGACCACCAGCCACGGCTTGCCGTCCGGGTTCGGGCCCCACTCCAGTCGGTCGGCGGCGACCGTCACCCGCGAGCCGTGTCGGGTCGGGTCGGCTTCGGCCAGGTTCTTGTGCCCCCGCTGGGCGAGGAGGACGTACCAGTCGCCGCGGACGTCGGCCGCGAACGCCGTGGGTCCGTCGCCGCGGGCCGGGCCGGCCCCCAGGGTGGCCGCCGTGAGTACCACGAATGCTGCTCTCATCGTCTACCTCCCCGGACTGAACCCCGCGGCCGGTGCGGCCAGTCTTTCCCACCGGCCCCTCGGCCGTCGCCTCCGGACTGTTCCGGCGACCGCCCCGCCATCGCCCGCCACGCACCGGCATCCGTGCGAGTCTTCAGGGCGGCCCGACGAGCGGGGGCCGACCGCACGGTTAGTCCGGCAGCGGCTTGACGCGGATGGACCGATAATAAGCCACGCTCTTCGGGTCGTGGGCCTGGAGGGCGAACGTCCCGCGGGAGAGGATGCGGCCGGGGAACCCGGTCGGCTTGTAGTCGTCCGGCTGGGTGAAGTCGGCCGTCGTCTCCCCGTTGATCTTGATCACTACCCGCTTGCCGGTGACGGCGATGTGGTACTCGAACCACTCCTCGTCCTTGACCGGCGACGCGGCCACGTTCTTGACCCCGTACAGGCTGCCCGTCTTCTTCGGATCCTTGTATGTGTTGTTCACCTGGCACTCGAACCCGTCGTTCGGCCACCCCTTGTGCTGAAACCTGGTGTGGAAGTAGATGCCCGAGTTCGACCCGGGGGCGACCTTCACCTCGGCCTTGAACTCGAAGTTCTTGAAGTCGTGGTCCCGGACCGGGCCGTCGTAGAAGAGGTGGCCGCGGGCCGCCCCGCCGACGACGAGAGCCCCGCCCTCGACCTTGAACGCGGCCGGCGTCTCGGCCGCCTTCCAGCCCTCGAGCGACTTGCCGTCGAACAGGCTCGCCCACCCGTCGGCGTCGGCCGGCGGGGGTGGAGGTGGGGCCGCCACGGCGAGCGTCAGGAAGAGAATCCCGGCGGTGAGCGAACTCGACAGTCGCATGGCGGCTCCGTGGTGGTTCGAGGGTTCGTGCTTCCGGGACGATCGGTCAGTCGGCCGGCTTGCGGAGGTCGTAGCAGTACAGCCCGTCGAGCCCGCGGACGAACAGCCGGCCGTCGACCAGCGGGGCCCCGAGCGGCTGCCGGCCGTACGCCGTCGTCTGGTTGTGCGGCGGCGACCACGCCGCCCCGAGCGGCCGGAATCGGGCCGGGTCGGCGTCGTACAGGGCGAACCGCTGCCGCCCGTGCTGTCCCTCGGGGACGACCAGAACCCGGCCCTCGGCGACCGTCAGCCACGGGTTGCTCCCGCTGCCGAACGTCTCGTAGAAGGCGTCGTCGGCGGCCAGCCGCTTACCGGTGGCGGCATCCAGGCACCGCAGCGACTCCCGCCCGCCGACGTAGACCCGCCCGTCGCCGGCCGCCTGGAGCGGGTTCTCGTCCATCGCCACCGGGGCGTCCTCCCACGCCTTCGCCATCCCGGTCGCCGACAGCCGGTACCCGCGGAAGCGGATGAGCGGCCTCATCCCGGCGGCCTCGCCGGTCGGGGCGAACCCGACCAACACGTCCCCCACGACCGTGACGGCCGGGACCGTGCCGAACTGGAGGTCGGTGTCCTGCTTCCACAACTCCGCCCCGGTGGCCGCGTCGAGACAGCGGACGACGGCCGGCTTGTCCTTGCCCCCGGCCGCCAGCACGAGCACCCGGTCGGTCCCGGCGTGCGACCAGCGCACGGCGTGGGAGCCGCCGGCCGCCTTCCACTTGAGGGCCCCGGTCCGCGGGTCGACGCCGACGGTACTCGGCCCCTGGAGGACGACCACCGGGCCGGCCGCGAACGCCCCGCTCCAGGCCTGGTTGCCGGCCACCTTCGTCCCGCTGCCGAGGGCGTCGTGGGTCCACGCCACCTCCCCGGTGTCGGCCCTCAGGGCGACGTAGTTGTTCGTGTAGTCGGCCGCCACCACGACGCCGCCGGCGACGCACGGGGCCGGGTTCGGCCCCCGCCACTTGTGCGTCTGGATGTTCCCCGTCCGCTCCGGGAAGGTGGTCCGCCAGACGGTCGCCCCGGTGGCCGCGTCCAGGCAGGTGACGACGACGTCCGCCCGGGCGCGGGCGAAGTCGGTGAGGGCCGCGTCCTCGACCGGGAGGGCGCCGCCGGCCGGGAACCCGGCCGCCCTGGCCGCCTTCGCCTTCGCGTCCGCGGCCGGGTCCGGGTCGCCGGCCGGGGAGAAGTGGAACGCGTACACCCGCCCGCCGGCCACGACCGGGGTGGACGCCCCGCCGTTGTTCCCGCCGACGGTCGCCCGGAAGGCGTACCGGCTGTCTGTGCCAGTCCCCCACCCGGACCCGGACGGCTGCTCGGCCCGCCAGACCGGGCGGGCGGCCGACAGGTCGGCGACGAGCACCCGCCCCGCGTCCGGACCGCGGCCGTTGCCGTGCGGGCCGAGGAACTCCGGCCACGCCTGGGCGGCGGCGACCGGGTCGGCGGCCGCGGCCGACCCGGACAGGGTGCCGGACTCGGCCGCCCCGTTCCGCGTCACGGCCCAGGTCCCCTTGATCGCGCCGCCGGTCACGGATGCGTCGAGGGTGAACACGTCCACCGACACCCGTTTCATCGGCGCGTGGATGCTGACGCGCCGGGCGGTGATCGTGCCGCGGAGGACGTCGCCGCGGCGGGCCAGGGCGACCTCATCGACCAGGTACGCCCCGTTGGGGGCCAGCCCAAGCCCCGGGGTGTGGAGGAACCACGCCGTCGCCCCCTTCCCGTCCCGCAGGGCGACGAACGCCCGCAGGTCGCCGGCCTTCCCGCCGGCGAGCGTGAGCCAGAACGGGGTGTACGTTCCGGCCGGGCGGGTGACGACCGCCGGCGGGGCGGCCAAACCGTCCGCCCCGGCGAGGGCGGCGACGAGCAGGGCGGTGAAGGCGCGGCCGATCATGGGACCTCGCGGGGTAGGCGGGGTGGGAGGGACGCTTCGAGAACCCCGCCCGCGGGGCCGCCCGACGCCGTCTACCTCGGCGACCGGCGTGTCGGCGGCCCCGCGGGCGGGGCGGGCCCCGTTGACATTCGTCCGCTTCCAGTCGTCCGGGACCGGCTTCCCGGCCCGGGTAAGGTCAGCCAGCTGACGCCCCGCCTGCCAACCCCGTGCGCCCCGGCCGGTTCGGTTCCACCGAGCGGCCAGGCTATCGCCATTCGCGAAGGATGGACGCCTCGACCGGGCCGGGGGCACGTCCCGGTCACACCCGCTTCCACGGCCGGTGGGTCACTCACTCGGCGGGGGCCCGCAGGTCGTAGCAGTAAATCCCCCCGGGACCGCGAACGAAGAGGCGGCCGTCGACGAGCGGGAACCCGAGCGGCTGCCCGTGGTAGGCGCTGGTCGGCGGGTTGGCCGTCGACCACGGCCCGCCCAGTGGCTTGAACGCGGCCGGGTCGGCGTTCACCATCTGAAACGTCTGACTCCCGTGGGCCCCGTCCCGGAGGATCAAGAGTCGCCCGTCGGCCCCGACCGTCAGGTGCCCGGGCCCGCCTCCGACCCCCTTGACCGACGCCAGGACCTTCCCGGTTTCGAGGTCGAGGCACAGGGCGTCCGCGGTCCCGTTCACGTACAGCCGGCCGGCGAGGACCGCCATCCCGTACTCGACCGCGTTGCTGACCGGCACCCGCGGGGTCTGTGTCCACTGGATCTCGGCCCCGTCCGGTGCCAGCCGGTAGCACACGACCGCCGGGGACGCCATCCCCTTCCCGGCCGCGGCCTCGTCCGGCCGCACCGTGATCAGCCGGTCGCCGGCCACAAAGGCGAGGTAGAAGGAACTGGCGACGACGTTGGCCGGGGTCGCCCAGAGTTCCTTGCCGGTCGCCGCGTCCAAGCAGGTGAGGCGGTTGGCGGGGTCGCCCTTCGGGCCGGGCCCGCTCACGATCACGTGGTGCTTGCCGGCGTGGGTCCACCCGAGGGGGCGGCCCTTCGGCCCGGTCCACCGCACCTTCCCGGTCCGGGCGTCGAGCCCGGTGACGACCCCGAGCGGGGCCACGACCACGTCGCCCAGGACCACCGGCCCGGTCCCGTGGGCCGCCATCGGGCCGGCGGGGGGGCCGGCCGGGGCGGCCGGGTACTCCCACACCAGGTCCCCGGTCCGCTCGTCGAGGGCGTACACGCGGGTCGCGTAATTGACGACGTACACCCGGCCGCCGGCCACCGCCGGGGTCGGGTTGAGGCCCCGCCACTTGTGCGTCTGGTTGTTAAAGTCGCGGCCCGGGAGGGTCGTCTTCCAGACCGTCTTGCCGGTGGCCGCGTCGATGCTCACGACCACGTCGTCGGCGTACGGCCGGTGCCAGTCCAGGTACCACCGCCGCTCGACCGGATCGGGGGACAGCGCGGCCGCCTCGCCGGCGAGCCGGGCCTCGTCGGCGAGGGGGCCCGAGGGGGTGTAGTAGAACTGGTACACCCGCCCCCCGCTCACCACCGGGGTCGACGCCCCGCCGCACAGCCCGACCCGCAGGACCCGGCTCTTATACCGCCCGTCGGCGGCGTCCCCCCAGGCCGTCGGGACGGGGTCCTCGCTGACCCACACGGGCCGGGCCGCGGCCAGGTCGTCGACCAGGGCCGCCGCGCCCGGGGGGCCGCCGAGCCCGCCCGCGCCGAAGTAGTCGGGCCAGTCCTTGCCGGCCGCGAGCCCGTTCGCCCGCCGCATCCCGTCCTCGTCGCGGACCCTGCCCCCGACGCGGCCGGCGGCCTCCCGCGGGTCGGACGGGAACCCGGACTTGCCCTCCCCCAGGGCGGTCAGCGCGAGGCGGTACGTGCCGGTCAGCCGGCCGTCAGCCACCCGGGCGTCGAGGGCAAGGGCGAAGTCCCCGATGACCCCGCCCGTGCCGGCCGTGCAGCGGCGGCCGGCGACCTCGCCCGTCAGCCGGTCGCCGGCGACCGCGGCGGTGACCCGGCGGACCCACATCCGCTGGCCGTTCGAGATCCGCTCCGGGGTGAGGAACCAGGCGGCCACCACCTTCCCGTCCCGCAGCCCGAGCCGGACCGGTAGGTCGGCGTCCCCGAACCACGCCTTCTCCAGGGTCAGTTCGGCGACGTGGTAGCCGCCGGCCGGGGCGACCGTGCCCGGTCCCGGCGGCGGGTCGGCGACTGCCGCCGGGGCCAGGACGGCCAGCACCGCCAGGCCGGGGAGGGCGTGAAGTCTTCGAGACATGGCGAGAGGCCCTCGGGGGAATAAGTGGGCCGAAGCGGACATCGTCTACAGGGGCCGGGTTGCCGGGCCGGGGCGGCCGTCAGCGGCCGCGATGGATGTCGCCGTGAACGATCGGGGCGGGGCGGGACACCGACTCGGTGCCGTCCGGGAGGACGGCGACGGCGATCGGGGACCCCACGCCGGCCGGCAGGGTCACCCCGTCGACCGCGTACCGGGGACGATCGCCTTCGGGAGAGTGCGGCCCGGAGTCACACTCCGATCCCCTGTCAGGAGGGCGGACGGGCGCCGGCCGCACCCGCCGGGCGTGGGGGCGATACCACTCAGCCGAGCACCTCGGCGACCGGCTTGCCGGAGGCGGCCCGGGCCGGGCGGGCGCCGTTGACGTTCGTCCCCTTCAGGTCGTCCGGGATCGGCTTCCCGGTCCGGGTGTCGTACTCCCGCGTCGGGTCGATCCCCGTCGCCGCGCAGATGGTCGCCACCAGGTCGCCCGGGGTGGTCGCCCGGTCCTCGACGGTGCCGCCCGCCTTGTCCGTCCGCCCGACCGCCTGCCCGGTCTTCAGCCCGCCGCCGGCGAGTACCGCCGAGAACGCCTTCGGGTAGTGCCCGCGGCCCGGCCCCCGGAACCGCGGCGGCCCGGCCTTCCCGAGCTGCGGGGTGCGGCCGAACTCGCCCATCCACACGACCAACGTCGAGTCGAGCAGCCCGCGGTCGTTCAGGTCGTCGAGCAGGGCGCCCATCGCCCGGTCCACGATCCCGCACAGCTCCGGCATGATGAACCAGTGGTCCTCGTGGGTGTCCCACCACGGCAGCACCACCTCGACGAACGGCACCCCGGCCTCGACCAGCCGGCGGGCCAGGACGCACCCCTCCGCGAACTTCACCGGGTGCAGGGTCGGCTCGTTCTGGTGCCGGACCGGGCCGCGCCCGCAGCCGTAGGCGGCCTTCACCTTCTCCGGCTCGGCCGACAGGTCGAACGCCTTCAGCTTGCCGGACTTCAGCAGGCCGACGGCCTGGGCGTAGGCCGTCCGGTGGGCCTCCCCGAGCGGGCTCGGGTTCTCCTTCAGGAACGCCTCCTCCTGGGCCCTCAGCAGCTCGACCCGGGGGTCGTAGACCCCGGGCTCGACCGGCGGCTGGAAGTCCTTCAGCTCCCGCGTCGGGTCGGGGATCACGAGCGGCATGTGGCGCGGGCCGAGGTACCCGGCGGCCGGCGGCTCGGTGAACCCGGGGCCGCCGTACCCGCCGTACACGGTGACGAAGTTCGGCAGCCCGGCGTCCGCCCTCCCGAGCTCGGCCGACACCACCGCCCCGACGCTCGGCGGGTTGAGGGCCGGCGTCTTGGCGTGGCTGGCGTGCATCAGCGTCGGGGCGGTGGTGTGGTTGCTGTCGGTGTGCGTCATCCCCCGGAGGACGGCCAAGCGGTCCGCCCGCCCCGCCAGCAGCGGCAACTTCTCGGCGAACCGGAGGCCGGGGACCTTCGTCGCGATCGGCTGGTACTCGCCGCGGTACCCGTCCGGGGCGTCCGGCTTCGGGTCGAACGTCTCCATGTGGGCCGGGCCGCCGGCCATCCACAGGAGGATGCAGCTCTTCGCCCGGCCGGGCGGGGCGGCCGGGGCCGCCGCGGCCAGCCGCGGCAGCCACCCGGACACGGACGTGCCGAGCAGCCCGAGCCCGGCGTGGGCCAGCCAGTCCCGGCGGGACAGCGGGAGACGGTCGGACATGGTCGGCCCCTCGGGGGAGGTTCGGGTCAGCGGTTGATGACGAACTCGGCGGAGTTCAGCAGCGCCCACAGCACGCCGGCGTACCCGGCCTTCGGTTCCGGCCGGCCGGCGACGAATGCCGTCATGCGCTTCCGCTCGTCGGCGGTCGGGTGGCGGGCCAGAGCGGCCAGGAACAGGGCGTCGACCGCGGCCGCCGGGTCCGCCCCCTTCTTCGCCGCCTTCTCGACCGCCCCGGCCCCGCGGTGCAGGACGTCCGCGTTCAGGAGCCGCATGACCTGGGCGATCCCGTGGTTGTACCCGTCGTCGTCCCCGTCCGGGGCGGCGAAGAAGCTGGCGAACGCCTCCCGCTTCCCGCCCAGTTCGGTCAGCGGCTGGGGCCCGAGCACCACCCCGAGCGAGGCGTACAGCTGCTCCGGGGTGAGGAGCTTCGGCCGCATCCGGGCGAGCAGCCGGTCGTCGGCCGCCTCGTGCCCGGCGGCCGGGCGGCCGGACCGGTGGTACGCCCTGGTGGCGCACAGGCACCGCAGGAGGTGCTTCTGGTCGAACCCGGACGCGGCGAACTCCCGGGCCAGCAGGTCGAGAACCTCCGGGTGGGACGGCGGGTTGGAGGCGTCGAAGTCGTCGGCCGGGTGGACGATCCCGCGGCCGAACACGTGCGCCCAGAGCCGGTTCGCGGCCGCCCGGGCGAAGTACGGGTTGTCCGCCGCCGTCAGCCACCTGGCCAGCGCCGGGCGGTACGGGCCGTCCGCCGGCAGGTCCGGCTCCGGCCCGCCGAGGAACTTGGCCCGGACCACCGCCCCCGGGTTGGCGTAGGCGTCGTCCGGGATGCGGACGGCGGCCCCCGCCGGCGGTTCGGGCGGCGGCTTCTCCCCGGGCTTCAACTTGGGCGGGGTGGCCGGCCCCTCGGTCACCTTGTTCTTGTCGCTCCGGACCCGGGCGAAGAACGCGGCCAGCCCCCAGAACTCCCGCTGCTGCCACGCCGCCGTCGGGTGGTTGTGGCACTCGGCGCACTCCAGCCGGACGCCGAGGAACTGGCGGGCGGCGGCCGTCGCCACCAGCTTCGGCTCGGGGTTGACCCGGAACAGGGTGACCGGCGGCCTCGCCTTGTCGGCCGCGGTCTCGGCCGTCAGCAGGTCGGCGACCACCTCGTTCCACGGCCGGTTGGCGTTGGCGGCCGCCGCCAGCCAGCCGACGAACACGGTGTCGTACACCCGCTGGTTCTTGTCGCTCAGCGGGACGAGCCGGTTGTTCCAGGTCGTCGCCAGGTGCTGGCCGAACTTCGGGGAGGCGAGCAGGGCGTCGATCAGCTTGGCCCGCTTGTCCGGGGCCTTGTCGGCGAGGATGGCGGCGGCCGCCTCGGCGGTCGGCACCTCGCCGGTGAGGTCGAGGGTGGCGCGGCGGAGGAAGGTGGCGTCGTCGGCCGTGGGTGAGGCCGTCACCTTCTCGGCCGCCAGCCGGGCGTCGACGAGCCGGTCGATGTCGGCCGCCACGTCCGCCGCCGGCCGGGCGCCCTTCGGCGGCGCGGCGGCGGCCGGGGCGTCGCGGCGCTGCAGGATCCACGCCCGGAGGGTGTCCCTCTCGGCCGGGGTGAGCTTGTCCTTGCCGGGCGGCATCAGGTCCATGTTGACCTTGGTCCACAGGGCGTTCCCGCGGAGCGTCCCGGGGGCGAACACCGGCCCGGACTTCCCGCCCTTCTCCAGGGCCGCGACCGTCCGCACGTCCAGCCCGCCCTTCGGGTCGTCGGCCCCGTGGCAGCGGACGCACTTGGCCTCGAAGACCGGGCGGACATCGGCGTCGAACGCCGGCGGGGCGGCCGCGGCGCTGCCGCCGGCGGCGACCGCGACGAGGGCGAGGTAGTGCGAACGCATCGGCGGAGTCCCTCAGTGGTCGGCGGCGGGCGGCAGGTCCCAGACCCGCGCGGCCTTGTTCGACGACACGGTGACGAGCGACCGGCCGCCCGGCAGGAAGGCGACCGACTGGACGGCGTGGTCCCCGGCCCGGAGGGCGTGCCGGAGCCGGCCGGCGGCGGCGTCCCAGACGAGGGCCAGGCCGTCGGCCGACCCGGCCGCGACGAGCCGCCCATCTGGGGAGACGGCGACCGACCGGAGGGGGCCGCCGGCCCCGTCGAGGGCGGCGAACCCGTCCGGCCGGGCGAGGTCGCGGACGAGCACCCGGCGGCCGGCCGTCTGCGCCACCCGCCCGCGGCCGACGGCCACGGCGTCGGCCGCGGTCCCGTCGCCGGCGACAACAACCGGGGCGGCATCGGCGGCCGGGTCCCACAAGATCAACCGGCCGGCCCGGGTCCCGGCGACGAGGACGGCCCCGTCGGGGGCGGCCGCGACCGCCACCACGTCCCGGCCGTCGAACGGGACCGGCCGCTCCCGCCCGGTGTCCGCCCCCCACACCCGGAGGCCGGCCGCCGGGCCGGGCCACCCGACGGTGGCGAGCAACCGGCCGCCGGCCGCGAACGCCAGCGACCGGGCCTTCCCGCCGCCCCCGTCGACGGCCGCCACGGGCACCCCGGCCGCCGGGTCCCAGACCTCGGCGAGCGGGGCCGCCCCGCCGACCGCCACCCGGCCGTCCGGGGCGAAGGCGACCCGCCCGATCGACCGCTGGGCCGTCCGCAGGGTGACCCGGGGGGTGAGGGCGGCCGCGTCCCAGAGCTCGGCCCCGCGGCCGGTCGCGCTGGCCAGGGTGCGGCCGTCCGGCGACACCGCGACCGCCTCGGACGCGGACTTCAGGGCGGCCCGCGGGGCGGCCGCCGCGACCGGCAGCAGGCGGGACGCGAGCGGGCCGGGGCCGGCCGACGCCTCGGCCACCCGCCCGGGTTCCAGGGCCAGGGCCGCCCCGTCGGCCGACCGGACCAGGTCCCCGCGGCCGTCCTCCAGGGAAACCCAGGTGCCGCCGCCGTCGGCCGACGACGTGAACCGGCTGGCCTCCCGGGACCGCACCTCGGCGTGCGGGGTGGTCAGGATGAACGGGGTCCCGCCGACCTCGGCCCGGACCGTCCCGGCGGACAGGTACGCCCCCCCGCCGTCGGCCGACAGCCGGACCGCCGTGTCGGCGTACACCCGCAGCCGGACGGACGCGTCCGCTGACTCGACCACGGCCCCGCCGTCGTCCCCGCCGACCGCCAGCGTCTGCCCGGGGAACACCGGCTGCCCGGCGGCCGCCGGGACCGACCGGCCGTCGGCCGACACCAGCCGGGCCGCCCCGTCCACCTCGGCGACCCGCCCGACCGGGGCCGGGCCGGGGGCGTCGCCCGGCGGGGGCCGGAAGGCGACGGCGAGGAGGACGCCCGCGGCCACGACGGCCGCGGCGGCCAGCCCGGCGGCGCCCCACCGCCGCCGCACCGGGGCGGGCGGGGCGGGGTCGGCGGCCCGGAGCACCCGCCCGAGGTCGACGTGCAGCCCGACGTACCGGCGGTACACCTGGCGGGCCTCCGGGTCGCCGCACAGCAGGGCGTCGAGCCGGGCCCGGTCGGCGGCGGCCAGCCGCCCGTCGCACAGGGCCGACAGCAGGCGGAGCAGGTCGGCCCGGTCGGTCGCGGTCATCGCTCCCCCTCCCGGGCCAGCCGGCGGGTGACGCAGTCGAGCAGCCGCCGGCGGATGCGGTCCAGGGCCTTGTACGCGGTGTGCACGTTCCGCCCGGCGGCCGCCGCGTCCCGCACCGGGGCCCGGTCCCAGTACCGCTCGCGGAGCCGCCGGCGGTCGTCCTCGGGCAGCTCGTCCAGGCAGGCGGCCAGTGCCAGCAGCCGGGCGTCCGCCGGGTCGTCGTCCCCGGCGTCGGCGGCCAGGGCGGCGACGGCCGCGTCGGTCAGCGGGAGGGCGGCGGGCGGCCTGCGCCGGCGGAAGTTGTGGACCTCGGTCAGGGCGAACCGGCAGGCCCAGGGGACGAACGGCCGGGCCGGGTCGTACTCACCGAACTTCCGCCACAGGGCGGCGGCCGTCTCCTGCATCACGTCCCGGGCGTCGTCCGGGTCGGGCACCAGGGCGAACACGTACCGGTACACCTCCGGCTCGGCCCCGGCGAACAGGCGGACGAACGCCTCGGCCCGGTCCGCCCCGGGCGGGTGGTCGGTCGGCATCCGCGGCCCCTCCGCCCGTTACTCTCCGCCCGCCGCCCGGGTTCGTACCCCATTCCGGAAAAAACTACGGCGGCAAGCCTGGCTGGAAGCCGAGGCGGCTGATCGGGTAGCCTTTCGGTCCACACGGAGGGCGACCGATGGCCCGGACGGCACCCCGGCCCGGGCCCACGATCACCCGGGACCTGCACCCCCGGCGGGTGAACTGCCCGCACTGTGGCAAGCGGATGCGGGCCGACTACACCAACCGCCGCACGGTCGCCACCCCGGCCGGCCTCACCCGCCTCCACCTCCTGATCCGCCGCTGCCACACCGCCCGGTGCTCGGCGCACCGCCGCCCGTACCGGCCGGAGGCCGAGGGCCGGTTCGCGCTCCCGCGCCACGAGTTCGGGCTGGACGTCGTCGCCCTGGTCGGCCGCCTCCGGCACGCCGAGCACCGGGCTGTCCCCGAGACCCGCCCCCGCCTCGTCGCCCGGGGGTGGCGGTGGCCGAGCGGACCGTCACCAACCTGCTGGACCGCTACGACGAGTTGCTCGCCGTCACCCTCACCGACGACCGCCGGCTGGGGAAGCTCCTGCCCGGCCATGTTCGGGTGATCCTGGCCATCGACGGGCTGCAGCCGGATGTCGGGCACGAGGTCCTGTGGGTCATCCGGGACGTCCTAAGCGGCGAGGTGCTGCTGGCCCGGAGCCTGCTGTCGGCCCGGCGGGCGGACCTGGCCGAGCTGGTGGCGGAGGTCCGGGACGCCCTGCCGGTGCCGGTCGCGGGGGGGGTGTCCGACGGCCAGCGCCCGATCCGGCGGGCGGTGGCGAACGCCCTGCCGGGGGGGCCGTACCAGCTGTGCCAGTTCCACTCCCTGCGGGAGGCGGCCGGCCCGGTGTTCGAGGCCGACCGGCACGCCAAGAAGGTACTCGAGCAGCGGGTGCGGAAGGTCCGCCCGATCGAGCGGTCCGTGGAGGACCGGGCCGACCCGGCGGTCGAGGTGGTCCGCGGGTACTGCTCGGCCGTCCGCAGCGCCCTGACCGACGACGGTCGGCCGCCGCTGGCCGCCTCGGGGCTGAAGCTGCACGGGCGGCTGACGGCCATCCGGGACAGCCTCGGCCGGGCGCAGGCCAAGGGGGGCTCCCGCCGGAGTTGACCAAGCTCAAGGGGTTCATCGACCGCGGGCTGGCCGCGACACCGCCGACCTGTGGGGGCCGGTCCGGGTGGCGTACGGGTGGGTTCATCGGGCGGCCCGCATCCTCGGGGCCGAGGGGGCGACCGGGGCCGAGGTCCGCGGGCGGCTGGGCGGGCTGCTCGGGGTGATGGAGCGGCACCGGGGCGGTGCCGGCGAGTTGGCCGCCGCCGTCGGTCACTTCCTGAAGGTGAGCCGGAGCGA
>PNKH01000126.1 GCA_013822345.1 Isosphaera sp.
GCCGCCACCGTGTCGGCCCCCGACCCGCCGATCAGCACACCCCGGCCCCGCCCGGCGACTAGGGTGTCGGCCCCGGTCCCGCCCAAGAGGACGTGCGGGTCGTCCCCGCCCACCAGCACGTCGTCCCCGGCCCCGCCGTCCAGAACGACCATCCGCGCCGACCGCGACTTGCCGTCCGCGACCAGGGTGTCGTTCCCCGCCCCGCCGCGGACGGCCAGTTGCTCCAGACCCGACCAGGACAGCCGCAGCCGGTCGTTCAAGACCGCCGCCTCGCCGGTCACCGCCACCGCGTCGTCCCCGGCCCCGAGCCGGACCTCCAGGGCGTCGTCCGCCCCCGCCCCGACGAAGGTGATCCCCCCGACCGGGGCGAAGAAGAAGCCGGCCGCCAGGTCCACGGTCAGCCGATTCGCCCGCCCGGCCGCCCCGACGACCGTCAGCGAGAAGACCTCGGCCAGCGGCCGGCTGTCGACCACCCCGAGGACGCTGTCGAGCACCTCCAGCCGGCCGCGGCGGACCAGGACCGTCCAGTCCCCGGTGCCGGTGTCGGCCGGGACGGAGAGCACCACGTCGCGGCCGACCGCGTTCCCGAAGTCCAGGCTCGTCAGAACCGCCGCGGGGTCGGTCAGGATCACCTCGTACACCCCGCCCTCCGGGGTGGTCGGCCGGCGGCCCGGCTCGTCCATCAACCGAACCTGGTAGGCGCCGGCCGGCAGGCCGGCGAAGGCGTAGAACCCGCCGGCAACGGTCACGCTCGTCGGCTCGCCGGCGTCGAGTTCGCCGTCGCGGTCGAGGTCCAGGTAGACGGTGACCCCGGCCCGCCCGGGCTTGCCGGCCGAGTACCGGCCGTCGCGGGTGACGTCGTCGAACACCCGGCCGCTGAGCTGGCCGAGTTGCACCTCGACGAAGTCGACCCCGGCCGGGTTCTGCCCGCCCTGGATCGTCAGGTTGATCGGGGAGGTCCCGACCGTCGACGTGTTGGTGACGAGCTGGACGAGGCCGCGCGTCGTGTCCAGGACGACGAGGTCGTCGAGGCCGTCCCCGTCGAAGTCGCCGAAGGCGAACGGGAGGTCGTCGCCGTCGACTACGTCGGGCGGGTTGAGCGGGAACCGGGTCTGCCGGGCCGGGGTGAAGAAGGCCCCCGACGTGCCGGTGTTGAGGGCCACGACCAGGGGGTTGCCCCCGGCCGGGTCGAGCACCGTCCAGACCAGGTCGGGGCGGAAGTCACCGTTCACGTCCCGCAGCTCGGCCGCGGCCACCCCGGCCCCCGGTACCACGACCCCGGAGGCGACGCTCTGGCCGAACCCGCCGGCCCCGTCCTGGATGGCGTAGTGGAACTGGCCGGTCGCGTCGAACACCCCGAGGTCGAGCCGCCCGTCCCCGTTCACGTCCCCGACGACCGCGACCGGCGGGAGGGCGTTCCTCTGGCCGGCCGGGAGCGAGGTAATGGTGGTCGGGACGAACCCGCCGTTGCCGTCCCCGTAGTACACGACCGGGCTGCCGCCCGTCGACCCGACGAACAGGTCGGTGGTGCCGTCCCCGTTCAGGTCGCCGGCCTTCAGACTCCCCGCCGCCCCGCCCGCGGACAGGGCCGTGGCGAGTGGCGTCCCGGTCTGGAAGAAGGTGGCGACGCCGGGGTTGTTGTTGTCGTCGACGTACGTGGCCGCGAACTGCACCTCCCCGTTCACCCCGTCGTAGAAGGTCCCCCGGACGAGGTCGGCGTAACCCCCGGTGTCGAACCCGGGCAAGGTCTGGAACGACTCCCCGTTCTGCAGCGCCCCGCCCCGGCTCGGCAGCACCGTCACCTCCCCGCCGGTGTACAGGACCACGAGGTCGGACCCGCGGGCGGCGAACACGTCGGCCGCGAGGATGGCGACCGGGAAAGAGTCCCCCGTGGTCGGGCCGCCCGGGCTCAGGGCGACGCGGTTGGTGAAGTCGCCGTCGTAGTACACGAAGACGGTGGAGGCGAAGGACGGGGGTAACACGGTGAAGCTGAAGCCCAGGACGGCCGTGTCGAGCTGGCCGTTGCCGTTGAAGTCGGCCACGACCACGTCGACGGCGAACATGTTCGGGAGCTGCCAGGTCTGGGTCCCGACCGGGTCCCCGAGCCGCAGCGTCCCCCCGAACGGGGTGACCTGCCGGAACCCGGCCGGCACCACCTCCGAGACGCTGTACGCCCCCGGCCGCAGCCCGCCGAACGAGTACGCCCCGTTCGCGTCGGTGGTGGTCACGCCGGCCACGTCCGTGACGGCCTCGAACACCTCGATCCCGTTGACGAACGCCGGCAGATCACTCCCCTCCCCGGCGAAGAAGAGGAACCCGAAGCCACCGCCGGGCAGGGCGGTCACGGTGAAGGTCGCGGTGACGGCGATGTTCTGCCCGCCGGCCGTGGCGAACACGTCGAAGTCTTGGAGGCGGAACCGGAGGGCGCCGACCTCGAGCACGTCGATCAGGCGCTGCCCGGCCGCGGCCGCGGTCGCCTCGGAGAAGTGGAGCCGCACCAGGTAGTCCGCCCCGGGCGTCAGGCCGGTCGCCGTGTACATGAACGCCCCGGACAGGCCGGTCTGGTAGACCGCCTGCGGGGCCGGGTCGGCCACCCGGCTCGTGTCCACCGCCGGCGCCGTACTGAACGGCTCCCCGCCGCGGAACCCGGCGTCCGCCCCGTACCGCCCGGCCGCCAGCCCCCCGGCGTTGCCGGCGGCGACGAACCGGAGCGGCTGCAGCACCTCGATCCCGCTGACGGACGGGCCGGCGATCCCCCCGGCCGGGGTGAACGACAGGGCGACCGCCCCGTTCGCGTCGGCGGTGGCGGCGACCGCCCGGGCGACGGCGATGCTCTGCCCGCCGGCCGCCGCGAAGATGTCGAAGTCGTCGAGGACCGTCACCCCGTTCGCCGCCACGTCGAACAGGCGCTGCCCGGCGGCGTCGACCGTCACCTCGGCGAAGTGGAGGCGGATGGCGTAGGTCTGCCCGGCGGTCAGCCCGCCGACGGTGTACCCGAACGCCGTGTCGCCGGTCCCGAACCGGGCCGACTGGTAGACCGCCTCCGGGGCCGGGTCGTCCACCCGGCTCGTGTCGATCGCCGCCGTCGTGGTTCCGGTCGTCCCGCCGGAGAAACCGGCGTCGGCCCGGTAGAACCCGGCCGGCCCGCCCCCGGCGTCGATCGCGGTGACGGGGAGGAGGTCGGTGACCGTGCTGCCGGTGCCCGACTGGAGCAGCACTGTCCGGCCCGGGAGCGGGACCGCGACCGGGTCGAGGACGCCGTTCTTCAAGAGGTTGCCGGTGACGGTCCCGCTGACGGTCGAGAACGGGAGCACCCCGAAGTCGTTCCCGCCGTACACCCGGAACCGGTCCGGGCCGACCTCCACGGTGTACGTCCCGGGGGCCGCCGGGGCGGTCTGGAAGAACCCGGGCATCAGTTCGACCCGCACCGTCTGGGTCGAGTTCAGGGTGACGTTCCGGAACGCGTACCGGCCGGTCGAGTTGGTCAGGGTCGATAGCTCGCCGGCCCCGCGGACGCCGTCCCCGTCTGCGTCCAGGTAGACCGTCCACCCGGACAGCCCGACCCGCCCGGCCGCCAGGTCGCTGTACACCGTCCCCTGGATCGACGCGAACTGGTCGAGCTCGAAGTTCACCGCCAGCGGGTCGCCGCCGTAGGTCACCCGGACCGGGTTGACCGACCCGGGGTTCAGTTGGAACCCGGGCGGGACGATGACCCCGACGAAGAACGGGTCGTTCAGAGGCAGCTGCGACGCGGCGAAGGCGTAGAACCCGGTCGGGCCGGTGGTCGTGGTCGGGTCGCCGGGGTCGTTCCGGCCGTTGCCGGGGTCGTACCGGCCGTTGTTGTTCACGTCCACGTACACCCGGATCCCGCTCAGGGCCTGGGAGTTGTTCGGGTCGGTGACGGTCCCGCTCAGGGCCGGGGTCGGGGTGACGGCGGCCGAGTACGGCGAGTAGACCGGGCCGGTCACCCCGTCGTTGATCCGGGCGTACACGAAGTACGGCAGCGGCAGCAGGCCGTCCGTGTCCCACGTCGCGGACACCGTCCAGTTCCCGGCCTCGTCGACGCTCACCGGCAGGTTCCGCGCCCCGTCGATCGGCGTCCCGTGGTACCCGGACGGATCCTGGTCGTAGAAGAAGGTGGCCCGGGCGTTCGCCGCCAGGGCGGTGCTCACCTTCCCGGACGCGGAGACGGCGACCGGCCCGGCCGGGAACGCCGGCGGGTCGGCGACCGCCGCCGTCGGCGGGGCGTGCCCGAACGACGCGGTCAGCTTCGGGGCGGTGCCGAACTGACGGTCGCTGATCAGCCGCAGGGTGTAGTTCCCCGGTTGGAGCGCCACGTACGGCCCGGCCGGGTTCACCGCCCCGACCGCGATCGCAGTGGCGGACGTGAGCTGGGGCACGACCGACAGGCCGTTGGCCGGCGAGAACTGGGACTGCGGGACGGTCGGGCCGTCCGGGATGAGGATCGCGACCGACTGGGAGCCGCCCTGCTCCGGCCAGACCACCTGGAGGGTGGCGGCGGTGGCCGACGCCGGGACGGTGAACGGGATGTCGTAGTGGTACGTCTGCGGGGCCGGGTTGGTCGGCGGCGGGGAGTCGATCTGGTTGATCTGGCTGCTCCCGATGACCGAGACGGCCCCGGTGAAGTCGACCCTCGCCCCGACCTCGAACAGGTCGAGGAAGTCGACCCACCCGGCGACGAAGCTGTCCGACAGGGGCCGGCCGCCGAAGTACTCGAGGACGAAGTCGATGCCGGCCAGCCGGTCCCCGCCGACGAACGGGATGACCCGCGGGACGTTCAGGTCGGCCTCCGCCCGGACGTACAGCTCGTCCCCGTCGGAGAAGTCGAGCACCGCCTCGCCCGTGAACGTCCCGCTCAGGTAGCTGGCGTCGACCGCCAGCTCGTAGTTCCGCGTCCCCCAGTCGAGGGTCAGTGTGCCGGTGGCGGTCCCGAGCATCCCGCCCAGGAATTTCACGGTCGCGTCCAGCACCAACTCGTCCCTCGACACGGTGAACCCGCCGGTCGCCGAGACGAACCCCATGCTCCCCCAGCTGGCGGTCAGCGACCCGGACACGATCAGGTCGGCCGGGTTCTCCAGGTTCTGTACCTCCGCGCTGAACCCGGTGATCGACACCCCGGTGTCCGCGATCGGGATGCCGGGGGACCCGTTGAACAACAGCCCGACGGTGTTCAGCTCCCCGTCCAGGAACCCGATCGTCCCGCCGACCATCCAGTTCCCGGGGAACATCAGGTCGAGGGTGGCGGTGAACGAGTCCGGGGTGAACGCCACCTGGAAGGCGGTGATCGTGAACGCCCCCAGGTTCACGTTGCTCAGGCTCAGGTTGAAGTTCTCGAAGACGAACGCCCCGTCCTTGACCCTCAGCACGTCCGGCCCGCTCGGGCCGAGGGTGGCCGTCGCCCCGAACAGCGTCTCGATCACGACCGTGCCGGTCAGCACGTACTCGCCGGACCCGGGGGTGTAGGCGATCGTCAGCGGGTCGCCCGCGTCCCCGGCCTGCACCTCCAGCTCCTGCAGCATCAGGATGCCGGTGGTGGTCATGTCGAGGGTCTTCAGCGCCCCGCCGGTGACGACCAGGCCGCTGGTCATGCCCCCGCCGAGGGCGACCATCAGCGGCGCCCCGGCGACCGTGACGGAGGACTGGCCGGTGGCGGTGAACGTCTGGTTCCCGTCGGTGTAGGTCAGGGTCAGTTGGTTCGTCGTGAAGCTCAGCCCGCCGACGGCGAGGTCGCCGGCGAACGCCACCCCGACCTGCTGGACCACCCCGTCGGCGAACACGATCCCGGGGCCGCCGAACGTCACCCCGACGGCGTTCCCTTCCAGCCGGAACGAGGACCCGCCGGTCAGGACGAACTGGTCCCCGCCCGCGTCGAACCTCGCCGCGAGGCCGGCGGTGTCGAACGCCAGCCCGCCGAGGGACAGCGACCCGCGGACCGGCCCCGACACCCCGGTCAGGGTGAGGCCGGCCGAGCCGATGGTGACGAACTCGGAGCCGTCCACGGCCAGGGTGAGGGAGGTGAACGGGGCGACGACGAGGCCGCCTTGGAGGCGGACCGTGGGGTCGCCGGGGCTGTCGAAGAACGCCAGGGTGTCGAGGGTGAAGGTGCCGCCGGCGACGGCGAACGGCCAGGCGCCGGACCTCACGGCGGCGCCGGCGCCGGTCAGGTCGGCGACGGAGAACGTGGCGGCGCCGGCGGTCCGGAACAGCGGCAGTCCGACGTCGCCCCGGGCGGCGGTGACGGCCGCGTCGGTGACGGTGAACGCCGGGGCGGCGGTGCCGGTGGTGAAGGTGACCGACCCGCCGGCGTCGGGGGTCACGTCGATCAGGGCGGCGAACGTCTCGCCGGAGCCGGGTGCGAACCCGACCTGGACCTGGCCGGTGGCGGTGAAGGTGTTCCCGTCGCGGGTGAAGTCGCCGGACAGGGCGATCGCGCCGAGGTCGACGAGCTGGGCCGGCAGGACCCGGTCCTCGAACGCCTCCACGCCCAGGGCCGGGCGCCGCGGCCGCCGCACCGGCGGGGTGACCTTCCCCCACCCGAACAGCCGGCGGACCCACGAGCGGCGGGGGTGGGTGCGGTGGCCCATCGCGGTCTCCGGGGGTCGGGCTCGGGAGGTGGTCTGCCGGGCGGGTCGGTCGGTTACTTGGGAGAGTGTACCGGCCGCCCGGACGGATACCAAGTGAGAAGGAGTGTTGGCCGCCGGGCCGCCCGAGGCGGGCGGTCACCCGCGCGGTCCTCCCCGCCCGCCCCGGAGTGGGACGCCGCGACCGTGTTCCGGCTCCGGCGGAAGGTGCCGGCGGTCGCCGACGGCGAGCGGGTCGAGCCGGCGACGTGGGCGAGGGCCCCGGCCCGGCCGAAGGACCTCAGCCGGGCCGAGCCGGTGCCTCGCCATCGTCTGGTTCCCGGACGGGGGAGACCCGGCGGCTGGCCCGCGGTGGGAACTTCGCCCGGGACGCCCGGTGGGGGACTCCGAGCTGGCCCGGGACGGGCTCTTGGCGGCCGAGCCGGTCGACGCCCGGTTCGTGGCCGCCGTCCCCGCCGGGACGGTCGACTACTGAGCCCCCGGGCGGTACGACCGCGGCCCGGGCCGACATGGTGCATTCGGGTGTTTTGTTTTCGGCAAACCGCCGACCCCGTCAGTTTCGATTACCGCCTTTCCTGGGCCCACCGCCGCCCGCCCGACGGATGTGCCCGCCGGGGCCGCTCCCCGCCCCAGAGGCCGCCAGGGGCTTCCAGACGGGCGCCGGAGACCCCTTAACCCGCACCGGCCGCGGCGGGGCGATTTACTTTGCATAGCAAAGCAATCGGGCCGCACGCCCCGCGCGGAAGGCGACGCGGCCGAGAAACTTGTGAAAAGCCAGCGACTATCTCCGTCAAACCCGCCGGGCACCGCACCGGCTCCCACCGGGACGCCCGCCCCCGGCCGATTGACGAACCATCATCAGATCGAAAGATTCAGGCGACCGGGGGGTGCGCGAGGGGAAAAGTTCGGCGCGGACCCGCGCCGTCACACCCCGGGGGGGAAGGGGTAAGCTCGCCCGGCGGACCCCACCTGTCCGTCACCCCGCCGAGCGGCACGCACCCCCCACGACCGCTGACCCGCCCTACTCCCACCGGGGGTAGTCGGGGGCGGGCCCTTGTCCGCTGCCGCCCCCGCCGCCGCCCCGTCGCGGTGCCGCCCGACACAGCCCGCCCCCGACTACCCCCGGTGGGCGTCCACGCCGGCCCCCCGCCCCGGAGCCGCCGTGACCCCGACCGCCCCGCCCCGCCCGGCCTACT
Source organism: Isosphaera sp. (assembly GCA_013822345.1). Lineage (GTDB taxonomy): Bacteria > Planctomycetota > Planctomycetia > Gemmatales > Gemmataceae > Gemmata. Next base: position 7,799 of record PNKH01000126.1, read on the forward strand.
GGTGTGGCACCGGCCCTACGGCCACAGCCCGTGGGTTCCGACCCGCCGGGTCGCCGGCCGCCGCCGCGCCGCCCTGTGGGTCGGCGTCGAGTTCCCGGGCGGGGACTGGCTCGCACTCCCTGTTGGCCGTTGGCCGGCCCCCGACTGGAACCGGTGGTGGTACCATTCCCATCGGTCGGTCCGACTCCTCACCCGCTCGGGTAACCCCCCGTGCCCCCGCGACTCGGGGTCCGACCCGGGCGGGCCGGTCACCGGCGGCCGGAGTTCGACCGGGGTTCGGGCAGTGCGAGGGCCGGACGCCCGCGGCGGGGCCGCTCCTGCTGACGGGGTGCGGGGAGCCCTCGTGCCCGGGCCGGTCGCCCACGCGGGCCGCGACCCGCGGATACCGCCTTCGAGGGCGTACCGGACTGCCGGGCGACCGGGGTGGGTGGTGATCCCGTGGCGAGGTGGGTTACCTGTGTCCCGGGGGCGGGGGCGGCCCGCCCAACGGACATTGACGCCGCCCCCGGCCCGGGACACCCTCTCCCCATGAAGTTCTACGCCCACTCCGGCAACGACACGACCGGCTACACCAACTTCCAGCCGCTCGCGGAGCACCTCCTCGGGGTCGCCGACGAGGCGGCCAGGCGGGCCGCCGCGGTCGGCCTCCCCGGGCTTTCCGCCCTGGTCCGCGCGGCCGGCCTGCTCCACGACCTCGGGAAGTACCGGCGGGAGTTCCAGGACTACATCCGCGGGCTCGGGCACCACAGGGGCGACCCGCTCACCCGCCACAAGGAGGCCGGGGCCGCGGTCGCCTTCGCCGCCCGGAACAACGCCCTCGCGCTCGCGGTGCTCGGCCACCACGGCGGCCTGCCGGACGGCCCCGCCGTCGCGGCGGAACTCAAGGACGGGGCGGGCGTGGCGGCCGCCGTCCGCGCGGACGCGGAAGCGGACTGTCCGCAACTGGCCGCCGCCCTCGACGGGCTGCCGCCGGTCCCCAAGGGGTTCGCGGCCGACCTATTCACCCGGGTCCTGTTCAGTTGCCTGGTGGACGCCGACTGGGCCGATACCGGGAGGCACGAGCGGCGGGTGAAGGGGCTGCCGGACGACCCGGGGCCGCCGGACCTCGCACCGCGCGAGCGGCTCCGGCGGGTGGAGGCGTTCATCGCCGAGCGGGCCGCCCGGCCACTCGAACCGCGCGTCCGGCGGGCCCGGGCGGACGTGCTCGCGGCCTGCCTGTCGGCGGCCGAGGGGCCCCCCGGGCTGTTCTCCCTGACCGTCCCGACCGGCGGGGGGAAGACGCTGGCCGCCCTCGCGTTCGCCCTGCGGCACGCGGCCGCCCGCGGCCTCCGGCGGGTGATCTACGTCGCCCCGTACCTGACCATCCTGGAGCAGAACGCGGACGCGATCCGGGCCGCCCTGTGCGTCGGGCCGGCCGACCCGGCGGTGTTCGAGCACTACAGCCTGGCCGAGCCGCCGGGGGACGCGAACCCGGACGAGACGGGGCTGTCGTCGGCCGCCCGGCGGGCGGAGAACTGGGACGCCCCGGTGGTGGTGACGACGAACGTGCAGTTCTTCGAGAGCCTGTTCTCGAACCGGCCGGGGCGGTGCCGCAAGCTCCACAACGTCGCCGGCAGCGTGGTCGTGCTGGACGAGTGCCAGACGCTCCCGCCGGGCCTGGCCGCCCCGACGTGCGGGATGCTGCGGCAGATCGCCACCCCGGTGGGGGACGGCGGGCTCGGGTGCTCGGTGGTGCTGTGCACCGCGACCCAGCCGGCGTTCGACCACGACCTGCTCCAGCCCGACGAGCGGCTGGCGGCGACGGAGATCATCCCGCCGGCCCTGCGGAGGCGGGACGAGGACGACCTGTTCGTGCGCCTCCGGCGGGTCCGGGTGTCGTGGCCGAGGCCGGGCGACGCCCGGTTGGCGTGGGCGGAGGTGGCGGCCCGGATGCGGGGCGAGCCGTCGGCGCTGTGCGTGGTGAACACCAAGAGGGCGGCCCGGGCGGTGTACGAGGAGCTGAGGGGGTCGCCCGGGGCGTTCCACCTCTCGACCGGGATGTGCCCGCAGCACCGGCGGGAGAAGCTGGCCCAGATCCGGTCACTGCTGTCGCTCAAGGCCCCGTGCTACGTGGTTTCGACGCAACTGATCGAGGCCGGGGTGGACGTGGACTTCCCGTTCCTGATGCGGGAGATGGGGCCGCTGGAGTCGGTAATCCAGGCCGCCGGTCGCTGTAATCGGGAGGGGAAGCTGCCGGGCGAAGGCGGGCGGGTGGTGGTGTTCCGCAGCGCCGAGGGGACGCTCCCGCCGGACCGGTGGTACAAAGCCGGCCGGGACGTGCTGGAGAGGATCATCGCGACGACCGGCGACGGCCCGCAGATCGACGACCCGGCCGCCATCCGGGACTACTTCCGGCGGCTGTACTATGCGAACGGCCCGGGCGCCCTCGACGGCCAGCAGATCCGCGACCGCCGGAGGGCGTTCAAGTTCGAGGCCGTCGCGGAGTCGTACAAGCTGATCGCGGACGCCGGGCAGCCGGTCGTCGTGGCGACGTGGGAGTCCCACCAACCAGAAATCGAGTCACTGTTGGTCGAACTCGCCGCCCGACCAGGGAAAGCATCGTACCGGAAGCTCGCGCCGTTCCAAGTGAACTTGTTGCCGTCGCAGGCGGCGAAGGTCGGCCACCTGTTCCACGAGGCGAAGGGCGGGGTGCTGGTCTGGGACGGCAAGTACGACGAGGATGCGGGAATCGTGGACGAGGTGGCCGACGCGTTCATCGTCTAAAAAAATGACCGGCTTGGGGAGAAACCACAAGCCGGTGTGAACAGAGAACTTGGAGTCGTTACGACACGGTTTCAATCCGCCTAAGACGTGTAACGCCTCAGGAACGGGGTTGGCGCGGCCACCCCGGTAGATTAGATTCGCCTGTGTGGTAACTACTCCCACACCGCGAGTACAAACTATGGTTAGTCACGATCAGCACCTCATCAACGCTTACGCCTCGCTTGGAGTGTCAGTGGATCGCATCGTGGTCTTCTCCGAGGTCCGGGATGTGTTCCTCGCCCGGATCCCCGCCGACATTCGGGCCGTTCACAACGACGACGACATTCTATGGCGGCTCGTTCAGCTTCGGAAGAACCGCAAGCTCCCCACCCTCCCGTCGGAGAACTGACCGTGGCGCCTACCGTATCGGTCCGGGTGTGGGGCGAGTTCGCCCTGTTCACCCGCCCGGAACTGTCCGTCGAGCGGATCTCTTACCCGTGCATGACGCCGTCCGCCGCCCGCGGCGTCCTGGACGCGATCCTCTTCCGCCCGCAGATGGCCTGGCACGTCTGCCGGGTCACGGTCCTCCGGCCCCGTTTCCCGGACGGCTTCCCCGCCGCCGAGGCCGAACAGCCGTACCGCATGATCGGCGTCCGGCGGAACGAGATCCAGGGCACCATCGCCCCGCGGACGGTCGAGGGGTGGATGCGGAAGCCGGAGACGTTCCAGCCGTACCTCGTCGACTCGGCCGGCCGGGACGGGCCGCAGGGCCAGAACCGGACCCAGCGGGCCAGCCGCCTGTTGCACCACGTCGCGTACCTGATCGAGGCCAGCCCGAAGCTCACCGACCGGGCCAACCTCCCGCGGGCGATGCCCGAGGACGGCGAGGACCGCGGACCGGACACCGTCGCCAAGTACGTGGCCATGTTCAACCGCCGGGTCGCCAAGGGGCAGTGCTTCCACCGCCCGTACCTCGGCGCCCGCGAGTTCGCCGGCCACTTCGCCGCCCCGGCCGGGGACGAGGAGCCGGTCGCCGGCTGGTCCGAGTCGCTCGGGTTCATGCTGTACGACCTGCGGCACGCGGCCGACGGCACCCGCCGCCCGGGGTTCTTCGACGCCAAGGTCACCAACGGGGTCCTCCACTGCGACACCGAGGCCGGGGGGCCGCACGGCGAGCCGCCGGTCGCGGTGTACGGGTGGGACGACGCGGGGGGTGGGTCGTGATCCTGAACCGGCTGTACGAGCTGGCGGTGCGGGATGGGCTGCTCGCGGACCCGGCGTTCGAGGAACTGGCCGTCCCGTTCGTCGTCCACCTCGGGGAGGGCGGCACGTTCCTCAACATCGACGGCGAGCGGCCGCGCCCGCCGAAGAAGGGCGAGGCGCGTGTCGAGCGGAAGCTGTCCGTCCCCCGGCCGCACGGGAACACGGCGAGCCAGGGGTTCGCCCGGTACTTCGCGGACACCGTCGCCCGGGTGCTGCCGGTCGTGTTCGACGAGAAGAACCGGGAGAAGGAGGCCCGCAGCCGGGCGACGTTCTGGGCGCAGATCGACGGGGCCGCGGACGCCACCGACGACCCGGGGCTGCGGGCGGTGCAGGCGTTCGGCCGGCGGCTCACGGACGGGCCGCTCGCCGAGGACGTGGGGAAGGCGGTCGCGGCGAGGGACGCGACCGGGGCCGACCGGGTGACGTTCGCGTACTTCCCGGACGGCGGCCCGACGGTCCTGGAGCGGCCGGGGGTGCGGCAGTGGTACGCGAAGTTCTTCCGGCAGTTCACCGACGCCAAGCAGACGGACGGTCCGGTCGGGTTCTGCACGATCACCGGGACGGTCGGCCCGCTCCCGACGAGCCACGCCCTGTCGCTGTCGGGGGTGCCGGGTGGGCTGCCGACCGGGGTCAAGATCGTCAGCTTCGACAAGCCGGCGTTCCAGCACTACGGGCTGGACGGGGCGGCGAACGCGGCGGTCGGGTACGAGGCGGCCGACGGGTACGCCCGCGCCTTCCAGCGGCTCCGCGGCAGGCGGGAGCACCACTTCGTGGTCGGCGGGACGCTGCTGCTGTTCTGGACCCGCGAGCCGGCCGACCTGGACGACATCAACGCCCTCGGGCAGGCCGACCCCGACCAGGTGAAGAAGCTGCTCGGCGGGGTGGGGACCGGCAAGGAGGTCGACGCCGTGTCGGACGCGAACGACTTCTACCTGCTGGCCGTGTCGGGGAACTCGGCCCGGGCGGTGGTCCGGGACTACCTGGAGCGGCCGCTCGGCCGGGTCCGGGCGAGCATCCGGAAGTGGTTCGCGGACCTGAGCATTACGGACCTGACGATCCGGGGCGGTTCGAACTCGGCGTTCCCGCTCAAGTGGCTCGCGGCAGCGACCGTCCGGTGGCGTCACACCGGGGGGCGGAGTGAGGCTGATTGGGACGCGGTCGCGGACGCAGCGCCCGGGGTGCTGATGCGGGCGGCGGTGGGCGGCGGGCCGGCCCCCGACGGACTCCTGGCCGCATGTCTCCAGCGCCTCGAAGCCGAGGGGTGGCGCGGGTTCCGAGCCCCTCGCATGGCCCTGATGAAGTTGACCCTCATCCGGAGGGAAGTGGCGATGTCGAGCAACCTGGACGACGGGGACGAGCGACCCCCTTACCTCTACGGCCGCCTCCTCGCGCTGTTCGAGCGGATTCAGTACAAGGCGCTCGGCGAGGTGAACTCGAACGTGGTCGATAAGTTCTACGCCACGTTCAGCACCAACCCGCTCTCGATCCTCGAAGGCCTTCAGCGGCTGGCGCGGGCGCACTTCAAGAAGATGCGGACGGACGCCACCAAGCGGGGGTCGGGGTTGTACCTCGAGCGCGAACTCACCCGCCTGTCCGAGCGCATCCGCGCGTCCGAAGGTCTCGGCCGCCCCCGACCGCCGTTCACCCGGTACGAGCGGGCCGTGTTCTCGTTCGGCTACTACCACCAGAAGGCCCGTTACATCTTCCCGCCCGAGGGCACCGACTCGGCGGGGGCCGGTGCAACCGACCCCATCGCGACCCAGACCCAGGAGTAACCCGGATGTCCGCCACCAAAGTGATCAGCCGCCGGTACGACTTCGTGCTCCTCTTCGATGTCCTCGACGGCAACCCGAACGGAGACCCGGACAACGGGAACCTCCCCCGGACGGACGAGCAGACGCAGCAGGGGCTCGTCACCGACGGGTGTCTGAAGCGGAAGATCCGCAACGCCGTCGCCGCGATCCAGCAGGACGACGGTGGGCGGGTAACCCCGGGTTACGACCTGTACTTCCAGACCCAGGACGCGGTGTACGAGAAGCGGGTCCTGAACCTGGTCCACAAGTCGGCGTGGGACGCCCTCGGGATTCAACCCGGAACCGGGGAGCAGGCGGACGACGCGCCGGGCGGAGAGGCGACGGAGCCGGACCGGAAGGGTAAGGGCAAGAAGCCGAAGGCCAAGCCCGGTGACGGCGGCGACTTCGACAACGTCCGTAAAGCCCGGGAGTGGATGTGCGCCAACTTCTACGACATCCGGGCGTTCGGGGCCGTCATGACGACCGGCGTGAACTGCGGCCAGGTCCGCGGGCCGGTGCAGATCACCTACTCGCGGTCCATCGACCCGATCGTCCCGATGGACATCTCCATCACCCGGAAGTCGGTGACGACGGTCAAGGAGGCGCAGGATCAGATCAACAAGGTCGATGAGGACACGAAGACCCGCTTTGGCACCATCACCGGGACGATGGGCCGGAAGAACACCGTCCCGTACGGCCTCTACAAGTGCCACGGGTTCGTCAACCCGTACCTGGCCCGGGACACCGGGTTCGCCGACCCCGACCTGCAACTCCTCTGGGCCGCCCTGAAGGGGCAGATGTGGGAGATCGACCGGTCCGCCGCCCGCGGGCTGATGGCCACCCGCGGGCTGTACGTGTTCGAGCACGCCTCCCCGCTCGGCAACGCCCCGGCCCACGAGCTGTTCGCCCGGGTCCGCGTCCCGCCCCTCGGGGCCGACAAGGCCCCCCGGGCGTTCGAGGACTACAAGGTCGAGGTCGACACCGAGGCGATGCCCGCGGGCGTCACCCTGCACCGGATGGTGGGGTAGGCCATGACCCCGCTGCCCGTCCTCCCGCCCGACCCGGACGGGTACCCGCCGCTGTCGGCGCTGAACGACTTGCTGTTCTGCGAGCGGCGGTGCTTCCTCCACCGGGTCGAGGGGGTGTGGGTCGAGAACCACCACACCGCCGCCGGCACCCTCGACCACCGCCGCGTCCACCGGCCCCGGGACGCGGACGCCGGCGGCACCCGCACCGCCCGCGGGCTGTGGATCGTGTCCCACCGCCTCCGGGTCGTCGGGGTGTGCGACCTGGTCGAGTTCCGCCCGGACCCGGCCGGCGGGCCGGACGTGCCGTTCCCGGTCGAGTACAAGCGCGGCCGGCGCCGCCGGTGGGACAACAACGAGGTGCAACTTTGTGCCCAGGCGGTCGCCCTGGAGGAGGTGCTCAAGGTTCCGGTCCCGGCCGGGGCACTGTACTTCGTCAAGACCCGCCGGCGGCAGGAGGTCGCGTTCGACGCCCGCCTCCGGGACCGCACCGCGGACGCGGCCGCCCGGCTCCACGCCCTGCTCGCCGCCCGCACCGCACCCCCGCCGGTCGTCCACCCGAAGTGCCGGCAGTGCTCGCTCCACGCCGCCTGCCTGCCCGACCTGGTGGCCGCCCCGGCCGCCTACCGCCGGGCGGCCGCCAACCTGTTCCGCCCCACCTGACCCCGCCCGAGGTCGCCCGTGGCAGAAGTCCAACTCAACACCCTGTACGTGGTCACCCGCGGGGCGACCGTCCGCCGGGACGGGCTGACCCTCCAGGTCGTCGTGGAGCGGGCCGTCCGACTGACCGTCCCGGTCCACCAGGTCGAGTCGGTCGCCGCGTTCGGCGGGGTCCACGTCACCCCCGGGGCGATGGCCCTGTGCGCCGAGCACGGGGCGGCCGTGACCTACCTGACCGAGTCCGGCCGCCTGGTCGCCCGGGTGGACGCCCCGGGGTCCGGGAACGTCCTGCTCCGGCGGGCCCAGTACCGGCTGGCCGACGACCCGGCGGCCCGGGCCGGGGTCGCCCGGTGCGCGGTCGCCGGGAAGGTGCAGAACGGCCGCAACCTGCTGCTCCGGGCCGGGCGGGAGGCGGCCGACCCCGCCGACCGGGCCGCCCTGGCGGCCGCGGCCGCCCGGCTGGCCGGCACGCTCGCGGCGCTGGAGGCGGACACGGACGCGGACACGGTCCGGGGGCGGGAGGGGGACGCCGCCCGGGAGTACTTCGGGGCGTTCGGGGCGATGGTCCGGGTGGACCGGGCGGCGTTCGCCCCGGCCGGCCGCACCCGCCGCCCGCCGCTCGACCGGATGAACGCCCTCCTGTCGTTCCTGTACTCCCTGCTGACCCACGACTGCGCGGCCGCGTGCGCGGCGGCCGGGCTGGACCCGTCGGTCGGGTTCCTGCACGTCGACCGGCCGGGCCGCCCGGGGCTGGCCCTGGACTTGGTTGAGGAGTTCCGCCCGCTCCTGGCGGACCGGACGGCCCTGGCCCTGGTGAACCGCCAGCAGGTGCGGGCGGACGGGTTCGAGGTCCGGGACGGGGGGGCGGTGTGGTTGTCCGACGGCACCCGCCGGACCGTCCTGGCCGAGTACCAGCGGCGGAAGCGGGAGGAGGTTACGCACCCGTACCTGGGGGCGAGGGTGCCGGCCGGGCGGCTGCCGTTCCTCCAGGCGCGGGTGCTCGCCCGGCACCTGCGCGGCGACCTCCCGTGCTACGTCCCGTGCGTGCCCAAGAACTGACCGGGGGGCGGGCCGATGAGGCTGCTGGTGGTGTACGACGTGGGGACCGCGGACCCGGGCGGGTCGCGGCGGCTCCGGCGGGTGGCCCGGGCGTGCCAGGACTACGGCCGGCGGGTCCAGAAGTCGGTATTCGAGTGTGCCGTGGGGCCGGCCGAGTGGGTGCGGCTGCGGGCCCGGCTGCTGGGGGAGATGGACCCGGCCGCGGACTCGGTCCGGGTGTACTTCCTGGAGGCGGACGTGCGGGTCGAGCACCACGGGGCGGGCGAGCCGCGGGACCTGGACGGGCCGCTGGTGGTGTGATACGAGTGGTGTCGCGGACCCGGAGTGGTGCCGGGGGGGCGGGGGGTCCGCGACGTTCCGGAAGTCCCGACCCGGCCCGGACTCGCGACGGGACGGCCGGTCGCCGACGCCCGGACCCCGGCAGTCCTGGCCGGGGGTCCGCGAAGGACCCCGTCCGACCCCCGGCACTTCCGCGGTCCGCGAGGACAGCGGTTCTCCCCGGCGATGAACCGGGGAGCGGATTGAAACCCGGGTGGACCTTCCGTGGCACACCTTGTCGCGTTCTCCCCGGCGATGAACCGGGGAGCGGATTGAAACCACCCGGTCCGGGGCCTTCTCCTCCGTCGCCACCGCCCGTTCTCCCCGGCGATGAACCGGGGAGCGGATTGAAACATCAAGGCCGGGCGGACGGTCCTGCTCGTCGCCTCGACGTTCTCCCCGGCGATGAACCGGGGAGCGGATTGAAACATCCGCCACCCGAGGCCGAACAGCCGGAGGTACTCGGGTTCTCCCCGGCGATGAACCGGGGAGCGGATTGAAACCGCGCACAGGGCCTCGAACTCCGCGCCCTGGCCCGAGTTCTCCCCGGCGATGAACCGGGGAGCGGATTGAAACACCAGTTCGTCCAGTTCGGCGTCGGTCATCACCCGTTCTCCCCGGCGATGAACCGGGGAGCGGATTGAAACAGCTCGTCCGGGTGCGGCCCGGTCGTGTACCGGAGTTCTCCCCGGCGATGAACCGGGGAGCGGATTGAAACTGCATCTCGGCGTCCGGCTCGACCCGCACCACCGCCAGTTCTCCCCGGCGATCAACCGGGGAGCGAATTGAAACAACGGGGCGGACTACACCGTGACCGCCGTCCGCAGTTTGTCTGACCCGGGCCTGGCCCCCCGCCGCCCCGGCACGGCCCCGCCGGCCCCACCCCGACCGGCGGGCCTGACCCCGTCTCCGCTCCGACTTCCTGACTCCACCGGGGGTAGTCGGGGGCGGGCCCCTGCCCTCCGGGCAGGCTCCCCCGCGGCTGCCGGACACGGTCCGCCCCCGACTACCCCCGGTGGGCGTCCAGATCCCACGCGGCCGGGGCGAGGTCCCCGCGGAGGACGTGCGATGGGCGGGGCCGAGGGGTTCGTGGCCGCGACCCGGCTGCGCCCGGACGAGACGACCGACTGGCTGGTGCTCGCCGACTGGCCGAGCGGGGGTCGCCGGCCGAAGCGGCCCGGAATCGCCGCCCACGGCCCGCCCGGACACACGTTCGGGCTCGTGCGGAGCTGGCAACCTTTCGTTCCCCACGGTCTGCACCGGAGAGGAGGGCCCGATGAGCGACCCCGAACCCCTGTCGTCCGACGAGTACGACGATCTCGACCGGGCCGAAGGCGAATCGATCGCGGAGGACAACGCCAACGGCGCGGCGGCCGGCTCCGAGTGGGCGAAGAACCACGCGACGACCGAACTCCTCCGTTGGGTGGGGGGACGCCACGACCACCTCGGCTTCGGCCGCTCGCACGCGACGGACTACGAAGTCCTCGCCCAGATCCCCACCCCGCACCCC
>PNKH01000127.1 GCA_013822345.1 Isosphaera sp.
GAACTGCCCCGCCGATACCGCAAAGCGGTCTGGAAACCGGCGCCGCCGGCCGGGTAAGTTCCCGCCTCGTCACCGTCGTCCTCGCAAAGGCGCACGATGTCCACCGCCACGATCACCCCCCGCCGGGCCGTCCACGACGAGGCGTTCGAGTCGGTCGTCATGCGGCTGTGGGCGGAGGACGTCCGCCGGATGGTCGCGCGGGACGGGCACCGGTTCGCGGACGTGCCGCACTGCCCGGCGTGCGGGTCGCCGCGGCGGAGTCTGCGCCACACCGTCCACGGGATCCGCCACCAGGGGTGCCACGACTGCGGGGCGGTGTACGTCTCCCCGTGCCCGCCGCCCGACGCGATCCGCACGTACTACGACACCGGCGAGGTGATGAGCTACTGGCGCGACCACATGCCGGCGGAGGTGATGCGGAGCCGCCAGGACCACCTGTACACCGGCCGGGCGCGGTTCCTGAACGACCAACTCCGCCGCTTCCGGCCGGAGGCGCGGACGCTCCTGGAGATCGGCGGCGGGATGGGCGAGATGGCCCGGAAGGTGCTCGAGCTGACCCCGATCCGCGAGGTCGTGCTCATCGAGCAGCAGCCGGTGCCGCTGCAGACGCCCGGGGTGCGGGTGGTGAACGCGGTGTTCGAGGAGTACGAGTCCGCCGAGCCGGCGGACGTGGTCCTCGCGTTCGAGGTGCTGGAGCACATCACCGACCCGCTCCGGTTCGCGGCCAAGGTGCGCGAGGTGCTCGCCCCGGGCGGGCTGTTCGTGTTCTCGACCCCGAACGTCGGCGGGTTCGAGCTGGCCACCCTCGGGGCCAGGTCGAACACCATCATGTTCGACCACGTCTGCCTGTACACGCCCCGCTCGGCCGAGGCGCTGCTGGCCCGGGCCGGGCTCGAGGTGGCCGACCTGCAGACGCCGGGCGAGTTCGACGTGCAGTCGGTCCGCGGGCAGTACGAGGCGGGGAACCTGGACCTGGCCGACAACCCCGCCCTGCGGTTCCTGCTGGAGGAGGGCGGGGCGGACGAGCGGTTCCAGCGGTTCCTCCAGCGGACCCGCCAGTCCAGCCACATCAAGTGCGTCGCCCGGCGGCCCGCCTGACCCGAGGAGACGGAGCGATGACGACCACGGGGACGAGCTGGCTGGGTCGGGCGCGGGCGGCGTGCCTGCGGGGGCTGGTCACCCGGGTGTACGGGCCGCTCGTCTTCCCGTTCGAGCAGCGGCTGCGGGCGGTACCGAACCCGTTCCTCCGCCGCCGGCTGGAGCGGACCACCCCGCCGGAAATGCGGCCGGCCGTCGAGGCGCTCCGGCGCGACGGGATCGTGATCCTGCCCGGGTTCGTGAGCGGAGAGCGGCTGGCCGCGTGCCAGCGGAGCTTCGACCGCACGATGGACGCCGTCCGCGACGCCCCGCCGGCCCCGGAGCGGCCGATGCCGTGGCGGTACCTCGGGATGGCGTACCGGGAGTACGAGCACCAGGTCGCGGGGTGCAACTTCGGCCACTCGTTCCGGCCGTTCGACGAGGACCGGGCGCTGCTGGACGTGGCCCTCGACGAGTTCGTGCTCGGAGTGGTCGGCCGGTACTTCCACCGGCGGTTCCAGCTCAGCCAGGCGAACGTCGCCCGGCAGTACCCGGAGGCGCCGCGGGACTACTCGTCGTGGATGTGGCACCACGACGGGCTCGGGCCGCGGATCAACGTGATGCTCCTGCTGACCGATGTCGGCCCGGCCGACCAGTACATGTCGTACCTGAAGGGCACCCACCGGCGGCGGTACGGGTTCGACATCCTCAACGGCCGCACCCGGTTCACCGAGGCCGACCGCCAGCGGCGGTTCGCCGGGGCCGAGCAGGCCGACTGCCTCGGCCGGGCCGGGACGGTGGTCGTGTTCGACTCGAACGGCGCCCACCGCGGCCGGCGGAGCCTCGGGGCCACCCGCGACACGCTGATCTGCAGCTACATGCCCGGGAGCGTGAGCTGGCCGGTCGCGGTGCCGCGGCGGTTCGCCGACACGTTCACCCCGCTCCAGCGCGACGTGTTCTTCCGCAACCCGCTCGCGCGGGCGGTCTGACCCTCCCGCCGAGGCCCTTGCCGATGGCACACCCGCTCGTCCGCGCGCTGGCCCGACTCCTCCTGCCGCACCGCGTCCGCGCGGCCCTGCGCCGCACCTGGCAACCCGCGGCCGCGCCGGTCCCGGTCGTGATGCCGCTCCCGGTCCGGGTGTCCGCGCCCGCGCCGCCCGCCGACCCGTACCGCGAGCGGTGGGCGCGGCTCGACGAGATGCTCCGCGACCTCGACGCGGTCCTCGGCCCGAACCCCCCCGCCCCGGGCCGGCGGGTGCTGTTCTTCAGCGTCCTGCCGCACTGGACCGACCTGTCGCTGGCCGCCGCGGTCGTGATGGCGGGCCGCGGGTGCGAGATCGACTTCGTCTGGTCGCCGTTCGCGGAGTACGTCGAGAAGCCTCTGACCGCAGACGAACTCGCCGGGCTCGCCGCGAGCGGACCGGCCGCCCAACACCCGCGGCTGCGGGTCCTCAACACGCTCCAACTCCCGCCCGGCGAACTCACGCCGGAGCTGCGCGCTGAGGCCGAGCAGATCGCGTTCGTCGACGCCCAGTACAGCGTCCGGCGGGAGGAGATCGACCTCGCACCCGACTCCGAGGCCCGGGCCGCTTACGAGTTCCGGCTCACCCGGCTGCTGCCGGTCATGGCCGCCCTCGCCGGGCTGACCGACCGGAACCGGTACGACGTGCTCGTGACCGCGAACGGGGCGGTGCTGGAGTTCGCCGCCGCGTACCGGCTCGCCGCCCTCCGCGGCATCCCGCGGGTGACGCTCGAGTACCACGACCGCAAGCACCACCTGCACGTCCTCCAGGGGGCGACCGTCCCCGACCTGGACACCACCGCCGCGTGGCGCGCCGACGAGCCGCACGCGTTCACGCCGGAGCGCGAACGGCGGGTGGCGCAGATCCTGTCCGGGCGGGCGAGCGGGAACTGGGCCGAGTACATCTGGCAGTGCCAGAAGGCCGCCCCGGCCCCGGCCGCGGAGGTGCTGGCCCGGCTCGACCTGGACGCCGGCCGGCCGCTGGCGCTGCTCTGCGCGAACATCCCGCACGACAGCACCGCGCTGGGCCGCGGGCGGGCGTTCCCGACGTTGGCCGCATGGGTCCGCGGCGCGATCGACCTGTTCGCCGCCCGCCCCGACTGGCAGCTCGTCCTCCGGGCGCACCCGGCCGAGCCGCTGATGGACCCGGTCGAGTCGCTCGAGTTCATCGCCCGGTCGCACCGCCCAGGCGGGCTGCCGGCGAACGTCCGGCTGGTCCTCCCGGGCGACCCGGTCAACACGTACGTGCTGATGGGGGCGGCGCACCTCGGGCTGGTGTACAACTCGACGACGGGGGTGGAGATGGCCGCGGCCGGGATCCCGGTCGTGGTCGCCGGGCGGGCGCACTACAGCGACAAGGGGTTCACCCGCGACGCCGACACCCCGGGGGAGTTCGCGGCCGCGGTCGCCGACGCCCTGGCCGCCGGCGCCCCGCGCCTCCCGCCGCGGGCGGCGGAACTGGCCCGGTGCTACATCGACCTGTTCTATAACGCCCTCCCGTTCCCGTTCCCGTGGTCGTGGTCCGCGGGCCTGATCGACGACTACCGGGAGTGGCCGGTCCGGCGGGTGCTGTCGGCCGAGGGCGAGGCGCGGTTCGGGGCCACGTTCGACGCCCTCGCCGGCCTCCCGGTCCCGGTCGAGGAGCGGGTCCGGGCACTGTCCTGACCGGGCGTCAGGCGGCCCGCCCCGGCCGGCGGTAGAGGAGGAAGTAGTCCGGCCGGTCCGGGCCGTTCCGCTCGAGCCAGGCGGAGCACAGCCGCTGGTATCGCCCCGCGTCGTGGACCCGCCGGCCGAGGTGGAACGGGAAGCGCTCGCGCGACAGCCCGGCCTTGAACCGGAACAGCTCGTCGTCCGGCCGCGGCGTCCGCCCGCCGCCGAGGTGCAAGAACCCGAACCCGCGTTCCGCCCCCCACTCCGCGACCGTGTGGAGCAAGAGGTTGTTCGGGGCGAGCCGGAGGGCGTCGCGGTCGCTGCCGGACAGGTGGTAGTGGACGGTGGTCGGGCCGAGCAGGAACAGCCCGGCCGCGACCGGCCGGTCGCCGTCGAGGGCCGCGAACACCTTCAGCCGGTCGCCGAGCCCGGCGGCCAGGGCCTGGTAGTAAGCGTCGGAGAACAGGTACGACTCGGCGGCGCCGAGCCGCCGCATGGTCGGCTCGTACAGCGCCCGGAACACGTCCACCGCGTCCGGCCCGGTTAGTTCCGCGCCGCGCAGCCCGTGCTTGCGGGCCTTGTTCACCATGTTGCGGTGGACCGACGGGTACTCCGCCCACAGGTCCGGCCCGAGCCGCACCGCGACCGTCTGGCGGTCGGGGCTGGCCTGGTACACGTCCGCGCCGAGCCGTGAGTTGCCGAGCAGCGGGTGGAACCGGACGAACTCGGCCACCACGCGGTGGCCGCGGCACCACTCCGAGAAGAGCCCCCACGCCCGGGCCAGGAACCCGGGGTCGGCCGTGGTCGCGAGCGGGCCGGTGTACCCGTAGGCGGACTCGAGGTCGTACCAGCCCGGCTCGCCGGCGTCCGGGATCGGGCGCATGAGGATCGGGTGGACGAGGGCGTCGCGGCCGTCGTCGGCGACGAACAGCCGGGCCTGGCCGTCGCCGTTCGCCTCGCACGCCGCGTGGTACCCGGCGGTGAAGTACACGTCGCCGCCGCCGGCGCGGGCGGCCCACGCGTCCCACCCGGCCGGGTCGGCGGTCGTCAGCACCCGGGTGTTCACGCCGCCTTCACCCCGTCGAGGACCCACCGCTTCACCAACTGCTGCTGCCCGCCGAGGGTGTGCGAGTAGCACTCGACGTTCAACCCGCTGAAGGCGCCGAACACCTCGCGCACCTCGTCCTCGGTGAACAGGTGGATGATCCCCTTGCCGGCGAACACCCCGTCGGGGATGTCGGTGAACGTCCCCGGCTCGACCTCGCGGCCCATCCCGTCGCCGTACGTCCCGCGGGCGAACGTGGCCGAGTACACGCGGCCGCCCGGCTTCAGCACCCGCCCCATCTGGGCGACGATCTTCCGCACCCCGGCGACCATGTTGCAGACGAGGCACCCGTTGTCGATCACCGCGTCGAAGTGCCCCGCCGGGAAGTGCTCAGCCAGCTGCGCGGCGTCGCCGACCCGCAGGTCGGCCGTCAGCCCGTCGGCGGCGAGGTTCTCGGCCGCCTGGCGGATCGCCGACGCCGACCCGTCGATCCCGGCCGCGGAAAACCCCTCGCGGGCCAGGAACCACAGGTTCGCCCCGGCCCCGCACCCGACCTCCAGGACGCGGACGGCCGACCGGTCCGGCGCCTTGTAGAAGTTCCGGGCGACGAACCGGATCAGCTCCTCCGGCGGGTACTTCCCCCACCGCTGGGCGGAGAACACCTTCTCCCACACCGGGTCCCAACTGCTCATGTGCTCTGCCTCCAGTGGGTCGGCCCTGGGCCGTCGTGGAACCGCTTGCGGACAAGGTCCGGCCCGAGCCGGACGGACTTGAGCACGTGGACGATGCGCGGGGCGGCGGTCCCGTCGCCGTAGGGGTTGGCGAGCCCGCGCAGGCCGGCGCGGAAGCGCGGGTCGAGCGCCCGGCGGACGGCCGCCGCGACCGCCGCGGGGTCGGGCTCGGGCACGTCGACGACGTTCGCCGCCCGGTGCCGCCCGCGCTGCCGGGCGCCGAGGTTGACGACCGGCAGCCCGAAGCTCGGCGCCTCCCAGATGCCGCTCGACGAGTTCCCGACCATCACGTCGGCGACCGCGAGGAGGCTGTAGTACGCCTCCTGGCCGAGGCTCGGGTACAGGACCGCGCCGGACCGGGCGGTCACGAATGCGCGAATCCTGCGCGCCACTTCGATCCCGCCCGGGTCGGCGTTCGGGGCCGTGAACACGACCGTCCCACCGAGCCCGGCCAGCGCCGCCGTCAGGGCGGCGAGTTCCGCGAGCGGGTCGCCGCCGCGCGTCACCGGGTGGTACGTCGCGACGACGACCGGCGGCACGAGCGGCGCCCCGAGCCGGGCCGACAGCTCGTCCCGCGACAATCGCGGCAGGAGGCGGACCAGGTCGAGTGCCGGGTCGCCGGTCACGGTCACCCGCCACGGCTCCTCGCCCATCCGGACCACGCGGTCCGCGCACTCGGGCATCGCGACGAAGTGCAGGTGGCTCATCTTCGTGAGGGCGTGCCGCACCTGCTCGTCGAACGCCCCCTCGGTGATCTCCCCGCCGGAGACGTGCGCGAGCGGGATCCCGAACGGCAGCGCGGCGCACGCGACCGACAGCAGCTCGAACCGGTCGCCGACCACGAGCAGGACGTCGGGCCGGACGCGCTCGAACGCCTGCGCGAAGCCGATCGTCCCGAGCCCGATCCCCCGCGCGACCGCCCCGGGGGTGTCCGCGGACAGCAGCATGTCGACCCGGTCGGCGATGGTGAACCCGTCGGCCTCGATCGCCCGGACGGTCTCGCCCTGCGCCGGCGACAGGTGCCCCGCGGCCGCGATCAGGCGCAACTCCAACTCCGGGTCGGCCGCGACGGCGCGCAACACCGGCAGGCAACTGCCGTAGTCGGACCGGGCGACGGTGGCGACGCCGATCGTCCTCACCGCAGCGCCTCCCAGGAGACGGCCTCGTGCTCGCCGAGGTCGCGGGCCAGCTCCCGCCCGACGACCAGCGGCAGTGACCCCGGCGGGAGCCCGCCGGACGACCGCCGCAGCACCAGGTCGTCGGCCCGGAGCCGCGCCCCCGCCCCGAGCGGCCGCGCCGCGACCAGCGACTTCTGCACCACCGCCTTCGTCGGCAGCTCGGCCGGCCGCGGCCGCTTCCTCCCGTCGCCGAGCGCCGCCTCCACCGTTCGAACTGACTGAACTAGGGCGCGGAACGCGGCCGGGTCGAGCGACGCCGCGTGGTCCGGCCCCGGCAGGGTGGTGTCGAGCGTCAGGTGTTTTTCGAGTACGCACGCCCCGCGCGCGACGGCCGCGAGGGCCACCTCGGACCCGAGCGTGTGGTCGGAGAAGCCGACCGGGTAGCCGAACGCCGCGGCCAGGGCGTCGAGCGCCCGGAGGTTGCAGTCGGCGGGCTCGGCCGGGTAGCACGAGACGCAGTGGAGCAGGACGAGCTGCGTGTTCCCGGCGTCCTCGACCGCCCGGACCGCCCGCTCGACCTCGCCGAGGTCGGCCATCCCGGTCGAGAGGATGACCGGCCGGCCGTGGCGGGCGACGTGCGCCAGGAACGGCAGGTTCGTGACCTCGCCGGAGCCGACCTTGAACGCCGGGACGCCGAGGCCGGCGAGGAAGTCGGCGCTGTCCTCCTCGTCCGGGGTCGAGAGGAACACCGCCCCGCGGTCGGCGGCGTGGTCCCGGAGCGGGCGGTGGGCGGCGCGCGGCAGTTCCAGCTCGCGGAGCATGTCGTACTGCGACCGCTCGGTGCCGGTGTTCCGCTTCTGGTAGTCGGCCATCCGGGCGGCGCGGGTGACGAGCCGGTCGGTGTCCCACGTCTGGAACTTGACCGCGTCGGCCCCGGCGTCGGCCGCGGCGCCCACCAGCCGGCGGGCGAGGGCCGGGTCGCCGTTGTGGTTCACGCCGGCTTCCGCAATGACCAGGCAGGGGTGTCCGGGGCCGACCGGCCGGCCGGCGATCGTGACGGGCGCGGGTGCCACGCGGGGTCCTCCATGACCAGCCGGACGAGGTGCAGGTCCCACGGCTCGTCCACGTCGAGCGACCGCTCCGGCGGCATCACGTACCCCCGGGTCCGCGGCGGGAGGAACGTCCGGTGCTCCCTCAGCGCGGCCGGGCGGACGAGGTAGACCGCGCCATTGACCGCGACCGCCGGCGGCAGGTCCTGGCGGCGCGGGTACTCGTCGGCGGCGATGAACGGCTCGAGTCGGCCGTCGGGGGTGAGGCGCCGTGCGTACAGCGGGTGCGGGTGCGCCTGGCAGACCCCGACCACCGCGTCGGCGTCGGGGGTGAGCAGCTCGGCCGCGTCGTCGATGTCGCGGGCGTCGCGGAGCGGCGAGGTCGGCTGGAGGAGGAGGACCGCGTCCGGGTCGTCGCCCAGCCAGTCGAGCGCGTGGAGCACGACCGGGACGGACGACGTGTCGTCCCGCGCCAAGTCGGGCGGGCGGAGGAACGGCACCTCGGCCCCGGCGGCGCGGCCGGCGTCGGCGATCCGCGGGTCGTCGGTCGAGAGGAGGACGCGGCCGACGGAGCGGGCGGCGCGGGCGGCGTCGACCGACCAGGCGACCAGCGGCCGGCCGCGGACGTGGGCGAGGTTCTTGCCGGGGATGCCCTTGGAGCCGCCCCGCGCGGTGATCACCGCCACCGTCCTCGGCATCGGCCCGCCCCGCGGCTGGTGTTCCGGTTCGGAGGTGGCTTATACCCGGCCCGGGAGCGGGCGTGCAAGAGCGGTCGCGGGGGCGTCGCAAGTGACGGGGTGAGGGGGTGAACGGGTGAGGGGGTGACGAAGACTCCTCTGGTCTTGTCACCCCCTCACCCCGTCTCTTACAAAGCGTCGGCGGCGGCCCGCCCGTAGGTCGACTCCAGGTCGACCATCACCGCCTCGTCCGCGGTCAGCGCCAGCGGCATCGGCGGCAACGGGTCCCCGACCGCCAGCGGCTGCCGCCACACCGCCAGCATCCGCCCGCCGGTCGCCGCCGGGCCGCCGACCCGGTAGCTCACCGCCGACGGGGCGGCCGGGGCCGGCAGCTCCTGCCCCAGGCTGGCCGCGATCAGCTGCGGGAACGAGAACCCGAGCGGGCGGCGGTGAGCGTCCACCAGCAGCGTGTGGACCCCCGCCCGCAGGTAGCTCAGGTACCGGGCCGCGTACTGCTCCCGGGCGGTCGGCCGGTCCTTGTTCCGCGGCGACACCAGCTCCACCACCGCGACCAGTCGGCCGTCCCGCTCGACCTGGACGGCGGTGTCCTCCTCGAGCGTCGCCACCGCCACCTCGGCGTCCGGCTGCGGGGCCGCGGCCCGGGCGGGGACCGGGGCCGGGCGCGGCGCCCCGTTCGTCACCTCCACGTCCGGCTTGACCGGGACCGCCCCGACGGCGACGAGCGGGCTGGCCCCGATCACCGCCCGGTAGCCCGGCGGCAGGTCGGCCCGGAGGGCGCGGGCGATCTCGGTCATCCAGAAGATGTGCAGCCCTTCCCACCCGGGGCGGTCGGTCCAGTCGTGGAGCGGCATCAGCGGCCTCCGGTGGTGCCGGCGGTCATTGTACCGGCCGCGGGTCGCGGCCGGCCGGTCGGCCGACGGCGGTTACGGGGCGGCCGGCGGGATGCGGCGGAACGCCTCGCGGGGCGGCGGGGCGAGGTCGAGGAGTTTCGGGACGGGCGGGGCGAGGAGGGCGGCTTCGAGGAAGTGGGCCCGGGCCCGGTCGAGGTCGCCGAAGTCGAACGCCACCACCCCCAGCGCCCGCCGCTCGGCCGCCCGCTGCACCGCCGCCCCGTACGCGTTCCCCTCCGTGGCGAGTTCCTCGGCCCGGGCGGCGTGCCAGGTGGGGTCCGGCCGGGTGACCCACAGCCGGCGGAACTGTTCCTCCTCGTCGACCTGCGTCGGCACCTTGATCACCCGGTTCCCTGACGGGACGAACAGGAACTGCCCGTCCGGCGTGAGCGGGTGATTCTTCACGAGGGGCGGGACGGGTGCGCCCGGGAGGTGGCGTCCGGTCGCCGCGTCCCACACCCGGGTAACGTCGATCAAGTCTCGGGTGACCACCTGCGTCCCGTCCGCCGACACCGCCACGCTCGTCACTTCGCCGACGTGTCCTTTGAGTACGGCCAGCGCCCGCCCGGTCCGGGCGTCCCACACCCGGGCCGTCTCGTCCGACGACCCGGTCACCACCCGGGTCCCGTCCGCCGACACCGCCACCGCTGCCACGCCTTTGGCGTGCCCCTGCAGCGCGGCCAGCGCCCGCCCGGTGCGGGCGTCCCACACCCGGGCCGTGTCGTCGCCCGACCCGGTCGCCACCCGGGACCCGTCCGCACTCACCGCCACCCCCGACACCCCGCCGGCGTGCCCTTTGAGTTCGGCCAGCACCCGCCCGGTCCGGGCGTCCCACACCCGGGCCGTGTCGTCGGCCGACCCGGTCGCCACCCGCCCCCCGTCCGCCGAGATGGCTACACTCGTCACCGAACCCGTGTGCCCGTAGAGGGTGAGGAGACTCACCTCGAACCGGCGGCTCAGCAGACCCCACGCGAGGCACCGGTTCTCCGGCGCCACTTCGTCCAGGGTGTCCCGGGCCAGTTGAACCAGATTGCTGTCGAACGCGGCCGCCGCATCCCGAAGCCGCGCTAAGTCCAGCAGTCGGCGGTTCCCCTTCAGCTCAGCGGCAAGGTCGGCCGCTTTCTGCCGGGCGTCCCCCTCGGCCCGCGTCACCCGCCCCAGCGCCTCCCCCAACTCCCCGGACCGCTTCCGTTCCTCCGCCTCCGCGAAGGCCAGCTCCCCCGACCGCGCCCGCTCCGCCGCCTCCGCCGCCCACGCCTTGTCCGCCTGCCACAGCGCCAGCCCGGACCCGACCGTCAGCGCCAGGAACACCGCCGCCGCCGCCGCCGTCAGCCCCGGGTTCCGCCGCACCCACTTCCACGCCCGCTCCGCGCCCCCCACCGGCCGAGCCGCGATCGGCCGGCCGTCCAGGTACGCCCGCAGGTCCGCCGCCAGGTCCGCCGCCGCCGCATACCGACCCCGCGGGTCCTTCGACAGGCACTTCAGGCACACCGTCTCCAGGTCCCGCGGCACCCCCGGGTCGGCCGCCCGCGGCCGCGACGGCTCCTCCGCCAGCACCCGACGGATCGTGTCCGACGCCGACTGCCCCTGGAACGGCGGCCGGCCGGTCAGCAACTCGTACAGGATCGCCCCGAGGCCCCACACGTCGGAGTGGGTGCCGACCTCCCGCACCCGCCCGGCCGCCTGCTCCGGGGCCATGTACGCCGGCGTCCCCATCACCGCCCCGGGCACGGTCACGTCCGACTCCCCGAACCGCGCCAGCCCGAAGTCCGCCACCTTCGGCTCCCCCGCCTCCGTCAAGAGCACGTTCGCCGGCTTCAGGTCCCGGTGCACGATCCCCTTGGCGTGCGCCGCCGCGATCCCGTCCGCCAGCTTCGCCACCAGCTCCGCCGCCGCCCGCGCCGCCGGCCGGCCGTCCCGCTTCAGCTTCCCCGCCAGCGTCCCCCCGCCGACGTACTCCAGGGCGAAGTACGGCTGGCCGTCGTGGGTGCCGAACTCGTGGACGTGGACGACGTGCGGGTGGTCCAGGGCCGCCACCGCCTCCGCCTCGATCTGGAACCGGATCCGGGCGGTCGGGTCGTGGTAGCGACCGCCGAGGATCATCTTGATCGCCGCCGGGCGATTCAGCCGGAGGTCCCGGGCCCGGTACACCACCCCCATCGCCCCGTGGGCCAGCTCCGCCTCCACCGCGTACCCGGGGATGTCCGGCAGCCCCGCCGACAGCCGGGCGGCGTGCGCCATGTCGGTCGGGGACTGGGGGACGGTCCCGGACGGCGTCGCGGCCGGGGCTTCGGGCGTCGTCGCCTGGCCGCCGGGGTCGGCGTGCGCCGCGGTCGCGTCCGGGGGCGCGGGTTCGGCAGTCTGGTGGGGGTCGTCGGCGCGGGTGGGGTCGGGCACGGGCGGTCCCCGGGGGTGATCCGGGGATGATAACCGGTGCGTCGGTCGGTGTCACGCGCCTGGAGGTGGGGGCGGCGGTTCCGGGGCGACGGGCGGTGGGGGTGCGGCGCGGCCCGACGTGAAGTCGCCCCAGACGCCCTGGCCGTCGCGCAGCAGCGGGTGGCCGGCGTACGGCCGCTTCGCGGCGCAGCCGGCCGACGCCCAGACCGCCAGGAGCAGCACCCACCGGCCGGCCCGGCCCATGTCGGCACCCGACGGACATTCGGGACGACGGGTGGTATCGGTCGGCGCTGGGGGCGGGGTTGAGGAGGTTTACCCGGTCGGGCCGAGGGCGTGCTCGCGGAGCACCTCCGCCGCCTCCGCCGCGGTTAGGCCCACGTCCGCGTCGGCCCCGTCGGCCAGTTCCTGCAGCTCCGGCCAGAGCCAGCTCAGCCCCTCGGCCGCGACCCGCCGGGCGGTCGCGGTCCGGATCTCCCGGTCGTCCGCCCGGAGGCCGCGCTGCACCTCGGCGAGCGCCGCCCGCTCGCCGAGCCGGGCCAGCGCCGCGACCGCCGCCGGCCGAGCCACTTCGTCGGCCGCCGCCCGCAGGTCCCGCAGCACCGCCAGCACCTCGTCCGGGCGGAACGGCGGCCACCACCCGAGCGCCGACACCGCCGCCCGGCGGACGCACGGGTCGGGGAACGCGGCGGCCCGCACGAGGACGCGCTCGGCGTCGGGGCCGGGGTGGCCGCGGAGGGCCGGCAGCAGCACCAGCACCCGGCCGCGGCGGCGCGGGGAGACGAGCCACCGGGCGGCCCGGCCGGCCAGGAGCGGGCCGACCGCCGGCGCCCGGCACCACGCCAGGCAGCGGGCCGCGTCCGACCACCACGCGGCCCGCGGGTCCGGCAGGTGCGGCAGGACCCCGGTCACGTCGAGGCGGGCCTCGGACGCGAACCGCAACGTCGCCCGCTGCTCGTCCGACGGGGCGACCGCGAACCGGGCGAACAGCCGGCCGGGGAGGTCGCGCAGGGCCGCCGCCCGGGCCCCCGCCGACGCCCGGAGGCGCGCGGCCTGGGCCTCCGCCAGCGGCCGCACGTCGGCCGGCAGGTGCCGGTGCCAGTGTTCGAGCCGCCGGCCGACGCGGTGGGCCTCCAGCAGGGCGGCCGCGAGCCACGGGTCGGCCGCCGGCTCGGCCTCGGCGGCCGCCGCCAGCAGGTCGCCGAGCCCGGCCCGGAGGGCGACCGCCGGCGGGATGTCGCCGGCCCGGGTCGCGCGGGCCACCGCCACCAGCGCCGCCAGGGCAGCCCGCCGGTGCGGATCGGCGGGGGAAGCGAGCACGGCCGGGAAAGACGGGAAGGCGAGGGCCTCGGCGGCCAGGACCGGGCCGGCCGGCAGGTCGGCCGCCCGGTCGGCGCACCGGAGCACCGCCGGCAGCGCCGCCGACACCCCCAGGTGCCGCAGTCCGGCGGCCACGTCCGCCCAGTACCACGCCTCCTCGACCGGGTCGGCCGACAGCCGGCGGGCGAGCTGCCGCTCCAGCACCCGCCCGGCCTCCGCCGACCCGACCGCCGCCAGCGCCCGCACCTGCACCGCGTACCCCACCCCCGGGGCCAGGGCCTGTTCCACCTCATCCCACCGGCCGGCCTTCAGGAGGGCGTCGAACTGGCCGGCCGCGGCCGCCACCGCCGCCGGCCCGACCCGCCCGCCGGCCTGCAGGTGCCGGTGCTGCCGGTCGACGGCCGACGCCGCCGGGACCGCCACCGGCCGCCGCGGCAGCAGCCACCGGCGGCGGCGCGGCCGGCGGTAGCGGAGCAGGAACAGCCCGGCGGCGGCGACGGCGAGGAAGACCCAGAGCATGGGGAACCGGGGCCGCGCCCCGCCCGTGGTTACTCCCGAACCTGCCCGTCCCCGGTGACGACGTACTTGTACGTCGTCAGCTCCCGCAGCCCGCACGGGCCGCGGGCGTGGAACTTGTCCGTGCTGATCCCGATCTCCGCCCCGAGCCCCAGCTCGTACCCGTCGTTGAACCGGGTGCTCGCGTTCACCACCACCGCCGCCGAGTCGACCCGCCGCGCGAACCCCCGGGCGGCGGCCGGGTCGCCGGTCACGATCGCGTCCGTGTGTCGTGAGCCGTAGGTGTTGATATGCTGCACCGCCGCGTCCAGCGACGCAACCACCTTCACCGAGATGACCAGGTCGAGGAACTCGGCCCGGTGGTCGGCGTCGGTCGCCGGCGTGGCGGACGGGAGCCGCTTCCGCGTCTCCTCGCAGCCGCGCAACTCCACCCCGCGGGCGGCCAGCGCCGCCCCGATCCTCGGCAGGAAGGCGTCGGCGACGGCGGCGTGGACCAGCAGGCTCTCGGCCGCGTTGCACACCCCCGGCCGCTGGCACTTGGCGTTCACCACGATCCGCTCGGCCATGCCGAGGTCGGCGGCCGCGTCCACGTACACGTGGCAGTTCCCGTCGTAGTGCTTCAGCACCGGCATCCGGGCCTCGGCCGCGACCCGCTCGATCAGCGACTTGCCGCCGCGCGGGATCGCCAGGTCGATCAGGCCGCCGAGCCCGAGCAGGTGGCCGACGGCCGCCCGGTCGGGGGTGTCCACCAACTGCACGGCTGCGGGGGGTAGTCCGCACCGGGAGAGTTCGTCGGCGAGCAACCGGTGCAGGGCGGCGTTCGAGTGCAACGCCTCCTTCCCGCCGCGGAGGATGACCGCGTTGCCGCTCTTCACGCACAGGGCGGCCGCGTCGAGGGTGACGTTCGGCCGGGACTCGTAGATGAACAGCACGACGCCGATCGGCACCCCGACCTTCAGGACCTGAAGGCCGTTCGGCCGGACCCCGCCCTCGCGCACCTCGCCGACCGGGTCGGGCAGCGTCGCGACCTGGCGGAGGCCGTCGGCGGCGGCCCGGAGGCGGGTCGGGGTGAGTGTCAGGCGGTCGACCGCGGCCGGGTTCAGCCCGAGCCCCGGGGCGGCGGCCACGTCCCGGGCGTTCGCCTCCAGCACCTCGGCGGCCCGCGCGGTCAGGGCGTCGGCGGACGCCAGCAGCCAGCGGTTCTTGTCGGCGGTGGACGCCGCGGCGAGCGCGTCGGCCGCGGCCCGGGCGCGCTCGGCCATCGCCCGGCAGCGGCGGTCGAGCGGTTCGGCGGTCGGGGCGAGTGGTGCGGCGGCGGTCACGGCGGAACCCAGGTGGGGAGCGGGCACCGGATTGTAGCACCGGCGGGCGGTCAGCGGCGACGGCGGTCGATCGCGTCGAGCAGCACGGCGGCGTCCCGCGTCTCGGCCACGTCGTGAACCCTCAACACGTGGGCCTCGCCGCGGGCCGCCGCGAAGCACGCCACCGCCAGCGACCCGGCCAGCCGCTCGCCCCGCGGCCGCCGGCACACCTGGCCGATCACCCCCTTCCGGGAGACGCCCAGGCAGACCGGCCGGCCGAGCCGGGCGAACGCCCCGAGGTTCGCCAGCAACTCGAAGTTGTGGTCCATCGTCTTGCCGAAGCCGATCCCCGGGTCGAGGCACACGCGGTCCGTCGGGATACCCGATGCGGCCAGCGCCCGCAACCGCTCTTCGAAGAACTCGCCCACCTCCCGGACCACGTCCGCGTACCGCGGGTCGAGTTGCATCGTCTGCGGGTCGCCCTGCATGTGCATGACGACAACGCCGGCCCGGTGTTCCGCCGCCGCCGCGACCATCCGGGGGTCGCGAAAACCGCCCACGTCGTTGACGACCGCCGCCCCGGCCTCCAGGCAGGCGCGGGCGACCTCCGGCTTCATCGTGTCGACCGAGATCGGGACGGCGGCGTGGCGGGCCAACTCGGCGACGACCGGCACGACCCGCCGCAGCTCCTCGTCGACGGGAACCGGTTCGGCGCCGGGGCGCGTCGACTCGCCGCCGACGTCGAGCAGGTCGGCGCCGTCGGCGGCGAGCTTCAGCCCGTGGGCGGCGGCGGCGGCCGGGTCGAGGAACCGCCCGCCGTCGGAGAAGCTGTCCGGGGTGACATTGACGATCCCCATGACCAGCGGGCGTCGGCCGAGGTCGAGGGTGCGGTCGCGGAGGTGCCAGCGGAGGGTGGCCATGCGGTCAGTGAACGGAAACCGCCCGCCGGGAGCAACCGGCGGGCGGCGTCTTGTAGGGTGGGCCGAGTCCGGCGAAGCGCCGGACTCGGCCCACCCTCTTCGCCGGGCGGTGGGACTCGCCCGGCGAAGCGCCGGACTCGGCCCACCCTACCACAACCGTCACTTCCCGGGGGTGGGCTTATCCAACTCCGTCTTGATCGCCTTGGTCAGCTCGTCGGCGTCCGGGGCGACGGCCGACTTGAACCGCCCGGCCACCTTCCCGTCCCGGCCGACCAGGAACTTCTCGAAGTTCCACCCGACCTGCTCGACCTTCCCGGCGGCCGACGGGGTGGCCTCGACCAGGGCCTTGTACAGCGGCACCTGGCCGTTCCCCTTGACCACCACCTTGGACATCATCGGGAACGTCACCTTGTACTTGCCGGTGCAGAACTTCTTGATCTCCTCGTCGGTCCCGGGCTCCTGCCCGCCGAACTCGTTCGCCGGGACGCCGACGACCACCAGCCCGTCCTTCTCGTGCTTCGCGTACAGGGCCTGGAGCCCCTCGTACTGCTTCGTGTACCCGCAGTTGGTGGCGACGTTCACGAACAGGACGACCTTCCCCTTCAGCTTGGCCAGGTCGAAGTCTTTGCCGTCGATGTCCTTCAGGGTGTACTCGAGCGGGGTCACCTTCTTGTCCTCCCCGGTGCCGGCCCCGGCGCACCCGGCCAGGACCAGGGTTGCGGCCGCCGCCTGCCACGTCTTCATGGGAACCCCCGTTGGGAAGTGAGTGCGCACCATCTGTAGCCCGCACCCGGTAGACGGACAACCGCCGCCGGATATTTTCCCATCAGCACCCCACCCTCCCGACGAGGCCCGCCCGTGGAGTTCCTCGACACCGTCCTCGACTTCCTGAAGCGGAACCTCAGCGCCGTCGTCCTGGCCCTGACCTGGGCCGGGCTGCTGTTCGCGTGGTGGCGGGCCCGGTCCCAGTGGCGGAACCGGGAGTTCCTCGGCCAGGTCAACTTCTCGCTCAACCTGTTCGGCGACACGATGGCGATGCGGACCCTGCTGGAGTGCCCGACCGCGTCGATCTGGCCGAACGCGCACGGGCTGCGGCTGATCCGGGCGGCGTGCGCGTCCACCACGAACGAGGACCCGTTCCTCCGGCTGACGCACCCGGACGACCGGGCGTACATGAACCGGGCGGTGAAGAACGCGGTGTCGCAGCTGTGCCCGGCGGCGTTCGTGGCGGCGGCCGTCGGGGCGCCGGTGAAGACCGGGACGTTCCTGTTCGCGGTGACGTGCGAGCGGTACGAGGAGGGGATGCGGACGATCAAGATCCGGGTGCTCTTGATCGAGCAGAACATGCTGCGGGAGTGGTGCCGGCCGGGCGGGAGGGCGGACGGGCTGGAGCTGGCCCCGTTCTACCGCCCGCGGCTGCGGACGCTGAAGGCGATGTACGAGATGGACGCGAAGGCCCGGGCCGGCGGCCCGGAGGAGTTGGGCCGGGTGGAACTCGGCGTCCCGGTCGCCGTCACTTCTTGAACCCGAGGACGGCGAGGGCGGCCGCTCCCAGGAGGCCCATGACGGTGGTCCAGACCGCCAGGGCGACCTGCCACGCCCGCCCGGCCCAGCGGTCGGCCGACTTCTCGAAGGCCGCCAGCCGCTCCTCGGTCCGGGCCTGCCGCTCGGCCGACGCCTCCTGCTTGGCCTGGAGCTTCTCGACCTTGTCCTCGAGCACGGCCACCGCCTTCTCAGCCACCGCGAGTCTGGCCACGGCGGACGCGAGCGCGTCCTTGAGTTCGTTGATCTGATCGGCTGCAGTCGGCATTCACTCGACCTCCATACCGATCCGGGCGAGGTGTCGCCGGGTGTCCTCGGCGAGAATTTTCGACGCCTCCCGAAGAGCTAGCAGGTAGTGCTTGGTCAGCGGCCACGACAGCCGGTCCGGGTCCCGCAGCTGGGACTCGACGTACTCCGCCGTGTGCTCGCCCCCGTAGCAACTGATGGTGAGGTCCGCCCGCGGCTCCCGCCCTCCGCGGACGGTCCACGTCGCCCTAACGGGAAACTCGGCCGGGCCGGTCTCCTCCTTCAGTTGCTCGTTCGCCCGCCGCACCAGCTCCACGAACCGCTCCGGGACCGGGTCGGCGGGGTCCTGGTGGACGATCTCCGTCTGGATCATGGGTTCCTCCGGTTGCCGCCATTGTACCGCACCGCCGCATCCGTAAAACGGCCTGCGAAATGCTGCCGCGAGCGCGGCCATCCCCCACAGTCCGGCACGGGCGAACATGAGCACGAAGCACGTCTACTTCTTCGGCGGCAAGACGGCGGACGGCGACGGCAAGCAGAAGGAGCTGCTCGGCGGGAAGGGCGCGAACCTCGCCGAGATGTGCAAGATCGGCATCCCC
>PNKH01000128.1 GCA_013822345.1 Isosphaera sp.
GTTAAGCGAGCGGGGTCGATTCCGGCTCCCGGGTCACCCCGGGGCGGTCGGGGCAGGAAGGTGGAAATAATCGCGAATGGCAAGTTGACAGGCGGGCAGTAGTCGACAGGCGTCCCGGTCGCGCGACCGGGGCTGATCCTCACGGCCACGCCCACGAACCACCGGAATGCGAGAGGGCACCGGGAATGCCCCGGTGCCCCCCGCGCGCCGCCGACACCAGCCGGCGGCCCCCTGTTGTCCTCATCACCCCGGCGGCATCAGCCGGGCCGGGTCCAGCTTCTCCAACGCCTCGAACGTCGGCCCCGCCGCCCGGCCTGCCGGCTCGCCCCGGGCGAGCCGCTCCAGCACCTCGTCTGACAGGGCGGACCGCGGAATCCCGGTCTCCCGGGCGACATGCTCCACCAGCTCCTCGTAGCCCATCTCGTCCGGGTCCCGGTCCCGCGGCGGCCCGACCTGCCTGACGGCCACCCGCTGTTCCGGGTAGAGGCCCTGCAGCTTCGCCAACTCCTTGAGGACCGCCAGGCCGGTCCCGAGGTCATGGTCCCGCACCGCCTTCGCGAACAGCCGCTCCAGTTGGGCCTCCCGGCGGGCGAACAGCTTCTCGCGGTCGTTGTCCCTCTGCAAGAGGATCAGCAGGTCGGCCCTCTCCTGGTACTTCCGGAGCATCCGCGGCCCCACGCCCCACCCCTGGGCGGAAGCGTATTGAACGATGTCGGGGTAGCGGGCGCCGTCCAGCCGGAGCCGGACGACCTCGTGCACCCGCTGCCGGACCGTCAGCTTCTCGGACTTGTTGGCCACGGGACTCCTTTCCCCTCTGCCGGTCTCAGCGGCCCGCCCGGAACGGGACGAACACGAGGTCGCCGGGGCGGTCGTAGTACACCGGCCGCTCGGCCGGGGCCTTCTTCGCCGCGGCCTTCTTCACCGCCGCGCAGGCGGCGTCGTAGGCCGTCCCGGGGTTGGCCGTCATGTAGGCCATCGCCCGCCCGTGGAACCACGGCGGGGGCGGGAGCGGCCGGCCCGCCGGGGTGGCGGCCACGGCGGAGGTGGCCTCGCAGGCCCGCTCGTAGCTCGTCCCCGGGTGGGACATCATGTACGCCACCGCCGCCTCGTGGCCCGCGGGCGGCTGGTGCGGGTCGGGGCCGGGCGCGGGGGCCGGCCGGGCGGCGGGGGCGGACGGGGCGGGGGTTGCCGCGAGCGGCCGCCCGCTCACCAGCTCGACCGCCCGCTCGTAGCTGACGCCGGGGTGGGCCATCAGGTAGCTCATGGCCGCGTCGTGGTACGGCGGGGCTCGCATCGTCTCGACCTCCCTGTCCCGGTCGCGCGACCGAACGGCCGCGCGGGTTCATACCCGATGGTACACCCGGCGTGAGTTGATCCGGAGGACGGTTGGAACGGCCTCGATACTGTGGGCTTAGTGTGGGGATTCCGGCGTGAACCGCTCCCGAACCGAACCCCTGGAAACGACGGAACCCCTGGCATAACCAGGGGTTCTGTCGAGTGGGCAGTCCCGGGATTGAACCGGGGACCTAGCGATTTTCAGTCGCTCGCTCTACCAGCTGAGCTAACTGCCCGAGCACAGCGTCTTTTTAACTCCCACCCGCCACACCGTCAACCGCCCCGCCGTCACCCGCCGCCGACCGGGTTGTACGCCCGGGCCACCCGCACCATCAGCCCCACCACGCTGCCCAACACCGACAAGATCAG
Organism: Isosphaera sp.; assembly: GCA_013822345.1. Taxonomy (GTDB): domain Bacteria; phylum Planctomycetota; class Planctomycetia; order Gemmatales; family Gemmataceae; genus Gemmata. Next base: position 1,705 of record PNKH01000128.1, read on the forward strand.
CACCGCCGACACCGTCCCCGGCTGGCCCAGGAACGTCGCCACCTCCGGGCCCCACACCCGACGCGGCTTCCGCGGCCGGTCGGACCGATCGTACAACCGGGCCTCCGCCGCCGACGGCTTCGCCACCGCCTCCGGCACCGGACCCCCCGACACCACCTCCGCCTCCCGCACCCCGTACGCCGACCGGTCCTCGTCCTCCTCCGTCCACAGCCCGTTCCGGCGTGCCGGCGGCGACGCCTCATCGCCCGCGTCGGCCGGCGTCGGCGGGGACGCCGCGTCCTCCCCGTCGTCCGCCACCGCCCGCACCCGCTTCCGCTTCGCCGCCGGCTGGTCCCCGTACTCCACGTCGTACCCCGTCAACGCGCCCTCGTCCGGCGTCACTACCGGCGGCAGGTCCCGCGGCTGCGTCGGCTCCGCCGCCGGCGTGTCCGCCTCCTTCGCGGGTTCCGGCGGCTTCTTCGCGGCCTTCTTCCGTCCCACCGACAGCCCCCGCGTGAACCGCAGGGCGAACGCCAGCCGGCCGAGCAGCCGGCCGTAGACCAGGCCCGCCACCGCCACCACCACCGCCCCGACCGGCAACAAATGCCACTCCCCCGCCGTCTGGAACGCCCACCGGAACCCGAACCCGAACGCCACTAACACCACCCCCGACAGCAGGAAGAACTGCGCCGCCAGGACCGGCTTCCGGGCCAAGCGGGCGAACACGTCCGGCACCAGCGGATACCACACGGACGACGCCGACAGCGACGACAACTGGCTCACCGGGTAGCACAGCCACAGCACCCCGAGCGGGACCGCGAACTGCACCCACCCCGCCCCCGGCCCGGCCACCGCCCGCCCGACGATCAGCGCCGGCCCGAGCCACATCCCGACCAGGAACCCCAGGTACCACAGCTTCCAGAAGTGGTCCGTCACCGCCTCGCTCGCCCACGGCACCTCGTCGCCCCCGGCCGCCGCCGACTCCAGCACCGTCAGGTAGTAGTGGCAGGCGTACAGCAGGAACACGAACCCGAACACCACCGCCCCGGTCAGGGCGGGCATGAAGATCACGGCGCGCAGGTCCATCGGGTCGGCCCCCGGGATCGTGGACAGCATACGGACGCCGCCCGGCTTGTTACTTTTCGCCCGATGATGCGTCCCCGTATACTCCAAGGTAGCCCTCACGTCCCCGCACCGAGGTCGGTCATGCCGTCCGCCCGCGCCGCCCTGCTCGCCCTCGCCGCGGCCGTCTGCGCCACCCCCGCCCGCGGCGAACCCGACCCGGCCGACCTCCGGAAGAGGTTCGACGCCGAGCGGGCCGCGGCCGCCGCCGCCAAATTCCCCCCGGACGCCTTCGCCAAGGCCGACGACCTGGCGAAGCGGGCGGACGCCGCCGTCAAGGCCGACAACCCGAAGGCCGCCGCCCGCTACCTCCGCGACGCCCGGTGGCAGCTCCCGCACCTCCCCGCCAACCTCCCGCCGCACGTCCTCCGCGTCCTCGGCGAGTCCCGGATGCGGCACGCCGACCGGGTCAACGCCCTCGCCTACAGCCCCGACGGCACCCGCCTCGCCTCCTCCTCCAAGGACGGCACCGCCAAGGTCTGGGACCTCGGCAACGGCCGGGAGGTCGCCACCTACCGCGGGCACGCCGACCAGCCGGACGACCCGACCAAGGGCGGGACCGTGGCGGTCGGCGGGACGAACGTCCTCGGCGTCGCCGATGTCGCCTTCCACCCGACCGACCCGAAGCTGGTCGCGTCCGCCGCCGGCAACCAGGTCCACCTCTGGGACCCGGACACCGGCAAGCCGGTCAAGACCCTCCTCCACCTCGGCAAGACCGACAAGCCGGTCAAGGCCCTGTCGTTCCGGCCGGACGGCAGGCAGCTGGCCGTCGGCAGCGACGACGGGGTCCTCCGGGTGGTCGAGGTCGAGACCGGCAAGGTGACCTACGCCAGCCCGTCCCGGAACGCCCGGATCGAGAAGGTGGCGTTCAGCCCGAACGGCAAGCTGGTCGCCGTCGGGGACAGCAACACGTTCGCCGCCGTCTACGCCCCCGGCCAGCCGAACCCGGTGCTGATGACCGCCCAGGTGGTCCCCCAGGCGGAGGTCATGGGGGTGGCGTTCAGCCCGGACGGCGGGGCGATCTTCACCTGCGGCCGGGACGGGCGGGCCAAACTGACCGCCGGGCCGAAGCCGGACGGCACCGCCGCGGCGAACGCCACCACCGAGCTGAAGAAGTTCGAGGGGCACGCCAAGGCGGTCCTCGGGCTGGCCCTCGCCCCCGTCCCGGACGGGCCGGTCCTGGTCACCGGCGGGGAGGACCGGACGGTCCGCGTCTGGGAGGTCGGCTCCGGCAAGCAGCTCCGGTCGCTCCAGGGGCACATGGACGCGGTGTCGGCGGTCGCCGCCCGGCCGGACGGCGGCCAGGCCGCCAGCGGGTCCGTGGACGGGGCCATCCGCGTCTGGGACCTCACCCCCGACGCCCACCAGGAGCTGAAGGACGCGACCGACTCCCTGTGGGCCGTCGCGTTCAGCCCGGACGGCAAGCGGGTCGCCGCCGCCGGGGCCGACAAGGTGGTCCGCGTCTACTCCCCCGAGACCGGCAAGCTCGAGGCCGCTCTGACCGGGGCCAAGTCCCCGATCACCTCCCTCGCCTTCCTCCCCGACTCCAACCGCCTCGTCGCCGCCGGGGCCGACCAGGTTCTAGTGGTCTGGGACGTGGCCAAGGGGAAGCCGGCGGCCGAGTACCCGGGGCACGAGTCGGCCGTCCTGTCGGTGGCCGTCAGCCCGGACGGGAAGCTGGTGGTGTCCGGGTCGGCGGACAAGACGGCCCGCGGGTTCGACCCGGGGTCCGGCAAGGCGGTGTGGAAGTGGGAGGGGCGGTCGGCGGTGTGCGCGGTGGCGGTGCGGAAGGGGAACGGGTCGGTCGCGGTCGGGTCGGCGGACGGCACCCTGGCCGCCCTCGACCTGTCCGGGGCGACCCCGAAGGCGACGAGTCAGCCGGCCCACGTCGCCGGGGTGGCCGGGGTGGCGTACAGCCCAGACGGGAACCGCCTGGCCACCGTCGGCGGGGACGGGGCGCTGCGGGTGTGGACGGTCGGGGCCGACGGGAACTTCACCCCGCTGCTGCGGTTCGACCCGCCGGCCGGCAAGCCGGGGGCGCCGCCGACCCCGCTCACCGGGGTGGCGTTCAGCCCGGACGGGCGGTACGTCGCGGGGGTCGGGGCGGACGCCGTCGCCCGGGTGTGGGACGTGCAGACGAAGAGCGAGGTGCGGGGCCTCCGCGGGCACGCCGACTGGGCGACCGCGGTCGCGTTCAGCCCGGACGGGCGGTACCTGGCGTCGGTCGGGGCGGAGGCGGACAAGGCGCTGCGGGTGTTCGAGCTGCCGCCGCTGGAGACGGCCGGCGGCGGCGGGCACGCCCAGGCGGCGAACGCGGTCGCGGTCAGTCCGGACGGGAGGCTGGCGGCCACCGCCGCCACCGACCAGACGATCAAGGTGTGGGACCTGGCGACCGGGAAGGAGGTGGCGACCCTGGTCGGGAACGCCGACACGCCCTACGCGCTGGCCTTCCTGGCGAACGACGCCGTGGTGATGGGCGGGAGAGTTCCGACCGGCGAAACCGGCCGGCTCCACGTCTGGGGCCTGAGCCCCGGCCGGCTGGCCCGTGCGATGACCACCGGGGAGGTGTACACCCTGGTGGCCGCCGCGGACGGCTCCCGGTACGGGGCGTGGGTCAACCGGCCGGGGGTCGGGGAGCTGAAGAACAGCAGCTACGAGGTGTACGCCGGGAAGGGGGCGGACAAGCCGGAGTTGACGATCTCGGACAAGGGGCGGAACGTCCGGTGCGTCACCTTCACCCCGGACGTGAGCTGGGCGGTGTCCGGAGACAAGTCCGGGGTGGTCCGGATCTGGGACATGGTGAAGAAGGAGCCGGTCGGGGGGGACTGGCCCCTGGTGGACCCGGCCGAGCCGGTGGACCTCGGGATCACCCCGGACAAGAAGGTGCTGGTGGTGGCGGACGACAAGGGGGTGGTGAAGGTGGCGGATGTCGGGAAGCGCGAGGTGCTGGGGTCGGTGGCGGCGCACGCCGGGGGGGTGCGGACGCTGCTGGTGTCGCCGGCCGGGGACGGGTTCGTGACGGTGAGCAACGACCGGGAGGTGAAGGCGTGGTCGCTGGGCGCCGACGCCCTGAAGGCGATGAAGCCGGTGCGGACGTGGACCCTGCCGGTCGGGGTGAACGGGGTGGCGTACACCCCGGACGGGAAGAAGGTGGTGACGGCCAACGCCGACGGCACCGCCTACGTCCTGGAGCTGCCGTGACCCCCTCCCCGTAACCGAGGACCCCGATGCGACTCCCCGTCCTCGTCCTCGCCGGCCTGGTCGCCGGGCTCGTCCCGGCCGGCCCGGCGAACACCCGCCCGCCGGCGGCCGACCCGCTCCCGTCGTGGAACGACACCACTCCGAAGCGGGCGATCACCGAGTTCGTCGCCCGGGTGACGAAGGAGGGGTCGCCGGACTTCGTCCCGCCGGCCGAGCGGGTCGCCACGTTCGACAACGACGGCACCCTGTGGTGCGAGCAGCCGATGTACCCGGAGGTGGTGTTCGCCTTCGACCGGGTGAAGGCGCTGGCCCCGAAGCACCCGGAGTGGAAGGACACCGAGCCGTTCAAGGCGGTGCTGGACGGCAACCACAAGGCGCTGGCGGCGGCCGGGGCGAAGGGCCTGTCGGCCGTGATCGCGGCCACCCACACCGGGCTGACGGTCGAGGAGTTCCGCGCGGCGGCGGCCGACTGGCTCGCGACCGCCCGTCACCCGAAGTACGACCGGCCGTACACGGAGTGCGTGTACCAGCCGATGCTGGAGCTGCTGGCGTACCTGCGGGCGGGCGGGTTCAAGACGTTCGTGGTGTCCGGGGGGACGGCCGAGTTCATCCGGGTGTGGGCGGAGAAGGCGTACGGGGTGCCGCCGGAGCAGGTGGTCGGGACGACGTTCGAGTTGAAGTACGCGGACCGGCCGGGCGGGCCGGCGATCGTGGTCGAGCCGCGGTTCGACCTGGTGGACGACGGGGCGGGGAAGCCGGTCGGGATCTCGCGCCGGATCGGCCGGCGGCCGGTGATGGCGTTCGGGAACTCGGACGGGGACTTCGAGATGCTGGAGTACACGACGGCGGGGAAGGGGGCGCGGTTCGGGCTGGTGGTGCATCACACGGACGCCGAGCGTGAGTACGCCTACGACCGGAAGTCGTGGGTCGGGCGGCTGGACCGGGCGCTGGACGCGGCCCCGAAGCGCGGGTGGGTGGTGGCGAGCATCAAGGACGACTGGAAGACGGTGTTCCCGCCGCCGAAGAAGTGACCGCCCGGGTGACCCCGCGCCCAGGTCTGCGGACACGGAAGTCCCGGGCAGCTCGGCTGCGAACGACACCGCTCAGCAGCGGCCGCGAGTGAGTTTGAACTTCCAGAAACCGACACGGCGGCGGCCGCCCGCTGCAGCGGCTTGTTCGGCACGCACCCCAAAGCCGGCAGGGATCGTTGCCACCTCGGCGACTGCGTTCGTCTCAATCCGGGCTTTTCGCCTCGACGATACACAGGGCGATGCCCCGGTCTGGGTATGGCCCCGAGACGACGCAATAGGCGATCTTCCCGCTCACGAGCACCTTCTCGCCCGCGGCGAGTCGCGTCGCCCGTGCCTTGCTGATGACCTTGCCGATCTCCAGGCCCGGCGTGAAGTATTCGGTGGGCTTCGGCTGGATAAAACCCGGGAGGGGATCGGGGGGAGGGAAGGGCTGGGGGGGAGGGACGGGCTCGGGGACGCCCACGACCCAGTTGCCTCCCGGCGTCAGCCGCCTGGGCGGCGTACTTGCCGCCCAGGCCGAGACACTCAGGAAGGCCGAGTACGGTCGAAAACCCTTCTTGCCGTCGGGGAGGTAGTTGCCGAGGTTGTAGCCTTCCAGGTCCACCGTCGTGTCAGTGATGTTGCCGACGATGAGCCGCCAGTTGACTTTCCGGCCCGCCAGCCTGGCGAACTGCGCGTGCGCCTCCCCGAGCCGTTGGTCGGCGAGCAGCTTGTTGCGCTGCTCATCTGCCTTCCTGAGCGGTTCCACCTGCAAGGCCATCCAGCGCAGCGTGGCCTCGAAGTCGTCGGGGGCAAAGCCATCGGGCTTCGGAGTTGGTCCTGGGCCTGGGTCCGGCTTCGGTGTCGGGTCTGGGTCGTCCCGCTTCGGACACCCCGTCAACAGAGCCAGGACCAGCACAAGGCCGAATCCCATCGCCAGCTTTTGACACAGGTGCGACATCGGGCGACCTCATCTTGGCGGGTTCAGTAGGTTGTCCAACTTCTGGCGCGGCGCGAGGTCGCGCGGCCGAACCAGTGGTTAGCTTGACACACGCTGCGCGTTAGTCGTGACCGGCCGGTCAAGGTAACGCGCCGGACTTGATCCGCCGGTCCAGGTAACGCGCAAAAACTACCCGAAGTCACCGGACCCCGCAAGTCTCAACCGGCTGAATCCTTACGTCGCCCGGCGGGGGGGTCGGAGTCGTGGCCGCGCCGGTGCGTTACCGAGAGCCAGCTAGCACTCACCCGTCCAGCGGGTTGCGGACCGCCTTCGGCCCGGTGTTCAACACATGGGTGTAGATCATCGTGGTCCGGACCTACTTGTGTCCCAGGAGTTCCTGAACCGTTCGGATGTCGGACCCGCCCTCGGGCAGGTGCGTCGCGGAGTTGTGCCGCACGCAATGGCCGGCCACGCGCTTCGCCGACCCCGCTCGAACCCCGAGACTTCTCCGACGGAGGACGCGGTTTTTCACGGCCAGATGCCACGCTCCAGGGCGACTTGCGCCACCCGCCCGACGGCCACCAGCAGCGCCGCGGTCCGCAGGTCGATCCTTGCGCCGCCGCGGCCGACAGCCGCCTGCTTGTCCAGGACGGCGTCGGTGGCCCGCTCCATCTTGGCGCGCAGCTTCTGGTTCACCTCCTCCAACTCCCACTGCTCGTTCTCGATGTTCTGCACCCACTCGAAGTAGCTGACGCAGACGCCGCCGGAGTTGGCCAGGATGTCCGGCAGCACCGGGATGCCGCGCCCGAACAGCAGGCGGTCGGCGGCCGGCGTGGTCGGGCCGTTGGCGGCCTCAGCGACCAGCCGGGCCCGCACCGCACCGGCGTTGTCCCGGCGGATCTGGTTCTCCAGCGCGGCCGGGATCAGGATGTCGCACTCCAGCGCCAGCACCTCGTCGTTGCCGGCCGCGCGGCCGCCGGCGAACCCGGCGACGGAGCCGGTGGCCTCCTTGTGGGCCAGCACCGCGTCGAGGTCGAGTCCGTCGCCGTTGACCACGCCGCCGCGCGAGTCACTGACGCCGACGATACGCGCGCCGGCCTCGCGGAACAGTCGCGCCGCGATGGCCCCGGCGTTGCCGAACCCCTGGACGGCCACCCGCGCCCCCTTCACCCCCGCCAGGCCGGGCACGACCCCGCGCGCCAGCGCCCGCTGGCAGGCGAACAGGCAGCCGCGGGCCGTCGCCTCGTGCCGGCCGTACGACCCGCCGATGTCCAGCGGCTTGCCGGTCACCACCGGCAGGTTGTTGCGCCCCGGGTGCATCATCGCGTAGGTGTCGTAGATCCAGGCCATCGTCTGGGCGTTGGTGTACACGTCCGGGGCGGGGATGTCGGTGTGCGGGCCGATCAACTCGCCCAGGTCCGAGACGTACCGCCGGGTGATCTTCCGCAGGTCGGACTCGCTCATCTCCTTGGGGTTGCAGCAGACGCCCCCCTTGGCGCCGCCGAACGGGACGTCGATGACCGCGCACTTCCACGTCATCCACGACGCCAGCGCGCGGACCTCGTCGAGCGTGACATCCGGGTGGTAGCGGATGCCGCCCTTGCCCGGCCCGCGGATCGAGCTGTGCAGGACGCGGTAGCCGGTGAACGTCCGCACCGACCCGTCGGCGAGTTCGACGGGGAACTCGACGATGGCCGTGCGCACCGGCCGCTTGAGGAAGTCGATCAGCCCCCGCGGCAGCTGGGGCAGGTGGGCGACGGCCTGGTCGAACTGCTGGGCCGCGATGTGGAACGGGTTGAGGTCCTCGACCGGCTCGGTCGGCGCGGCGGTCTTCTTGTCCACGGGCAGAGCCTCCGGGGGAGAGTGCCGGCATCGGCCGGTCGGCCCGGGGAGAGGGCGGCGATGCCGGACGACGGCCGGGAACTATCTTACCTCCCTCCGACGGCCGACTCACTCGACATTCGGTCGGCCCGTCTTCCCGGCCGCGGAGTGCCGGTGCCGCGTCGGGTTGCTGTCCGGGGCCGTCCGCCCGCCCGACACGCGTGCCCGCCAGTCGGAAACGGTTCCGAAAGGGGTGGTGGGAGGGCGAGGCTCCCGCCGAGCCGCCGACGCCCGGCTCGGCAGGAGCCTCGCCCTCCCACACCGCCTCCCACCCCTCCGGAACCGTCTCTCAGTCGAACAGCCGGACCAGGTCGGTCACGCTCGTCACCCCCTCCAGGTCCCAGCACCGGGCCAGCATCCCGTCCGCCTTCCCCTTCCCGTACCGCGGCTCCACCGCCGCCCGGAACTTCGCCTCCACCTCGGCGTCCGTCATCGGGTTCCCGGCGTGCCCGCGCGGGAACTCCACCTCGTGCACCAGCTTCCGCCCGTCCGCCAGCGTCACCGTCAGCCGGTTCGGGATCCCCTTCGGGTACCGCCCGTCCAGCGCCGGGTCGTGGCTCACCCGCACCTTCCCGGTGAACGCCACCAGGGCCGGGTCGGAGAACCGGGCCGGGTCGAACGTCGGCAGGTACACCTCCCCGTCGTAGAGGGCCGCCGCGGTGCAATACGGCAGGCTGTGGTCCGCCGTCTCCCGGGTCCGCGGGGCCCACGCCTCCGGGTACTTGCCGATGATGTTGTAACTCGCCTCGAACGTGTCGATCTCCACCGCCGCCACCCCCGACACGTCCCCGCCCAGGTCCGCCCGCAGTTTCAGGGCCGCGTCGATCGCGCTCTGCGAGTGGTACTCCGCCGGCCAGAACTTGATGTAGGTCTTGTTGATCATGAACCCGTCCTGGTTGCCGAACTCGCCGCCGAACGGGGCCGGGTCGAACGGCTCCCGGGTCACCAGGCGGAAGAACCCGAGGTCGCCCTCGAACACCGGGGCCGGGCCGGAGAGCCCCTCCCCGGCCAGCGTCGCCGCGAACACCCCGTTCCGCGCCGCGTTCGCGAACGCGCACCCCTTCCACTCGCTCAGCTCGCCGCTCCGCGTCTGCCGCAGCGCGACGTTGCACACCCCGGCGATCCCGACCGCGTGCGTCAGCTTCGGCACGTCCAGCCCCATCAGCTTCCCGGCGGCCAGCGCCGACGAGATGGCCCCGTAGGTGACGTGGTCGACCCCGTGCTTGCGGAGGCTGGCGGCGTCGCAGAACCGGCACTGCACCTCGTAGGCGAGGACCGCGGCGGTGATCAGGTCCTTCCCGCCGGCCCCGGCCGCCTCCCCGGCCGCCAGCACCGCCGCCAGGTTGTCGCTCGGGTGGGCCGGCTCCTTCGACAGGTAGGTGTCGTTGAAGTCGAGGTAGCGGATCAGCAGGCCGTTCACGAACGTCGCCCACTCGACGCTGGTCCGCCCGCCGCCGAGGATCGACGCCCCGGGGTTCCCGCTGACCCGCAGGGCGCACCGCTTCGCCACCTGGTACGCGTCCGCCGGCATCGCCCCGACGGCGGTGGCGAACGAGTCGATGAACCGCCGCTTCGCCTCGTGGACGGCTTCCTTCGTGAGCATGTCGAAGGTGAGCCCGTGGGCGTAGGTGGCGAGCCGGTGGGCGAGCGTGGGGGAGGCCATGACACATCCCGGGGGAAGGGGAAACCCGGGATGTTGTAGGAACTGCCGTCAGGCCGCGCGGCGGGCGGGGCGGGCGTCGGCCGCCGGCCGGCGGAGGAACTCCCGGTGCCACGCAGCGGTCTCGGCCAGGGCCGCCGCGAACGGGTCGGCGGCGGGCCGGTCGGCGGCGAGGGCCGCGGCGACCGCGGCGGCCAGGTCGCGGTCCGACAGTTCCCACCCGGAGCGGAACGTGTGGTCGGGCGACTCGCCGGCCAGGACCGCCTCCGCGACCGCCAGCCAGGCCCGGGCGGCGTCCGGGGCGAAGACGTAGTCCCGGACCGGGCCGCCCGCCGGCGGCGGGTCCCCGGCGAGGCAGCCGACCACCGCCCGCGCCACGGGGCCGTCCGGCCGGCGGTCGCCGGGGCCGAACACCTCCCCGAAGCGCACCACCCCGCGCGGGGCGATGGCGGCGGGGTCGGCGAGCCGCAGTTCGCCCGCCGGCCGGACCGCCACCACCGGGACCGGCCCCGCCGCCCGGGACGTGGCGTACGCCGCGGTCGGGTCGAACACCACCGAGGCCTCGTGGACCGCGACCGCGGTCCGCAGCCGGCCGATGTCTCCGGGCTGCCCGCGGACCGGGTGGAACCGACCCGCGTCGCGGTCCCGGGCGAGCCACGCCGCCGCGGACGGGTCGGGCACGAACCCGGCGACGACGGCCCCGCGGGCGAGCAGCTCGCGGGTGACCGCCGACCCGAGCAACTCCGTCGCGTCGGTGACGAGGACCCGCCGGCCGAGCCAGGGGGAAGTGTGCGCGCTCATCCGCCCCTCCGTGGGCCGCCGGGAGAGCGGGAAAGGTAGCCGGGCCGGGGCGTCGCCGTCAAGCCGGGGCCGCGCGAGAGTCTTGCGGACGGGGCCCGGGCCGGTTACCTTCGAATCCCTCTCGCGTTCGACTCGCGTTACGAGAGCCCGCCATGCCCCGCATCCTGTCGAAGGTCCGTTCGGCCCTGTCGCGCGTCCGCCGCGCCCTCCCGGGCGGCCGCCCGGACCTCGTCCGCGGGTTCTGCCCGATCTGCGACCGGGCGGTCGTGTTCCGGATCGACGGGGAGTGGCTCCGGGACCAGTTCGTCTGCACCGGGTGCGGCAGCATCCCGCGGTGGCGGGCGCTGGTCCACGTCCTCCAGACCCACTTCCCGGGGTGGCGGAAGTTGGCGGTCCACGAGTCGTCACCGGGCGGGGCGGCGTCGGACAAGATCGCCCGGGAGTGCCCGGGGTGCGTCCAGACCCACTACTTCCCCGGCGTCCCGGGGGGGCAGGTGAAGGACGGGTTCCGGTGCGAGGACCTGGAGAACCAGACGTTCCCGGACGCCGCCTTCGACCTGGTCGTCACCCAGGACGTGTTCGAGCACATCCCGGACCCGGCCCGCGGGTTCGCCGAGGTGGCCCGGACGCTCAAGCCCGGCGGGGCCCACGTGTTCACAATCCCGTGGTACTACTGGAAGCCGACCCTGGTCCGGGCGGTCCGCGACCCGGACGGGACGGTCCGCCACCTGGAGCCGCCGGACTACCACGGCAACCCGATCGACGACAAGGGGTCGCTCGTCTTCAACGAGTGGGGGTGGGACTTCTGCGACTTCGTCTACCGCGCGTCCGGGCTGACCACCACCGTCATCCGCATCCACGACCGGCACCTCGGGATCGACGCCCGGTTCATCGAGGTGTTCGTCAGCCGGAAGCCGGGCGGGGAGCCGCAGCCGCCGCCGTGGTAGCGTCCGGCTCCGCCGGTGACCGCCACGCCCGGAGTAGAAGCACGAACGCGAACAGCGGGGCCACCCCGACCGCCGCCAGCACCACCTCCTGCGTCCCGGTCAGGTCGATCACCCACCCCTCGACCGGGTAGATCAGGGCGAGCGAGCCGTGGGCCCCCGCCCCGAGCGTCCCGGTCACCTTCCCCTGGTGCCGGGACGACACCTCCTGGCTCAGGGCGAAGTACGTCGGGAACAGCCCCAGCGCCCCGAACGCCACCGCCAGGAGCCCGGCCTCCAGGGCCCACCCGTCCGGGAGGAACGGGACCGCCAGGCTGGTCAGCGTCAGCCCGGCGCACGCCCCGCACGCCAGCACCCGGCTCCGGTGGACGCCCAGCCCGCGCCGGCTCAGGTACAGCGTCATCCCGCCGACCGTCCACGACCCGACATCGGCGACCAGGTAGTAGGCGGTGGTGAACCCGCTCATCCGGGCCTCGGAGTACCCGCGCTTCTCTTGCAGGTACAGCGGCAGCCACGTCCGGTACCCGTGCCACGTGATGTTGATGGCCACCGTCAGGGCGAACAGCACCCAGAACCGGCGGTCCCGGAACACGTCCGCGAACCGGGCCGGCTCCCCCGCCGCCCCGCCCCGGGCCCCGGCCAGCATCGCCGGCGGGACGGTCGCGAACCACAGCACCACCCACACCACCCCCAGGCTGCCGATCACCCGGAACGGGAACTTCCAGGTGTCGGCCGGGGCGTCGACGACGGCCGCGTACGTCCCGCCGGTGACCGCCATGACCGCGTGCCGCTGCGGCTCCCCGGGGTCGTACGACCGGAGCAGGGCGAGCACGACCAGCGGGGTGATCACCGCCCCGAGCGCGGTCCCGCTCTGGAACAGCGAGTTCCCCAGCGACCGCTCGTCCGGGCGGAGCACCGCCTTCGTCGTCCGGATGCCGCACGGCCAGTTCCCGGCCTCGAACAGCCCGAGGGCGAACCGGCACCCGAGCAGCATCCAGAACCCGTTGGCGAACCCGGTCAGCACCCCGGCCGCACTCCACCCGAGGACCATCACCGGGTACACCCACCGGACGCTCACCCGGTCCACGACGAACCCGGTGGTGACCGCCCCGACCGCGAACGCCAGGGAGAAGACGCTCTCGAGCAGGCTGTAGTCGGTGTTGGTGAGGCCGAAGTAGGTCTTGATCCGGAGGGCCATCTGGTTCAGGGCCATCCGGTCCATATAGTTCACGACGGTCGCGAGCATCAGCAGGGCGCAGACCCACCACCTCCGCGGGGAGTAGGCGGGGGGGGCGGTCGGGTCGGGGTTCATGGCGGGCCTGGTGGGGAGGAATCCCGACACGTTACCCCGGGGGCGGGGCGGCCGCCAGGGGCCGGCGGGGACTTCCCGGGCGGGGGTGATCCATGGAAACGCCGACCGGAACGGGCAGGCCGCCGGTTCACCCGCTGGCGTGGGCCGGGTTCGTGCTGGCGCTGGCGTCGGTTGTGCTCGGGCTGTACGGCGGGTTCGCGGCCGAGAAGCACCTGGCCGACAGCCCGCTCCGCAAGGCCCGCGGGTCGGCCGGGCTGCCGGCCGAGGACGGCGGGTGGTTCTCGCGGTTCGTCACCCGCGCCGAGAAGTCGGCGTTCGGCGACCACGTCGACCGGAAGCTGCTCGACCTGACCGCCCGGTCGCGGGCGGCGAACGTGACCCTGAAGGTGGTGGCGTTCGTGCTGCCGCTCGTCCTCGGGGTGGCGGCGGCCTACCTCGGCGGGTGGGCGATGACCGCGATCGAGCGGGCCGGCGGGCGGTACCGCGGGAACTTCCCGGCGGTGCTGGCGATCATGGTCGGCGGGTTCGCGGCCGTCCTCGGCGGGGTGATGTCGTTCGCCGTGCTCGTCTGGCCACAAATCTAGCGCGCGTCCGAGGAACGTCGGCCGCTTGCGGCGTTGCGGGCGGGACCCCGCAACGCCGCAAGCGGCCGACGCACTCTAACCGCGAGTCGGCCGGCACCGCTCCTCGGCCGCGGCCTGCTTCAGCAGCCGGGCCTCCTCGCCGGCGTGCTTCCGGAACCACCCGACTACCAGCAGCACGCTGTCCACCGCCACCGCCGACAGCACCGCCGGCTCCGGCCCGGCCCCGAACGCCGCCGCGAGCAGCCCCGCCGCCCGCCCGCGCTCCGCATCCGTCGCCGGGGTGAAGCAGACCGCCCGCACCCGCCCGCGGTGGATCAGGTACCACCGCTCCCGCCCGTCGTGCCCGACCAGTGGGTACACGAACGAGGTCCGGGCCCGGGCCTGGCGGAGCAGCGTCAGCCGGCTGTCGAGCCACTCCAGCGCCTGCAGCCGGTCCCGCAGGGCGGTCGCCCTCTCGAACTCGAACGCCGCCGCCGCGTCCTCCATCAGCCGCCGCAGCTTCGACAGTACCGTCCGGTCCCGGCCGTCGAGGAACGCCTTCGCGGCTCGCACCCCGGCCGCGTAGTCCTTCCGGGTGCACGCCCCGGCGCACGGCCCCAGGCAGTTCCCGAGTTCGAACCGCAGGCACTTCGCCGCCCGGTCTCCGCCCGCCCCGAACAGGTCCGGCTGGTCGGCGAACGCCAGCGGCACCGTCTGCGGGCAGTCCCGCAGCTTGAACCAGTCGTTCAGCCGGCGGGCCGCGTCGTCCGACCGCCCGCGCTTGACGAGCGGCCCGTACACCCCCTGTTCCTTCCCGGTCGGGGCGGCCGCGGCGTACACGTACGCGGCCGGGGCCTTGCCGACGCACAGGTAGTGGTGCCGGCTCAGGCCCGGCACCCCGAGGACGTTGAACTTCGGGCGGAGCGTCTGGATGAGTTCCAGCTCGCGGAGCAGGGCGGCGAACTCGTCGGCCGCCTGCTCCCACACCAGCACCCGGGTGTGGCGGAGGATCTTCCCGGCCTTCGGGTCCCGGCTGTTCTCCCGGAAGTAGCTGAGCAGCCGGCAGCGGAGGCTCTTCGCCTTCCCGACGTACACCAGGCGGCCGCGGTCGTCGATCATCCCGTACACGCCCGGGCTGCGCGGGGCGTGGGTGCGGACCTGCTTGCGGAGCCGCGACGGCTGCTTCGACCGGTACTTCCGGCCGACCACCGGGTCGTCGGCGGGGCGGAACCGGGACGGCCCGAACCCGTCGAACACGTTGGCGGCGAACAGCCGGGGCTGGGCGGTCCCGTCCGTGGGGGCGTGCTTCATCGGCGGCTTTCCGGGCGGGCGACCGGTGAACGGGCGCCTATTCTAACCGCACGCCCGGACCGGACAACACCGGTGTCGTGGGGCCACAGGGCCGTTGAGTTCGTGAGGTCAGGTGGTCCGGGAGCGGGTGCGACACCCCCGCCGAGAAGGAAACGGCCCTGGTGGGGCCAATGGCGGGACGGGAAGGTGGCTTCCCCTCACCCGCCGGCGGGGCGCCGGCGACCTCTCCCCGGCGGCGAGAGGTGGGGGCCACCGGCCTCCTCGGCAGCTTCACGGGTCGGTTCGCCGCGGATGGGACGCACCACCCCCACCTCTCCCCGCCGGGGAGAGGTCGGACCGGCGCTTCGCCGGGCCGGGTGAGGGGCGACCACCTTCCTTCAACACCTGCCACGGTTGGTGACCCCATGACCCCGACCCGCCTGGTCACCGGCGTCCTCGTCTTCCCGGACGTCGAGGTGCTCGACTTCTGCGGGCCGTTCGAGGTGTTCTCGGTCACCCGCCGCGACCCCGCCCGGCGGCGCGAGGAGCCGTCCCCGTTCGACGCGTTCCTGGTCGCCGAGACCGCCGACCCGGTCGCCGCGTCCGGCGGGATGCGGGTCCTGCCGGCCCACACCTTCGCCACCTGCCCGCCGCTCGACGTGCTGGTGGTGCCCGGCGGGTGGGGGACGCGGCGGGAGGCCGACAACCCCCGGCTGGTCGGCTGGGTCGCCCGCCAGGCGGCCGGGGCGAGGCTGGTGACCTCGGTCTGCACCGGGTCGTTCCTGCTGGGGGCGGCCGGGCTGCTCCGGGGGAGGCGGGCGACCACCCACTGGGCGTCGCTCGACCGGATGCGGGCCGCGTTCCCGGACGTGCGGGTGGACGAGCGCGCCCAGTGGGTCGAGGACGGGGCCGTGCTCACCTCCGCCGGGATCGCGGCCGGGATCGACATGGCCCTGCGGGTGGTCGCCCGGGTGTGCGGGGAGGAGGTGGCCCGGGAGACGGCCAAGTACATGGAGTACCCGTACTCGACGGACGACCGGCGGCGGGACCCGATCGCCCGGGCGAGCTGGGGGTGACCGGCGCCGGGGGAGGCGGCGCCGCGGGGCGGGTCACCAGCGGACGATGAAGTCCATCGCGGCGGTGAACAGGTTCCGCCGGCCCTCGAATGCCCCCGACTCGAAGTTGTGGTCGTACCTCACCGTCGGGCGCAGGATCAGAGACCGCACCGGGGTGATGGCGAGGCCCAGGGTGGTCCCGTTGTAGAGTCCCTTGAACCCGGTCCGGACCCCGTCGGTGTCGTTGAACAACTCCTGCCGCATCTGGAGGGTGG
>PNKH01000129.1 GCA_013822345.1 Isosphaera sp.
GTCTGACTCTTCTGGTTGATGTTCCGCCGCATCAGCCGCCGCAGGGCCTTCGCCACGTCGGCCACCGCCGCCCCGTGCCCGGCGACGTCGGCCACCACCAGCCGGGTGATCGCCCCGCCCCCGCAGAGCGACACGTAGTGCACGTCCCCGCCGCGGGCCGCCCCCTCGAACGGGCGGCTGACCACCCAGGCGTCCAGCCCGGGGGTGCCGACCACCCGCTCGGCCGCGCCGCTGCCCTGCCAGATCTCCATGCACTGGAGCGGGTACCGGTCCGGCGGAGACATCGTCACCCTCCCGCGGCCGGGCGGCGGGCCGCCAGCGCCTCCCCGGCCGTCCAGAGGGCGACGCCGAGCAGCACCACGTCCTTCAGCACGAACTGCCCCGGCATGGCGGACACGGCCGGGAACCCGCCCAGGCTCGGCTCCCACCCCGGCGTCGTGAACAGGAAGCTCAGGGTGGTCAGGAACGTCCCGGCCGCCAGCCCGCTGCCGACCGCCGACCCGAGCGGCCACACCGGCCGCAGGGCGATCAGCAGCCCGGTGGCGATCTCGAGCACGCCGAGCAGGGCCGAGAACGCGGTCGCGCTCATCACCCCGTACACCCAGCCCATGAGCGGGCTGTTCGCCACCAGCGGCCTGATCCCCTCGGCCTCGTAGGCGGTGAACTTCATCCCGCCGATCCAGACCAGCACGACCACCAGCCCGTACCGGGCGACGTGCGTGCCGATCGTCTGCAGCCGGTTGCTCGGGACCATCTGCCACCTCCGAGGCCGCAACCGCCGCCCCGGGCGGCGTCCGGTTCAGGCCCGCTTCTTGCGCGGGTTGGGCCGCGGGAGTTCCGCGAACGTGGCCCGCACCAGCCGGCACAGCGCCTCCCCGTCCGCCCAGCGGTCGGGCGGGAACGCGAGGTGCGGCTTCGCCCCGGGGTACGGCGACGCCTCCGCGGCGTCCGGCACCAACTCCCGCCCGGCCGCCGTCGGCTTGACGTAGAGGGTGCCGTCGCACACCAGGGCGACCGGCTTCCCGTCCAGGTAGACGCAGTACTCGCCGAACATCTTCCGGGCGGTCACCCGCCCGGCCCCCGCGAGCAGGTCCAACAGCCGGTCGACGGTCGGTTGGCGCGACGCCACGGCTCCTCCGGGTTCAGCGCGGGACGGCTGCCGCCGGGTGCGGGTCGGGGGCGTCGACCGGGGCGGCCGCCGCGCCCCCGGTCGTGTGCAGCGGGCGAAGGTACACGATGTCCCGCGGGAAGAACAGGTCGAGGGTCCAGTCCAGGGCCACCCGCACCTTCCGCTCCAGCCCCGGCAGCTTCATCAGGTACACCGTCCGCCACAGCCACCACGCCAGGAACCCGCTGAACCGCAGCCCCATCACCTCGGCCACCGCCGACCGCCGGCCGAGCCCGGCCATCAGCCCGAGCGGCTTGTACTTGAACGGCACCGGCTCCTTCCCGGCGAGCACCGCCGCCACGTTGTCGGCCACCACCTTCCCCTGCCGCAGGGCGTGCTGGGCGGTCGGCGGGCAGACCCCGCCGCGGGCCAGGTCCGGGACCGTGGCGCAGTCCCCCAGGGCCCACACCTCCGGCCGCCCGACCGACCGCAGGGTCGCGTCCACCGCCACCCGCCCGCCGGCCCCCTTCGGAAGGTCGAGGGCGGCGATCAGCGGGTGCGGGGCCACCCCCGCCGCCCACACCAGGGTGTGGCACGCCAGCTCCTCCCCGGTCGACAGCCCCACCCGGTCGGCCGCGCACCCGGTCACCCGGGTGCCGAGCCGCACCTCCACCCCGCGCCGGCCGAGCTGCCGCAGGGCGTACGCGGACAGCTTCTCGCCCACCTCCGGGAGGACCCGCGGGCCGGAGTGGACGAGCACCACCCGCACCTCTCCGGGGCCGACCCGCGGGTAGTACCGGCCGGCCGACCGGACGAAGTCGTTCACCTGGGCGGCCGTCTCCACCCCGGCGAACCCGCCCCCGGCGACGACGAACGTGAGCAGCGCCCGCCGGGCCTCCGGGTCGTCCTCCAGGTCGGCGTGCTCCAGCTTGTCCACCAGCTGGGCGTGCAGGGCGGTCGCGTCGGCCAGGGTCTTCATCGTCCGGGCGTGGGCGGCCAGCCCGGGCAGCCCGAAGAAGTTCGTCGCCCCGCCGAACGCCAGCACCAGGTGGTCGTACGGGAGTGGGGCCTCCCGGCACTTCGCGCAGTGGGCGGCCACCACCACCCGCCGGTCGAGGTCGATCTCCCGCACCTCCGCCTGCCGGACCGCCGTCCGCCGGAGGGTCGCCCGGAGCGGGTAGACGATGTGCTTGGCCTGGAGCGACCCGGACGGGACCTCCGGCAACAGCGGGGTGAACAGGGAGAAGTTCTCCCCGTCCACCAGCGTCACCTCCACCCCGGACCGGCGGCCGAAGTGCCGCTCCAGCCGCCGGGCAGCGGTCACCCCGGCGAACCCGCCGCCCAGGATCACGACCCGCGTGGTGCCGTCCATCCGCCCCTCCGGCCGTCACTTCGCGGGCAGGGCCTTGACCACGTCGTCCGCCTTGGCCCGCCCGCCGTGGGTCGTGCTCACCTTGGCGAACGTCACCTTCCGCTTCCCGTCGAGGACGAACGTCGACGGGTACGCCGTCTCGTTCTTGGCGTCCCACCGCAGCCCGTAGTCCGTGGTGAACGCGTAGTCCGGGTCGAGGAGGAAGGTGAAGTGGGCCGGGTAGTCCTTCCCCTTCACGAACTCCCCCGCCTTGTCCTTCAGCCCGTCCGCCGGCCCGGGGTACACGAACACCACCTGCGCCCCGGCCTTCTTGAAGGCGTCCGCCCTGTCGACGAACTCCTTCACCTGGACCGAGCAGATCGGGCACTGGTACCCGGGGTACCCGCGGAGCACGACCAGCGCGACCGGCCCCTTCTCGGCCAGCTTCGACAGCTTCACCTTCTCCCCGCCGAGGGCGGCCAGCTCGAAGTCCTTCGCCTCGTCCCCGACGGCCGGCGGCTTGTCGGCCGCCGCGGCCGCGCACCCGGCCGCCAGGACGAAGGCCACCGCCGCCAGGCCCCGCACGCTCCTCGTCATCGTCGCTCCTCCGGAGTGGTGGTCGCCGACGGGTTGGATGCCGGGGGGGCGAGTCGGTTACACCCGCCCGCGCAGCCGCTTCGCGTAGATCACCTTGTCGTCCCCGTCGGCGTAGAAGTCCGGCACCCGCCCGCCCGCGGCGTACCCGCGGGCGGAGTAGAACCGGCGGACCGGGTCGAACGCCGGGGTCCCGCTCGTCTCGACCACCAGCACCCGCCCGCCGGCCGCCCGGGCGTGGTCCTCGACCGCCCCCAGCAGGGCCCCGCCGACCCCCCGCCCCTGGGCGGCCGGGGCGACCCCGATCCACCACAGGTCCCACACCCCGTCGGCCTTCGGGGTCGGGGCGAAGTACACCCACCCGAGGGGCGGCCCGTCCGGTCCGTCCGCCCACACCCGGGCGAGGTGGCCGTCCCCCAGGCGGCCGGCGTGGAGGTCGTCGAGCACCCCGCCGAGCAGGGCCTCGGCCTCGCCGGGCTGGAAGACGCCGGTGGCCGCGGCCAGGGCGACCAGGGCGGGCGAGTCGGCGGGGGCGGCGGGTCGGAGCATCGGGACCTCGGGTGAACGGGTCCGGCCAGGGACGGCGCCCCGGTCAGTCCGCGAGTGGGTCGACCGTCCGCCCGCGGTAGTGGCGGGCGAGGAGGCCGAACAGTTCCCGGAGGCCGACCGGCCGGTGCCCCCGGCGGCGGTTCTCGCGGCCGATCCGGAACAGGAGCGCCCACTGCCGGTAGAGCGTCCGGTACACCAGCCACGGCGGCCACAACGGGTCGTACACGTCCGTCGACTCGGACGTCACCCCGTTCAGCTCGACCACCGCGAACCCCCGCCCGGCCCGGAACTCGGCCTCGTCCGCATACCGGACGTCGAACCGGCCGAAGTAGAACCCGTCGAACGCCCGGGCGATCTCGTCGATCCGGCGCTCGAGGGCCGGGGTGAACAGGTGCCCGCCGTCCCGGAACAGCGTCCCCTGGCAGTGGTTCCCGGCCAGCGCCAGCGGCACCCGCTCCCCGTCGTCCGGCACCCGGTCCCGGTCGGCCGCGAGTCGGGCCAGGAACGTCCCGGCCTGCAGCCGATACCGCGGGTGCCGCCGGACCAGTTCCTCGAGCGTCGACCGGCCGTCCCCGACCGCCACCGGGAACACCTTGTCGGTGACCGAGAAGATGTGGCCGGCCGGCTCCCCGGGCACCCGGTAGTAGAAGACGCCGGCCTCGAACGGCCCGGGGTGGTACGGCTGGGCGATCACCGGGTCGGGGTTGACCCGCAGGTACTTCTCGACCTCCACCGCGTCGCGGCAGAGCTTCACCCCGGCCCCGCGCTGGCCGGCGTCCGGCTTCAGCACCAGCGGGTAGCTCCACCCCCGGGCGGCGATCGCCGCCCGCGCCAGCCGCACCCGCCCGCCGGCTTCGCCCGCCGGCACCAGCAGCGTGGGCACGGTCCACTCGGGCGGCAGCTTCGACAGGATCTCCGCCTTCGACTCGCCGACGACGCCGCCGGCCGGGATGCCCGGGTTGGCCGCCGTCCAGACAGTGAGGGTGCGGTACCGGACGGCGAGCCAGATCCACCACGGGACGACCGGTAGGTAGAACACCCACGCCGGCCAGAACTCCAACCGCCGCAGCCGCCCCAGCCGGGCCGCGGCCGCCGCCCGCCCGCCCGGCGTCGCCAGCTTCGGGACCAGCCGCAGCCCGAGGTAGAGGGCCAGCGCGACCGCGGGGAACACCACCCACCCCGCGCCGGACAGCTGCCGGAGCGGGCCGACGAGCGCGTCCCCGAGCAGGGCGACCGACAGGACCAGGAGCGGCGTCCAGACCGCGGCCGCGAACACCGCCCACCCGAGGAACCGGTACCAGCAGGTGCCGAGGACGCCGGCCGCCAGGAACAGCGGGACCCGGGTCCCGGGCAGGAACCGGGACACCACCGCCGCCCGCCCGCCGTGCCGGCAGAGCAGTCCCGACAGCCCGGCCAGCCGCCGCTCCGGCAGCACCCGCCGGCCCCACCTCCAGCTGAGCACCCGCCGCCCGGCGACCCGGCCGACCAGCCACACCCCGACGTCCCCGAGCACGATCCCGAGGAAGCAGCCGGTCAGCCCGACCGGCAGGTCCACCCGGCCGGCCGCCGCCAGCAGCCCGACGGCGACGCACGTCAGGTCCTCGGATACGAAGGTGCCGAGTACGACGGCCAGGACCACCGCCCCCGGGCCGGCCATCATCCCCGGGTCGAACGGCAGGGCGGGGGTCATGCCGCACCGACCGGGGCGAAGGGGAGGGTGAGGGTGACCGGGCCGGCCGGGCGGTCGGGGGCGTCGGGGTGGTACGTCAGCTCCGCCCCGTCGGGTCCGAGGAGGACGACCGCGTGGCTCACCGTGTGGGCGTCGGCCCGGGTCATGTTCACCCCCAGGTGCTCCCGGCCGGGTAGGGTCTGCCGGTGGAACTCGTCCTGGGCCGCCGCCCACCCGTCGGCCGGGCCGGCGAAGGCGTCTTCGAACAGCCCCCGGCGGACGCCCTCGACCAGGTGGTCGCCGAGGCCGGACGAGGTGTACAGGAGCGGGCCGCTGCCGACCAGCCGGCTGGTGACCATCGCCCGGCTCCCGTCCCACCGGAGGTCGGCGGCCACCCCGCTCCCGACCAGGACCAGCCGGAACGGGGCGAACGTCAGGTAATCGACCACCCGCTCGACCGCCGCGAGCGCGTCGGCCAAGGAGTCGGAACCGAGCAGGGCCGGGATGACCTCCCCGCGGCTCCGCCCGGCCGCCGGCGGGGGGGCCGGGCCCGGCGGGGTGACGTTGAGCAGGGCCAGGAGGAGGCCGGCGTCGGTGACGGCCAACCACGTCCCGCCGGACGGCGGGTCGATCGGCAGGACGGCGACCCGCCGTCCGGCCCGCCACCGCCGTGGCGGGAGGGCGGCCGGGCGGTCCCGCCGCTCGTCCCGGTTGAACCCGACCCGGACCCGCCCGCCCGGCAGCGGGACCACGGTCAGGGTGCACACGGCCGGCTCCGCTGGTGGGCGACGGTGGCCGGGGCGAGGCCGAACTCGGCCGGCGGGTCGGCCCCGGCCAGCCGGGCCAGGACCGCGATCAGGGCGTTGTGGTGGACGGTGTGGCTGAGCACGAACACCACCTCCCGCTCCGGGGTCGTCCGGACCTCGACCGCCGGCAGGTCGGGGCCGACCACGGCCGCCAGCGGCAGCGCCGGCGGGGCGTCGGCCCACGGAAACACCAGCAACTCCGCCCGCAGCCGGCCGACCGCCGTGACCGCTGCCGCCCGGTCCCGCTCGACCGCCGTCCCGCGCTCCCGCCGGTCGTAGTCCAGCCGCCCCGCCCGCAGCCCGGCGAGCAGCGCCGCGACGTGGTCCAGGTTGTGCCGGACGTGCCCGCTGATCGCCCCCGCCGCGAACCCTACCGGCCGGGTCGTGTACTGCCCGTCGGTCAGCGCCCCGACCAGCTCGGCCAGTTGGTCGAGCACCGCCACCAGGGCGCGGACGGCCGGCGGGGTGTCCGTCACGGTCGCCCCCCGAGTCGGTCCGCGAACGGCAGTTGCCGCCACCGGTACGCCAGCACCACGAGCGCCCCGACCGCCACCGCGACCGCCAAGCCGAACAGCAGCCCGCCGTCCCCCTCGCCGGTCTTCGGGTCCTTCACCTCGACGCCGAGGGACGTCAGGTGGGTCATGAGCGCCCCGCCGATCAGCCCGAGGGCGAGCACCGCACCGAGTGCCGCCCACCGCCCGCCGCACACGAGCAGGACGGCGGCGACCAGCTCGAGCGCCCCGACCGCCGTGGCCGCCGGCCGCCCGCCCCGGCCCTCGAAGATGTACGCCGTCTCCGGGGCGTAGGTGAACTTGAAGTACAGGGTCTGCAGCAGGATCGCGGCGACGGCGAGCTGGGCGGCCCACGGCACCGCGGTTGCCGCCCAGTGCCGGCGGACCTCGGCCGGCCGGGCGGGGGGCGGGCGGCCCGCGTCTTCGGCAGTCATCGGCGGCCCTGGGTAAGAGGTCGGGCGGTCCCGGTATCATCCTTCGCCGCAGGTCTGATGCCCGGGACCCCCCCGCGGGTTACACCCCGCCCAGAGGAAACCGACCGCATGGCCGCCGCCGACCCCACCCCCGCCCGCGCCGAGGTCGACGTCCTCCGGGCGATCGTCGAGGGGACCGCCCGCCACACCGGGGAGGAGTTCTTCCGGTCGCTGGTCCGCAACCTGAGCCGGGCGACCGGAGTGCCGAACGCGTTCGTGGCCGAGTTCGCCGGGGCCGACACCCGGGTCCGGACCCTCGCCAACTGGAAGGCCGGGGCGTTCGCCCCGAACGAGGAGTGGGACCTGCCCGGCACCCCGTGCGAGGACGTCCTCCGCGGCAACCTGTGCCACCACCCGGCGGGGGTCCGCGAGCGGTTCGCCGGCGACCCGGGGTCGGCCGCGGTCGAGAGCTACCTCGGGGTGCCGCTGCGGGAGTCCGGCGGGGCCGTCCTCGGCCACCTCGCGGTGTACGACGACCAGCCGATGCCGGCCGAGCCGCGGCTGCTGGACACGTTCCACATCTTCGCCGCCCGGGCGGCCGCCGAGCTGGACCGGCTGCGGATGGACCGGATGCTCCGGGACAGCGAGGCCCGGTACCGGGACCTGTTTGAGGAGGCCCCGGCGGCGTACGTGGCGGTCGACGCGGACGGCTGCCTGCGGGAGGTGAACCGGGCCGCGGTCGAGCTGCTCGGGCGGTCCGCCGACGCCCTCCACGGCACCTGCCTGGTCGACTGCGCCCCGCACACCCCGAGCGGCCGGCCGCGGATGGAGGCGGTCCTGGCCGAGTACCTGGCCGGCCGGCCGGTGGCGGGGCGGGAGGTAGAGTTCGCCCGGCCGGACGGCACCCCGGTGTGGCTGGCCCTGTGGGTCCGCCCGTTCCCCGGGCCGGCCGGCCGGCCGGTCGGCGGGCGGGTGGTCGGGACGGACGTCACCGCCCGGGTCCTGGCCGAGCGGGAGGGGGCCCGGCTCCGGCAGCAGAACCTGTACCTGCGGGAGGAGCTGAAGGCGGCCCACAACTACGACGAGATCGTCGGCCGCAGCCCGGCCCTGGTGGCGGTGCTGCAGCGGGTGTCGAAGGTCGCCCCGACCGACGCGACCGTCCTGATCACCGGGGAGACCGGGACCGGGAAGGAGCTGGTCGCCCGGGCGGTCCACTCGGCCGGGCCGCGGGCCGGCCGGCCGCTCATCAAGCTGAACTGCGCCGCCCTCCCGGCCGGGCTGGTCGAGAGCGAGCTGTTCGGGCACGAGAAGGGGGCGTTCACCGGGGCGGCCGCCCGCAAGCCCGGCCGGTTCGAGCTGGCCGACGGCGGGACGCTGTTCCTGGACGAGGTCGGGGAGCTGCCGCCCGACGCCCAGGCCAAGCTCCTGCGGGTGCTCCAGGAGCGGGAGTTCGAGCGGGTCGGCGGGACCGACCCGGTCCGGGTGGACGTGCGGGTGATCGCGGCCACCAACCGGGACCTGGCCGCGATGGTCAAGGCTAGGCAGTTCCGGGAGGACCTGTTCTACCGGCTGAACGTGTTCCCGGTCCGCCTGCCGCCGCTCCGGGACCGGCCGGACGACATCCCGCTCTTGGTCCACTTCGTGGTGAGCAAGTTCGCCGCCCGGCTCGGCAAGCGGGTCGAGGCGGTCGGCCCGGACACCCTCGCCGCACTGGCCGCGTACCCGTGGCCGGGGAACGTCCGGGAGCTGGAGAACGTGCTGGAGCGGGCGGTGATCCTGGCCGACGGGCCGGTCCTGGAGATCGACCCAGAGGTGCTGGCCGTCGGCCCCGACCCGGACGCCGCGGACCCTGCCGGGCGGACGCTCCGGGCGGTCGAGCGGGAGCACATCCTGGCGGCCCTGGCCGAGGCGAACTGGGTGATCGAGGGGGCGGGCGGGGCGGCCCGGCTGCTCGGCCTGCACCCGAACACCCTCCGCAGCCGGCTGAAGCGGTACGGCATCACCCGCCCGCCGGCCGACGAGCCGTAGCCCACGACGGGTCGTGGGGGCCACGACGGGTCGTGGGGCGCGCGGGCGGGGGCGGCCGGCCGGATCGGACCGTCAACTCGGTAAGGTTTTGAACCGGCGTCGGTTGCGAGGTCTCGGCCCGGGGCGTTGGGCGGCGGCACGGCCGTCGCTAAGGGGAGACCGGTCCCACCCGTCGCCCCGCAAGGCCGTTCATGACCGACGCCACCCGCAGGACGGATGTCCGGGCCGACGAGGCCGAGCTGGTCGCCCGCCTCCAGGCCGGCGACGGCGGCGCATACGCGGAGCTGTTCCGCGCCCACGCCGGGGCGATGCTGGCGGTCGCCCGCCGGTTCTTCGGGGACGCCGACGCGGCCGACGCAGTCCAAGACGCGTTCGTGTCGGCGTTCCGGGCGATGCCCGGGTTCGCGGGGGCGGCCCGGCTCGGGACGTGGCTGCACCGGATCACGGTGAACGCCTGCCTACTGAAGCTGCGGGCGCGGAAGCGGAGCCGGCTCGTTCCGCTCGACGGGCTGGTCCTCGCACGGGCGCCGGCCGACCGCGCCTCCGCGACCGACGAGACGGGGGCGCGGGTCCGGGCCTGCGTCGACCGCCTCCCGGACGCGTACCGGACGGTGATCCGGCTCCGCGACCTGGAGGAGTTGGACACGGACGCGACCGCCGCCCGGCTCGGGACGAGCGCAGGGGTGGTGAAGACCCGGCTGCACCGCGCCCGACTCGCCCTCCGGGCGCTACTCGACCCGGACCTCGCCGAGGCCGGCTGACGCGGGGTCGGGCCGTCGGGCGCGTGCCTCGTGCCGGACGCCCTCGGGCCGAGGCGTGTGCCGGCCGAGGCGGCCCCTCACGAGGCGGGGCCGGGGCTGGCGGGCCTGCTGTGAGGTTTGGGCCCCACGAGTCCAACGATCCCGAGCAGCCGTCGTGGCGGTTGCGGCGCCACGGCGCACGAACCGTTCACGCCGTCCGCCGACCTGACGTCGAAAGCGTGCACGCTGCCCACCGTAGGATTACGAGACCCGAACCATAGGATTTCACGGTAAACGGGTCTGAGACGGCAAATCGACTGCTGTTGTAATTCATTGCTCCACATCATCTTACGGATCGAATAGCCTTGTGAAATTGGCTTCCCGGCGCCTCCACCCGAGCGGCCCGCGACGAACGTCGCGGGCCGCTCCTATTTCGGCCTCCGGCGCGTCCGCCCGCGCGGCCCGCGGGGTTCGCAAGGCAGCCCCACCTCACCACCCCGCCGCCCCATGTTCCCCACCCTACTCCTCGCCCTCGCCGCCCCGCCCCCGGACGCCGCCCCGGCCGGCGTCTACGCCGCCGAGGAGGTCCCCGGCAGCCCGAAGATGGCCGCGTCCGGGATGGTCTGGTGGAAGGACCGGCTCGTCATCGCCGACCGCGGCGGGAAGCGGCTCGTCACCTTCACCCCGCCGGACACGTTCGAGACGCTCCGCGAGGTGCCGGTCCCGGTCGGGCTGGCCGTCGACCCGGACGGGAACCTGGTCCTCACCGAGAAGGAGCCGCCGCGCGTCGTCCGGATCAAGCCGGACGGCAAGACCGACGTCGTCGCCGACAAGAATACCGGCGCCCCGCACTTCGTGACGGTCCACAAGTCCGGGCGGGTCTTCTGGTCCGGGTTCCCGGACGGCGGCACCCGCAGCGCCGTGCCCGGCGGCGAGGTCGAGGTGCACAAGCCGCGGATCGGCCACACCTACGGCGTCGGCCTCAGCCCGAAGCACGACTTCCTGTACGTCGCGTCGAAGCTGCCGAACGCCGACGGGCGGGCGGTGTGGCGGTTCCCGCTGGCCGCCGACGGCAAGGCCGGCGACGGCGAGGTGTTCTTCAAGGTGAAGGACCTGAAGCCGGACGTGCCGAAGCTGCCGGCCGCGAAGGACGGCGGCGAGACCCTCCTCGGGTGGGTCGGGCGGCTGCAGGGGCTGGCGGTCGACAGGCTCGGGCACGTGTACATCGCCGGGGCCGAGTCGCACACCTCCGGCGAGGCGGTGGCGGTGATCAGCCCGGACGGGAAGAAGGTGGCGGCGATGGTGCTCGGGGTGCCGCGGAACGTGTCCGGGCTGGCGTTCGGCGGGAAGGACGGGCGGACGCTGTACGTGACCGGGGCCGGCGAGTACCGGCTGCACCAGGTGAAGCTGCCGGCCGCCGGGGCCGGGTGGTAACGGGGGCGCGGCCGTCCCGGCCGCTCTTCCTGGACCGCGGCCGTCCCGGCCGCTCGGCTACCGAGGTGGGTTCGCGACGGGGGTGCCCGGTGACGTGACCGAGGTCGGGGCGCTCAGCGGCCGGGACGGCCGCGGTCCAGGAATACGCCCACTACCCACCCGCCCGCGGCCGTGGTACACTCGGACGGCCCACCGACCGCTCCCGCCTGCCCACCCCACCCCGCCGCCCGGAGGGCGTCCCGTGCCCCGCCCGCTCGACTCGGCCGCGCACTTCTCCCGCCGCACCCTGCTCCGCCTCGCCCCGCTGTCGCTGCTCGGCCTCCCCCGGGCGGCCGCCGCCCCGGCCGCCCGCGCCCCCGCCGGCAAGGCCGTCATCCTGCTGTACATGACCGGCGGCCCGGCCCAGCAGGAGACGTTCGACCCGAAGCCGGACGCCCCCGACGGCACCCGCGGTGAGTTCAGGCCGACCGACACCACCGTCCCGGGAATCCGGGTCTGCGAGCACCTGCCGCGGCTGGCGATGCAGGCCCACCGGTACGCGGTCATCCGCTCGACCTGGCACGGGTCGGACACCCACGGCGTCGGCGTCCACTACAACCTGACCGGGCTGAAGCACGCCCCGCGGTCCGGCGGCGAGCCGCAGGTCGACCGCCGCGACCCGCCGTGCCTCGGGGCGGTGGTCCGCCAGCTGCGCGGCGACCGGAACGGCCTGCCCGCCGCGGTGCAACTGCCGCGGCAGGTCGGCGACCAGAACAACGCGTACTGGGGCGGCCAGCACGCCGGGTTCCTCGGCCCGAAGTACGACCCGCTGTTCCTGCACGACGAGACCTGGCGGCCCGGCGACCCGCTCCCCGGCCTCGCCCCGGCCGCCGACGTGAGCCCCGACCGGCAGACCGCCCGCGCCGGGCTCCTCGACGCGCTGCAGGCCGACCGGCCCGCCGGCGACGCCGACTTCGGGCGGCACCAGCAACAGGCCCTCGACATGCTCCGGTCGTCGGCCGCGTGGGGGGCGTTCCGGCTCGACGCCGAGAAGCCGGGCACGGTCGAGCGGTACGGCGACAACCGGTTCGGGCGGAGCTGCCTGGTCGCCCGCCGGCTGGTCGAGGCCGGGGTCGGGTGCGTGACCGTGCCGTGGACGTTCAAGCAGTCCGAGGAGAACTTCGACACCCACTCGAAGCACTTCCCGAAGATGAAGGACAAGCTGCTGCCGGTGGTCGACCGGGCGTTCGCCGCCCTGCTCGACGACCTGCACGACCGCGGGCTGATCGACACCACCCTGGTGGCGTGGACCGGCGAGTTCGGGCGGACCCCGAAGGTGAACGGCGGCGGCGGCCGGGACCACTGGGGGCGGGTGTACTCGACGCTCCTGGCCGGGTCCGGGGTGCGCGGCGGGCAGGTGGTCGGGAAGACGACGGCCGACGGCGGGCTGCCGGCCGACGACCCGGTCCACGTCACCGACTTCTTCGCGACGATCTACCACGCCCTCGGGTACACGGCGGCGGACGCGGTGGTGGACGTGAGCGGCCGCCCGCACCACGTCGTGCAGGGCCGGCCGGTGTCGAAGCTGTTCGGGTGAGGCGTCCGCGGCGAACCGCGACCGTCAGGGAGCGGGTGTCGTGGGCCAACACCCGCTCCCTGACGGTCGCGGTTCGCCCGACCCCGGCTCACGCGAGCAGGTCGCCGATCGGGCCGGTGCTCTCCTTGAACGCCGTCACCGGGCACCCGAGCTGCTGCAGGATCGTCAGGTACAGGTCCGACATCGGCTTCTTGTCCGACTCCCACTTCAGGTGCTGGCCGTGCCGGAAGCCGAGCTTCCGGCCGCCGGCGAGCAGCACCGGGAAGCTCTTCCCCGAGTGGCTGCTGATCTGCGCCCCGCCGAACAGCAGCACCGTGTGGTCGAGCAGCGTCCCGTCGGCCGCCTTCACCCCCTTCAGCTTCTCCATCAGCCGGGCGAGGCAGCCGACCAGCATCTCGTCGCGGGAGGCGAGCACCTTCGCGTCCGGGTTGTCCTCTGCCGACTGCCCGCCCTTGTGGTGGACGTCGTGCGCCCCGCGGACCGGCGCCCCGACCTTCCCGGCCCAGTCCTTGTACTCGTCGTAGTTCGGCCCGCCCTCGCCGCCGAGGCTGTGCGTCACCACCCGGGTCATGTCGGTCTGGAACGCGAGCGCGATCAGGTCGGTCATCAGCTCGATGTGCTCCCGCATGCTGTTCTTGCCCTGCGGCTGCGTCTTGACGGCCGCCTCGTCGAACGCCGGCCGGCCGCGGTCGAGGATCGACCGGCTGTCGTCGAGCCGCTTCTCGACCTCGCGGATCGAGTCGAGGTACTGGTCGAGCCGCCGCCGGTCGTCGGCCCCGAGCTGCTTCTGGAAGTCCTTCACCCCGCCGACCGCCGTGTCGAGGACGCTCTTGTCCAGGGCGATCCGGGCGTGGGCCTCCTTGAGCTGGTCCTTGTCGGCCGGCGGGAACAGCCGCTCGAACACCGCCCGGTGGTTGGCCGTCGCCGGGATGTCCACGCCCATCGAGTTGCGCGACAGCGTCGCGGTCCCGACCCCGTCGGCGAACGACAGGGCGAGCGACGGCACCCACGTCGGCCCGAGGTGCTTCGCCGCCACCTGGTCCATCGACACCGTGTTCGTGACGGTGCCGGGGATGATGTTGATGTTGTGCCCGGTCAGCCAGTTGTACGGGTGGACGTGCCCGCTGATCCGACCGGTGATGTGCGACAGGTTGGAGAGCACCGTGAACTCGTCGCGCATCTTCTCGAGCGGCTTGTGCGACGCGGCCAGGGTGTAGTTCCGGCCGGTGTCCTTCGGATACCAGGCGTGGCGGTTGATGGCGCCCGGGATGTAGAAGCAGGCGAGTCGGCGCGGCTCCTTCCCGCCGGCCGCGGCCGCCGCGGTCGCCCCGCCCATGACGTCCAGGTACGGGAGGGCGAGGGTGGCGCCGAACCCGCGGAGAAGCGTGCGGCGGGTGATCGCGTGGGTCTTCGGGTTCATGGCGGCGGGTGGGGGTTGGGGGTGGTGGGAGGTAGGTTGTGGGTGGGGCAGACATTCTTGTCTGCCGGGCAGACAAGAATGTCTGCCCCACCGTCACTTCGGGTGCTGTTCGAGGAACGCCCGCGACCGGACGACCGCCTTCAGCAGGTCGCGGAGCGGGTAGCCCTTGTCGCGGTGCGCCGCCAGGATCGCGGCGATCTCGGCGGTGTCGTCGATCCCGGGCTTCCGGCCGGTCGCGTACACGTACCAGTTCTTCAGCAGCCCGCGGACCAGGTCGTCCCGGTAGTGCTTCACGACCAGGCCCTTGAACTCGGCGAACGTCTTGAACTCCTCGCCGCGCGGCAGCCGCCCGACGGTGTCCACCGGGCGCGTCTTCCCCTCGCCGGCCCACGCGATCCGGCCGTCCAGCTCGCCCCGCTTGTACGTCTCGTGCTCGACGTTGCGCCACCGCCCGCTCAGGTCGAAGTTCTGGAACGCGAACCCGGCCGGGTCGATCGTCTTGTGGCAGACGTTACAGCGGGCGTCCTCCTGGTGCTGGACGAGCAGTTCGCGGAACGACTTCCCCTTGTTCTTCGCGTCCGCCGGGTTCAACTCCGGCACCTCCAGCGGCGGCGGCGGGGGCGGGTGATCCAGAACGTGCCGCAGCACCCACGCCCCGCGGTAGATGACCCAGTTGTCGCCCATCCAGCACAGCATCGACTGCAGCCCGGCGTGGCCGAGGATGCCGCCGCCGCGCGGGTCGTCGGCCCGCAGCGTCACCTTACGAAGGGTGCCGTCGGGCAGGGCGGGGTAGCCGTAGTGGCGGGCCAGGGCGTCGTTCATCATCGTCCAGTCGCTGACGACCAACTCCGCCGCCGGGCGGTTGTCGGCGATCAGCCGGCCGACGTAGGACACCGTCTCGTCCCGCATCGACGCCTTCAGGTAGCGGGCGAACCGGAAGTCCTGCTTCTGGATGTGGTCCTGGGCGATGGTGATCGGCTGCTCCATCTCCAGCCACTGCAGCACGAACGGCCGGACGAACCCGTCGCTGCGGGGGTCGGCGAGGAGGCGGTCGACCTGGGCGTCGAGGGTGACCGGGTCGCGGAGCTTGCCGGCGGCCGCGAGCTTCCGCAGCTCGGCGTCCGGCGGCTCGCCCCAGAACATGAACGAGAGCCGCGACGCGATCGCGTGCTGGGCGGCGACCGGGTCCGGGTGCGCCGGCGACGCCTGGTAGCGGAACGGCGCCGACATCAGCACCGACTGGAACGCCGGCCGCAGGGCCGCGTCGAACGGGAGGCCGTCGGCCCGCAGCCGCTCAAACAGCTTCACGAACGGGGCCGTCTCCGCGTCGGCCACCGGCCGGCGCCACGCCCGCTCGGCCCACAGGCCGAGCAGCCGCCGCGCGGACGCCGTGTCGTCCCTCACCTCGACCGCGGCCTTCCAGTCGGCCGGCGGCCACGCGGCGACGAGTCCGGGTTCGACGGAAATGGTCTGGAGGACGACGAACGGGACCGGCTGCTTCTCCGGCGGCAGGGCCCTGCGGTCGAAGACGGGGCGGAACAGGCCGGTCCCGCCGGGGACCGGCGGCTGGTCGACGCGGCTCTTGTCCTCGTTCTCGAACCCCTCGACTGCGTACGGCATCTCGACCTTGCCGGCGAGCGACACGGTCACGCCCTTGCCGGTCACCACGAGGTCGCCGAGTTGCACCTCGTACACGAGCCGCTGCGGCTTGTCGGCGGTGCCGGTCACCTCGCAGTAGTCGAGGTCCCGGCCCCCGACGCGGACCCACAGCCGCGGGTTCGGCAGGGTCGGGTACGGCTTCATCGCGTGGACGCTGAGGGCCAGTCGCAGCACGCCCTCCTTGCTCGGCGGGGTCGGGACGGCGAAGCTCAACTCGTCGCGGTCGCCGACCGCCCGCGGCTCGATCAGCAGGCCCAGCCCCGGCCGCGGAATCCCCTTCAGCTCCTTGCCCGTCGCCCCGTCAGCCTTCCAGGCGTCGAACGCCTTGCGGACATCCTTCACCTCGCGGAGGTCGAGGGCGAACGTCTTGTGGGCGGGCGGGTCGAGGAAGCGGAGGCCGTCGACGGCCCGGCGGGTGACGACGAGCCACTGGGCGACCCCGTCGGACGCCTCGGCCAGGGCCTCGGCCCCGGTGTCGAACCCGGCGACGGTCCCGTCCCCGGGCAGGGCCTGGCCGAAGTCGACGGACAGGCCGGTGACATCGCGGAGGGCGGCCGAGAGCTCGCGGCGGTTGAGCCGGCGGGAGCCGCCGACCCCGAGCGCCCGCTGCCGGTCGGCGACCCAGGTGAGGAGCTGCTTCTTCGCCGCGTCGGCGGGGCGGGGGCGGCCCTCGGGCGGCATCTGCCCGGACGCGACCTGCTCGTGGACCATCGTCCACAGGTTGCGGTTGCCGGCCTCGACGCCGGCGACCTGGTCGAGCCGGACGCCGCCCTCCTGCTTCTTGTCGCCGTGGCAGGCGAGGCAGTGCTCCTTCAGGAACGGGGCGACGGCCTTGGGGAACGCGTCGTCGGCCGCCGCCGGGCCGGCGGCGAGGAGGAGGGCGACGACGGTGTAACGGCCGACACTCATCCGACGGACCTCCGGCGCTCGTCT
>PNKH01000130.1 GCA_013822345.1 Isosphaera sp.
GTAACGTGATCGATCTCGAAGAACACGAACGTCTCGCAGGTGAAGGCACCGACCACGGTGAAGTGGCGAGAGGCGGCCCTCAACTCCCACGGCAGCCGCCCACGGAACAGGACGACAAGCGCCCGAATCCTCTCCCGCAGACCGGCCCAGGCGAACCGCCTCCGGCTCAGGCCCCACGAGGTGCCGGATGCCTCTGTGGCAGCGTCCGCCGCTTCGATGATCCCGCCGAAGTCGACGGTAAAGGAGCGATCTCGCCGCTCCGCCCTCTCAGCCAACTCGGCAAACCACCCTTGCATGTCCGAGACGTACTGGCCCGGATACGTCTCGGCGGCAGCGTCGTACGCCGCTCGGGCGCGCTTGGAGAACCGGATGGCATAAGCCACGTGTAGGCCCCCGGAAGCGCCGGCGGGTGTGACCCCGCCGGCTTCTGAAGTGTCACTCCACGACCTCGTCCTCAAGGCTGTCCTTGATCGAGTCCAGCAAGGCCGGGTTCTTGGCCAGCCGGCGGATGATCTTGCTGCGGAGCCGTTCCTCCGCCTCCTCGGGCGAAACGAACGCGCCGTACAACTCCTCCCCGCAGAAGACCATCGCGCTGTTCCCCGCAGCCTCTTCAAGCTTGGCGGCGAACTGCTCGAAGGCGGCCGCGTCCTTGAACAGCCCCTTGTACTTCTCCAGGTTGATTACGGTGTTCATGCCACTCCTCCGGTTACTGGCCGGCTTTGCGGCTGCTAGCCGCTCACCCCATAAGGACACTGTGGAGGGCAAATTTCTCAGCGAAAACGCTTGGCAGGATGGATAAACCGAGAAAGCGGCACCGGACTTGCAAGTTGGCGCGGTGAACGGACTTCTAACGCGCTACTGACCCGGGAAGCGGATGATCCGGGGTTCGGGTTTCGGCGGGGACCCGAACCCGGCCGGGTCGATCCCGAGTTCGTGCATCTCGTGGACGACGACCACGAGGTTGTGGCAGACGATCTTCGCCAGCACCTCGTTCTTGATGGCCACCTCGGTCTTCGACCGGACCGCGTCCCCGAACTTCCGCTTCACCATCGAGAACGTACTCTCGACGTTGCTCCGCCGGTGGTAGTGGCGGAGGTAGTCGTCCCGGTTGAGGACGAAGTGGGCGTGCATCCGCTCCCACACCCCGGGCCGGTTCTCCCCCCGGGCGTTGTCCTTGAACGCTACGAACGGCGTCCCGCCCACCTCGTCCACCAGCTCCAGGTTGGCGTAGCTGCTGTACGCCTTGTCCGCCGACACCTCCGCGAGCGTGAAGTTCTGCCCGGTGGTGGCGACCAGTTGCTTGAACACCGGGGAGTCGCCGGCGTCGGACACCTCCACCGCGGTGACCACGTTCGTCCGGGTGCCGGTCATGACGTGGCACTTCACCCACTCGTGCCGCGTCCGCTCGACGCCGTACTTGGCGTCGAACCACCGGGCGAACTTGGACGTGCTGAACCCGGTGCTGTCGGCCGCGAACGTCGTCTCGACGGTCCGCAGGGGGAGGCTACTGCGGATGACCAGCCCACGGAGGGTCTGGGTCACGTTGGGGTCTTCCAGCACCCGGAAGACGCTGTTGTAGTGGGGGGCGGCGTCCACGTGTCCGGCCTCCCGGGCGTCCCGCAGGTCGGTCATGAACCGCCGGCCGCTGACCGTGCTGTACACCTTGTAGACGGCCGCGAAGATCGCGTCGGGGTACGGCAGCCGGGGCCGGCCCCGCCCCTCCCGGGGCGTCCACCCGATCCCCCGGCACAGGTCGGCGAGCAGCACCAAGAACAGCTCCTTCTCGCGGGTCTGGGCGGCGTTGTACGCCTTCCACGGCTGCCGGTAGGTCGGCCGCGGGGCGTGCGGGGCGGGGGGTTGTCCGTCGGCGTCCGGCACGGGCGGCACCTTGCCCCGGTTGCGGTCCTTCACGAGTCGGACGGCGATGACGTGCTTGCACGGCAACTGCCGCAGCTCGAAGTCCGGGCACGAACACTCGGTCACGTCGCCGCTGACCCGGTACCCGCCGTCCCTGCTCTCGGACGGGACGTACCAGTACGTCTTGCGGAACTCGATCCTCGCCCGGGCGGCGAGTTCCCGAGCCTTGGCCTGCCGCGTGTCCATGTCGTACCCGGTGGGGTAGGTGAACACGCACACCGTATACTTTTTGTATAGACATCACCATCTCGGCAGTTGCCGCCCGCGGTTTTTTGTCGGTACAATTTCCCCATGCCGAAGCCACCCCGCAAGAAGCCGACCGGCCGCCCCCGGAAGCCGTCCGGTGAGGCTCGGGATTCCATCCTCCAGGTCCGGCTTACCGCCGCGGAGCGGCAACTACTGGACGAGGCCGCGCGGTCCAAGGCGCTCGACACGAGCGCGTGGGTGCGGTCGGAGGTGCTAGCCCTCGCGCGTCAACTGGTAGGCGGAACGTGAGTCGCACCGGCGGTCGCCCCGCCGGTGCGATCGGCTGTCGGTCAGGCCACTTCGTCGATGTCACCGAACCCGAGATCGTCGTCCGCTTCCTCCACCCGCAGGTGAATCCACTCGCCCTTCTTACGCTTACTCACGACGAGGGCGGTGAGGAGCGGGCTGGGCACCGACCGGCCCGACCGGCGGGCGAAGTCGCGGGCCAGTTCCGAAGACAGGTCGGCGTCGTAGAGGAGGGCGTCCGACCCCAGCCCCCGCGCCAGCACCACGGCCGCGTACGACTCCTGGAGCGCGTCCCACTCGTCATCGGGCAGGGTGGTCCAGTCCGGGTCGGGCATGGGGAGGTGGTTCCCATCCAGGGTCGGCCACTTCTTCTGCTTCCGCTTCGTCAGGATGTAGTGGTAGATGTCTTCCCAGCAGTCATCCCGGTCGGCCCGTCGGTTCCATTCAAACAGGAACCGGGCGGCCTCCGGCTGGCGCCGCTTGTACTGGTCGGAGGGGATGCGGTAGGTGAGGTACAACTGCCGCAGCAGCTCGTCCTCGTGCGGGGCCAGGGGTATTGACAGGCGTCGGGCCATTGCGTAGAGTCTCCTTGCGCGACGCTCGGAATGGCTTCCACCCCGATTACGAGCGTCGGGCACGATGGTGATGGACAGGGGGCCGCAGACAATCTGCGGCCCTCGTTCATTCCGGGAACCGCAGCACGTTCGGCTCCTCACCTCCCTTCTCGCTCTCCGGTTCGGACGGGTTCTGCTCCGCGGACTGCACCATGCCCGCGGCCAAGTTCACCCGAGCCTGCATCTCCGCCTCCCGCACGCCCATCAGCCTGAGCGCGTCGGGCTTCGGGATCAGAGGAGTCGGGCCCGCCGTCACCTCCTCGAACATGCTCTCGAAGCGGGTCGCCCGGTCGGCCCGCACCTTCCCCGGTTCTTGCTGACGCCACCCCCGCATGCTGAACTGGCGCCACAACCATTCCGTCTCGGTCTTGGTCAGAATTCCCGCGCGTTCCGCGCGGTAGATCATCGCCGCCATCGAGACGCCGAACTCCTCCTTGTGCCGGACCAACTTCACCACCGACTTCCCGGCGAACGCCCCGCGCAGCACCGCCTCCGGCATCATCAGGTAGAACGCGAAGTCGTAAGCCCGGACCTCGACTTCCTTGTGCGGGAGCGAGTCCGCCCCGCAGTCGGAGAACAGGACGTGGCCGAGTTCGTGACCGGCGTTGAGGCGACTGCGGTCGTGCGGCGCCCGCGGGTTGAGGACCACCGCGTGTTCGTCCCCGAACCGCGCGGCGAAGGCGTCGATCCGACTCTCGGTGAGCAGCTCGATCACCCGGACCCCGAACACCTCTTCGAGTACCTTGATGACGCTCGGCAGCGGGGCGGAGGCTTCCAGCTTGAGGACGTGTTCGCGGACGTGGCGGGCGAGGTCCTGCCCGGTCTGGTTGGGCTTCGGCCGGAAGTCGGCGTGGGTGCCATTCAGGACGCGGCCGGCCCGGCGCTCCAGGCGGCGGTAGGCGTCGAGCCAGCGCGTCGCGTCGGCGACGTACTGCTTCTCTTCGGCGACCTTCACCCGGGACGCCGTCTTCCGGTAGCGGATGCCCTCCGGCTGGAGGCCGGACTCCAAGAACCACTCCGGGTCGCGGTCGTACAGGACGGCAAGGTGCCGAAGTAGTTCGATGCCGGGGACCGAGACGCCGCGCTCGTAGTTGCCGATTGTCGCGTGGGAGACCTGCACCCTGGCCCGGTCGAGTAGGCGGGCGGCGACCTCGCGGGTGGAAAGTCCGGCACTGTCGCGGGCTTGCCGGAGCCGAGCGGCAATGGCTTGCGGGTCCGTGGAAAACGACTTCACGACGCCTCCTGTGACATGGAAAGATTGTTTTCCAAATCGCAAGCGTCGTCAAGATGTGTTTTCCAGATTACAGGAAGTGGGTACGGACCGGCTCACCCCGCTTTTTGGGGCAGACCCGCGATTTCTGAGGCAAAGACCATTAAAAGGGCAAAGCCGCGGAATGTCTATTAACGTCTATTTTAAACGTATTGTCGGCTCCAGAAACATCTAGTCCGCTTCGCGACAGCCTGACGGAACGGGAAAAAGCAAAAAAATCGCCCACAAGCCGGTTGACAGGTATAGTGAACACATGTATAAAGTACGCGTCGGC
This sequence comes from Isosphaera sp., assembly GCA_013822345.1. Classification (GTDB taxonomy): domain Bacteria; phylum Planctomycetota; class Planctomycetia; order Gemmatales; family Gemmataceae; genus Gemmata. The sequence goes on from PNKH01000130.1 coordinate 4,568, forward strand.
TGCTACTGAGGAGTTCGGCCGCCGACCGGGTGAGACCAGGCAGGGCAGGGGAGGGCGGAACATGGAAAGCTGGCGTCTGGTGTGGCGGGACGGGTTCGCCCCGATCCTCTCGACGGCCGGGCTGGAGTCGCTCCGGGACGCGCTGCGGGCCGACGACCCGCGGCTCACCCAGGGCTCGACCACCACCCCGCCCCCGCTCATGTGCGTCCAGGACTGGCCGGTCGAGGCCGCCTGCGCCCTCGGGTTCTGCGGGTGGCAGGGCGACGAGCTGGAGACCGTCGGCCAGGTCGAGGAGTTCTTCGCCCGGGCCTGCTTCGAGGCCGACCAGCGGCTCGGCGAGCCGGCCGCCTGCCGGTGGTTCCTCAACTGGTTCGACGACACCCCCCGCGGCCAGATGCGCCGCGACCTGCTGGCCGAGGTCGAGCAGGCCCTCGCCGACCGCCTCCCGATCGAGCCGCCGGCCCCGGCCGCCGAACCGGCCCGCGACCCCCAGGTCGCCGCCGCCTGACCCGGTTCCCAACCCCCAACCTTCCGGACGGAGTTGCCCATGTCCGCCGCCATCTGCCGCCACTGCTCGCACTCGAAGGTGAACCGGCCCCGCGGGCTGTGCTGGAGCTGCTACTACACCCCGGGCGTCAAGGACCTGTACCCGTCGACCAGCAAGTACGCCCGGCGGGGCGTCGGGAACTTCACCGGCAACGCCCCGCTCGCCCCGGTCCCGACCACCGCCGCCCCCGGCACCCCGGAGAAGCTCGCCGTCCTCGAGGCCCGGGCGAAGCTGAAGCAGGCCCTGTTCCACCCGGCCGACGCCCGGTACGCCGGCGACCCCCGGCCGCACGAGTTCCTCAAGGCCCGGCCCGCCGTGGCCTGACCCGGACTGAAGTGACATTCCGATGTCACAGTTGTTCCGGACCCAAGGTGTCCGGTCGGGATTCGGGGGTGGGGTCGTGCCGCCGGCGCGGGGTGGGGGGTCGGTGCGGCCCACCCAACAGACCCCCCGCCCACCCGCGACCCGGCGGCAACCCGATGGCTGCCAACGGGATAGGCGTGGCGCCGCGGGGCGGGGTGTGGGTGGACCCGTTGTGCCGGCCGTAGGTTCCGCCGGCCGCGAGTCAATCCCCCCATTTTCCCCGCTCTTCCGTCGGATGTATTTTCGTGACGTAGAATTGGGGAGCGTTTCAGGACGACTTGCGCTCAACGGAGGTTGCCCCATGTTGGTTCTCAGCCGCAAGCTCGGGGAAAAGATCTACATCGGCGAGAACATCTGCATCACGGTGGTGGACATCGACCGGGGCAAGATCCGGCTCGGCATCGAGGCCCCCCGGGACATCGCCATCTACCGCCAGGAACTCCTCCCGTTGCACCAGCAGAAGTCCGAAAGCCAGCCGAACCTGCCGTCCGCGTCCTGACCCCGCCCCGACCCACCCCCGGCTCGCAGTCCCGGCCACGGGGCGGCCCGCGGACTCGCCGGCACGGGTCGACCGAACCCCACCTCCCTGAGCCGACCCGGCGGGCGCACCTCACCCGGTGTGCCCGCCGGGTCGTTTTCGTTTGGAGGTCGGCGGCGCGGGGCCGTATACCAATCCCAACCCCCCGTCCCCACCCCCGTCCCCGGCGAACCCATGCCCGACCCCGTCGTCATCGCCACCTGGCCGTTCGGCAAGTTGGCCGCCGAGACCGCCCTCAAGGCCCTGGACGCCGGCGACCCGGCCCTCGACGCCGCCCTCGCCGGTGCCCAGGCGGTCGAGGACGACACCACCATCCGCACCTCGGTCGGGTTCGGCAGCCTCCCGGACCGCCTCGGCCGGCTCACCCTCGACGCCTGCGTCATGGACGGCAAGACCCTCGCCTGCGGGGCGGTCGCCGCCCTGGAGCACGTCCGCCACCCGGCCGCCGTCGCCCGCCGGGTCATGGAGAAGACGCCGCACGTCTTCCTGGTCGGCGAGGCGGCCAAGTGGTTCGCCCTCCAGCAGGGGTTCCCGCTCGAGGTCCCGTACACCCTCGACGCCGTCCGCGAGTGGCTGGAGAAGCACCCCGACCTGAACAAGAAGAAGGACAAGCCGGCCCCCCGCCAGCCGGTCGCCGACCCGTCGGACATCAACGTCGACGAGCACAACCACGACACCGTCACCGTGCTCGCCCTCGACAAGAAGGGAAGTCTCGGCGGGGTGTGCACGACCAGCGGGCTGGCTTACAAGCTGCCGGGCCGGGTCGGCGACTCGCCGATCATCGGGGCCGGGCTGTACGCCGACGACCAGGCCGGCGCCGCCGGCGGGACCGGGGTCGGGGAGGAGATCATCCGGATCGGCGGGAGCCTGTTCATCGTCGAGCAGATGCGGGGCGGCAAGTCCCCGCAGGAGGCGTGCGAGGCGGCGTGCCGGCGGGCGAACGCGGCGGCCGGGCGGCGCGGCGTCCACCCGGCGGCGGTCGCGTTCCTGGCCCTCGACCCGAAGGGGAACGTCGGGGCCGCGTGCACCGCCAAGACGAACTTCCGGTACGCCGTCGGCCGCGGCGGCAAGGTCGAGATGGTGCAGGCGAAGGAGGTCCCGCCCGCGGCGTGAAGAGAAGGGGTGAACGGGTGAGGGGGTGAAGGGGTGACGAAGACAACCCCTGTCTTGTCACCCCTTCACCCCCTCACCCGTTCACCCCTTCTGCTATTGGACCTTCCCCCACAGCGGGACGACCGGCTTGTACCTGTCGACCCCCGGGTCGAACGTCGGCTGCGGGCCGGGGTTGCCCGGCCGCACGTTCGACACCCCGTCCCCCGCGTGGTGCGCCCGGACGGTCGCGACCGCCAGCGTCACCTGGGTGGTCCCCGCCGCCATCCCGGCGAGCGGGGCGTCCTTCACCGTCACCACCTCCTGCGACGCCCCGGTCCCGAGCACCAGTTGCGTCCCGTCCGCGATCGTCACCGGCAGCCCGTCCGCGTACACCACCCCGGTCGTCGCGGTCGAGACGATCAGCGTGTTGCTCCCGGCCGGGACGTTCGCCTCCAGCGTCGTGAAGAACGGCCGCACGTCCGCGTGGGCGTCGGACGCGGCCTGGAGGCCCACCTTCGTCCGGTCGACGAACCCGAAGAACTTGTGCCGGGCGTCCCCCGGCGCCTCCCGGTAGTACTCCCGCCCCAGGGTGACGAAGTCCGGCACCCCCGACCCGGCCGGGGCCGGGGTGCTGCTCTCCACCTCGAAGTACCCGACCGTCACCCACACCGCGAACACGTTGCTCGTCGTCGTCGTGTTGTTCAGGATCTTCCGCAGGGCCTCCGCCTGGCGGTACGGGTGGTCCGGCTCCCCGGCCGCCGGCGGCCCGACGGTCAGCCACGGCACCCCGCCGGCCCCGGCCGGGTTGCGGCGGAGCAGGGTGTCGTCGATCCCGACCCCGGCGGCGAACACCGTCGCCGTCCCGTTGATCTGGTACCCGCCCGGCGGCACCGTCGCCACCCCGGGCGGCAGGAACGGCCGGTCGTCGGTCGCCACCCCGGTGTCGTGAACCGTCTGGCCGGGGACCGGCGTCCGGTGGGTCGCCCCGGCCCCCCCGACCACGTCCGTCTTGTCGACGAACGACCGGGTCCGGGTCTCCATCATCCCCCCGGGCGCCCAGAGGGCGTCCACGAACGCCTCGTCGAACGAGTTGTGCCCGGGCAGGGCGAGCGGGGCGTCGAACAGCGCCCGCAGCACCCGCCGGTCCGACATCGTGTTGACGTTGATCCGCCCCGGCACCCGCCCGCCGACCGCCGCCTGGTGCACGAACGGCTGCACCCGGAGCAGGTCCAGGGCCCGGTACAGGGTGGTGTCGACCACCGTCCCGCGGACCGTGTGCCCGTGCCGCACCAGGGCGTCGTTGGCCGCCGTCGGGCGGACGTACGCGGCGGTCAGCTCGTGCGGCTTGACCGCCGCCACGTGGATCAGCTCCAAGGGGTTGATCAGCGGCCGGTCCAGGTGGACGAGCCAGTCGTACGGCACCATCAGGGTGTCGGTCAGGGTCGCCGGCGGGGTGAACGTCGCCGCCCCCGGGGCCGCCGCCGCCCGGCTGTTCTGCCGCCCGAACGTGTGCCGCACCCCGTCCGCCCCCATCCCCGGCATGGCCGGCTCCTGGCCGAGCACCAGCGACGCCGGGAAGTTGATCGCCGGCGGCGGGGCCGGGACCGGGGCCGACCACGCGGTGTACGGGTCGACCTTGCCGAATGCCTGCGGCCGGAGGTCCGGGTCGCCGGCGGCCGCCGGGGCGGTGTTCGGGTCGTACCCGTCCGGCATCGTCGGCTTCGCCATCCGGTTCATCGGCGTCATGTCCTTCCGCAGCACCCGGTCGCCCGCCTTGACGTGCCCGAGGGTGTCGACGGTGATCATCGGGTTGGTCACCGGGTCCGGCGGCAGGTACGGGTTGGCCAGCCGGCGGAGCAGGACGACGTGGTTCTGCAGGTCGGCCCCGAACGCGTCGGCCAGCGGGAGCGGGTAGGCCATGGCGTCGGCCGACATCCCGATCATCGCCGGCGGGGCGGCCCCGCGGATCATGTTCGGCAGCGGCGGGTTGAAGTCCGGCGCGCCCATCGGGAGCATCGCCGGCACGTCCGCGGCCACCATCCGGATGCCGTCCCCGGCCACCCCGTTGGCCGCCGGCACCACCCGCAGGTTCGTCGGGTCGCCGCCGGCGCCGACCGGGCTGAAGTCGAAGGTCAGGTCCGGGACGGTCGCCCCGAGCCCGCCGGTGACGTTCGCGGGGTTCCCCGGGTTCGCCGGGTTCCGGAGCAGGTCCAGGACATCTGCCCCGCCCTTGTTGTTCCGGACCACCTCGAGCTGGTACGGGCTGTACGCCCCGGCCGCCCCGTCGGCGGCCAGGTACCGGACGTACACCGCCCCGGTCCCGAGGGGCCCGTCGGCGGCCGCCATGTGCGGGACGGTGCTCGGGTTCTTCAGCTCCGCGAACACCCGGACGTGGGCCCCCTTGGTCGGGTTCCCGTTGGCCATCCCCAGGGCCGGGTCGGTCGGGTCGTTCACCACCTCCAGGTACGCCTCGTTCAGCAGCAGCCGCGGCTTCTCCACCCCGTACACGACCTCCGGGGTGCCCGGGTTGTACCACTCGAACCGGGTGCTCACGTCGTCGCTGTCGACGTAGTCGACGATGTTCACCGCGATCTGGGCGTACTGCCGGAGGCTGTCGACCTGGGCCGGGTCGACGACGGTGACCGCCCCGGTGGCCGGGTCGACGGTCGCGGTGGTGGGCAGGAACCCGGCGGCGACGACCAGCCGGCCGAAGATGTCGCGGGCGAGTTGCACCCGGTCGGCGTCCGCGGCGGCGGCGTTGGCCACGTTCCCCGGGGAGAGCGGGGCGGTCGTGTCCACCCGGTAGTCGGCGAGCGGCCGGCTCAGGTTCACCGGGGCGAGGCCGGCGGCCGGGTGGAGGGGCTGCATGCCGGCCGCCTCGGCGGTCAGGCTCGGGCGGTCGAAGCCCCAACTGCTGGTGGCGAAGATCATCCGGTTGGCGTGGGACCCGTCGCCCCGGTACCCGTTCGTGGTCCCCTGGCCGGGCGGGTTCGGGGTCGGCCCGGCGGTGGTGCCGACCAGGTAGTTCGGGGCGGTGGCCGGGGCGGCGAACGAGTACCCGGCGGTGACCGACGGGTACGGGGCGTACTGCCGGGTGAGGAGCTTGGCGTCGGTCATCGGGAACGCCCGCTGGCCGCCGGCCGCGGCGGTGCCGGTCCACTCCCCCGGGTTCCACCGGGACGGGTGGTTCGGGAACCGGGCCGGGTCGTTCGACCCGTCGAAGTCGGTGTATGGGGCGGCCGCCCCGAGGGTGTACTGCGGGGCGGTGCCGTACAGGTTCATCCCGCCGGCCCCCGGCAGCCGGAACGGGTCGGGCGAGGTCAGCCCGGGCCACCCGACGGCGGCGTACAGCGGCAGTTGCTTGCCGGCCGGGTACCACGGGACGAACGCCCGGGTGTTCAGCCCGGACCGGGCCTGCGGGTTGCCGCGCCAGGCGACCATGTTCCGGGCCTCGGCGACGTTCCCGGCCCCGAACGCCTTCTCCAGGCTCACCTCGTGCGGCCCGATCCCCTGCCCGGACGCGTGGGCGGTGCCGCCGCTGAGCCGGTTCCCGTGCATGTTCAGGTTCAGCCGCCCGTCCATGTCGAGGACCAGGGCGGCGACCAGCGGCTTGACCCGCCGCCCGCCGGGGAGGGTGATCGGCGGCAGCCCGATGTCGATCCAGATGCTGTCGTTCTTGGCGATCGCCTGGCCGGCCGCGTCGCGGAGGAACCCGCCGGGCAGGTTCTGCACGTCCCCGGTCCGGGACCCGTCGGCGTTCTGCGGGACCGGCGGGAAGTTCGGGTGCTCCTGCGGCCGCGGCCGCGGGGTCAGGTACTTGCCGGCGGCGTTCGTCCAGTTCGGGTTGGTCGGGTCGAGGGAGCCGAACACCCCGGGCCGGTGGTACGACGGGAGGAGCACTTCGCCGGTCGCCGGGCAGAGGGCGGCGAGGTAGAAGTCCTTCACGTCCGGGTAGGTGTACGGGGCGTGCTTGCCGATGTAGACGCCGGCGACGGCGGCGTTCGGGGCGCGCCCGCCCGGGTTCGAGTACCCGGGGTCGTACACGTTCGTCATGCCCGGGAACAGGCGGTGGTTGACGAACTGGCGGCGGTCCAGGTTCACCCCGGCGGGGAGCCCGGTCATGGCCTCGGCGAACGTCCCGGGGCCGACGAACGGGTCGGTCGGGGCCGGCTGCCCGGCCTGCTTCGCCCCGTACATCGTCTCCATCAGGCTGATCCCGCGGACGGCGTTGAGCAGCCCGCGGCCGGTGTCCTGGTCGCCGTAGATGAGCTGGGCGAGGAACTCGTTGGCGGCGTCGGTCCCGTCGTCGGCGAAGGTGAAGTCGTCCCCGTTGATGCGGGCCCGCTCGGCCTGGTCCTTGGCGAAGTAGACGGCCGCCAGCCCGACGACGGCGAGCAGGGACAGGGTGGCCAGGACGACGATCAGGGTGACGCCGCGGCGGGCGGGGCGGCGGGTGGTCGGCCGCAACATGGTCGGGTCTCCGGGCGCGGGGTCGGGTCGGGCGTGTGTCGCGGCGGTGTCTCGTCCGCCACTCGCGGCGTCGCGGGCAACGCCGCAAGCGGCGGAAGCCCGCTACATGGCCACCTTCCAGGTGTTCTGCCGGGACTGCTTCATCCGCGGGTCGTAGACCCGGATGGTGATCGACAACTGCTTGATCCGTTGGTTCCCGGGGCCGACGGTGGCGGTGTCGTACACCCCGCCCGGCGTGGGCAGGCCGCCGTACGGGTAGTCGGTGTTCCCGGGGAACGCCGGGGCGGCGGTCGGGTTGCCGGGCGTCGACCAGTCCGTCTGGATCTCGAACGACAGGACGTTGGACGCCAGGATGTCCTCCCCGTACCGGGCCCCGCCGACCGGGAACCGGGTCAGCGGCATCCGGTTGGCGGCGTTCCGGAGGTTCCCCAGGGTGTTGACCGGGCCGGGCGGGTTGCCGGCCACGTCGTCGTCGTCGTCGTCGTCCGCGGCCGGCGGGGCGACCCGGCGGCTGATGATGTCCCCGGCCGGGTCGGCGGCGGCGGCCGGGGCGAGGGCGGTCCCCTCCCCGGTCGGGGCGGCCAGCCGGTACCGGCGGACCAGGTCGTGGAGCGGCTGCCCGCCGCCGGGGGTGGTCGACCCGGTCGGGACCAGGAAGTAGGCGACCTCGTACGCCCGGCTCTTGTAGGTGGTCCCGCCGGCGGTGGCGGCCGCCAGGTTCGAGTCGTTCAGCCCGGGCAGGATGACGGTGAAGTGGAGCCGGTGGTTGGTCGCCGTCCGCACGGTGAACGAGTCCCCGTCGGTGGCGGCGACCCCGGCCGCCGGGCACTCGACCCGGAAGAACCCGCGCTTCGGGGCGGTCCAGGTGGCCACGTCGCTCCGCTGGTCGCTCAGCCGCACCCCGCCGTTGGGCCGCTGGTCCTCGCGGAGGAAGTGCTCGGCCTTCAGGTCCCGGACCAGGATGGTCCCGGCCCCGTTCAGCTGGTACATCATGGTGCCGGTCGAGTTCGCCCCGCGGACGAAGTCGAGCGAGATCTTGAACGACTCGGTCAGGATGAGCATGATGACCAGGGTCAGGGCCATGGCCACCATCATCTCGATCAGGGTGATCGCCGGTCGGGCGCGGCGGGTCAGGGTCATGGTCGTCGCCCCGTCGGGTGTCTTGGGTGTCGGCGAGCCGGGAGCGTGAGCGACCGGAGGAAGGCGGGCTCCGGTCGCTCACGCTCCCGGCTCGCCGGATGTCGTCCCGCTCAGTCGGCGGACAGCGGGGCCCGGACGTACGCCCCGCACGCCCCGGGCAGGATCACGAACGTCCCGGTGTACGGGGCGCTCGACCCGTCCGAGGCCGGCTTCAGCGGGGTCTGCAGCTCCAGCGTGTTCCCGGTCACGCTCACCACCTGGTACACGTTCGCGTGCCGCAGGGCCGGCCGGCCGGCCGGGTTGACGGTCGCGTCCATCACGAACCCCCCGGGCCGCAGCCGCCCGGGGGCGGCGGACAAGGTGACGGTGGTGGTCCGCCCGTCCGGGGTGACCCCGTTGGCCACGGTCGGGATGACCAGTTCGTCCCCGGGCCGGACGAACAGGTGCGGGCGGGTGTCGAACACCACCACCGTCAGGGTGGCCGCGAACCGGTTCCGCTCGACCGGCCGCTGGACCACGCACAGGGAGCTGTACCGCTTCTCCCGGTCGGCGGTCGGCACCCCGTCGTCGGTGTACCCGAGCCCGTCCATCAGGCTCCCGAGCCGCAGCGCGAACTGGTTCCGATTCCCGCCCGGGACCGCCCGGACGGTGTTCACCAGGGTGCGGCGGGGGACATCGGTCCCGCCGCCGTCCCCGAACCAGCACTGCGGGGCCCCGGTCCGGGCCGCCCACCCCATCGGGTCGACCACCACCGGGTAGCTCGCCTCGGTCGGCCCGGCGGCCGGCCGCCCGCGGCCGGACACCGGGAAGTTCGCCCCGTCGGACGTGAAGTCCGGGTTGGTCATGGCGGTGGAGATGTCCTCCATCACCGCCGCCCCCGGCTCCACCACCTCGTGCTTCCAGTACGACTTGAACAGGGCGGCGGTGGCGGCCGCGTGCTGCCCGCTCCGGTCCTCCCGGACGGCCACCGCCATCTGGGCCGCGGCCAGCGGGAACAGGGTCAGGATGGCCAGGGTGCCGAGGGCCAGGATGGCCAGCGTCACGATCACCTCGGTCAGCGTCAGCCCGGCCCGCCGCGGCGCCGTCGTCATGGTCGTGCCCCCGTGTGTTCCGCCGCCGGGCCGGAGTCTTGTCGGGTGCGTCGAGGCCCGCTCCGGGCCGACGACGCACCACCCCCTACCCGGTGCGTCGTCGGTCCGAAGCGGACCCCGACGCACCCGACGCGGACCGCCCCCCGTCAGTGCCCGGACACCTTGGCCCGCCCGAGCGAGTACGGGTCCGCCGGGTCGATCGGGGCCGACCCGATCGCCCCGGTCTGCCCCTTCACCACCACCAGCAGCTGCTCCCCGCCCTGCTGCAGGTTGTCCGGCCGGGTCGGGTCCCGCACCCACAGGAACACGTGCCCGGCCCCGATCGGGGTGACCAGGTTCCCGCCCGGCCCGAACAGGATGTCGTAGTTCCCGGTCGACAGCGGCAGGTTCGACCGCCCGCCCGCCAGGTCGACCGTCGCCCGCTGCGGCAGCAGGAAGTTCGGCTCCCCGAGCAGCGGCCGGGGCGGGGCGTACAGCCCGAAGTGGTACGTCCGGAACCGCGTCGCCGCCCCGAGCTGGGCGTCCGGGTACGTCGCCAGGGTCAGGGTCAGCGGGGACGGCCCGCCGGCCGTCGCGGTGATCTGGTGCCCGGTCCCCAGGGTCGGCAGCTGCAGGGTCGACCCGGCCACGATCTGGCCGGCCTGGTCGGCGGTCAGCCCGGTGATCGTACACGTCCGGCTCGTGACCTGGCCGCCGGCGTTGGTCGTGTACTCGAACTGGACGTACACGTTCGCCGCCGGGCCGACCGGGTTCGGGACGAACACCGGCGGGGCCTCGATGTACTGGTACTCCGACGCCTGGGTCCCGTTCGGCAAGAGCCGGATGCCGCGCGGCAGGTTGTCCCGGACCGCCTTCGACCGGGCGATCTGCAGCGCCCCCTCGAGCTGGTTGACCGCGGCCACCGCCCGGTCCTTCTCCAGCACCCCCGGGCCGATCGCCATCACGATCGCCGCCAGGAACACGATCAGCCCGATCACCACCAGCATCTCGATCAGGGTGAACCCGCGGCGCGGGCGGGCGGCGGTGCGGATCATGGGTTGAACCCCTTCGCCCCGAGCGACCGGAGCTTGTACCCCAGGATGTCGTCCCCGGAGAGGTTGTCCGACGCCTTGTTCAGCCCGAACGAGAAGGCCGTCGGGACGGTGTTGCGGTTGCCGAACGTCGTCCCCAGGGCCGACTGGGAGGCCGACTTCTTGGCCGCGTCCGGCCACCCGGCCAGCCGCCCGAGCGGGTCGTTCGGGTCCTTGGTCGCGTCCGCCGGCTGGGAGTACGGGGCCGCGTCCAGCTCGGCCGACTGGTGGAACCGGCGGAACCCGACCGGGTTGTCCCACCCGTCCTTGTACACCCGCCGGGTGCCGCCCAGGGCGATGTCCATCTGGGCCCCGGCGGTCGCGTCGTCGGACACGAACATGTTCCCGCCGACCGACCGCCGGCTCAGGGCCGCGTACAGCAACGCGGCCGACACCTGGTCCGCGCTCGCCGCGGCGGTCGGCATCCCGGTCATGTCGTTGAACGCCGGCAGCCGCGGGAACACCACCCCGCCGACGGTGAAGCTGGCGGCGTTCACCTCCGCCGCCGTCTGCGGCAGGGCCTGCCGCAGGCGGCAGTACAGGAGCAGGGCCTCGGCCCGGTCCTCGTCGTTCCCGCAGTAGGTGGCCAGCGACTTGAAGTCGTTCGACCCCTGGATCCGCTCCCGCTTCACGTTGTCGGCGGTGATCTTCACCTGGTTGTCCAGGGCCGACTGCAGCTTCGACACCGTGTCCTCGGACGACTTGACCAGCCGGAGGATCCGGATCCGCTGGACGGCGGCGGCCGTCAGGCTGGTCAGGATCGCGATGATGGCGAGCACCACCAGCAGCTCGATCAGGGTGAACCCGGCCCGCGCGGGGCGTGTGGTCGTGTGGCGCACGGCGCCCTCCGGTTAGTTGAGCCCGGACCCGAGGACGCCCTTGGCGAAGTGGGCCTGGTCGTCCTCCCCGTCCCCGGTCGCCGGCAGGTTGGTGCCCCCGGGCCCGAACTGCTTGTCCTTCCCGGCCGAGATGATCTGGAACCCGCTCTCGTTCACCGGCCGGCCGCCGCTCACGTACGGGGCGACCGTCCCGGCCGCCCCGCCGTTGAACGACTGGCTCCCGTAGTTGTTCGTCTTCCCGTCGAGCGAGGCGAAGTACGCGTACGGGATGTCGTACGGGTCGATCAGCCGCGACTGCCCGCCCGGCCCGGCCGCCACCATCCGCGGGTTGACGACCAGCCACGGCCCCTTCCGCTGCTCCCCGGCCGACGGCGGGCCGGCGAACGGCCGCTTCGGGTTGTTCGAGAACCCGCCGTGGTTGTTCTGCGCCCCGCCGGTGAGGAAGAAGCACAGGAACTGGTTGCGGTCCAGCGGGACGTTCGTCCCGCCCGGCAGCCCGTTGTTCGACAGGTCCATGTTCGGGAACGCCTGGAGCAGGAACTCGAGCTCCGGGTCGGTCATCGCGTAGCTGCTCTTCAGCCGGAACGTGCCGCCGGGGGTCTGGAACACCGAGGACGACAGGGACCGGACCTTCAGGTCGTTCTTCATCCGCCCGATGGCGTCGTTGATCTGGGTCATCCGGGTGGCGTTCTCGGTGAACGGCCCGAGCGCCCGGACCCGCTGGACGGCGGCCGTGGTCAGGCTGATGATGATGGCGATGATCGCCATCACGACCAGCAGCTCGATCAGGGTGAAGGCGGCCCGCCGGCGGCGCGTCTGCGGCAACATGGGTGTCCTCCGGGAGTGTGGGG
>PNKH01000131.1 GCA_013822345.1 Isosphaera sp.
GTGCCCCCGGGCTTCACCATCACCACCGAGGTCTGCGCCGCCTACTACGACAACGGCAAGAAGATCCCCGAGGCGGCCGTCCCGCAGATCGACGAGGCCCTGAAGAAGGTCGAGGCGGCGTTCGGCAAGAAGTTCGGCGACACCGCCGACCCCCTCCTCGTAAGCGTCCGGTCCGGGGCGGCGCTGTCGATGCCCGGGATGATGAACACCATCCTCAACCTCGGCCTCACCGATGCGTCGGTCGAGGGGCTGGCCAAGAAGACCGGCAACCCGCGGTTCGCCTACGACAGCTACCGCCGCCTCATCGACATGTTCGGCTCCACCGCGATGGGCTGCGAGCACGAGGCGTTCGAGCACGAGATCCACTCCCTCAAGGAGCAGAAGAAGGTCAAGCTCGACACCGACCTGTCCGCCGACGACCTCAAGGAGCTCGTGAGGCGGTACAAGGCGGTGTACAAGAAGCACGTCGGCGACGACTTCCCGCAGGACCCGAAGAAGCAGCTGTACCTGGCGATCAACGCCGTGTTCAACTCGTGGAACGGGAACAAGGCGATCGAGTACCGGCGGATCGAGCGGATCACCGGGCTGAAGGGGACGGCGGTCAACGTCCAGGCGATGGTGTTCGGGAACATGGGCGACACGTCCGGGACCGGCGTCGCCTTCACCCGCGACCCGAACACCGGCGAGAACCTCTTCTACGGCGACTACCTCATCAACGCCCAGGGCGAGGACGTGGTCGCCGGCATCCGCACCCCGGAGCCGATCTCGAAGCTCCAGGAGGAGATGCCGAAGGTTTATCAGCAGCTCATGGACATCCGGCAGGCGCTGGAGAAGCACTACACCGAGATGCAGGACATCGAGTTCACGGTGCAGGACGGCACCCTGTACATGCTCCAGACGCGGAGCGGCAAGCGGACCGGCACCGCCGCCGTCCGGATCGCGGTCGAGATGGTGAAGGAGAAGCTGATCGACGAGACGACGGCGGTGAAGCGGGTCGCCCCGGACAGCCTGAACCACCTGCTCCAGCCGCAGCTCGACCCGAAGTCGAAGATCAAGCCGGTGGCCCAGGGGATCGCGGCCAGCCCCGGCGCGGCGAGCGGCATGGTCGTCCTCGACTCGGCGGAAGCCAAGGAGATGCACGAGAAGAACGAGAAGGTGAAGATCCTCCTCGTGCGGAAGGAGACCAGCCCGGAAGACGTGGCCGGGATGCACGCGGCCCAGGGCATTCTCACGAGCACCGGCGGCAAGGCGAGCCACGCGGCCGTCGTCGCCCGCGGGTGGGGCAAGCCGTGCGTCGTCGGGTGCGAGGCGGTGAAGATCGACGAGAAGAACAAGACCATCACCATCTCCGGCCGGACGGTGAAGGCCGGCGATTACATCACGATCAACGGCACCACCGGCGACGTGATGATCGGCCAGGTCGAGACCATCCCGCCGCAGATGACCGGCGACTTCGCCACCCTGATGGGGTGGGCCGACAAGTCCCGCAAGCTCAAGATCCGCACCAACGCGGACAGCCCGGCGGACTCGCTCAAGGCCCGCGAGTTCGGGGCCGAGGGGATCGGCCTGTGCCGGACCGAGCACATGTTCTTCGGCGACGACCGGATCGCCGCCGTCCGGGAGATGATCCTGTCGACGACGGAGGAGGGGCGGAAGAAGGCGCTGGCCCGGATCGAGCCGTTCCAGAAGGCCGACTTCGTCGGCATCTTCGAGGCGATGGACGGGTACCCGGTGACGATCCGGCTGCTCGACCCGCCGCTGCACGAGTTCCTGCCGCAGAAGGACAACCGGGCCGGGGCGGAGGCGGTGGCGAAGCAGATCGGGGTGTCGGTGGAGAAGATCTTCGAGCGGGTGGACGAGTTGCACGAGATGAACCCGATGATGGGGTTCCGCGGGTGCCGGCTGCCGATCGTGTTCCCGGAGATCGGAGACATGCAGGTGCGGGCGATCGTCGAGGCGGCGATCGAGGTGAAGAAGAGGGGGAAGAGTGTCCTGCCGGAGATCATGATCCCGCTGGTCGGCACGGTCGAAGAGTTGGCGATCCTGAAGAAGCGGGCGGTCGCGGTGGCCGAGGAGTGCATGGCGAAGGCCGGGACGAAGGTCGAGTACCAGGTCGGGACGATGATCGAGTTGCCGCGGGCGTGCCTGGTCGCGGACCAGATCGCCGGGGAGGCGGAGTTCTTCTCGTTCGGGACGAACGACCTGACGCAGATGACGTTCGGGTTCAGCCGGGACGACATCAAGGGGTTCCTGCCGACCTACCTGAAGGAGAAGATTCTGCCGGTCGACCCGTTCCAGTCGATCGACGTGGGCGGGGTCGGGCAGTTGATCGACCTCGGGATCCGGAAGGGGCGGGAGTCGCGGCAGGCGAGGCACGGCCAGCACCTGAAGGTGGGGATCTGCGGGGAGCACGGCGGGGACCCGGACAGCGTGGTGTTCTGCCACAAGGTCGGGATGGATTACGTGTCGTGCTCGCCGTTCCGGGTGCCGATCGCCCGGCTGGCGGCGGCCCAGGCGGCGCTCGGCGAGACGAAGCGGGACAAGTGACCCGGCGGTGAGCCGGACCGACGCCCACCCGGGATCGGGTGGGCGTTGTCGTTCCCGGGTGGTACGATCGGGCAAGTCAAGGAGGTGCCAGATGGCCTTCACGCCGAGCCGCCCGGTACCCGCCTCTCTCGACGTGCCCGGGTTCTACCGGCTGACGGTCGCCCAGTACCGGAAGATGATCGCCGCCGGCATCCTCCACGTCGGTGACCCGGTCGAGTTGTTGGAGGGGCTGCTCGTCAACCAGCCGCGCCCCTACCAACCGCCGGTCGCGGCGGCCCGGACCTGCGTCAACTACGCCTTCCTGGACATCCCGCTGAGCGGGTGGCACTACCGCTGCGCCACGGCCGTCACGATTGAGGGCAGCGAGCCGGAACCGGACTTCGCCGTCGTGCGCGGCGACTTGTCGGCGTACCGCGACCGCTTTCCCGGCCCGGCCGAGGTCGGGGTCGTAGGCGAGGTCTGCGACACGTCGCTCGCCTTCGACCGGCGGGACAAGGGCCGGATCTACGCCCGGGCCGGCATCTCGGTCTACTGGATCGTCAACATCCCCGATCGCCGCGTCGAGGTGTACGCCGACCCGGACCCGGCCGCCGACCCGCCGGCGTACCGCACCCGCACCGACTACCGCCCCGGGGACTCGGTCCCGCTCGTCCTCGACGGGGCGACGGCCGGCGCCGTCCCGGTCGCCGACCTCATCCCGTAACGGCGGTTTGACACCCCTCGGGCGGCCGGCGATAATCCCCACGCCCACCCGCCTCCCCGAGGGCCCGGTCATGTGCTGCTTCTCCGGCAAGGTCGAGGTCGCCGGCACCAACATCTTCGCCCGCCCGGGCAAGGACGGCCGCCAGTTCCTCGTCTACAGCATGCGGTTCACGTCCGCCGCCGACGTGGCCATGATCCTCCCGATCCCCACCCCGAAGGACTCGGCCGAGGACGCGGTGAAGTTCATCAACCTGGAGAAGTACGAGGCGTTCTTCGACGACATGTTGTCCGGCTTCCCGGTCAAGAGCGACAGCCGCGGGAAGAAGGACGACGGCCCGGCCGCCGGCGGGCTGAAGGTGGTCGAGGTCGGGAAGTTCGTCGCCTCGTTCGTCCCGGCGGTCAAGGACTTCGCCCGCCTCGACAAGCAGTTCCGGCTGCCCGACGGGGTGTGGGAAAAGCTGCCGCAGTACAAGGAGTTCGGGTTCGCGGTGTTCAAGCTGAAGAAGCCGGAGAAGGGCACGCAGAAGGTCCACCCGATGGCGTTCGAGTTCCCGCGGGCGGACAAGGGGGTGCTGTTCTTCCCGACCGTCCACATCCACGACGGGACCGTGCCGGCCAAGGCCCGGTTCGACCATTCGCTGTTCTGCCAGGTCGGGGACGTGGCCCCGATGAACTGGCGGGAGTCGCCGGGCCTGGCCGAGTCGTTCGTGAAGGTGAAGGAGACGCAGGGGGTCGTCGACGGCGGCGCCCACGTCTACTGGAAGCAGATGGTCGGGGTGTTCGAGAACAAGGACGTGGGCGTCATGACGGCGTGACCGGGCGGTCGAGAACCCCGTAGGGTGCGGTCGAGCCGGGCGCTTCGCCCGGCGACGACGCACCGCCCCCACGTCCGCGCGACGGGCGGTGCGTCGTCGGCCCGAAGCGGGCCTCGACGGCACCCTACGAATGGCTTGGTCCGCCCGGGTGGGCATCCGAACCCGAACGGAGGTCGGAGATGAGCGCGACGCGTCTGGCGGCGGCCGTGACCCTGGCGGTCGCGGCGACCGGGTCGGCGGCCGACCCGGTCGAACTGAAGGGGCACACGGGGCGGGTCACCGCGGTGGCCTGGTCCGCGGACGGGAAGGCGCTGGCGACGGCCGGGGACGACCGGACGATCCGGCTCTGGGACCGGGCGACCGGCAAGGAGACGGCGGCGGTGGGGGATCTCGCCAAGCAGAACAAGTACGTCGGCCCGGTCGTCGCCTTCGCCCCGGACCTGAAGACGGCGGCGGTCAACTACTGGGGCGAGATCAAGGTCCGGTCCCTGCCGGACGGCAAGGCGGGGCTCACGATCGACCCGATCGCCGACCGCGGGGTGAAGTCCGCCTTCCGGCCGGACGTGTTCGCGATGGCCTACAGCCCGGACGGGAAGCACCTGGCGACCGCCGGGTCGCGGGCCGCGGTCGGCGGGCGGCACGGCCTCCCCGGCGGGGTCGTCACCATCTGGGACGCCGGGACCGGCAAGGCGGTCCACCGGTTCGACACCCTCTCGACCGCCGCCGGGTCGGTCGTCTGGACCCCGGACGGGAAGCGGGTGGTGGCCGGGACGAACGGGGCCGGCGGGGAGCTGCAGGAGGCGGGCGAGGTGTGGGTGTGGGACGCCGAGACCGGGAAGGCGGTCCACACCTTCAAGATCAAGGACGACACCGAGTACGGGGAGTTCGCGACGGTCGCCGACGTGGCCGTCAGCCCGGACGGGAAGCGGGTGGCGGCCCCGCGGACGGCCGGCGGGCGGGCGAACCCGTCCGGGCTGATCGTCAAGGACACCGGGTCGGCGGTCCGGGTGTGGGACCTGGCGACCGGGAAGTCGGCCGAGCCGGTGAAGGGGATCGCGGCCCGAGTCGGGCGGGTGGAGTTCGGCCCGGACGGGAAGACGCTGGTGACCGCCGGGGCCGACAAGGTGGTGCGGGTGTGGGACGCGGCGACCGGCAAGGAGGTCGCGGCCCTGCCGTTCGGGGACGAAGCGGTCGAGGTGGTGGCGTTCAGCCCGGACGGCAAGGCGCTGGCGGCCGGCGGGAAGGCCGGGGCGGTTCGGGTGTGGGCGGTGCCGCCGGCGAAGTGAGTTTCGAGGCGAACCGCGACCGTCAGGGAGCGGGCGTCGGTGGGTAACACCCGCTCCCTGACGGTCGCGGTTCGCCCGGCCGGTGCTCGCCGGACCGGGTCGTCACTTCCCGCCGTACCGGTGCCCGGCGACCTCCATCGGGCAGGTGTACACCGAGGTCCGGGCGGTCACGAACAGCGTCTTGAAGTCCTTCCCGCCGAACGCCGCGTTCGCCGGCTGCTCCGGGAACTTGATCGTCCCGAGCGACTTCCCGGCCGGGTCGAACACCTGCAGCCCGGTGGCCGAGGTGATGTACACGTTCCCCTTCGCGTCGACCGCGGCCCCGTCCCCGCCACCGTTCCCGCCGGCCTTCGCCTGCTCCAGCTCGCAGAACACCTTCCCCTTGCCGAGCTTCCCCGGCCCCTCCACCGGGTAGCTCATCATCTGCTTCTGCCCGCTCGGGAACACGTACAGCGTCTTCTCGTCCGGCGACAGCCGGACCCCGTTCGGGTTCGGCAGGTCGTCGATCAGCCGGGTCACCTTGCCGGCCGCGTCGGCGTAGTAGACGCACGTCTTCCCTTGCGGCAGCGGCATCGGGGCGCGGAAGCTCGGGTCGGTGAAGTACACCCCGCCGGCCTTGTCGAGGACGAGGTCGTTCGGGGCGTTGAACCGCTTCCCGTCGTGCTTGTCGGCGACGACCCGGCGGTCCTTGCCGTCGGCCGAGTAGGCGACGATCTGCCCGGCCATCTCGCACGCCACGATCTCGCCCTTCGGGTTGACCATCAGCCCGTTGGCGAAGTTCGTCTTCTCGCGGAACGTGGACAGTTTCCCGGCGGCGTCGATCTTGTGGACCTTCTCGTTCGGGATGTCGGTGAAGTAGACGTTCCCGTCGGCGTCGGCGGCGGGGCCTTCGGTGAACTTGAAGTCGCCGTGGGCCTTCTTGATCTCGCCGGTCGGGCCGACGCCGGGGATGGCGCCGGGCTGCTGTCCGGCGGCGTGGACGCCGGCGGCGACGAGGGCGAACAGGGCGAGGGCTTTCGGGAGGCGGGAGCGGGGCATGGCAGCACCTGGTGGGAGGGGGTGGGAAACGACACCGCCCGGCCCGCAGTATATGCGGCTGGCCGGGCGGGGCACGGGGAAACTCGGCGGCTACTTCCCCGGTCGCCACTGGGCGAATAGTTGGTCGCCGGGCTCCAGCGGGGAGCCGGGCGCGAGACCGCCCGCCGGTGGGGCGTCCGCGAGGTCGACCGGCAACACGGCCCCGCGCCGGACCACCCACACGTCCATCGCGTCCGGATCCATGCCGGTCCGGGCGAGCGCGAGGGCGAGCCCGTCCAGGACCGTCTCACCCCCGATCGCCCGGCGCCACACCACCTGCTCCGGCCGGTGGGGGGTGCGGGCGTGGACCGTGAACGCTTGGGTGTCCGCCGGCGGCCCGTCGGCCTGCCGCGCCGCCGCCAAGTCGGCCTCGGCAGCCCGCAGGTTCTGCGTCGCGAGGTCGAACTCGCGGGCCGCCTGCTTGACCCGCTCCGCGGCCCGCTGCCCCTGGTCCCGCCACTCGGTCCCGCCCGCCAGCACCCGGTCCCGCGCCCGCTCCAGCTCGCGCCGCCGGTCGGCCCGGGCCGTCTCCTCCGGGCGGAACCGGGTGAGTCGGACCTCGACCACCCCCGGACCGCCGCCGAACCCGGCCGGCCGCTCGCGGCCGACGGCGAGCGTCAACCCACCCGGCCCGAACTCGTAGATGCCCTTGCCGACCAGCGTCTTGTTCGGGAAGCAGAACCCGATGTCTTCGAACAAGTCGATCTGCTTCGGCGACTTCGACGGGTTGATCTCCGCCGCGAACCGGGACGGCAGCTCCAGGCGGCAACGCATTCGGTCGGCCTGCTTCCACCCGTCTTGGGCGACCCGGTACAGGTACGGGGCGTTGAGCCATGTGCCGACGAACTCGACGACCGGCGCGGGCTTCAGGTTCCGGTCGAGCGTGAGCGTCTTCACCTCCGTCGGGTGGTCGTGGTACGACTCGACCTCGACGCGGACGGACTCGACGTGCCACCCCCCTTGGAGGAACTCCAGGTCGTCCGCGGGCGGGGCGGTCGCCGTCGGCTTGGCCGCGGGTTGTGGCCCGGGCCGGTCGCCGGTCCGGGTCGCCCGCCACACCCCGGCGCCGACCAGGCCCGCGACCAGCACGGCCGCCGCGGCGACCTTCAGTCTCGTCGTGACCATGTCTCCGACCCCCGCGGCTGGCCCGGCACGCGCCCGTGGCGGCCGGGTCCGAGCAGCGGCATCATACCGCACCGGCCCGCGGGCCGCACGGCGAGTCACTTCCCGACCTTCACCTGCACGAATAGTTGGTCGCCGGGCTACGGGGCTCGGTCCTCCTACCCGGGATTGCCCGCCCGGCCGGCGGCGCGTACGCAGCCGGGAACGTTTCCGTTGCGGTCCGGTTCGGGCACCGGCATAATACCGCTCAACCCCGCCCTCACACGGACGGCACGGGCGGGCTACCGGCCCGGGCGTCCCGCGGCCGACCGCCACGACGGCGGCCGTTTCATTCCCCGACAGCCCCCGCCCGTCGCACCTCGGGCCCGCCCCCGGGCGGCCTCGGTCCGTTGCCATTCCCGAGACCCGACGGGCGTTCGCCAGGAACCGCCCCACCATGGACCCGATCCTCGCCGCCGGCCTCGCCGTCGGCGCCGCCCTCCTCGCGGTCGGCGGCACCTACCTCGTCGTCCGCCGGCCGCGGGCCGACGACCTCCTCCGGGCGGACGAGCTCCGCGAGGCCCAGGCCCGCGGCAGCGAACTCGTCGAGCAGTCCCGCCGCGACGCCGAGCAACTTCTCCGGGATGCCGAACTCCAGGCCCGTGACGCCGCCTTCCGCCGCCGCGAGGAGCTGACCCGCGAGCTCGAAACCGCCCGGGCCGAGGTGCGGGAGCTGGAGCGGCGGGCCGAGCGGCGGGAGGACGCGGCCGAGCAGAAGGCGAAGGACCTGGCCCGCCGGGAGAAGCAGTTGGAGGCCCTGAAGGAGAAGCTGGCCGACCGCAAGGACGCCCTGGAGAAGAAGGCGAAGCGGCTGGACGAGCTGCTGGCGGAGGAGGCGAGGAAGCTGCACGAGATCACGTCCCTGTCCCGGGAGGCGGCCGAGAAGATGCTGCTCGACCGGCTCGAGCGGGAGCTGGCGGAGGAGTTCGCGGCCCGCATCCGGCGGCACGAGGAGGCGGTCCGGGAGGAGGCCGGGGCGAAGGCCCGGGAGGTGCTGGCGACGGCCATCGGGCGGTGGGCCGCGACCCACACCGCCGGGGCCACGGTCAGCACCGTGGACATCCCGGACGACACCATGAAGGGGCGGATCATCGGCCGGGAGGGGCGGAACATCCGCACCTTCGAGAAGGCGACCGGGGTGGACGTGATCGTGGACGACACCCCCGGGGTGGTGATCGTGTCGGCGTTCGACGCCGTCCGCCGGGAGACCGCCCGGCTGGCCCTGGCGAAGCTGATCGCCGACGGCCGGATCCACCCGACGCGGATCGAGGAGGTCGTCGCCGAGACGCAGGCGGAGATGGAGAAGCACATCGCGGAGCTGGGGAAGCAGGCGGTGCTGGACGCGGACGTGCCGATGCCGCACGAGAAGCTGGTCGCCCTGCTCGGCCGGCTCCGGTTCCGGACGAGCTACAGCCAGAACGTGCTGGCCCACTCGGTCGAGGTGGCGCACCTGTGCGGGCTGATGGCCGGGGAGCTGGGGCTGAACACGCAACTGGCCCGGCGGTGCGGGCTGTTGCACGACGTGGGGAAGGCGGCCGACCACGAGATGGACGGCGGGCACCCGAAGGTCGGGGCGGAGCTGGCGAAGCGGTACGGGGAGACGAGCAAGGAGGTCTTGCACGCGATCGCCGGGCACCACGACGACGTGACGGTGGACCACATCTACACGGTGCTGGTGGCGGCGGCGGACGCGATCAGCGCGAGCCGCCCGGGGGCGCGGCGGGAGACGCTGGAGAAGTACGTGAAGCGGCTGGAGGAGCTGGAGGCGGTGGCGTGCGGGTTCCCGGAGGTGGAGCACGCGTACGCGATCCAGGCGGGGCGGGAGCTGCGGGTGATCGCGAACGCCCACAAGACGACGGACGCGGACGCGGTGCGGGTGTGCCGGGAGATCGCCCGGGCGGTGGAGCGGCAGTTGGACTACCCCGGGGAGATCAAGGTGACGGTGATCCGCGAGACCCGCAGCACCGACGTGGCGAAGTGACCCGATGCTGACCGTACTCTTCTGGAACTTGGGCGGACGGGACCGCGCGCAAGTCTGCGCCCGCCTCGCGCGCCGCCATCGTGCCGACGTGTTCTTCCTGACCGAATGCACGCGGCCCCTGAGCGTCCACCGCGCGCTTAACCCTTCCGGGGCGGTCGCCCGCTACTACTCGCACCCCAAGGCGGAATGCCGGATCGTGGCTTTCAGCACCTTCGAGCGCGCGGAACTGCCGCTCCTCGAAGCCACGAGGCACTACGCCGTTCACCGCTTGGCAGTGCCCGCCGCCCCCGAACTCCTCCTGGCGACCACCCACCTGCCCAGCAAACTCCGAACGCCCGACAAGGAGCAGGACCGGGTCATCCGCCGCTTCGGCGAGCGGATCGTCGAGTTGGAGACGGCCAGGTCCCACGCCCGGACCCTGTCATCGGTGACCTGAACGCGCACCCGTACCAGCCCGGCGTGGTCTCGGCCGACGGGTTACACGCGGTCCCGACCCGCGAGGTGGCGCCGGAGAAGGCACCGGGTGGTCGGCGGACGGCGCTACAGAATGTTCTACAACCCGATGTGGCGCTTCTTCGGGGACGGATGTCCCGGGCCGCCCGGGACGTACTACTACTGGAGGGCCGAGCACGAGTGCGCCTTCTGGTACATGTTCGACCAAGTCCTGCTGCGGCCCGATCTGCTACGATACTTTTCCGACCCGGATCTCGAGGTCCTGACGACCGACGGGGTGAGTTCCTTCCTCCGCCCCGACGGGACGCCGGACCCGGAAGCCGCCTCCGACCACCTGCCCGTCTTGATCCGGTTGAGTTACCCCGGGGTGTGAGCATGAGCCCGACGATCCCCGACCTCTGGCCGACCGACTTCGGCACCTCACCACAGCCGTCCCCGGCTTCCGTGCTCCGCCAGCAGGCGTACCTGCTGGGACAGCGGACGCAGAACGTGGTCGTCGGGGAGGTGGAGTCGAAGCCCAAGAAGGACAGGTTCGTCCACACCTTCTACCTCTCGGCACCCCTGCTCGATTTCCGCCGGGCCGTCCTGCACGCCGAACACGGGGTGGAGTTTTACCCGGCCGAGTTGGCGGTCTACGACGAAGGCGGGTCGCACCTCGCGAACACCTCCGTCCCGGACGCCGACCGGTTCATGAGCGAACTCCGCGGCCACCTGGCATCAGACCGGGTCGTGCGGCTGGTCCGGTCACTGGTCGATCAGTGCCGCGACCCGGAAGAGAACCTCAGGGTTCCGTCGGGAGCCTGACCGCGGGTTGACGCCCGCCGCCGCGTTCGGCTACCCTCCGGCCGAGTCCCCCGACCCCGGCTCACGGAAGGGCCGACATGCTGCTGCACCGCCCGGAGCTGGCCGCCGACCCGCCCACCGACGCCCGCCCGCCGGTCGTCTGGGAAGACACCGCCTGCCCGCTCTGCGGCCACGACGACGCGGCCGTCCTCACCGAGGCGGCCGACCCGACCCCGGGCGGCGCCGGGCTGCGGTTCGCCGTCGTCGGCTGCCGGCACTGCGGCCTCGCCTACACCAACCCCCGCCCGACCCCCGCCACCATCGCCCGCTTCTACCCGCCCGGGTACGCCCCGCACGACGTCCGCCCCGCCCGCGACGCCCGCCCGCCGTCCCGCCTCCGCTGCCGGCTGCTCGGCCGGCCGTGCCCCGAGTACCTCGGCCAACTCCCCAACCCCCCGGGCCGGCTCCTCGACTTCGGGTGCGGCGGCGGCCGGTTCCTCCGCCGGATGGCCGGCCTCGGGTGGGCGGTCACCGGCCTCGACTCGTCCCCGGAGGCGGTCCGGGCGGTCCGCGACGGGGTCGGGTGCGAGGCGGTCCTCGGGACGCTGCCGCACCCGGACCTCGAACCCGGGTCGTTCGACGCGGTCACCCTGTGGCAGTCGCTGGAGCACGTCCACCGCCCGCTCGCCACCCTGCGGGAAGCCCACCGGCTGCTCGTCCCGGGCGGGTCACTCGTCGTCGCGGTCCCGAACTTCGGGGGCCTGGCGGCCCGGTGGTTCGGCCCGCACTGGTTCGGGTTGGACCTCCCCCGCCACCTGACCCACTTCACCCCGGCCACCCTCGCCGCCATGCTCGCGGCCGCCGGGTTCCGGGTGACGGCCGTCCGCGGGTGGGTGCACGCGAAGTGGGTGC
The DNA here is from genome assembly GCA_013822345.1 of Isosphaera sp. Classification (GTDB taxonomy): domain Bacteria; phylum Planctomycetota; class Planctomycetia; order Gemmatales; family Gemmataceae; genus Gemmata. Next base: position 11,718 of record PNKH01000131.1, read on the forward strand.
GGGCCAGTGCGAAGCGGGCGGCCGGGGCCGGGGCCGGCGGCCCGTGGACCTGGCTATGCGGGCGGAAGACCGTCGCCCGGGTGGCGGCGTGGGCGGCGTACGCCGCCGGCCGGGCGGACGTGGTGGTGGCGGTGGCCGAGCGACCGGTGTGACGCCGGGTGTAGGGTGGGCCGAGCCGGCGCTCCGCCGGCGAGTCCCACCACCCCGCGCTACAAGAGGTGGGACTCGCCCGCAAAGCCGGGCTCGGCCCACCCTACCCGGACCCGCCCCGCCTACCATGGGGTAGGAGGTGGGCGGGTGGCGGAGCCGCTGATCACGCTGACGGACGACGGCCTGTACTGCCCGGCCGGCGGGTTCCACCTCGACCCGTGGAACCCGCGGTCCCGCGGGCGGTCGTCACCCACGCCCACGCCGCCCACGCCCGCTGGGGCAGCGGCCGGTATCCCGCCGCCGACCCCGGCGCACACCTCCTCCGCACCCGCCTCGGCCCGGCCGCCGACATCGCCACCGTCCCGCACGGCCACCCCGTCGACCACAACGGCGTCCGCGTCTCGTCCCACCTGCGGCTGTTGTGCTTCTGGCTCGGGCGAAAGGTCGGGGTGCTGCCGGCGTCCGGCGACTTCGCCGGGGCCGCCTCCGTGCCGACCGGCCGCGGAGACCGGGTGTTCGCGGTCGCCGACGGCGAGGTGATCGACGTGTCCCGCACCTGACCCGGGCGACACGACGGTTGCCTACTCTCCCGACGGAGGTCCGCCCGTGCCCGACCCGTCCCTTCGACACCTGGCCGAGCCGTTCGGCCCGTTCTCCGCCCGTCTCGTCCCCGGCCGCCCGGTCGCCGTCCTGTGCCACAGCGACTGCGACGGCCTCGCCGCCGGGGCGGTCCTGGCGAAGGCCCTGGAGCGGGCCGGTCACGCGGTCGCGGTCGAGGTGACGGGGAAGGGCGGGTCGGCGTGGAACCCGGAGGTCGCCCCCCGCCTCGCCCGCCACGCCCCGCAGGCCCTCCTCGTCGCCGACCTGGGCTGCCGGTCCGAACCCGTCCTCCCCGGCGTCCCGACCGCCTTCGTCGACCACCACCGGCCGGATGGGGTGCCGCCCGGGGCGGTCCTCGTCACCGGGTACGGGACCGACCCGACGCCGACCTCCGGCCAGCTCGCGTGGGAGTGCGGGGAGCTGCTCGCCGACGTGGCCGACCTCGACTGGGTCGTCGCCATCAGCGTGCTCAGCGACCTCGGCGACAAGGCCCCGTTCGCCGTGCTGACGGACGTGCGGAAGACGCACAGGATCACCCACCTCCGCGACGCCACCGCTCTCCTGAACGCCGCCCGCCGGTCCGCCACCGGCGACGCGACGCCCGCCCTGAGCCTACTCATGAAGGCCGTCGGGCCGAAAGACGTGCTCTCCGGCGGGCACCCGGAGACGGACCAACTCAAGGCGATGAAGGCGGAGGTGGCGGCGGCGTTCGCGGAGGCGAAGAAGGCCGGGCCGCGGTTCGCCCGGAAGACGAACGTCGCCCTGGTCCGGGTCCACTCCCCGTGCCAGGTCCACCCGATGGTGGTGCCGATCTGGCGGACCCGGCTGCCGCGGCAGATCGTCATGGTGGCGAACACCGGGTACCTGCCGGGGCGGGTGAACTTCACGATGCGGACCGGTACGGCCACGAATCTGATCGAGTTCCTGAAGGCGCACGCCCCGCCGGACCCCGGCCCGAACTACGGCCACGGGCACGACCAGGCGACCGGCGGGGCGCTGGCGTTCGACCAGTGGAACCGGTTCGTCGCCGGCCTCGGGTTCGGGCCGGAGGCCCGGGTGGAGGAGTCCTGACCGTGGCGGCCGTCCCGTCTTCCCCCTCTCCCCGGCGGGGAGAGGGCGGCGAGGCCCGTCAGGGCCGAGCCGGTTGAGGGGAAGGCGTACCGAGGTGGCGGGGGGGCGCCGGCGCGGCCGGCCACCCCGGTACGCCTTCCCCTCACCCGGCCGGTCGCTCCGCTCCCGACCGCCCTCTCCCCGGCGGGGAGAGGGAGGAAGTCGGGCCGGCCCCCGACGGAGGTGCCGACATGACTCCCTTTCCCGCTCCCCCGATGCGCCTCGGGTTCGCCGCCAAGGTACTCGGCCGCCCGGACCTGAAGAGCAACGACGCCCGGAAGCACCCGAGCAACCCGCACCTCCGCGTCTCGATCGGCTACCTGCACGCCATCTTCGATTACCTCCACGAGCACGCCGTCCCGATGTACCGGATGTCCAGCGACATCGCCCCGTACGTCACCCACCCGGACCTGCCGCGGTTCCACAACCAGGTCCGCGAGTGCCGGGCCGAGCTGGAGGCGCTCGGCAAGGTCGCCCGGGACCGCGGCCTGCGGCTCTCCTTCCACCCGTCGCAGTACGTCCTCTTGAACAGCCCGGACAAGAAGGTGACCGCCCAGAGCGTCCGCGACCTGGTCGCCCAGGCCGAGATGCTGGACGTGATGGGGGCGGGGGCGGAGGCGGTGCTGGTGACCCACGTCGGCGGGACCTACGGCGACCCGGCGGCCGGGCGGGTGCGGTGGGCGGAGACGTACAAGACCCTGCCCGAGCCGGCCCGCCGCCGGCTCGTCCTGGAGAACGACGACCTCCGGTTCTCGGCCGCCGACGTGCTCGCCGTCCACGACCGGACCGGCGCCCCGCTGGTGTTCGACCACCAGCACTACTGGTGCCTGAACCCGGAACGGCTGGACCTCCGGGAGACCGTCACGAAGTTCCTGGCGACGTGGCCGGCCGGGGTCCGGCCGAAGGTCCACTACTCGTCCCCGCGGACCGAGCTGCGGGAGGTGAAGCGGAAGGACAAGGCGACCGGGAAGACGAAGACCGCCTTGCTGCCGCCGGTCTGGACCGGGCACGCGGACTTCGTCAACCCGTTCGAGTTCGTCCAGTTCCTGCGGGCGGTGGACGGGCTGGTGTTCGACGTGATGCTGGAGGCGAAGGCGAAGGACCTGGCCCTGCTGCGGGTCCGGCAGGACCTGCCGCGGTACGCTCCGGACCAGGCCGGGCGGTTCGGGCTGGAGCCGGCCCCGGACGGCGAACCGGACCCGGCCGGGGCGGAGGAGCCGGACGCCGGGTGACGGGGTTGCGGCCGGTGGTGTCGGTTTTTCCCCCTTCCGGGGGGATTCTCTTCAAGACCGGCGGGCGGCCGGCGAAACTCCCTGAATGGCCCCGCCGACGCGCACCATCCCCTAGAAAATCTTGGGGAAAATCGCCCCGGGCGTTCTCACACCCGGGCCCTCGGCGGCTATCATTGTCTGTCCACCAGCGGACGTACCGACCTTCCGACCTCGCGCCCCCGCCACCGGCAAGACAGGTGCCGCCGCGCCGCCATGCACCGACCGCTCCGCATCCTCGTCGTCGACGACCACCCGGACGCCGCGGAGGCGACCGCGGAGTTGCTCGCCCTGTGCGGCCACGACACCCGGCACGCCCACACCCGGGCCGCGGCCGTGCGGGTCGCCACCGACGGGTTCGTCCCGGACGTGGTGGTGACCGACCTGCGGCTCCCGGACGGGGACGGGTGCGGCCTGGCTGTCGAGTTGGCCATGCTGCTCACGCCGCGGCCGGCGCTGGTGGCCGTGACCGGGCTGATGGGCCAGGAGGGGCGGTGCCGGGCGGCCGGGTTCGACCACTACTTCCTGAAGCCGGCCGACCCGGCCGCCCTCGCCGCCGTGATGGCCGGGTACGCCCAGGCGCTGCGGCCGCCACCGCCGGGTGCCGCCCCGTAGGGCACGCACCGCGTGCCGCCGGGCGGAGACGGCACGCGGTGCGTGCCCTACGGGTCACCGACCTACGGTCCTACCGCCGGGTGCCGTCGGGCAGGTCGAGGACGTGGGCCGCGGCCAGGTTGTTGCCGAACACCGCGTGGTTCTTGAACGCCCACACCACCTTCTTGTCCCGGGTCACCTCGACGAGCTGCGGCTGGTCCGGCCCGGCGTGGCAGTTCCCGACGATCACGTTCCCGTTCGGCAGGGCGTGGAGCGTGGTCACCCACGCGAGGGTGACCCCCGGCAGCTCCTTCTGGTCGACGCTCCAGACCACCTTGCCGTCCGTGTCCACCTCGACGACGCGGTTGTTGTTCCCGCCGGCGACCAGGGTGTTCCCGGACTTCAGCCGGACCGCCCCGAACACCTCCGTCCCGTGCCCCTCGGGGCCGTGGCCCGGCGCCCGCGGCCGGCCGGCCAGGTCGAGCGCGTACTCCCACACCACCTTCCCGGTCCCGTCGTACTCCCGGACGCACCCGTCGGCCTCGTGGCAGACGAGGTAGTTGCCGGTGTCGAGCTTGCGGGCGAGCCGGGTGTCGCGGTGCGGGTCCGGCTTCCTCACCGTCAGCGGCACCTCCTTCACCACCTTCCCGTCCCTGTCCACCTCGACGATCCGCCGGTTCCCGCTCTCGGCGACCATCGTGTTCCCGTCGGCGAGCCGCTGGAACGCGTGGACCTCGACCCGCCCCTTGTTCGCCGCCGTCGGCTTCGCCTCGTACTTCCAGACGACCTCCTTCTTCGGGGTCATCTCGGTGACCGTCGCCGGGCCGGTGTGGAGGAGCAGGTTGCCGGTCGGCAGCAGGTGGATGTCGTGCGAGTTGTACTTGCACTCGACCTCCCACTCGACCTTCCCGTCGGCCCCGACGACGGCGACCTTCCCCTTGTCCTGGGCGAGGACGCGGTACCGCGGGCCGTCGGCCGCCGCGGCGAGGGTCGGGAGGGCGGCGAGTACGGTGAGCACCAGGCGCATGGGTGACCTCACAACAGATGGTTCCGCGGCCAGGGGCCGCGG
>PNKH01000132.1 GCA_013822345.1 Isosphaera sp.
GTGTCGTGCACATTTTCTGTTACTGTCGTTGGCTTCGCGGAAAAAGTTGATGCCGCAACCTGCGAATTGCCGTTGGCTTGCAAATAATTGAGCAATTCTCGCCACTAACACCAGACGAATCGACCGTTTCACTGCTATCTACCTATAGGGGGCGTGCCGCGGACGAGGTGGCTTGGTCGTCGGGCCGCCCCCGCGCCCGCCGGCCGCGCGGCCGCCGCGGGCAGGGGTACGTCGCCCGCACCCCGGCCCCGCGGGGCGGGCCCTGACCCACACCCACACCACCGAGGGCGCCGATGCCGGGCGTCGGGCACGGCCCACCGCCGGCCGGCGGACCCCCGGGAGGGCGTCACCGGTGGGGTGCGGATCAAAGGAGAGTCGGAGTCCGAGTGGGGGAGTGGGGAACGGTCGCGGCCGCCCCCGCTCGTGCTCCCGCGACCACCGGTGTCAGTCGGGGGTGAGCCCACGAGAGGTGCCCCGCCGACGGGGTCGCGGCGGCCCTCCGCCGGAGGCTCGGGGTCCAACCGGACCGCCACGGGGGCCGCCTGCGGCGAGGCGATCCGTGACCCACAGGGCCCGCCCCCGACTGAAACCGGTGGCGACCCCGGTCCGCGGGGACGGGTGACGGGTCGGGCGGGTGTCTTCTTTTTCCCCACGACGGAAGAAGAGAACATCCGACCCCGACCGATCACCCGTCACCGGTGGCTGTTGATCCGGCCGCCCCGGCTCGTCCTCCGCAACCCCCAGGCTCCACCGCCGCCGCCCCCAGGGCCCCGCCCACCCGGGCGGGGTCGGTACGACCGTCTGCCGTCCCGCGGGTGGTGCCCCCGCCCGCCCGCCGCCCGCGGTCGCCCCGCCGGGCCCCCCGACTCCATCCACCCGAGGTACGAACCGCATGCCGAGGCCGAGTCAGCCCAAGAGTCTGTCCAAGCGCGAGATCGAGAAGGCCCGCGAGGCCCTGGCCGCCTGCCACGTCGCGGTCATCCGGGACGGCAACGGGATCCCGTACCTCCGCGGCTTCCACCCGGGCGGCGGGGGGCGGGTGGTGACCGAGTACGACCCGGCCGCCGCACCCGCGCGGGCCCACTTCTTGCTCCGCAAGGCCGGCCACAAGAACGTCACGCCCGCCGCCTGCCGGGCCGCCCTGGACGACACGGCCGAGGAGGCCCAGTGGGGGGACGACCGGGCCGAGGTGTCCGTCCGGGTGGCCGAGCGGGACGGCCGGCTGTACCTGAACCTCGGCCGCGGGCGGGCCGTCCGGGTGACCGCCGGCGGGTGGGAGGTCCTCCCGGCGAACCGGGAGGTGGACTTCCACTCCCCGGACTCGGCCGCCCCGCTCCCCGACCCGGTCAGGGGAGGGGACCCGGACGAGCTGAGGGACATCCTGGGCCTCGACGCCCGCGACTGGGTCCTGGCCCTGGGGTGGATGCTCGGGTGCCTGAAGGAGCACGTGGAGCACTACTGGCTGGTGGCCGAGGGGGAGTCGGACGGGGGTAAGAGCACCCTGTGCGAGCTGCTCGCCTCGGTCGTGGACCCGAAGGGGAGCGAGGGGCTGAAGCTGTCGCCCACCCCGCGGGGGGTGTTCGTGGCCGCCCGCCTCCGGTGGGTGCTCGGGTTCGACGACCTGAACCGGCTCCCCCCGGACGCGGCCGACACCCTGAAGATGATCGCCACCGGGGGGTCGTTCTCCGGGCCGATGCACTACAAGAACGCCCAGGAGTACAGCTACCGGGTGAACCGCCCGCTGTACGCCACCTGGACCGGGTGCATCTTGACCGACGACGCCCTGCTCCGGCGGGCGATCCCGCTGTGGCGGCCGGCCTTCGCCCCGGGCCGGAAGCGGGCGAAGTCGGCCCTGGAGGCCCGGGTCCGGGCCGCCCGCCCGCGGGTCCTCGGCGGGCTGCTGGACCTGGCCTTGTGCGGGCTGCGGACCCCCGAGTCGGGGGAGCCGCGGGCCCTGGACGACGGGATGCCGGAGGCGGCCGAGTGGGCGTGCCGGTGCCTCCGGGGGGCCGGGCGGGACCCGGCCGAGTTCCTGGACGCCCTGGACCGGGCCCGGGACAGGGCCCGGGACCGGGCCGCCCGCCGGGCCGTCGGGGGGAGCACCGGCCTCCTCGACGGGTGGAGGCCCCGCGCCCTCCCGATCGCGATGTGCCTCGCCCACTCCTCCCCGGGCGGGTGGACCGGGCGGCCGGGCGACTTCGTGGCCTACTTCCCGGAGGACCTCCGGGCCGGGATCGACAACGGTACTCTCGGCAAGTACCTCGCGGCCCACGCGGAGTACCTCCGGGAGTTCATGGTGGAGTTCGAGAGCGCCCACTCGAAGGAGGGGGCGGTGTGGGCCCTCCGCTCCCTCCGGCCGGTCGACTGCTCGACCCCCGCCCCGGCGGCCGGCGGCGGCACGCCCGAGGCGGCCACGGCCGCGTGACCCCGCCCGGGGTCGTGAAGAACGTCTCCCCCTGTGGCGGGGGCCTGCTACCAGCCCTGCCACGCCGGCTCACCAGCACCCCGGCCGGCCCCGGCGGGGCGTCGAGAGCCGCCGCGTGAGTCCCGCCCGGCCGACGGCCGGGCCACCCCAGTAGTACCACCCATCGCAGCGAGCACCGAAGCGCAACTGACCGGGGCGACGGCCGAGTCCCGACCCGGGATCCGCGAGGCCCGAGGCGTCGGACGAGACCTACCCGCGGCCGGGTCGGACCCGGCACCCGCACCGGGTCAGCGGCCCACCCCCGCGTCGGTCGGGTCGCCCTACCTGACCGCCCAGGAGGCGGCCGCGTACCTCAACATCCCGTACTCATCGTTCCGCAAGGTGGCGGTGCAAGTCCCCCGGACCCGTTTCCGCCGGTACACCCGGGACAACCTGGACAAGTACGCCCAGACCGCGAAGCGGAGGTAGTCGGTTCCGGTTCCGTTTTGGTTCCGTTATCCTGCCACAGCGGGGAGCGCACCGGGGCAGATCGGAACACCGGCGAACATCCTGACGCCGGCCGAAGGAAGTTAGAAAAGCCTTGAACTGTAAGTGAATGAGCCGGGCCGGCCGGTTTCCCGGCCGGCCCGATCCAGTAGCGGGGGCCGGGTTTGAACCGGCGACCCATCGCTTATGAAGCGATTGCTCTAACCACTGAGCTACCCCGCCTCCGACCCCTTCACTCTACACCGTCCCCGACCCCTGACAAGACGCCCGCCCCTCGCACCCGGTTCGCCCGCGACCACCCCCCGGCCGCGCGGTAACCTATACTCACCCGCCGACTCACCACGCGGAGACCTCCCCCCATGCGCACCGCCGCGGCCGCACTCGCACTCCTCGCCCTCGCCGCCTGGCACGCCCGCCCTGCTGCCCCGCCCCAGCCGCCGCCCGCGTTCGCCGCCGACCAGTCCCCGCCCAAGCCCCCGCCGTTCCCCGTCACCCTCGTCGACCAAGGGAAGTTCGACCCCGCCCTCAAGGGCTACCTCCTCCCCGAAGGCTTCCGACTCGAGGTCGTCGTCTCCGAGCCCGACACCGTCAACCCCGTCGGCATGACCTTCGGCCCCGACGGCTCCCTCTACGTCCTCGAGTGGCGCCCCGACCCGGTCACCAACGACCGCTGGTTCGAGGTCAAGGAGACGTTCCGCTACCGCGACGGCTCCGCCCGCCAGATCGCCACCATGAAGAAGTTCACCACCGACCTCGTCAAGCAGTTCAAGCCCGACCCCGCGACCGGACGGTTCGGCCCCCCCAAGGTCATCATCGCCGAGGAGCTCCCCTCCTCCGTCCTCTACCACGACGGCTGGCTGTACGTCACCGGCCGCGGCACCGTCCGCCGGTGGCGGCAGAGCCCCCAGGGCGGCGCCCTTGCCCTCGACCGCCCGGCCACCGCCAACGACCCGTGGGCCCTCCGCGAGACCGTCGCCCAAGGGTTCTGCGGGTTCCACCACCACCAGGTGTCCGGCGTCAGCATCGGCAACGACGGCCTCCTCTACCTCACCAGCGGCGACGACGACAACTTCGCCGAGGGGTCCGACGGCAGCCGGGCCACCGTCCTCCGCACCGGCGCCGTCTTCCGCTGCAAGCCCGACGGGTCGAACCTCGAGACCTTCTCCATCGGCTACCGCAACCCGTACCGCGACCTCGCCCACGACGACAAGTTCAACTGGTTCCACGTCGACAACGACCAGGAGGACGGGAGCCGGTTCCAGGGCTGCCGCCTCGTCCACGTCGCCGAGGGCGCCGACTTCGGGTGGCGGCTCCAGGGCGGGGCCCGGTGCTGCCGCACCGACCGCGTCCGCGGGGCCGTCGGCGGCGAACTCCCGGGCAAGGTCCCGCCCATGCACAAGACCGGCCGCGGCTCCCCCGCCGGCCTGCTGATCTACCACGACACCCGCCTCCCGGAACCGTACCGCGGCCTCCTCTTCTACCCGGACGTGTTCCGCCGCCTCGTCCGCGCCTACACCGTCGCCCCGGACGGCAGCACCTTCCAGGTCACCCACGAGTTCGAGTTCCTGAAGTCCGACGACCCGCTGTTCCGCCCGTGCCAGATGGTCACCGGGCCGGACGGCGCCGTCTACGTCTGCGACTGGCGGACCGACTCCGGCGGGGCCGGCAAGCTGTCCGGCGACGGGAAGCACGGCCGCGTCTACCGGATCACCTGGGCCGGCACCAAGGACACCCCCGCCCTGCCGCGCCGCGGGATGGACGCCTGGGCCAAGCTCCGCCAGCTCCCGGACGACCAGCTCGCCGACGCCCTCGGCCTGCCGGACCTGACCGACCGCGTCGAGGCCCGGAAGGAGCTCGTCCGCCGCGGCCCGAAGGCGCGCGACCTGGTGCTGAAGAAGCTCGTCTCCGGCGGGCTCGACGGCGACGCCCGGCTCCCGGCCCTCGGCGTCCTCCTCGCCCACTGGAACGCCGAGGTCGAAGACTTCTGCCGGCTGCTCGGCACCAGGGGCGCCTCCCCGGACGTCCGCCGGGCCGCCCTCGACGGCCTCGGGCTCCACGCCAGGCCCGCCGACGCCCGGGCGGTCGAGGCGCTGGTCAAGGCCCTCGGCGACCGGCACCCGGCCGTCCGCCGCGCCGCCGCACTGGCGCTGGGCCGCGTCGGCGGGGAGGCGGCGCCCGGGGCGCTCGTCGCCGGCTACCTCCACGACCTCGACGGCGACGTGTTCCTCCGGGACGGGTACCTCCGCGGCCTGGAGAAGCTCGGCAAGCCCGGGATCGACGCGCTCCTCGCCCTCGCCGCGACCGGCGACCGGGAGCGGAACCAGGCGGTCGAGGCGTTCCTCGCCCTCCGCACGAAGCCGGCCGCCGACGCCCTGCCCGAGTTGCTCGCCCGCCCGGACGTGTCCGCCGAGCAGCGGGAGGCGCTGGTCCGGTCGTACACCAACTACCAGTTCGACCCGCCGCTCCCGCTCGACCCGCTCGCCGACTACCTGGCCCGCCGCCCGGACGAGGCGTTCGAGGTGGTCCGGGCCGCGGTCGAGGTGTTCGCCGCGTCCGGCCCGGCCAACGCCGAGCGGGCCACCCCGCTCGTCGTCGGGCTCCTGAACCGGCCGCAGGAGGAGGCCCGGATGGTGGCGATCCGGGCGGCCGAGGAGGCCCGCCTGACCGCCGCCGCCCCGAAGCTGATCGAGCTCCTCGCCGACCCGGCCCGCCCGGCGGCGGAGCGGGCCGCGGCGGTGAAGGCGGTGCGGGTGCTCGGCGACAAGAAGGCGGCCGCCCCGCTCGCCGCCCTGCTCGGCGGCACGCACCCGGCGGCGCTCAAGGCCGAGGCGCTGCGGTCGCTCGCCGCCCTCGACCCGCCGGCCGCCCGGGCCGCGGCCGAGAAGCTCCTCGACCAGCCGGACCCGACCCTGCTGACCGAGGCGGTCATCGTCCTGTCGGCGACCAGGCCGGGGGCGGTGCTGATCGGCGAGCGGCTCCTGGCGAAGAAGCTGCCGCGCGACTTCTTCCCGCAGGTCGCCGACGCCCTCCAGAAGTTCGACGCCGACCCGGCCGTCGCCAGACTCCGGGCCGAGGTGGTGCGCGGCGGGCTCCTCCTGTCGACCGAGCCGGGCCAGGTGGAGAAGGTCCGCACCCTGGTGGCCGAGAAGGGCGACCCGAGGCGCGGCCGGGAAGTCTACCTGAACACCAAGCTGCTGGCGTGTGCCTCGTGCCACCGGCTGGAGGGGGTCGGCGGGAGCGTCGGCCCGGACCTGACGAAGGTGTGGGAGACGATGACGGTCGAGAAGCTGGTGGAGTCGATCGCCGACCCCGGGAAGGAGATCAAGGAGGGCTACCAGACGTACCGGCTGACGACGACCGGCGACCAGGTGCACACCGGGCTGAAGGTGAAGGAGGACGCGAGGGAGGTGGTGCTGCGGGACGCGAACGGGCGGGACGTGCGGGTGGCCAAGGACGAGGTCGCGTCGCTCACACCGACGAAGGTGTCGCTGATGCCGGACAACTCGGTGGCGCAGCTGCGGCACGACCAGTTCATCGACCTGCTGGCGTTCCTGAAGAGTCGCACGGAGCAGGAGTCGCTGCGCGGGACGGTCCGGGAGGGGATGGTGACCGGGCCGTTCGGCCGCGGGTTCGACGCCGGCCCGCCGGCGGCCGTGGCCGAGGCGAAGTGGGTGCGGGTGGCGGCCGCCCCGGACGGCACCTTCGACCCGACCGGCGGGCAGGCCGGGTGGAAGAACGCCGGGGTGTACTTCCGGACCTACGTGCACGCCCCGAAGGCCCAGACCGCGGCCCTGACGGTGACCGGCCGGTCGGCCACCCGGGTGTGGGTGAACGGCGGGGGTGGGGCGGACCCGGCCAAGCCGGTGGCGGCGGACCTGAAGGCCGGGTGGAACGTGGTGGTGGTGGCGGTGGAGGACGACGGCCGGCCGGCCCCGCTCGGGGTTCGGGTGGCCGGCGACGACCTGCGGACCGCCGCCAGGCCGGAGTAGGGGCAGTGGACAGTCGGAAACCGTTCCGAGAGGTGGCCGGGTTGGTCCGGTCTTCACGCCCCGGACCGGCTCCCGGAACGGTTCCTCACACCCCCCGCGGCCGTCGACACCACCCCGCCGCGCGGCGGCCAGCGCCCGCCGCGCCGAGGGGCGCGGCGGGAAACTGACGGGCGCGGCGGCAGCGGCGGGCGGGGTCGTCGGGCCAGGCGGCCGGCACAGCCGGCTACGACGGGTTTTGTCACGCCGGCCGCTTCCTCTCGCTGTACCCCTTCCCGGTCTTCTCCGCCAGCAGCTTGTCGTACTCCTTCTGGGCCTTGGCCGCGTCCGGGAACGACTTCCGCGTCTCGCGGCCGGGGGTGCCGATCTTCCCCCACTGCGTCACCACGTCCGTCCCGTCCATCCACACCTCCCAGAACTTGCTCGACGTGCCGTCCACGAACTCGAAGTACCGCTTGGTGATCGTCGCCATCGCAGGGCCTCCAGGGGGGACAGGGGTCGGAACGGGAGCAGGCGCGCCCCCGGCGCGGGCCGGGGGAGGCTCGGGGGTCACGACGACGGGGCGCCGGGTCGGGGCGGGGGCGGTCGGGAAGCCGTCCGGTCGCGGGCCGACGTACACCGGGAACCGCAGCACCCCGTCCGGCGTCTCGTCCTGGTACTTGACGGTGATGATCGCGCCCTTCGCCGGCGGGTGCTCCCGGTCCTTGTCCTTCAGCCCGGTGCCGACCTTGCACTCCTTGCCGTTGGCCAGGCGGACCCACAGCGCCCCGACGCGCCCCTTGTGCCGCCCCTTCCCCGCCTCGTAGTCCGTCACCACCACCTCGCAGTCGAGGAACGTCTTCACCTTCAGCAGCGTCGTCGAGCGGGTCCGCTCGTAGGGCGACTGCGGCTTCCGGAGCATCAGGCCCTCGCCGCCGAGGGCGGTCACCCGGTCGAGCTCCGCGAACAGGTGGTCGAGGCCGGTGCAGGCGGTGTGGTCGTGCAGCGCAGCGTACGGGTTCCCCCACCCGCCGTGGCCGTCCTGCAGGAACTTCAGCCGGTCCTCGAACGGCCCCGTCGCGTCGGGGGCGTCGAACACCAGGTACTTGAGTTCCTTCCACCGCTCCGGGGTGCCCTGGCTGCGGGCGATGTCGCTGGCCGGCTGGAACCGGCCGCGGGCGAACCACAGCTCGCCGTCGAGCGGGTGGGCCGGCAGCCCGGCGGTGAACCAGTCCGGGGCGTGGTAGACGTTGTTCCGCCGGGACAGGAACTGCTTGCCGTCCCAGTACGCCCGCACCCCGTCCAGCTTCTCGCTCATCCACCACCCGGTCGGGTCGTGCTCGTCGGTCCACACGTGGGCGAGCAGCAGCGGCAGGTCCTTCACGTCCTCGGAGCCTTCGGGCTTGAGCGGGGCGAGCGGGCCGGCGGTCTGGAGCCGCAGCTCCTCGGCCGCGTCCCCGCGGAGCTTGCGGATGTGCTTGCACGTCCGGGCGTTGCTCGGGAGCGACTGGTTGCACCACGCCGGGCAGGTGCACGAGTACACCCCGCCGACGTTCTTGATCCGGTACGGGTTCTTCCCGGACCCCTGCATCTCGAACGTCTGTCCGTCGGCCAGGTCGGGCATGGGCGTGGCTCCCGGTGGGGTTGGAGGGAAGGTAACCCGGGATTCCGGGACCCGCAATCGGCGTAGCGGGGAATGTGGCGCGTAAGCCGCCGCCCCGCCGGCGGGTAGTCCCCCGCGTCCGTTCTGCGGGTCCGGGTTCACCTCACGCGCGGGGTCACGGTCATGGCCACGTTCACCGGCAAGGTCGCGCTCGTCACCGGCGGCACCGGCGGGATCGGGAAGGCGACCGCCGTCGCGTTCGCCCGGGAGGGGGCGAAGGTCGTCCTGTCCGGGCGGCGGGAGAAGGAGGGCCTGGCGGTCGTCGAGGAGATCACGAAGGCCGGCGGGGTCGCCCACTTCGTCGCGGCCGACGTGGCGAAGGAGGCGGACGTGAAGCGGCTGGTGGGGGAGACGGTGGCGAAGTTCGGCCGGCTGGACGTGGCGTTCAACAACGCCGGGGTGGAGTGGGCCGGGCCGCTGACCGAGGCGACGGAGGCCGACTACCGGCGGGTGTTCGACATCAACGTCTGGGGCGTGCTGACGGCGATGAAGTACGAGGTCCCGGCGATGCTGAAGGGCGGGGGCGGGGCGATCGTGAACACGTCGAGCATCGCGGGCCACATCGGGTTCCCCGGGGCGAGCGTCTACGCCGCCGCCAAGTTCGCCGTCGAGGGGCTGACGAAGACGGCGGCGCTGGAGTTCGCCCGGCAGGGGGTGCGGGTGAACGCGGTCGCCCCGGCGGCGATCGTGACGGAGATGGTCGACCGGTTCTTCGGCGGGGAGGACAGCGAGGGCGGGAAGGCGATGGCGGAGAAGCACCCGGTCGGGCGGATGGGGCGTCCGGAGGAGGTGGCGGCGGCGGTCCTGTACCTGGCGTCGGACGCGGCGAAGTTCACGACCGGGGTGTCGCTCCCGGTGGACGGCGGGTGGCTGGCCCAGTGACGGCTGGCCGGTGGACTTCCGGCACGGGCCGGCTATCAGTGGGGGGTGCCCGTCTTCACCTCACCGGGGGGCCGCCCGTGCCGACCGTCGCGATCGTCTACTTCTCCGCCCAGGGGCACACCCACCAGCTCGCCGAGGCCGTCGCCGAGGGGGCCAGGGGCGTCGCCGGCACCGCCGCGGAACTGGTCCGGATCGTCGGCGACGACATCGCCGGCGGGCGGTGGAAGAACCCGACGGCACTGGCGAAGCTGTCGGCGGCGGACGCGATCGTGTTCGGCACCCCGACGTACATGGGCGGGTACTCGGCCCAGATGAAGGCGTTCATCGACGCCGCGAGCGAGGTGTGGATGCGGCTCGGGTGGAAGGACAAGTTGGCGGCCGGGTTCACCCACTCCCAGGGGCTGAGCGGGGACAAGCTGAACACCCTGGCCGGGCTCTGGGTGAACGCGATGCAGCACGGGATGGCGTGGGTCGGGCCGGGCGAGCTGGTCGAGGGGACCGGCCCGGACCAGGTGAACCGGCTGGGGGCGTACGGCGGGGCGATGGCCCAGACCGATTACGGGCAGGATAAAGTGAACCCCGGGGACCTGAAGACGGCCGGGATTCTCGGGAAGCGGGTGGCGGAGGCGGCCGCCCGGTGGGCGAAGGGGAAGTGAGTGACGCCGCGGTGTCACTCGAAGAACCGGGCGACCGGGGCGGCGAACCCGGGGAGCACGTCCGGGAGGGCCAGGGTGTCGCCGCTGGCGAGGGCGGCCGGCGGAACCGCCACCGCCACCCGGGCCGGCCGCGCGAAAGGCCCGGCCCGGCGGCGGGTATCCGGGTTGCGACCCGCCCCCGACCCCGGAGCCGCCGTGACCCCCGTTCCGCCCGACGCCGTCCTCGCCCAACTCCGGTGGCGGTACGCCACCAAGAAGTTCGACCCGGCCCGGACGATCGCCCCGGAGGTGTGGGCGAAGCTCGAGGAGGCCGCCGTCCTGGCCCCGTCGTCGTTCGGCCTCCAGCCGTGGGCGTTCGTCGTCGTCACCGACCCGGTGGTGCGGCAGAAGCTCCACCCCGTCTCGTGGAACCAGAGCCAGATCCTCGACGCCTCGCACCTGGTCGTGTTCGCGGCCAAGAACCCGCCGACCCCGGCCGACGTGGACCGCCACATCACCCGCACCGCCGCGGTCCGCGGGGTTGCCCCGGACACCCTCGACGGGTACCGGAAGATGATGCTCGGGTCGGTGACCCGGCCGTCACCGGCGGACGCCCACGCCTGGGCCGCCCGCCAGTGCTACCTCGCCCTCGGGTTCTTCCTCTCGGCCTGCGCCCTCGCCGGCGTCGACGCCTGCCCGATGGAGGGGTTCCAGCCCGAGAAGTACGACGAGGTCCTCGGGCTGCGGGAGAAGGGCCTCGGGGCGGTCGTGATCGCGACCGCCGGATACCGCCGCCCGGACGACCCGGCCGCCGCCCTCGCGAAGGTCCGGCACCCGACTACCGAGGTGATCCACCGGGTGTGAACCGGCACCCGCCGCGCCGTGTCGTTCGCCCGCATCGCCCCGTCCCCACGAGAGCCGTGATGACCCGTCTCGCCGCGTCGTTCCTCACCCTCACACTCGCACCCACACTCTCCGCCGCCAACGACTGGCCGCAGTTCCGCGGGCCGGCCGGGTCCGGGGTGGCCGACGACCAGAAGCCGCCGGTCAAGTTCGGGCCGAACGAGAACCTCGCCTGGAAGGTCGCCGTCCCGCCGGGGCTGTCGTCCCCGGTCGTGATCGGCGACAAGGTCGTGCTGACCGCGTTCGAGGGCGGCAAGCTGTTCACGATCTGCTACGCCCGGGCCGACGGGAAGGAGTTGTGGCGGGCGGACGCGAAGGCGAAGGCGATCGAGCCGTTCCACCCGACCGAGGGGAGCCCGGCCGCGTCCACCCCGGCGAGTGACGGGAAGACGGTCGTCGCCTACTTCGGGTCGTGCGGTCTGATCGCCTACGACCTCGACGGGAAGGAGCGGTGGCGGTTCGAGCTGCCGACCGCGGTCACCAACAACGAGTTCGGGACCGGCACCTCGCCGGTCGTCGCCGGCGGGCGGGTGCTCCTGGCCCGCGACCTGTCGAAGGACTCGGCCGTGTACGCGGTCGACCTGGCGACCGGGTCGCAGGCGTGGAAGACCGACCGCAAGCAGCAGACCTCCTACGGCACGCCGGCGGTGTGGGAGGACGGCGGGAGGACGGTGCTGGCCGTGCCCGGGATGGTGTCGCTCACCGGGTACGACGCGGCGACCGGGAAGGAGCTGTGGGCGGTCGGCCAGCTGCCGGCGCTCGCCTGCACCACCCCGGTCCGGTACAAGGACCTGCTGGTGTACGCCGGGTGGGCCCCCGGCGGGGCGGACTTCAAGCTGCCGACGTTCGACGAGATCCTGAAGCAGGCCGGGGACGAGAAGGTCGGGCACCTGACCAAGGCCGGGGCGGCGAAGACGCCGTTCGGCAACTTCTTCGACAACAACGACCCGAACAAGGACGGGAAGATCACCCGGGAGGAGTGGGCGGAGAACATGAGGATCCTGGCGAGCGGGCAGAACCGGGCGGTCGCGCTGAAGCCGGGCGGGAAGGGCGAGGTGGCGTGGAGCTACACCAAGGGGCTGCCGTACGTCCCGAGCCCGATCGCGTACCGGGACCGGGTGTACTGGGTGAAGGACGGGCCGCAGGTGACGTGCCTGGAGGCGGCGACCGGGAAGCCGGTGTACGAGGGCGAGCGGGTGAAGGCCGGGGCGCGGTACTACGCGTCGCCGGTGGCCGCGAACGGGCACCTGTACCTGGCGGCGCTGGACGGGACGGTGGCGGTGGTGGCGGCCGGCGAGGACGCGCCGGACGTGGTCCATTCGGTGAAGCTCGGCGAGCCGGTCCGGGCCACCCCGGCGATCGCCCACGACACCCTGTACGTCCGGAGCGACAAGTTCCTGTACGCGTTCCGGGCGAAGTGACATCGTGGGCGAGACCGACCGGGTTCGACCCGGCGCCCGGGGTTGGCACCCCGGGCTATTCCCTCCCCACCCCTTCGGGGTTCAAGACATCCGGCCTGTAGCCCCGAAGGGGCGGCCAGATAACAGCCCGGGGTGCGAACCCCGGGCGGCCTGACACGGTCCCGCTCCCGTCACGCCGACGCCTTCCGGCCGAACGGGTTCTCGGCCGCCCACTTCTGCTCGGCCGCGGCCTTCCGCTCCGCGGACAGCGGGCTGCTGAACGACCACGCGTGGCCGAACGGGTCGAGCACCTGGCCGTACCGGTCGCCCCAGAACATGTCCTCGGCCGGCATGGTGACGGTCGCCCCGGCGGCGGCGGCGGTCGCGATCGCGTCGTCGCAGCACGGCACCCCGAGGTGGAGGGTGACCGGGGACGGCCCGCTCGGGGCCCGGCTCACCCCGCCGCAGTGGTCGGGGAAGTCGTCGCACAGGAACACCGTCGCGTCCCCGAACTTGAGCACCGCGTGGAGCAGCCGGCCGTCCCCGACCGGCATCCGGGCGACCTCGGTCGCCCCGAGCCCGGCGGTGTAGAACTCGATCGCCTTCGCCGCCCCCTTCACCACGAGGTGCGGGATCAGCCCGCCCTTGTCCTGTGTCGCCATCGCGTCCCCCTCCCGAGAAATGACCCCCGCAGCTTGATACCCGACCGCGCCGCGGGGCGCAACCCCGGTTGCGGAAAAATACTGGCCGCGTGTCCAGAACTGGAAATCGGTTCCCGACCGCCCCGGGCATGAACCTTTCGCGGCGGGCGGGTGCGGGAGCGGCTGTCCGACAAGCTCGACGTGCCGACCGCGGCGGAGTGCGACGCGGTCGAGTGCCGGGCGGGGTGACGGGACCGGCCGGCGGGGTTGCGTCGACGCCTGCCGGTGTTCCGCTCACGCCGCCGGGGGTTCCGGCCCGGCCCTGGCGGGCCGGACCTCCACCCCCGGCTACCGTCGGCCGCCGCTCCGCGGCTCAGGAAGAGTTGTCGTCCCGGAGGGACGACCGAGGGTAGCCGGGGGTGGAGCGACGGGCCGCCAGGCCCGGAGCGCAACCCCGGCGGCGCCCACGGACGGGCCGGGGGCCGCAACCCCTGGCGGCCTCCGGCGGAGCGCCCGGCGCACGACCCCGCCTTCCTCACCTCCCGGAACCGGATGGTCACCTCCCGCGGGTCGCCGCCCGTCACCACCGGGTTCGGCGGCACCTCCACGTCCGCCGGGCCCGGCGTGCGGGCATCGCATTCCCGCGGCGGGCGACTAAACTGGAGGCATCCGGTCTCCCCCGCCCCGGAGCGGGCGTGTAATGTCGTCCCGTCGCCCACGGTATCCCACGCCGGGAAGTCCCCGCATGGCCGAGCCGCCGCTCACCCGGGTCACCCTCCTCGCCCGCATCCGGGACGGCAGGGACTCCGACGCGTGGCGGGAGTTCGTCCAGCTGTACGGCCCGGTCGTGTACCGGTTCGCCCGCAACCGCGGCCTCCAGGACTCCGACGCCGCCGACCTGATGCAGAACGTCCTGCTCAGCGTCGCCCGCAACGCCCCCCGCATGGAGTACGACCCGAAGCGCGGCACCTTCCGCGGGTTCCTGTACACCGTCACCCGGAACAAGATCTACAACTTCCTCACCGCCCAGCGGAACCGCCCCCGCGGGACCGGCGACACCGACGCCCACGAACGGCTCGACGCCACCCCGGCCCGGGACGACGGCCGCGGCCCGGACGCCGAGTGGGAGCGCGAGTACCAAAGGCGGGTCACCGCCCGGGCGATGGAGCGGGTGAAGGGCGAGTTCCAGGAGACCACCTGGAAGGCGTTCTGGGAGACGGCCGTCGAGGGGAGGCCGGCGGCCGAGGTCGGGGCGGGGTTGAAAATGACCCCCGGGGCGGTGTACGTCGCCAAGAGCCGGGTCCTCGCCCGCCTGCGGGACGAGGTGAAGACGCTGATGGACGCCGAGGACAGTTGACCCGAGGGGGAGCGGGCCATGGCCGCCGACACCGCACCGACCACCGAGTGCCCGCCGACGGGCGACCTGAACCGGCTCGTCCGCGGGCAGGTCGGGGAGGCCCGCCGGGCCGCCCTGGAGGAGCACGTCGGGGCCTGCCCCGGGTGCCAGGGCCGGCTCGACGTGCTGTCCGGCGGGGACCCCAAGGCCCTGTGCGCCGACCTCCGGGACTGCACCCAGGACCTCCCCCCGGAGAACTCCGCCTACTACCCGGCCCTGGCCGCGGTCGAGGCCGAGGTGCGGGTCGCCGCCGCCGGGCTGAACGGGGCGGCCGACGGCCAGCCGGTCGGGGAGGTGAGGCTCGACTTCCTCCGCCCGCCCCGGGTCCCCGGCGGGCTCGGGCTGCTCGGCGACTTCGACATCGTCCGGGTGGTCGGGCGGGGCGGGATGGGGGTCGTCCTGGAGGCGTTCGACCCGTCCCTGCAGCGGGAGGTGGCGGTCAAGGTGATCGACCCCGAGCTGGCCGGCAACCCGACCGCCCGGCAGCGGTTCTGCCGGGAGGCCCGGGCGGCCGCCGCCGTCACCCACGCCAACCTCGTGGCCGTCCACCAGGTGGACGAGGACGAGGAGTCCGGGCTCCCGTACCTCGTCATGCAGCTGGTCCACGGGGAGTCCCTGGCCCGCCGGCTGAAGCGGGTCGGGAAGCTCCCCCCGGCCGAGGTCGCCCACCTCGGGATGCAGGCCGCCACCGGGCTGAAGGCGGCCCACGCCAAGGACCTGACCCACCGGGACATCAAGCCCGGGAACATCCTGCTGGAGGAGCTGCCGGCCGACCCGCCCCCGCCCGGGACGGCCCCGGCCCCGGCCCCGGCCCCGGGCCGGGAGAAGTTCCGGGTCAAGCTGACCGACTTCGGGCTCGCCCGGTGGGCCGAGGACGTGAAGCTGACCCGCACCGGGTTCGTCGCCGGCAGCCCGATGTACATGGCCCCGGAGCAGGCCCAGGGCGGGGAGGTGGACGCCCGGAGCGACCTGTTCAGCCTCGGCAGCGTCCTGTACGAGGCCGCCTCCGGGGCCCCGCCGTTCGACGGCAAGACCCCGCTCGCGGTCCTCCGCCGGGTGGCCGACGAGGTCCCCCGCCCGCTCCGCGACCTCGACCCGTCCTTCCCCGCCGGGCTGTCCGACATCATCGACAAGCTGCTGGCGAAGAACCCGGCCGACCGGTACCAGACGGCCGCCGAGGTGGCCCAGGCGTTCGCCGCCGAGCTGGCCCGGGCCGACGACCTGTCCCCGCTGGACGTGCCGGCCGAGGTGTGCGCGGCGGTCGCGTCCCGGTCGGCGACCACCCGGGTCCGCCGGCACGTCTGCTGGAAGGCGGTCGCCCTGCGGGTGCTGCCGTGGGTCGGCGGGGTGCTGCTCGGCGGGCTGTCGGTCGCGGCCTTCGGGCAGATCCTCGGCCCGTCCCAGCCCCCGCCGCCCCCGGCGGGGGAGGGCCTGCCGCCGGCCGCGGCCGACCCCGGGCCGGCCCCGCGGCTGTTCCTCCCGTCGAAGTCCGGGCCGGTGTGGGCGCTGGCGTTCGTCACCCCGACCGAGGTGGTGGCCGGGTACGAGGACGGGTCGGTCCGGATCTGGGACCTGGCCAAGGGGGAGGTGGCCAAGACCCTGGAGCCGCGGCAGCGGGGGAACGTCTGGTCGGCCGACGTGTCCGCCGAGGTGGAGGTGGTGGTGGGCGGGGTGCCGCGGCGGACCAAGTACCTGGTCACCCCGTCCGACGACTCCCAGGTCACGGTGTGGCGGCTGGACAACTACAACGTGTACCGGTCGTTCCCCCAGCCGACCTCGACCAAGGCGGCGGTGTTCAGCCCGGCGGACGGGAACCTGCTGGCCACCGGGGACCGGAACGCGACCGTCCGGGTGTGGAACCTGGACGCCCAGATCCCGGTCGAGCTGAAGGGGCACGCCGGGACCGTCCACGCCCTGGCGTTCAGCCCGGACGGGTCCCTCTTGGCCAGCGCCGGGAGCGACGGGACGGCCAAGGTGTGGGACGTGCGGGCCCTGCGGTGGGGCGACCTGGAGGGGCTGGACAAGCCGCTCCAGCAGCTGGGGGAGCACGAGGGGCCGGTGTACGGGGTGGGGTTCAGCCCGGACGGGGCCC
>PNKH01000133.1 GCA_013822345.1 Isosphaera sp.
CCCTCCCGGCCCACCGCCTCCGACCCGAGGGTGTCAACACAGCACTGACCGGTCACTTCTTCTTCGGCGTCGGCGGGACCGGGGCGGCGGTGACCGAGACCCACAGGTCCGCGACCGGGTCGTCCAGCTCCGGCACGGCGGCCCGGGCGGGGCGGGTCAGGAGGGGTTCGCCGGCCACCCGGCCGACCAGCCGGAACGGCCCGCCGGCCCCCGCCGCACCCCCCGACAGGATCACCGTGACCGTGTTCGGGTCGGCCTTCCCGGCCGGCGGCTTCACCTCCGTGGTGACCCCGGCCGGCAACCCCTCGGCGACCACCTCCACCGGCTTCGCGAACCCGCCGCGGCGGGTCACCTTCACCGGCACGGCGAGCGACCCGCCGGGCGGCACCGCGAACCGGTCGGCGGCCACGGCCAGCTCGTAGTCCGGCTCCGGCGCGGCGACGCGGAGGAGGACGGCGTGCCGCGGCCCGCCCCCGCCGGCCAGGTCGGCGACGGCGAGCGTGTACACCCCGTCGGCCGGCGGGGTGAATGACAGCGCGGTGTCACCGTGGAGCTTGGGCGGCTCGGCCCGGGCGAGTTGCTCGCCCCCCGCCCCCAGCACCCGGACCACCGGGTCGGCCGCCAACCCGAGCGACCGGCCCTCCGCCCGGACCGCGAGCGGCACGCCCTTCTTCGCAGCGACCTTCACCGTCGCTTCCTTGCCCGCGGCGTCGACCCGCACGGTCGCCGAGAACGGCGGGGCGAGCGGGTCGGGGCCGGGGGCGGGGTCGAAGCACGGGTGCGGCTCGACCCGCACCCGGACCGGGTTCGCGACCCCGGGCGGGCACAGGGTCAGGTGCGGGCGGTCGGGCGGGACGGCGTCGATCTTCACCTCGCGGGCGGCCGGCGGGAGGTTCCACCCTTCGAGCGCCACCCGCCGCGGGCCGCCGGCCTGCACCGCGAGGGGCACCGGGAAGTCCGCGAACCCGCCGGTCGTCAGCGTCAGCCGGTAGACGAACGTGTCGGCCCCGGCGAGGCGGACCGCCGAGTCGGGCGTCGCCGGGAACGCGAACACCCGGACGACGTAGGTGCCGTCCTTCGGGGCGGCGAACGCCAGCCGCGGGTCGAGGCCGCGGGTGTCGTTGTCCCGGGCGAGGACGAACCCGTCGGCCGAGACGACCTGGAGGACGCCGTCCATCGGCGACCGCGGGCCGCGGCTCGCGTCGAGGTCGGCGACAAGCGTCTGCCCTTTGGTCAGCGCGATCGCGAAGCAGTCCACGTCCCCGGGCTTGGCGAGTTGCCCGTTCACGACGACCGATCCGGCGACCGGCTGCGGCTTCGCCGCTTCGTCGTTCGGCTCCTTCTCGGCCACCTCCGGCAGCGTCCCGACGACGAACGGCCGCAGCCCGGCGGCCCCGTCCGCGGTGTGGGCGCGCAGGGCGTACACCCCGGGCTCGGCGTCCGCCGTGACGGTGACCGTGAACTTCCCCTTTTCCTTGCCGGCCTCGACGGTCACGCCGGCGCCGCTCGCCCACACCTTGACCGGCCAGTGGTCGAAGGTGCCGGCCGCGGTGACCTCGGTGGTGGTGCCGCGCTGGGCGCCGGCGGGGTAGAGGGGGGTGACGGTCGGCGGGGCGGCGGAAGCCGCGGTCGCCAGCGAGGCGTAGAGGAGACTCAGCGGACACAGGCGGGTGGGGAGTCCGGGCATCGTCGTCGATCTTGGAGGGGCCCGGGCCGGTGGCCTGAGCCGAGGTGGTTGGGGCTTTCACCTCTCCCCGCTGGGGAGAGGTCGGCCCGGCGCTTCGCCGGGCCGGGTGAGGGGTGAGCGCACCCGGTCATCCGCCAACGTCCGCCCCTCACCCGCCGCCGCGAGACGCGGCGGCGACCTCTCCCCAGCGGGGAGAGGTGGAGACCCGGCGCCTCCCGGCTGCTCCCCGGGCTCGCTCACCCCATCAACTCTTTGATCGGGGTCGGGTCGCTGACCAGGTGCGTCGGCCGGCCCTGCGGGGTGTACAGGATCTTCCCCGGGTCGATGCCGAGCTTGGCGTACACCGTGGACGCGAAGTTCTCCGGCGCCAGCACCCGGTCGACGGCCGCGAACCCCTTCGGGTCGGTCGCCCCGACGACCTGCCCGCCCGGCGTCCCGCCGCCGGCGAACAGCACGCTCATCGCGTTCGACCAGTGGTCCCGGCCGCCGCGGGCGTTCACCTGCGGGGTCCGGCCGAACTCGCCCAGCGCGACCACCAGCGTCGTGTCCAGCAGGCCGCGCTGGCGGAGGTCGTCGACCAGCGCCGACACGCTGTGGTCCCACGCCGGGAGCCGGGTGCGGAGCGACGGGAAGATGTCGGTGTGGTGGTCCCACCCGCCGTCGTACACCGTGACGAACGGGACCCCGGCCTCGACCAGCCGGCGGGCCAGCAGGAGCCTCTGGCCGAACGCGTTCCGGCCGTACCGGTCGCGGCCGCGCTCCGGCTCCCGGCCGACGTCGAACGCCGCCTGGGCCTCCTTCGAGTTCATCAGGTCGAGGGCCTGGTGGTAGTGCTCGTCGAGGCCGGCGGCCGGGTCGGCGGCGGCCTTGTCGGCGAACCGGCGGAAGGTGTCGACCTCGGTGCGGAGGTCGGTGCGGGTGTCGAACCGGTCGGCGGTCAGCCCCTCGGGGAGGACCACGTCGCGGACCTTGAACCCGGCCCCGTTCGGGTCGTTCGGGACGACGAACGGGGCGTACTTGGCGCCGAGGAAGTTCGGCCCGCCGGACCGGGACATGCTCGGCATGGAGAAGTACGGCGGGAGGCCGGCGGGGGCGCCCTTCTCGGCGGCGACGACTGACCCGAGGCTCGGGTGGAAGCTGACGAACGCCCCGCACCCGACCGGGATGCGCGGCGGCGCCCCGGTCATCATGTAGTGGTTGCCGGCCCCGTGGTTCCCCTGGTCGTGGCGGATCGACCGGACGACGGCGAACCGGTCGAGTTGCTTGGCGAGCCGGGTCATGTGCTCGGAGAACCGGACGCCGGGGACGGCGGTGGGGATCGAGGTGAACTCGCCTCGGATCTCGGCCGGGGCGCCCGGCTTGGGGTCGAACATTTCGTAGTGGGTCGGCCCGCCGTCCTGCCAGATGAGGATGCAGGACTTGGCCTGGCCGGACGGGTGCGGCGCGTCCGCGGCACGGGCGCGGAGGGCGGTGGCGAGCCCGCCGCCGAGCAGGGTGCCGAGTCCGAGCTGCAGGCAGTCGCGGCGGCTGACGCCAGCACAGTTCTTCCAGGCGGGCATGACAACTCCCTCGTGGGGCCGACCCTCATCCCACTCCCACCGGGGGGCGGACGACCCGTGCGCTCGCGATTCTGGCCAACTCCTTCTGCACCACCCGCCACCGGGGCTTGTCGGCCTTCCAGTCCGTAATGTTCAGTTCCGGCAGGACAGCATGGCCGGGCACCGTGTCGATCTTGGCCGGTTGGACCGTCAGCCCGAGGGCCGCCAAGTCCGCCACCGGGAGCAGCACGACCGCGTAACCGTCCCGCTTCTCCGCGGCGACCGCCCCCAGCGCCTGTTCCGGGTCCGCCAGACACGCGGCCCGGAACACCGACACCCCGTCCGTCTCGTGGCCCTTCGGCTCGAACGCCTCGCGCTGGACCGGTTCCCGGGCTCCGCTCTTGAAGTGGAACGCCCAGACCAGCCGGACGACGAGTTCGTCGGGCGTGACCGGTTCGCTCTCGTCCTTCATGGAGGGTCCGGGAGCCGGGGGCGTCAGACGGCGGCGGTCTGGGTCACGACCCAGTGCCCGGGCTGTCGGCCGGGGACCAGGAGAAACACGTCGGCCTCATCCGGCTCCGTCACATCGACGGCGACGGAGACCCCGCCGCCGAACTCCCAGCTCAGATCAACGGACCCGTTCACCCCCGGCGTCACCCAAGTCGGGGAGGGGACGCCGGCGCGGGTCAGGCCATGAACCAGTTCCGCGGCCGCGTCGATCGTCTCCGGCGCCGGCGCCCTCGCGCCCTGGCCGTCGTAGTCGTCGGCCAGGGCGCGGAACTCGTCGATCTTCGCGACGGCCGCCTCCCAACCGATCGCCCCGTCGGGCGCCGCCGGGCCGTTCAGGTGGCTCATCACTTCCGGCGGTAAGGGTGCCCACATCGCCCGGCTCCTCGCGGTCTGTTCTCCGGGCCATTGTACCCGGCTCAGTCGTTGAACACGAACTCCGGGGTGTTGATCAGCGCCCACATCAGGTCCTCGGCCGCCTGCCGGCGGGTCGCGCCGGGCTTCTCGAACCGCTTCACCGCGGCGGCCCGCTCCTCGGCCGTCGGCGGCCGGCAGTACGCCAGCAGGTACAACTCCTCCGCCACCTCGGCCGCCGACTTCGACCCGTTCGCCAGGCCCGCGGCCCGGCCGGCGTCGTCGGTCACCTTGCGGTGCAGGTTCGGGCTGTTCATCAGGTGCAGCGCCTGCACCACCGTCGTGTCCGCCGCCCGCTCGCACGGCGGGTCCTGGTTCGGGTCCGGCCGGCCGAAGCTGTCCAGGAACACCGACTGCGCACGGGCCGTCCACACCTCCACCGCCCGCGACCCCGGCGGCATCCCCTCGAACTTCTCCGCCACCCCCGTCACGTCGCTCACCATGTCGAGCAGCACCTCCGCCCGCAGCCGCTGCCGGTAGTGCCGCGAGTAGTTCCGTCCGTCGCCGGCGTTCCGGTCGTTCGGGGTCGTGCTCAAGGCGTAAACCCGACTCGTCGTGATCGTGCGGATCAGCTTCTTCAGGTCGTACCCGTTCTTGACGAAGTCGGCGGCGAGGGCATCGAGCAGCTCCGGGTTCGACGGCGGGTTCGTCGCCCGCAGGTCGTCCACCGGGTCGACGATCCCGCGGCCCATCAGGTCCGCCCACACCCGGTTGACGGTCGCCCGGGAGAAGAACGGGTTGTCCGGGGCCGTCGCCCACGCCGCCAGCGCCGCCCGCGGGTCGGTCTCCGGCCGCACCTCGATCGGCCTGCCGAGGAGCGGCGTCGGCGCCATCTCCCTGCCGGTCACCGGGTGCTTCACCGCCCCGCCGCGGCCCGCCCCGGCCGCCAGGTGGATGAACTCCTCGCCCCCCGAGATCGGCGGGGACAGCCCGGTCCCCTTCCGCCCGACCCGGCCGAAGAACGCGGCGAACCCGTAGAAGTCGTCCTGGCCCCACACCTCGAACGGGTGGTGGTGGCACTTCGCGCAGTCGAGCCGGACGCCGAGGAACAACTGGCTCACCAGCGGGGCCAACTCGTCCGGCTCCCGGCGGTCGCGGAACACCACCGCCGCCCCGGCAGTGAACGTGCTGCCGCGCGCCGCGATCACCTCCCGGGCGAACGCGTCCCACCGGGTGTTCCGCCGGAAGCTCTCCCGCAGCCACTGGTCCAGGGCGTACGTCGCCTTCATCCCGACCCGGTACGGGTTCGGCCGCAACAGGTCGGCCCACTTCGACGCCCAGAAGTCGGCGTACTCCGGCCGGTCGAGCAGGCGGTCGACCAGCTTCTCGCGCTTCTTCGGGTCGGCGTCGGCCAGGAACGCCCGCGTCTCGTCCGGCGTCGGGAGCCGGCCGATCACGTCGAGGAACGCCCGGCGGTGGAAGGTGGCGTCGCCGGCCGGCTCCGACGGTAGGAGGTTCAGCTTGCGGAGCTTCGCCCACACCAGGCCGTCGACGAAGTTGGCCCGCGGGAGCTTGTCGTACACCTCCGCCGGCGGCGCCCCGGTCAGCGGCACGAGCACGGCCGACACCGCGAACTTTTCGGCGAACCGGGCCATCACCGCCGCCTCGCCCGGGATCGGCCCGGCGGTCACGACGCCCTCGGGACTGACCGCGGCGTACACGCTCTCGCTCGACGAGAACGCCGCCAGCCGGGTCACGTCGGCGGTCGAGCCGTCCGAGTAGTGGGCGGTGACGGCCAGCCGGTACGACTCCCGGAAGGCCGACACCCGCGCCGCCGGGCTGACCGTGATCCGGAGCAGTTTCGGGGCGTCGGCCGGGGTGCGCGGCGAACCGGCGGCGATCCAGTCGCGGACGGTGCGGTAGTCGGGGCCGTCGGCCGGGAGCTTCTTCCCGCCGCCGTGCGGCACCCGGCCGGACGCCTTCAGCAGAAGGAGGCTGTGGTCCGGGCTGGCGGGAAAGACGCGGCGGCCGCGGGCTTCGGCGGTGATGGCCTGGTAGTCGGCGTCGTTGTCGAACGCGAGGAGCGAGAGCTGGAACCCGTTCTGCCCGCGGGCCTTCCCGTGGCACGCCCCGGCGTTGCACCCGAACCGGGTGAGGACGGGTTGCACGTCGCGCTCGAACGTCGGCGCGGCGGCCGACGCCGGGGCGGCGAACAGGGCGGCCGGGAGGAGGAGGCCGAGGCGGGGCATGGTCGGGGAGGTCCGGCGGGCGGGCGCAGGCGGGTACGGGTGAGTGTACCATCCTGACCGGGGGCCGCAAGTTCGTTGCCCGACAGGGACGTGTCTCGGTTTCGCCGCTTGCGGCGTTGCGCTCGGGTCGCGCAACGCCGCAAGCGGCGAAACCGAGACGCGACCAGGACAACCGAGTCAGCTCCCGTCGGGGCACTCGCCGACGATCTTCCGGTACATCTCGAGCGCCTTGCCGAACGTCTTCTCGGCCTCGCCGCGCTCGTCGGCCTTGATCCCCGGGCCGCGGACCTTCCACAGCTGCTCGATCACCCCGACACACCACTTCGCACTCTCGCGGCTCGCCCGGATCGGCTTCCCGCCGACCAGCACGTTCACCGGGTTGGTGTGCAGCTGCGGGTAGTGCCGCAACGCCACCCACGAACTCGCGTCGACCTTCACGTCGAACGCCAAGTCGTGGGCCTTGTCGTCGGCCGGCACGTCTTTCGACGCGACCACCTTGCCGTTCACGACCAACTCGACCTTGCGGACATCGCCGACCGGCGCCTGCGCCCCCGGGGCGGTGCCGAGCGCCACGTCCTTCCCGAACGCCACCTTCGCCGTCACCTTCACGGTGCCCGGGGCGTCGAGCTTCACCTCGCCGAACCCCGGGGCCACGCCGCCCACCTGGAAGTCGAGGGCGTGGGCGTACCCGTCGGAGACGTAGGACCGGCCCTGCTGAATCCCCTTGCACCAGGCCGCGTAGTCGACCGCGTCGGTCTTGCCGAGTTGGACGTACACCCGGCCCTGCCCGACCCGGCTGCCGGAGATGCACGGGAAGTCGGTCTCGCCCGACACCTTCAGCGGGAACCCGCAGTTCAGGACGTGATACCAGCAGTTCCACTCCCGCTGGCGGTGGGTGTCCATCGCACTGATGAAGTCGCACACCCCCATCGCCGTGGTGACGCAGATCTCCTGCGCCCCGATCCCGTTCATCTCCGGGATGTTCAGGTTCGGCATCCGGTCGAACACCCGCTGCGAACTCTGGGCCAACTCGACCTCCGTCACCTTCCCGTCCCCGTCGGCGTCGGCCGCGGCGAACGGCTCGGGGAGCGGCCACTTCCCGGCCGCCGCGTCCTCCTTGGTGAGGAACCCCTTGGTGCCGCGGTCGAGCTCGACGAACAGCCGGCGGGTGCTGTTCTTCGGGTTCACCTCCAGCCCGCTCGCCGAGTGGGCGTACCCGGTCACCGCCCCCTGGTCCTTGGCCCACCGCATCAGCGGGGTGGTCCAGGTCGGCCAGCCCTTCACCTTCGTCCCCGCGGACCCGGGGAACGTCTGGTCCCGGAGGTTCAGCAGGCAGACGTGACCGAGCGCCTGCGACCCGAACCCGCTCACCTCGACATCGTACTTCAGCACCGTGAACGGCTCGGTCAGCTTGTGCGGCGTCGCCTCGAAGAACGTCCGCTGGTAGTCGTAGCACGGCCCCCAGGTGAGGCAGCAGCCGACGTTCAGCCCCTCCCCCTTGACGTGCAGGAACATGTCCTGCGGCAGCACCCCCTCGGTCGGGTTCGTGTAGTGCAGGCACCCGGCGGCGTGGATGTGGTGGTCCCCGCTGTACCAGCCGAACTCCGCCGGGCTCACCCACCGCTCCAGCTTGAACGCCAGCTGCGGGTCCTTCTTCCCGTCCTCGATCCGCACCTTCTGCGTCTTCAGCCGGTACTCCGGGCCGCGGCCGTACTCGACGGTGAACTCCCCTGGCGGCAGCAGGATCACCCCGCCGTCCGGCCGGTACACCTGCCGCTGGAAGAAGAAGTCCGGGGCGAGCCGCTTCGGCTGCGGCGGGTACACCTTGCCCGTCGCGTCGGTGATCGTGAACCGGCCGACCGTCGGCTTGCCGTCGGCGTCGGCGACGCTCACCCGCACCTTGACCGCCGGCCGCACCTCGAACAGCACCGGCGTCTCGCCGCGGAACCCGAGGTCCTGGTTCCCCTGGCCGACGTCGAAGCCGATCGTCGCCTCGCGCTTCCCGGCCTCCGACGAGTAGACCAGGCCGATCGCGTACTCGACCCCGAGGCCGCTCAGGTCGGCGGTCATCGGCGGGGCGGTGTACATCTCGAGCGCGAGGAACCGCTCGACGATCCGCGGGTCGTCCTTCGGGTTCTTGTCCTGCCGCCCGCTGTACACCTCGCCGGCCTGCGGGCTGAGGATCCGGAGCGGCTTCTTCACCGTGCTCTCGTTGACCACCTTGACGAGGACCGGCGTCCACCCGGCCTGCTGAATGGTGGCGTCGGCCGGCCCGCGGGCGACCTTCACCCGCGACTCGGGGTTGATGCCCACCACGAACAGGACGTGCTTGTCGAGCAGCTGCTGGACGGCCTTCGGGTCCTTGTCGTCGATCGCCTTGGCGAGGGCCTTGGCGGGCCCGGCGGGGAGCGGGGCGCCAAGGAAGTCGAGGGCCTTGACGAGGCGGGCGGCGTTGGCCGCGAGCGGCTGGCCCTCGACCCCGGCGACGACCGGCGGGGGGTCGGCGGCCGGGCTCGCGGTCGGCAGGGCGAACAGCGCAAGGAGTGCGGCGGGGAGGCGGAACATGGTCTGCTCCGTGGCGAGGTGGGCGGCGCCATGAGACCGCGCCGGGCGGGCCGCGTCCACGGTTTTTCCGTTCCGTCCGAGCCGGAAGCGTGAGCGACGGGTTGAGGGCCGGACCCGTCGCTCACGCTTCCGGCTCGGACGGAGGGACCCACGCCAGGTCCGGCTCGAACGGGTACAGCGGCCGGCGCCGGCGGTAGGCGAAGTGCGACAGGTCGGCGGCGGTGACGCCGGGGGTGTTCACCCGGATCAGGGTCGGGCACGCCGGGGCGTAGGCGGCGACCGGGGCGTGAACCCCCTTCGCCACCAGCACCCGGAACCGGGCCGGGTCGAGGCCGAACGCGGTCACCTGCCGCAGACTGAACGGGGCCGTCCGGCGGGTGGTTAGCATCACCGTCAGGCCCGGCCGCTCGACCACCGCGGTCGGCCCCTGGTCGAACCGGCGGATCCCGCCGTGCCGCGCCTCGGCCTCCTCGAACGCCCCGCCGTGCAGCGACCGGACGGTGAACGGCCCCGGGAGCGGCGGGCCGTGCCGGTCGTCGGTCTTCCCGCCGACCGCGAGCGTCAGTTCCCCGCCCACCCCGGCGGCCGTCGCCGCCCGCACCGCGTCCGGGTCGGCGAGGCAGACGAACCCTGGGCCGACGCCCTGCCGGACCAGTTCGTGCGCGACCACGGTGCCGTCCGCCGGCGACCCGCCGCCGACGTTGTCGCCCATGTCGAGGAGGCAGACCGGGCCGGGCTCGACCGCCGCCCGCCGCACCGCCTCTTCCACCGCGATCAGGTTGCCGCGGAACCGCTCGCGGCGGTCCCACCACCAGCCGGCGAGTTCGGCCGCGGACCGATCCGCCAGGCCGCGGTCGCCGTCGGTCGTCACGGAGAGTGCGGCGCCCATCTCCGGCACGTCGGCGTAGGGGAATCCGAGCAGCACGCTGACGGCGAGCACCCCCGGCCGGCGGCGCACGGCGTCGGCTGCGGCGGCGAGGTCGCGGCACGGCGGCTCGGCGGTGGCCTGCGCCTCGATGTTCACGACCAGCGGCGGGAACGCGGCCGCGGTCACCGGCCGGACCTCGCCGCGGAGGGTGCGGGCGAGCAGCGCCGCGGCCTGCCGGCCGGTGTCGCGCTGGTCGAGGTGCGGGTTGGTGCGGTACGCGAACCAGGCGCCGGTTGAAGTGACCATCTGCGGCGACAGATTCGCGTGCAGGTCGAGCGTCCCGACCAACGGGAGTGACGGGCCGACGAGCTTCCGCAACTCGGTCAGCCAGTGGCCGTCGAAGTCCGGGTGCGACTCGGCGACCGCCGCCCCGTGCGGGGCGACCAGCAGCCCGTCGAGCGGGCTGGCGTCGGCGACCGCCGCCAGCAGCCGCCTGGTCAACTCGTCGGCGGCGCCGGCGGCGATCGTCCCGGACGGCAGGGCCCAGGCGGCGAACACCGGCACCGCCTCGACCCCGTCCGCGGCGAGTTGCTCGAAGAACCCGCCGACCTCGTGGTGCGTGCCGGCGTACCGGTCGCGCACCGCGGCGCCGGTGAACAGGGTGTCGCGCTCGAACGCCGCCAGCGGGGTGACCCCGGGGGCGAACGTGTTCGACTCGTGCTGGAGGCCGACGATCCCGACGCGCATCCGCCACCGCCTTTCCCCGGCTTGCATTCCGGCCGCCGTGACCTTACCCATAGTGTTCTGTTCCCCCGTGGGCGAGGCACTCCTGCCTCGCACCGTCCGGCGGGCGAGGCAGGAGTGCCTCGCCCACAAGTCACACCGGAGATCGATCCCGTGCCGACGCCCACCGACCTCACCCTCGCCGACCTCCGTTCCTGCCTCACCGCGGCGGTGGTGTGCGACGCCCTCGACGCCGAGGGCTACCCGAACCAGTCGCCGCGGGCGGCGCTCGCCCCGCTCACCGTCCCGGGCGTGCTGGTCGGCCGGTGCCGCACCACCCTCTGGGCGGACATGGCCCACCCCGACCCCCGGCCGTACGAGCTGGAGCTGCGGGCGGTCGACGGGTGCCGGCCGGACGACGTGCTGGTGTGCGCCGCCGGCGGGTCGTTCCGGTCCGGGATCTGGGGCGAACTCCTCTCGACGGCGGCGCGGAACCGCGGCTGCGCCGGGGTGGTCGTCGACGGGGCAGTCCGCGACGTGGTACGGATGCGGGGCATGGGGTTCCCGGTGTTCGCCCGCGGCACGGCGGTGTACGACTCGAAGGACCGGCAGCGGGTGATCGACCTCGACGTCCCCGTCCTGATCGACGGCGTGCGGTTCTGCCCCGGCGACCTGGTGGTGGCGGACGAGGACGGGGTGGTGGTGGTGCCGCGGGCGGCGGAGGCGGCGGTGGTCCGCCGGGCGTGGGAGAAGGTGCACGCCGAGAACGAGGTGCGGGACGCGATCGC
Source organism: Isosphaera sp. (assembly GCA_013822345.1). Taxonomy (GTDB): domain Bacteria; phylum Planctomycetota; class Planctomycetia; order Gemmatales; family Gemmataceae; genus Gemmata. The sequence continues at coordinate 11,280 of PNKH01000133.1, forward strand.
GGCCGGGATGTCCGCGGCCGAGGCGTTCGCGAAGTACGGGGTGCTGTGAACACACCGGCCGCAGGCCGTGTCTTCACCTCTCCCCAGCGGGGAGAGGTGAAGACCCGGGCACGCCGCGGAACGCGCTTGACCGGCAGCCGACCCGCGCCCACACTGAAAGCGCCTGCCCCCGCCGCCCCGCCTCCCGGAGCGCCCGCCGTGCTCACCCTCCAAGGCCCCCGCCACCGCCTCTGCGACGGCCTCTCCCGCCGCGACTTCCTCGCCGTCGGGGCGCTCGGCGGCCTCTCCCTCGCCGACGTCCTCCGCGCCCGCGCCGCGTCCCCGACCCCGACAGCCCCGAAGTCGGTCGTCATGGTCTACCTGCCGGGCGGGCCGAGCCACCTCGACACCTACGACCTGAAGCCGGACGCCCCGGCCGAGGTCCGCGGCGAGTTCAAGCCGATCGACACCAACGTGCCCGGCGTCCGGCTGTGCGAACTCCTCCCGCTCCACGCCACGGTGGCCGACAAGTTCGCGGTCGTGAACGGCCTCCAGTGCGTCGACACCCACAGCGCCGAGCTGCTGATGCGCGGCCACCTGGGCGGGCCGGCGAAGCGGCCGGTGTTCGGGTCGGTCGTGAGCCGGCTCCGCGGCGGCACCGGGCCTGGCGGGGTGCCGCACTACGCCGCCCTCGGCGGAGAGAACGGGTCCGATCCCGGCGACCCGAGCTACCTCGGCACCGCGTACCGGCCGTTCAAGCCGGGCGGCGAGGCGATGAACAACCTGTCGCTGGTCCGCGGCGTCAGCCCCGAACAGCTCGCCGACCGGAAGCAACTGCTCAAGACGTTCGACACCGTCCGCCGGGAGGCCGACGCCCGCGGCGAGATGGCCGGGATGGACGCGTTCACCGCCCGGGCGCTGGAGGTGATCGCCTCGCCGGCGGTCCGCGACGCGTTCGACGTGTCGAAGGAGCCGAAGGCTCTGCAGGAGCGGTACGGGACCGGGAAGCGGTTGCTGCAGGCGCTCCGCCTGGCGAAGGCCGGGGTGTCGGTGGTAACGGTGTCGGTGGCCGGGACGGTGCTGCCGGTCGGGGACTGGGACACGCACGGGAAGAACGACGGGCGGAAGTTCGGCCAGTTCGAGGACTACCGCCAGCGGCTCCCGGTGTTCGACAAGTTGATCCACACGTTCCTCACCGACCTGTACGACCGCGGGCTGGACAAGGACATCGCGGTCGTGATCTGGGGCGAGTTCGGGCGGACGCCGAAGATCAACAAGGACGGCGGCCGCGACCACTGGGCGCCGGCGGGCAGCGCGATGATCGCCGGCGGCGGGTTCCGGACGGGCCAGGCGATCGGCGACACCGGCCCGCGCGGCGACCGGGAGCGCGGCCGGGCGACGCCGTACACCCCGGCGAACGTGCTGGCGACGCTGTACCGGTTCCTCGGCATCGACCCGACGGCCACCCTCCCCGACCTGACCGGCCGCCCGGTCTACCTGCTCGACGACCCGGAGCCGGTCCGCGAGCTGCTATAGTGTCGGTTCAGAGGCGTGTGGCAGACCTGCGGGAGGGCGAGGCTCCCGCCGAGCCTCAGCCCCGGCTCGGCGGGAGCCTCGCCCTCCCGACCCACCGCGACGCCCCACCCGAACGCCCCGGAGACCCCCCGTGACCGTCCGTCTCTCCGGCGCCGCGGCCTGGGCCGCGGCGCTGGCTTGGGTCGCGCCCGCCGCGGCCGCCGACCCGGTCCCGTGCCCCGTCGCCAGGGACGGGAAGGCCCTCCAGCGCGTCGTCGTCGGGGCGAAGGCGACCGACCGCACCAAGGCCGCCGCGAAGTCCCTCGCCGACCACCTCGGCCGGATCACCGGCGCGACGTTCCCGGTCGTCGACGGCGACGGCACCGCCGGCCTCGCCGTCGGCCGCCCGGCCGACTTCCCGGCGCTGAAGCTCGCCGGCCGGTTCGACCCGGCCGACCCGACCCGCCGCGAGGAGTACGTCCTCCGGACCCATGCCGACGGGGCGTGGCTCGTCGGGGCGACCGACCCGGCGGTCGAGCACGCCGCGTGGGACCTCTTGCACCGCGCCGGCTACCGGCAGTACTTCCCCGGGAAGAACTGGGAGGTGGTGCCGTCGAAGCGCGACCTGTCGGTGGCGGCCGACGCGTTCGAGAAGCCGGCGTACCACGCCCGCCGGATCTGGTACGGGTTCGGGGCGTGGGACTACGCCGCCGGCCCGTACGCCGACTGGTGCGCGAAGAACCGGGCCACGTCCGGCGTCACCCTGAGCACCGGCCACGCCTACGACGGCATCATCGCCCGGAACAAGAAGGCGTTCGCCGACCACCCCGAGTACCTCGGCCTGGTGAACGGCGAGCGGCGGACCACGAAGTTCTGCATCTCCAACCCCGACCTCCGCAAGCTGGTCGCGGCCGACGCCGTCGCCCAGCTCGACAAGGACCCGGCCAAGGACTCGGTGTCGGTCGACCCGAGCGACGGCGGCGGGTGGTGCCAGTGTGCCGGGTGCGCGAAGCTCGGGAGCGTGAGCGACCGGGCGGTGACGCTGGCGAACGAGGTGGCGGCGGCGGTGCAGGCGAAGCACCCCGGCCGGCTCGTCGGCATGTACGCGTACAGCGAGCACTCCCCGCCGCCGGCGGTCAAGGCCCACCCGGATGTGGTCGTCAGCGTGGCGACCGCGTTCGTCCGCGGCGGGTTCAGCGTCGACCAACTGCTCGACGGCTGGTCGACAAAAGCGACGACGCTCGGCATCCGCGAGTACTACTCGGTGAACACCTGGGACCGCGACCTGCCGGGGGCGGCCCGCGGCGGCCGGCTCAACTACCTCAAGAAGACGATCCCGCACTTCCACGCCAAGGGGGCGCGGTTCCTGTCGGCCGAGGCGAGCGACAACTGGGGGCCGAACGGCCTCGGGTACTTCGTTGCCGCCCGCCTCCTCTGGGACGTGAGGGAGGCGGACAAGGTCGACGCCCTCGTCGCCGACTTCCTCGACAACTGCTTCGGCCCGGCGAAGGGGCCGATGGCCGAGTTCTACGGCATGCTCACCGGCGACCGCGCCCCGCTGTTGTGCGACGACACCGTCGGCCGGATGTACCGGCTCCTCGCCGACGCCCGGAAGAAGTCGGCCGACCCGGCGGTTCTCGCCCGGCTCGACGACCTGACCGGGTACGTCCGGTACGTCGAGCTGTGGCTCGACTACTCGTCGGCGGCCGGGCCGGCGCGGCAGGCGGCGTTCGAGGCGCTGGTCCGGCACACCTACAAGGTCCGGGCGTCGGAGATGGTCCACGCGAAGGCGCTGTACCGCGACCTGCCGGCGCGGGACAAGAGCGTGACGGTGCCGACCGAGGCGAAGTGGGACGCGCCGGAGAAGTCGAACCCGTGGAAGGCGGGTCCGCCGCTCGCCCGGGCGGACTTCGAGAAGATGACCGCCGCTGGGGTCGAGGCCCGCAAGCTGCTTGACTTCACCCCGGTGGCGTACACCACCGACCTGGTCCCGGCCGCCCCGCTCAAGCTCCCGGACGCGAAGACCGGGAGCGCCGGCATCTACAGCCGCGGGCCGCGGACGTACTACACCTGGGTCGGGAAGGAGCCGGCGGCGGTCGAGCTGAAGGCGAAGGCCGGGATCGTGTACGACTCGCGCGGCCCGGCGAAGCTCGACCTGTTCCCGGTCGCCGAGCCGGAGGGGAAGGCGGTCGCCCACGCGGACGTCCCGCCGGACAAGGCCGAGCACCCGCTCGCGCTGAAGACAACCTTCGCCGGGCTGCACCGCGTCGAGGTGACCGACGCCGGCGCCGGCACGGCGGTGACGTGGGCGGACGGCGTCCCCATGACGGTCGTCTCCAGCCCGGACGCCCCGGCCGACTTCCACGGCCGGTGGACGCTGTGCTTCTACGTCCCGAAAGGGACGAAGGTGGTGGGCGGGTTCGCGTCCGGCCCCGGCGCCCTGCTCGACGGCGCCGGGAAGAAGGTCCACGAGTTCGACGGCAAGCCGGGGTACTTCAGCGTCCCGGTGCCGGCGGGACAGGACGGCCGGACGTGGGCGTTCGCCAACACGGCCGGCCGGCGGCTGCTGATGACGGTGCCGCCGTGCCTGGCCCGGTCGCCGAAGGAACTGCTCTTGCCCGCCGAGGTGGTGAAGGCCGACACCCCGCGGTAGCAGGCACACTCCGTGTGCCGTCCGCAAACAGTCTGGTAGGGTGGGCCGAGTCTTCGAGTCCCACCGCTCGGCGAATGGGGTGGTGGGACTCGAAGACTCGGCCCACCCTACCAGACCCGACCACCCCCCGGAGCCTCCGCTGCGCCCCACGCGCCGCCAGTTCCTCCACACCGCCGGGGCGGCCGCGTCCGCCGCACTGCCCGCGACTTCTTCCGCCGCGCCGGCCGCGGTCGAGCCGGTGAAGGCGGGCAAGCCCGTCGCGACCGTCGTCGCCGACCCGCCGCCGGTCGCCCCGACCAGGTTCACGTCCGCGGGTGCTGGGTCGTGGACCTCGTCCTCGGTAAAACGTGAGCCCCGACGCGGCGGGGCGGGGCGGAGACTCGCGGATGCTGACGATCTACATCGACGCCGACGCGTGCCCGGTCAAGGACGAGGTGTACAGGGTCGCGCGGCGGTACGGGCTGAAGGTGTTCGTCGTGGCCAACAGCCCCCTGCGGGTGCCCGCCGACCCGCACGTCGAGCTGGTCGTCCGGGCCGGGTTCGGCGCGGCCGACGACTGGATCGCGGAGCACGCCGGCCCGGCCGACGTCGCCGTCACCGCCGACGTCCCGCTCGCGGCCCGGTGCGTGGCCGCCGGGGCGGTCGCCCTCGACCCGAAGGGGCGGCTGTTCACCCCCGACACGATCGGCGAGGCGGTGGCACACCGCGACCTGCTGGACGGGCTCCGCGCGGCCGGCGAGGCGACGGGCGGGCCGGCGGCGATGACGGCGAAGGACCGCTCGCGGTTCCTGTCCCGGCTGGACGAGGCGGTGAACGCCGCCCGCCGGGCCGCCCCGCCGGCGTGACCGCCG
>PNKH01000134.1 GCA_013822345.1 Isosphaera sp.
ATCACTTCTTCGGGATCAACTCCAGCGCCACCAGCCGCCCCTTCCCGCGGACGTACAGGATGCCGTCGGCCAGCACCGGCGGGGCCCAGCACGGGTACGCCAGCTCCGGCACCTCGAACCGCGACACCTCCGCGTACTCCTTCGGGTCCGGCTTGAACAACGTCAGCACCCCGGCCTCGGCCAGGCTGACCACGTACCCGTCGACCAGCAGCAGGGTGCACCGGGTGGTCCGCCGCTTCGCCCACTTCACCTCCCCGGTCTTCAGCTCGACACACCGCAGCTCCGCGTCCTCGGTGTTCCGCCCGCTCGACCCGTACACGAACCCGCCGGCGTGGACCGGCGTGTTCCAGTGGCACATCAGCGCCTTCTCGTCCTTGTCCCGGTCGGCGTCCGACCACACCGCCTTCGGGGTGCCGTCCTTCAGGTCGAGGAGCACCGCCCCCGGGCCGTAGCACTCGGTCAGCAGCACCCGGTCGCCGAGCACCAGCGGGTTGGCGGCGTTCACGCTCTCCTCCGGCTTCGCCCGCAGCGGGTACCGGAACAGGCTCTTCCCGGTCTGCGGGTCGAACCCGAACAGCCCGTCCCGGGCGAAGTACAGGCCGGTCTTCTTCCCGCCGACGGTCGCCACCACCGGGCTGCTGTAGCTGGCGAGCTCGTCCCCGGTCGCGTACTTCACCGCCCCGGTGAGCTTGTCGAACCCGACGACCCCGGTGCCGTTCGGCTTCACGTCCCGGGAGTCGAGCGGCCGCGGCCCCTTCGGGCTGCCGCCGACCGGCACGATCAGCACGTCGCCGTCGACGACCGGGACGCTGCCGACGCCGAAGAAGTTCTGCTGGAAGTGGTACTTCGCCAGGGTGTCGAACTTCCAAACCTCTTTGCCGTCGGCGGCCCGGAGGCAGTAGACCATCCCCTCGACGCCGTGGACGTACACCCGGTCGCCGTCGACGACCGGGCTGGCCCGCGGGCCGGAGTCGTACCCGTACCGGTCGACGTATTCGACCGGGTACTCGAACTTCCACACCGGCTTGCCGGTGGCGGCGTCGCGGCAGGTAACCCGGGCGTTGTCGTCGAACCGGTCGAAGTGGAACAGCTTGCCGCCGGCGACGACCGGGGGGGCGTACCCGACGCCGAGTTCGCAGTCCCAGAGCTTCTTGAGCCCGGCCTTCGGCCACGGGGCGAGGATCCCCTTTTCGGGGGAGCTGTTGTCGCGGGTGGGGCCGAGGAAGGTGGGCCAGTCGGCGGCGCGGGCGGTCGTGGCGGCGAGGGCAAGTGCGAGGGTGAGCAGGGCCGGCTTCATGTGGCGACCTGGCGGGAAGGGGCGGATGACGACCAGCTTACCCGACGTGGCCGTCCGGCGGAAGTAACGGCGGAGAATCACGGTGCCGCGGCGGCCGGCGGGTGTTAAGATCGCTCCCACTTCCCCGGACGCTCTCCGAATCTTCACCCGAACCAGGACTCCCGACGTGGCGACCGACACCCCGACGACGCCCCCGGGGACGACCGTCCCCACCACCCACCCGAAGGGGTTCTTCTTCCTCTTCGCCGGCGAGTTCGCCGAGCGGTTCTCGTTCTACGGGATGCGGGCCATCCTCCCGCTGTACCTGTCCGACCAGATGGGGTTCGGGGAGGAGGACGGGGGGCGGTACTACACCTTCTTCCTGGCCGCCTGCTACCTGCTCCCGCTCCTCGGCGGGTACATCGCGGACAACTTCTTCGGGAAGTACTGGACGATCGTCGGGTTCTCGCTCCCGTACGTCGCCGGGCAGTTCCTGGTCGGGTTCGAGAACAAGTGGTTCCTCCTCCTGGCCCTGGCCCTGCTGGCGATGGGGACGGGGGTGATCAAGCCGAACATCTCGACCCTGATGGGGATCACCTACGACCAGCAGCGGCCCGGGCAGGACAAGCTGCGGAGCAACGCCTTCCAGTACTTTTACATGTCGATCAACATCGGGGCGTTCCTCTCCCAGCTCATCGTCCCGGCCGTCCGGGACGCGACCGGCAGCTACCTGTACGCGTTCCTGGTGCCGGCGGTGTTCATGGTCGTCGCCCTGGCCATCTTCGCCGCCGGCAAGCCGTACTACGGGACCGAGGACGTGCGGCGGAAGGAGCCGGAGACGGCCGAGCAGCAGGTGGCCAAGCTCCGCGTCCTCGGCCAGGTGTTCCTCCTCTTCCTGCTCGTCAGCTTCTTCTGGGCGGTGTTCGACCAGTCCTCGTACACCTGGGTGTTCTTCGCCAAGACGTACATGGACCTGAACGTGCTCGGGTACAACCTGGCCCCGGACTCGATCCAGGCCCTGAACCCGTTCTTCATCGTCCTGTTCATCGGCGGGGCGCTGGCGTTCCGGACGCTCCGCCCGGCCCGCCCCGGGGAGGTCGAGCGGCCGGGGATGGCCCCGACCACCAAGATGCTGATCGGGTTCCTGCTGACGGCCGCGTGCATGGGGGTGATGGCCGTGGCCGGGTACCTGACCGGTGACCCGGAGAAGGGGGCGGTGATCAAGACCGGGGAGGTGGAGATCTACACCCCGCTCGGCAAGGCCGAGCTGTCCCAGCCGACCATCGACCTGGCCGGCAAGGACGCCGCGTTCGGGAACGCCGGCGGGACCATGACGTTCCCCGGTTCCCCGCTCCGGCTGACGTTCGCCAAGTACTCGGCGGCCGACGCCGACGGGTTCAAGTTCCGGGACGGGGAGTTGGAGCTGGGCGGCGGGAAGAAGCTGTACTTCAAGGACGGGCGGGTGGACTTCGACCGGTCCCGGGAGCTGTTCGCCGGCGGGACCTTCGAGGTCCCCGGGTCGGCCCAGGTGATCCTCAAGCCGAACAAGCGGTACCAGCTGGCCGACGGGGTGCTGGTGACCAACCGGGGGAACGCGGTGCGGGTCGAGCCGGGGGCGACGCTCCCCCCGTCCCGGTCGCAGGACAAGCCGAGCGCGTCGGTCGGGCCGGGGAAGTACACGAAGCCGGAGAACAAGGTGAGCGTGTGGTGGATGGCCCTGGCGTTCCTGGTGATCACGGTGGCCGAGGTGCTGATCTCGGTGACCGGGCTGGAGCTGGCGTTCGTCGTCGCCCCGAAGAGCATGAAGGGGTTCATCACCGCCTGCTGGCTGCTGACCGTGTTCGTGGCGAACGCGTTCATCAACGCCCCGATCGCCGGGCTGTACCCGGCCATGCACCCCGGTCAGTACTTCCTCCTGCTCGCGGTGGTCGGGCTGGCGGTGGCCGGGCTGTTCGTGCCGGTGTCCCGGCGGTTCAACCGGGCGATGGAGGAGAAGGCCCGGAAGGAGCGGGAGGCGTCGGTCGCGGCGAACACCGCGACGGCGTGACGGTCAGTACCGCGGGACGGCGGGGTCGACCAACCGGGACCACAGGTCGATCCCGCCGGACAGCGACGCCACCTCCGGCAGCCCCGCGTGCCGGAGCACCGCCGCCCCGCTCACGCTCCGCACCCCGTGGTGGCAGTACACCACCACCAGCGCCTCGCCCGGGTCCACCTCGGCCGCCCGGGCCGCCAACTCGCCCAGCGGGATCAGCACGCTCCCCGGCAGGGCACAGTAGGCGTGCTCCTCCGGCTCGCGCACGTCGACCAGCAGCACCGGCTGGCCGGCGTCGAGCATCGCCTTCAGGTCCGTCGGGTGGATCTGGGGGACCATGGTGTCATGTTGTAGGGTGGGCCGAGCCGGCGCCTCGCCGGCGAGTCCCACCTGGGTGTGGCGGTGGTGGGACTTGCCTGCAGAGCCGGGCTCGGCCCACCCTACCTTTCAGCCCGCGATGTCCGGAAGTCCGAGCTTCGCCAGATACTCCCGCTCCTTCGCCCGCATCTCCGCGGCCGACCCCTCGTCCGCGTCGGCGTACCCGCACAGGTGCAGGCACCCGTGCACGGTGTACAGCAGCAGCTCCAGGTTCGGGTCGTGGCCGCGGTCCGCGGCGTACTCCTTCGCCACCCCGTACCCGATCACCACCTCGCCCTCCAGCACCTTCGCCCCCGGCTGTGTGTACGGGAAGGTCAGCACGTCCGTCGGCTCGTCGTGCTGGAGGAACTGGTTGTTCAGCCGGTGGATGTGGGCGTCGTCGACGAACGCGACCGTGACCCTGCACGCCGCCACGCCCTCGCCCTCGAACACCGCCCGGGCGGCGTCCTTCAGCCGCTGGAACTCGAGCGGGTAGTCGTACGGGTTGGCCACCGAGACGCGGAGCATGACATCATGATACACCGTTCAGCCGCGACCCGAAGGGGAGCGCTCGCGCTCCCCTTCGGGTCGCGGCTGAACGGGATCAGGTCACGCCACCGCCACGTCCGCCACGCGGTTCACCGGCGCCTCGGGCACATCGACCGTCACCTTCACCGGGCCGATCACCGTCCCGGCCGACTCCCCGAGCACCTCGGCGGCCAGGGCGGCGTAGTCGGCGGCCCCGCTGCTCTTCGGGGCGTAGGCGAACACGCTCCTCCCGAAGCTCGGGCACTCCGCCAGCTTGATGTTCCGCCGCACCTTCGTCTCGAACACCTTCGCCCCGGCCCACGGCACGTTCGCCCCGCGGCTCCGGTCCAGGAACCCGGCCAGGTCGGTCACCACCTCCTGCGCGAGCTTCGTGGCCGCGTCGTACAGGCACACCACCACCCCGGTCACCGTCAGCTTCGGGTTGATCCGGCGGGCGACCAGGGCGGTCGTCTCCAGCAGCTTCGACAGCCCGTGCAGGGCGAGGAAGTGCGGCTGCAGCGGGATGAACACCTCGTCGGCCGCGGCCAGGGCGTTCAGCGTCAGCACCCCGAGCGACGGGCCGCAGTCCATGACCACGAAGTCGAACGGCTCGGCGTCCCGGGCCATCGCCTCCCGCAGGATCACCTCCCGCCCGACCACCCCGGCCAACTCCACCTCCGCGGCCGCCAGGTTGATGTCCGACGGCACCACCCACAGCCGTTCGCCGACCGGGCGGCGGACGGCCGCCAGCGGCTTCCCCCCGACCAGCACGTCGTACGCCGACGGGACGGTCCCGTCCGGCTCGACCCCGAGGTGGGTGCTGGCGTGGGCCTGCGGGTCGAGGTCGAGGACGCACACCCGCCTCCCCGCCTCGGCCAGCGCCGCCGACAGGTTCACCGTGGTGGTCGTCTTCCCGACCCCGCCCTTCTGGTTGATCACCGCGATCCGCCGCATGGGTGGCCTCCGATGCCGGTCCCGCTGCTTGCCGCAACCCGAACCGGGCTTATAACCTCACTACCCTCTCCCGACCAGTCCAACCCCGGCCCGGCACCCCCTCGGCCCCGGGTTGCCGTCCCCGGTCCGCACCCGCACCCTCCTGAGGAGCCGCCAGGCATGTCCAACCACCGCCAGCAGGCCATCGAGGCGATCGCCAACACCGAGTACGACCTGAACCAGATCGACTTCAAGTCGAAGCCGCTGAAGGAGCTGTTCGGCGAGCTGGTGTTCAACGAGGACGTGCAGAAGGCCCGGCTCCCGAAGCCGGTGTTCAAGGCCCTCCAGAAGACGATCAAGCAGGGGGTCGACCTGGACCCGACGATCGCCGACGCGGTCGCCAGCGCGATGAAGGACTGGGCCCTGGAGCACGGGGCCACCCACTACACCCACCTGTTCCAGCCGATGACCGGGCTGACCGCCGAGAAGCACGACAGCTTCCTCAGCCCGACCGGGACCGGCAGCGCCCTGGCCGAGTTCAGCGGCAAGGAACTGGTCAAGGGCGAGCCGGACGCCAGCTCGTTCCCCTCGGGCGGCATCCGGGCGACGTTCGAGGCCCGCGGGTACACCGGGTGGGACCCGACCAGCCCGGCCTACCTCCGCGAGACCCCGAACGGCGCCACCCTGGTCATCCCGACCGTGTTCGTGTCGTGGACCGGCGAAGCCCTGGACAAGAAGACCCCGCTCCTGAAGTCGATGGAGGCGCTGTCCAGCCAGGCCCTCCGCATCCTCCGGCTGTTCGGCAACGAGGACGCCAAGAAGGTGTTCACGACCGTCGGCCCGGAGCAGGAGTACTTCCTGATCGACAAGAACTTCCTGTTCGGCCGGCCGGACCTGCTGAACTGCGGGCGGACGCTGTTCGGGGCGAAGCCGCCGAAGGGGCAGGAGCTGGAGGACCAGTACTTCGGCACCATCCCGGAGCGGGTGATCGCGTGCATGGCCGACTGCGAGGCCGAGATGTTCAAGCTCGGCATCCCGGTCAAGACGCGGCACAACGAGGTGGCGCCGTCCCAGTACGAGATCGCCCCGATCTTCGAGGACAGTAACCTCGCCACCGACCACAACCAGCTGTGCATGGACGTGATGCGGCGGACGGCCGAGAAGTACGGGCTGGTCTGCCTCTTGCACGAGAAGCCGTTCGCCGGGATCAACGGGAGCGGCAAGCACAACAACTGGAGCATGGCGACGGACCTGGGCGAGAACCTGCTGAACCCGGGCGACAACCCGCACGACAACGCCCAGTTCCTGGTGTTCTGCGTCGCCGTCATCCGGGCGGTGGCGAAGTACCCGGAGTTGCTGCGGGTGAGCGTGGCGAGCGCCGGGAACGACCACCGCCTCGGGGCGAACGAGGCCCCGCCGGCGATCATCTCCATCTTCCTGGGTGACCAGCTCCAGGACGTGATGGACCAGCTCGAGCGGTCCGACCTGAAGTCGACCAAGCAGGGCGGGTTCATGGAGGTCGGGGTGAGCGTCCTGCCGAAGCTGCCGCGGGACGCCGGGGACCGGAACCGGACCAGCCCGTTCGCGTTCACCGGCAACAAGTTCGAGTTCCGGGCGGTCGGGAGTAGCTTCAGCATCTCCGGCCCGAACGTCGTCCTGAACACGATCGTGGCCGAGTCGCTCGACTACATCGCGACGCAGTTGGAGGTGGCGACCGGGGCCGGGAAGCCGCTGAACAAGGCGATCCAGGACCTGCTCCCCGGCATCCTGAAGGAGTCGAAGAAGGTCGTCTTCAACGGCGACGGGTACAGCGCCGAGTGGCACAAGGAGGCGGAGCGGCGCGGGCTGCCGAACCTGAAGAGCACCACCGACGCGATCCCGGTGATCGTCCGGAAGGACACGGTCGAGCTGTTCTCGAAGTACAAGGTGTACAGCGAGCGGGAGCTGCAGAGCCGGTACGCGATCTTCAGCGAGAAGTACGTCAAGGAGGTGACGATCGAGGCGAACATGATGGTCCACATGGCGAAGACGATGATCCTGCCGGCGGCCCTGCGGTACCAGGCGGAGGTGGCGACGGCGGTGAACGCGGCGAAGGCGGCCGGGGTCGACGCCGGGGCCCAGTTCGACGCCCTGAAGGGGCTGACCGCGGTGATCGGCCGGTTCCAGGCGGCGACCGCCGACCTGGAGAAGGCCGGGCACCACGAGGGGAACGGGGACCCGTACCACCACGCCAAGTACATCAAGGACGCGGTCATCCCGAGGATGGCCGACCTGCGGGTGCTGGGGGACGAGCTGGAGACGGTCGTCGCCGACGACCTGTGGCCGCTCCCGACCTACCGCGAGATGCTGTTCATCAAGTGACCGGCCCGGGCGTTCTACTTCCCCGGTTAGCGACGCGTCGCAGACGCGTCTGCGACGCGTCGCTAACCGGGCGCTCGTTGTGAGCGGCTGCCCGTCACTTCGGAGCCGCTTCGAACCCGGCCTTCAGCAGGTCCGCGTACCCCGGCTTCAGCGGCCGCACGTCGTACCCGAGCTTCGCCAGGGCGTCGGCCGCCTTCAGGCACCGGCCGCCGGCCGCGCAGTGGAGGTAGACGATCTTGTCCTTCGGGGCGACCTTGGCCACGTCCTCGGCCTTGGCCCCGGCCTGCAGCACGCTCAGCGGCAGGAGCTTGGCGTCCTTCAGGTGGCCGTCGTCCCACTCGGCCTTCTCACGCACGTCGACCAGCACCGCCTTGCCGTCGGCGACGGCCTTCTTCACCGCGTCGGTCGAATCCTTGGTGTGCTCGGCGGCCGGCGCCGGGGCCGCGAGCCCGACCGCCGCGCAACAGAGAATCGCCACTCGCATCACGGACTCCTCGGGTGGGGGCGCACCGTCAGCATAGGACCGCACGCCTGGTCGTTGACATCCCGCCCCGGTCGGTTACCCTCAACCGGACTCGCCCGTTCCCCTCCCGCCAGGTGCCGCCATGCCACGCCGCCCCGGGTCCCGCCGGTCGTTCCTCAAGGCGTCGGCCGCCGCCCTCGCCGCCCCCGCGTTCCTGTCCGCCCGCGGGGCCAACGAGCGGCTCAACCTCGCCTTCGTCGCGTGCGGCGGCCGCGGCGGCCACAACATGCGGCAACTCGAGACGGAGAACGTCGCCGCCCTGTGCGACGTGGACGCCAAGGCGGTCGACGCGGCCGCCGCCAAGCACCCGAAGGCGCGCAAGTTCGCCGACTTCCGCAAGGTGTTCGACCACGCCAAGGAGTTCGACGCGGTCGTGGTCAGCACCTGCGAGCACACCCACGCCCTGGCCACCCTCGCCGCCCTCCAGCTCGGCAAGCACGTCTACTGCGAGAAGCCGCTGACGCACAACATCTGGGAGGCCCGCGTCATCCGCGAGGCGGCGGCGAAGACCAAGGTCGCCACCCAGATGGGGAACCAGAACCACTCCAACAACGACTTCCGGCGGGTCGTCGAGCTGGTCCGCGGCGGGGTGGTCGGCCAGATCAAGGAGGCCCACGTCTGGGTGTCCCGGGCGTGGGGCCTGCAGCCGGCCGAGCTGGCGAAGAAGAACGAGAACCACAAGGCGTTCGGCCCCGAGTTGCACGGGCTCGTCGGCCGGCCGAAGGACTCGGTAAAGCCGCCGGCGGACCTCGACTGGGACCTGTGGCTCGGGCCGGCGCCGGAGCGGCCGTTCAGCCCGGTGTACGTCCCGGGGCCGAAGTGGTACCGGTTCTGGGCGTTCGGCAACGGCACCATGTCCGACCTCGGCAGCCACTGGCTCGACCTGCCGTTCTGGGCGCTGAACCTGAAGGCCCCGCTCGCGGTCGAGGCGTTCGACCCGCCGGCGGCCGGGAGCGCGGGCGCCGCGAAGCCCGGCCAGGCGAACCCGGAGATCGCCCCGGCGACGATGCGGGCGGTGTACGAGTACGGCCCGCGCGGCGACATGCCGGCGGTCAAGCTGACCTGGTACCAGGGGGACACGAAGCCGGACCTGTGGACCGACAAGAAGATCCCGCAGTGGGCGAACGGGATGCTGTTCGTCGGCGAGAAGGGGATGATCCTGGCCGACTACCAGAAGCACGTCCTGCTGCCGGAGAAGGAGTTCGCGGACGTGAAGCGGCCGGCGGCGTCGATCCCGAACTCGCCGGGCCACTGGGCCGAGTGGGTGCGGGCGTGCAAGACCGGGGAGCCGACCGGGAGCAACTTCGAGTACGCCGGGTGGCTGACCGAGGCGAACCACCTCGGGAACGTGGCGTACCGGGCCGGGAAGCGGCTGGAGTGGGACGCCGACCGGATGAAGGCCAAGAACTGTCCGGAGGCGGACGAGTTCATCCGCCGGGAGTACCGCAAGGGCTGGAAGCTGGGGTGATTGGTGCCCCGCCCCGGGTGTCCGACAGCCTGTAGGGTGCGTCGAGGTCCGCTTCGGACCGACGACGCACCAGGCGCTGCCGGTGCGTCGTCGGGTCGCGAGGGGCGACCCTCGACCGCACCCTACTTCCCCGGGCCGCCGACGCACCACAGGTGCCCCTTCGTGCGGATGTACAGGCGCCCGCCGGCCACCGCCGGCGACGCCTGGGCGTTCTCCCCGAGCGGGTTCCGGGCCAGCTCCTCGAACTCGTCGCCGGCCTTCAGGACGTACGTCTCCCCGACGTCGGACAGGCAGTACAGCCGGCCGCCGGCGAGGACCGGAGAGGCGGAGAAGTTGCCGCCGAGCCGCTCCTCCCACACCACCTTCCCGGTCTTCGCGTCCAGGCAGGCGGCGATCCCCTTGTCGGTCACCACGTACACCCGCCCGCCGGCGGCGACCATCGACGGCATCGCCGAGACGCGGCGGGTGTCCTCCCAGGCGACGTGGGTGGCGGTCACGTCCCCGGCCCCGCCGAGCTTGACCGCCACCAGGGTCGGCTTGCCGAACCCGGTGGTGCAGAACGCCATCCCATCGGCCGCGGACGCCGACGGGACCAGGCCCTCGCCCTCGGTCTTGACCGTCCACAGGAGGGTGCCGGTCGCCGCGTCGAACCCCTGGATCACGTCCCCGGCTGGGCTGACGAGCACGTCCTTCCCGCCGTGGTTGACGACGAGCGGGGTGGCGTGGGCGACCCGCGACAGGCCGCGGGCGGTCTTCCACTTCACCTTCCCGGTGGCCTTGTCGAGGGCGACGAGGACCGCCTTGTCCCACGGCTTCTGCCACCCGACCTTGGTGTCCGGCCCCGCGCTCGACCCGTCGAACGGCATGACCACGAGGTCCTTGTACAGGACCGGCGACGCCCCGAGCCCGTGCTGGCTGTAGTGCGGGAAGTCGCGGTTCACCCACGCCGCCTCCCCGGTGTCGGCCTTGACGGCGACCAGCGTCCCGTCGCCGAACGCGGCGTACACGCGGTCGGCGTCGGCGACCGGGGTCGGGGTGGCCTGGGAGTTCCGGGCGTGGGCCTTCTTCACCGCGATCTTGCAGACCTCCTTGTCCCAGACTGGCTTCCCGGTGTCGGCGGCGAGCGCCAGCACCCGGCCGGTCTTCCCGCCGTCGGTCGCGGTGGTCAGGTAGACGCGGTTGCCGACGACCACCGGCGACGACCACCCCTCGCCGGGCACCGCCGCCTTCCACGCCACGCCCTCCGTCGCCGACCACTTCAGCGGCAGGTCCTTGCCGTCGGCGACCCCCTGTCCGGTCGGGCCGCGGAACCCGGGCCAGTCGGCCGCCGAGAGTGTGAGTGCGGGTGCGAGTGTGAGGAGGCAAGCGACCAGGCGGCGGGTCATGGTGCACCGGGGGAAGGTCCGGGTTGGGTGGGGCAGGCATTCCTGCCGGCCGAGGGATCGGGGCAGGCAGGAATGCCTGCCCCACCCGAGTCGGTCACCCGCCGGTGATGCGGCGGCAGCTCGCGGCCAGCTCGGCCGGGTCGAACACCCGCTTCCAGTCGGGCCGGAACAGGACCGGCTTGGCCTCGTCGATCGCCTGCCGGCAGCCGGCCGAGAACTTCCAGTCGATCTCGTTGAACAGGATCGCCAGCTCGACGTTCAGGTGGCCCATCAGGAAGTCGCGGGCGGCCTGCGGCGGGACGCCGCGGGCGACCGCCTCGTCGAGGCCCTCGCGGATCGCCGACAGGCAGGTCGCGGCGACCGACTCCGACAGGGCCGGCTCTAGCACCGCCATCTGCTCGACCGTCATCCGGTGCGAGCGCAGGATCGGGCCGAACATCTTCCGGCTGATCTCCTCGCCGAGCCGGTAGTCGTCCTCGGTCCCCTGCATGAGGGCGGACACGATCGCCTGCTTGGCGAGGCCGCTGCCGAAGAAGTCGCGGCGGGCGTCCATCGCCTGCTCGTCGTTGAATACCGGCGGGTGGGCCGGGTGGGTGACGAAGAACGCCACGTCGCCGTGCTTGGGCAGGCGGCCGGCGTAGGGGGCGGCGGCGTCGAGGCAGATGAGGAGCGTGCCGGGCTTGACCAGCGGGACGACCTGGTGGGCGACCGGCCCGATCACCTCGTCCGGGACGGTGAGGAGGACCACGTCGGCCTGCGGGCAGGCGTCCTCCTTGGACATGGGGGTGAGGCCGCGGTCGCGGAGCTTCTGCACCCCCGGCCCGCTCTCGATGTGGAGGACGCGGTACGCCGGGTCGTTGCGGAGGGCGTTGCTGGCGCGGGTGCCCATGCTCCCGGCCGCCCCGAACAGCGCGATCGTCTTCACGGTGCGTCCTCGTGGTTCACGTCTGCCGCCGGCCGGTGCGGACCAGCTCGAAGAAGTCCTGTTTACCGATTTGGCCGCCCTTGAAGCAGATCTCGGTCCCGGTCAGGTCACGGTCGTCGGACCGGATGCGGCAGAGCGGCGACCCCGGTGCGATCGGGGCGACGAGCTCTAGCGACCGCATGCCGAGTTCGCGGGCGACGAACCCGGACGTATCCCCGCCGGCGACACAAACCCGTCTCGCATGGTAACTCATCACCACCCACCCGAGCAGCGCCCCGAAGAACCGCCCGAGTAACTCGGCCGAGCGGCCCTCGACGCCCAACCGTTCGAGTCGGTCGTTCGCCTCACCGAGCCGGGGGTCGTCCGGCCCGGTCGCGGTGTGGACGATGACACTCCGCCCGGCGGCCAGATGTCCCGACACCGTCTCGTAAATCCCGGCCGCGACGCCGGTGCCGCCCGGGTAGATCCACTCGTCCGGTCGGACGGAGACTTCGGCGAACCTGTTGGCCGTCGCCCACTCGATCTGCCGCGCCGTCACCGGCGAACAGCTCCCGGACACGACCACGATCTGCTCGACCGGGGGGGCTCGGAACTCGGGCGGCGAAGGTAACTCGCCGGCTTCCCGCCAGTGGGCCGCGAGGGCATACTCCAGCCCTGACGAGCCGACAGCGAAGGCCGGTGGTGACCGGCTCACGAGGTCCCACACGGCCCGCCCGATCGGCGCCAGGTGGGGCTCGCCGACCGTGTCGAACAGCACGACCGGCGGGTTGGTGTTGGGAGGGCGAGGCTCCTGCCGAGCCGAAGCTTCGGCTCGGCAGGAGCCTCGCCCTCCCGACGAGTCCAGCTCTGCCGCGTCGATCAGCTCCACCGGGCGCGTCGTCTGCTCCGCCAGCACCCGCCGCAGGTCGGCCTCGCGCATCGGCGTTACCGGGTGGCGGCTCATCGTCGGGTGGCGGTCGAGGCGGAACACCTCGCTGTCCTGCCCGCTCCGGGCGAACAGGTTTCCGAACGCCACGTACCGCCCGAGTGCCGGCGCCCCCACCACCAGCGGCACCCACGGCCCGCCGAACACCGACACCCCGACATCGATCGCCCGACCGATGCTCCCGACCGCCGGGGACGAGTCGAACGTCGAGCACACCTTGTAGTGGACCAGCGGCGGCCCGAGCGCCTTCAGCTTCTCGAACACCGGCCGCAGCACGCCCTCCATCTCCGCCGTCGGCAGCGACCGGCTCACCCCCGCCACGCCCACCGCCCCCAGCCCGACCACCTCCTCCGCGGCCGGCGGGTCGAGGAACAGCCGGGTCGGCACGCCGGCCTGCGCGAGCACCTCCATCACGTCGGCGGAGCCGCTGAAGTCGTCCCCGTAGTAGGCGAGGCGGGGCGTCATTCGCGGTACGCCTCCAGCGCCGCCCGCAGCTCCGGGTGCCCCTTCGCGTGCTCGTCGAGCGGCACCCCGGCGACGGCCGCGTCCCACGCCTGGCGGATCGCCCGGCACCCCGCCGCCGGCCCGCCCGAGTGGGCCATCATCCCGCCGCCGGCCAGGTACATCAGGTCGGCCGAGCCGGTCAGCCGGTACGTGTCCGGCGGCTGCCGGACCGTCTGCCCGGACGCGACCACCGGCATCGTCCCGTACCCGCCGAGCAGCGGCGACAGGCACGCCTTGATCGACCGCACCACCGACTCGTCCGGCTCCCAGAACTTGTTCCGCAGGCCGTTCACGTGGAGGTGGTCGACACCGGCGAGCCGCCACACCTTCTGGTACGCGGCGAACTCGACGCCGAGCGCCGGCGACCGCGTCAGCATCCCCCAGCCATTGCGGTGGCCGTGGATCGGCAGTTCGCTGGACTGCCGCAGCTTCATCACCCCGGCGAGGCCGACGTGGTTCAGGCTGACCATCACGCACGTCCCGCCGTGGGCGAGCACCGTGTCGTGGTGCCGCCGCATCGCGTCCACGTCGTCCGAGATGTTGAACGCGACCATCACCTTCTTCCCGGTCCGGTCGGCGTGGGCGTTGACCACCCGCATCACCGCCTTCACGCGGTCCTCAAGCGGCGAGTGCGGCGAGTCCGCCTGCAGCTCGTCGTCCTTGACGAAGTCGATGCCGGCCTCGGCGAGGGTGCGGACCAGGTCGGCCGTCTGCCCCGGGGTCAGCCCGACGCTCGGCTTGACGATGGTGCCGACCATCGGCCCGGAGGCCACGCCGGTCAGCCGCCGCGTCCCGGCGACGCCGAACTGCGGCCCGGGGTGGACGCGGAACGCCTCGGGGAAGTCGAGGTCGAGGAGCTTCAGCCCGGAGAACTCGCGCAGCTCGAACAGGTTGCCGGCGACGGTCGCGAGGACGGTCGGCAGGTTCGTCCCCATGTTCTCCAGCGGGAACGCGACGACCAGCTCGGCCCGGCGGTAGACCGGGTTCGTCACCCCCTTCGGCACCGCCGCCCCGGGGAGGCTCGGCGTCGGCGACTCGTCGAGCGGGGTGAGACGCTCGACCTTCGCCAGGTGCCGGTCGCGCAGCTCGTCGGTTTCGCCGTGGACCCGGACGAACGTGCCCGACGACTGCTCCCCGGCGAGCGCCGCGGCCGCCCGGTCGAGCGGGAACGCGGTCTCGATCCGGTACGTCGCGCGGACGAACTCGCGGGCCATCGCACCTCCCCCGGCCGGACCGCCTCGCCGCGCCCCGCCGACCGTCAGCTCCGAAGACCGGGGCTGACCTCGGCGCCCCCGCGGTCCCCCCCGATGTGAACGAACGTCCGGGGGACGCGGTCGTGCCCGCCCCGGCTCACGACTTGTCTCGCACGTCACCCCGCCGACCCGCGAGCTGATGCCTGGCCCGGAACACGGGAACCGCGGCCCGGTGATCGGGCCGCCCTGGCAGCCGGGGGCGGGCGCTGTCCGCCCGGGTCAACCCGGCGTGAAGCGTAGGCTACCCCGCCGCCGGGCCGGGTGGTAGCCCCCGGGCGGCGATTCGGGGGTGTCGCGCCGGCCCGGCCGACGCCCGAACCCGGGCACCCGGCGCGGGGTCCTGGTCGGATCCCACGACGGCTTCCCCGGGCCGCGCGTGTTCGGGGTGCTGGCCCCGGGGAGCGAACCCGTCGGCCCGAGGCTCTGACCGCCGGGTCGGCCGTCTGTCCGACCGTCCCGCGGCCGGGTAACGTACCCCGGTCGCCGCGGTCCCACACGTGGAGGTGACGGATGCGTGCCGTGACGGTCGTCCCGGGCCGCCCGGGCTCGGCCCGCCTGGACGAGGTGCCGGAGCCGCCGCCCGAGGCCGGGGCGGTGCTGGTCCGGGCGCTCGCCCTCGGGGTGTGCGGGACGGACGAGGAGATCGTGTCCGGGGCGTACGGGTGGGCGCCGCCGGGGCGGGAGCGGCTGGTCCTCGGGCACGAGTCGCTCGGCCGGGTGCTCGACGCCCCGGCCGGGTCGGGGTTCGCGGCCGGCGACCTGGTGGTCGGGATCGTCCGCCGGCCGGACCCGGACCCGTGCCCGAACTGCGGGGTCGGGGAGTGGGACATGTGCCGGAACGGGAAGTACACCGAGCACGGCATCAAGGAGGTGGACGGGTTCTGCTCGGAGCGGTTCCGGGTCCCGGCGGAGCACGCGGTCAGGCTCGACCCGGGGCTGGAGCGCGTCGGGGTGCTGCTGGAGCCGACGAGCGTGGTGGCGAAGGCGTGGGAGCACGTCGAGGCGATCGGGCGGCGGGCGCGGTGGGGGCCGCGGCGGGCGCTGGTGACCGGGGCCGGGCCGGTCGGGCTGCTGGCGGCGCTGCTCGGCCGGCAGCGGGGGCTGGAGGTGGACGTCCTCGACCGGGTGACGGACGGGCCGAAGCCGCGGCTCGTCCGCGACCTCGGGGCCACCTACCACGCCGGCACCCCGGCCGG
Organism: Isosphaera sp.; assembly: GCA_013822345.1. Lineage (GTDB taxonomy): Bacteria > Planctomycetota > Planctomycetia > Gemmatales > Gemmataceae > Gemmata. Next base: position 15,670 of record PNKH01000134.1, read on the forward strand.
CGAGCTGGCGAAGGCGGCGGACGTGGTGATCGAGTGCACCGGGGTCGGCCAGCTGGTGTTCGACATCGTCGGCAAGACCCCGCCGGGGGCGGTGACGTGCCTGGCCGGGATCTCGTCCGGCGGCCGCCCGGTGCCGGTGGACGGGGCGTCGCTGAACAAGGCGATGGTGCTGGAGAACGACGTGGTGTTCGGGTCGGTGAACGCGAACCGGCGGCACTACGAGCAGGCGGCCGCCGCCCTGGCGAAGGCCGACCCGGGGTGGCTCGACCGGCTCATCACCCGGCGGGTGCCGCTCGACCGGTGGGCGGAAGCGCTGGAGCGGCGGCCGGGGGACGTGAAGACCGTGATCGACTTCACCGTCTGATACCGGT
>PNKH01000135.1 GCA_013822345.1 Isosphaera sp.
CCGAGAACGCCGACATCGAGCCGGGCGACACGGTCGCCGTCTGGGGGTGCGGGCCGGTCGCCCAGTTCGCCATCCGCAGCGCGTGGATGCTCGGGGCGGGGCGGGTGATCGCCATCGACCGCGTCCCGGAGCGGCTGCAGATGGCCCGCGACGGGAAGGCCGAGACGATCGACTTCATGAAGGCCGACGTGTACGAGACGCTGATGCAGATGACCAAGGGGCGCGGCCCGGACCAGTGCATCGACGCGGTCGGGGCGGAGGCCCACGCCGCCGGGAGCGTCGGGGCGGTGATGGACAAGGTGAAGGCGACGGTCGGGCTGACGACCGACCGGGCGCACGTCCTGCGGGAGGCGATCATGTGCTGCCGGAAGGCCGGCACGATCTCGATCCCCGGGGTGTACATCGGCTTCCCGGACAAGATCCCGATGGGGGCGGCGATGAACAAGGCGCTGACGTTCAAGATGGGCCAGACGCACATGCAGCGGTACATGAGGCCGCTGATGGACAAGGTCCAGAAGGGCGAGATCGACCCGTCGTTCGTCATCACCCACCGCCTCCCGCTGGCCGACGCCCCGGCGGCGTACAAGACCTTCCGCGACAAGGCAGACGGCTGCATCAAGGTGGTGTTGAAGCCGTGACAACTGAACCCACTCGCACCACCACCAGGAGGAACGGACATGGCGGTTGAGCTTCTTCGGGCGCCGGCGGCCGGCACCCGGAACGGCCCCTCGCAGGCGCCCGGCGCCCCCGCGCGGCCGGGAACCGGCTCGCCCTCGGGGGTGAACGTCGGCGACACGGAGCGGGTGGTCTCGGCGGCGGTCGGCGGGGTGCTCGCGCTCCTCGGACTCGCCCGCCGGTCGCTCGGCGGCGGGGCCGCGGCGCTGGCCGGCGGCGGGCTCCTGTACCGGGGCCTGACCGGTCGCTGTCACCTGTACGGGGCGCTCGGCGTGAACACGGCGGCGGGCCAGTCGACCGGCCCGGTCGAGGTGCGGCGGTCGGTCACGGTCGACCGGCCGGCGGACGAACTGTACCGGCTGTGGCGGGAGCCCCAGACCCCGGCCCGGGTGTTCGGGTTCTTCGCCGACGTCGCCCCGGTCGACCCGACCCGCGCCCGCTGGACGGTCCGCCTCCCGCTCGGGCGGACGCTGACCTGGGAAACCCGCGTCACCGAGGACCGCCCGGGCCAGGCGGTCCGGTGGGAGTCGACCGAGGGGGCCCCGGTGCGGAACTCCGGCGAGGTCACGTTCGGGCCGTCCCTGTCGCCGCTGGAGAAGGGCACCGTGGTCACCCTCCGGGTGCGGTTCACCCCGCCCGGCGGGGCGGTCGGCGGCGGACTCGTCAAGCTCCTCGGCGTCGCCCCGGACGCCCTCGCCGGGAAGGCCCTGAAGTACTTCCGCAGCCTGGCCGAGACCGGCGAGATCCCGACCACCGACCGCCAGCCGGCGGCCCGGTCCGACACCCGCTAACCGGAGGGTCTGATGCGCGCGCTCTACTGGAACGGGGTGAACGACCTCCGCGTCGGGACGGTCAAGGACCCGGAGATCGTCAACCCCCGGGACGTGATCCTGAAGGTCCGGCTGTCCACCACCTGCGGGTCCGACCTGCACTTCATCGACGGGTACATCCCGACCATGAAGCCGGGGGACGTGATCGGCCACGAGTTCATGGGCGAGGTGGTCGAGACCGGCCCGGCGGTCAAAAAAGTGAAGAAGGGCGACCGGGTGGTGGTCCCGTCGTTCATCGCGTGCGGGGCCTGCTGGTACTGCGCGCAGAACCTGTACTCGCTGTGCGACAACACCCACCCGAAGCCGGAGCTGCAGGAGCCGCTGCTCGGGTACCCGACGGGCGGCATCTACGGGTACACCCACGCGTTCGGCGGGTACGCCGGGAGCCACGCCGAGTACGTCCGGGTGCCGCACGCCGACGTCGGCTGCTTCCCCGTCCCCGAGGGGGTCAGGGACGAGCAGGCGCTGTTCCTGTCGGACGCCGCCCCGACCGGGTTCATGGGGGCCGACTTCTGCGGCCTCAAGGGGGGCGAGACGGTGGCGGTGTGGGGGTGCGGCGGGGTCGGGCTGATGGCCCAGAAGAGCGCCTGGCTGCTCGGGGCCGGGCGGGTGATCGGGATCGACCGGCTGCCCGAGCGGCTGCGGATGGCCCGGGAGAACGTCGGGTCGGAGACGATCGACTTCTCGGCGGTCGACAGCGTGCCGGACGCGCTCAAGGAGATGACCGGCGGCCGCGGGCCGGACTGCTGCATCGACTCGGTCGGGATGGAGGCCCACGGGTCCGGGCTGATGGGCGCCTACGACGCGGTGAAGCAGCAGCTCGGGCTGCACACCGACCGGGCCGACGCCCTGCGGCAGGCGATCTACTGCTGCCGCAAGGGCGGGACGCTGGTGATCCTGGGGGTGTACGGGGTGACCGACAAGTTCCCCCTCGGGATCATCATGAACAAGGGGATGACGGTCCGGACCGCCCAGCAGCACGGGCAGGCGTACATGCCCCGGCTGCTGGCCCACGCGGCGAAGGGCGAGCTGGACCCGTCGTTCCTGGCCACGCACCGGTTCCGGCTGGAGGACGGCCCGACCGGGTACCGGATGTTCAAGCACAAGGAGGACGGGTGCGTCCGGTCGGTGTTCCTGCCGGCCTGACGCGTGCCCGCCCCCGGCCGCTCACACCACACACCGCGGAGGTCTGATATGGCGAAGGAGCTGGACGGCGTGAAGGTCGCCATCCTGGTGACCGAGGGGTTCGAGCAGGTCGAATTGACACAGCCCCGCAAGGCGCTGGACGCCGCCGGGGCCGAGACGAAGATCGTCTCCCCGATCGAGAAGAAGGTCCGGGCCTGGGACCTGACCGACTGGGGGGACAAGTTCACCGTCGACGTGCGGCTGGAGGACGCCCGGGCGGACGACTTCGACGCCCTGCTCCTGCCGGGCGGGGTGATCAACCCGGACCTCTTGCGGATGCTCACCCCGGCGGTGGCCTTCGTCCGGGCGTTCTTCGAGGCCGGCAAGCCGGTGGCGTCGATCTGCCACGGGCCGTGGACGATCATCGAGGCCGGGCACGCCAAGGGGCGGCAGATGACGTCGTGGCCGTCGCTGCGGACCGACCTGCGGAACGCCGGGGCGGTGGTGGTGGACGAGGCGGCGGTGGTGGACGGGAACCTCGTCACCAGCCGCGGGCCGCAGGACATCCCGGCGTTCAACGAGGCCATGATCGCCCTGTTCGCCAAGGCACGCCCGGTGGCCGTGGGGTCGTGACCGGCACGGGGGCGGGCATGGACGGGGCGCTCGGGCGGCTGGAGCAGGTGCTCGGGGCGGGGCTGTTCGCGGCCGTGCTCCTCGACGTGTTCCTCACCGTCCTGTACGCCCGGATGGGGACGAGCATCGTCGCCGGCCCACTCGCCCGGCTGACGTGGCGCGTCTTCCGGGCGGTGTCCGCCCCCTTCGGCCGCCGCCGCGGGGTCGTCCTCTCGTTCTGCGGGCCGGCGGTCCTGGTCCTCCTGGTCACCGCCTGGTCCCTCGGGCTGACCCTCGGGGCGGCCCTGGTCATCCACCCGGCGCTCGGGTCCGGCGTCCGGGCCGCGGGCGGGGGCGAGACCCCGACCGACTTCGCCGCCGCCCTGGACGCGGCCGGGAACAGCCTGTCGGTCGTCGGGTCGGGCGAGTTCGGGCCGCGGACGGCCGCGTACCGGCTGCTCTACCTGTTCAACTCCCTGGTCGGCATGTCGGTCCTGTCGCTCACCCTGACGTACCTGATGCAGGTGTACTCCGCCCTGCGGGAGCGGAACGTGCTCGGGCTGAAGCTCGACCTCGCAACCGGCGAGACCGGGGACGCGGCCGAGCTCCTGGCCCGACTGGGGCCGCGTGGCGAGTTCGACACCGGACCGTTGTCGGAGGCGGCCGCCGAGGTGGCGGGGGCGAAGGAGGGGCACCACTTCTACCCGGTCCTGTTCTACTTCCGGTTCGACACCCCAATCTACTCCGCCTCCCGGATCTGCCTGGTGGCCCTCGACGCCGTCACCCTGATTCGGACCGCCCTGGCCGACCGATACGCGGCCGTTCGGGAGTCGGCGGCGGTCGAGCAACTGGAGCGGGGGGCGATGAAGCTGCTGGAGTCGCTGGACCGCAACTTCCTGGGCGTGGCGATGCCCGACCCGCCGGCCGAGCCGGACCCCGACACCCGTGCCCGGTGGGAGCGGCGGTATCGCGCGGCCCTGCACCGGCTGCGGGAGGCGGGCATCGAGACGGCCGCGGACGAGGCGGCCGGGGCCGGGCGGTACGTCGCCATCCGGGCCCGATGGGACCGGTACGTCCGCGCGCTGGCCCCGGCGATGGCGTACCGCATGCCCGAGATCGACCCGGTCGGAGCGGCCCCCGACCCCGCGGACCGCCGGCCTGCGATCCCGGCACGGGCGGTGCCACGGGATGTATGAGCTGGCGGGCCGCCGGCCCGGCGAGCGCGGGGAAGGTAGTCATGGACGTGGCGGAACGCGACGTGAGGAAGCATGGCTGACCGGCTGAGGGCTGGTCCCCTGGAAGAGAAAGGGAGGGCGGCCGTGGAGCTACGCCACTTCGGGAGTACCCGGCGCGACGTGCCGGTGATCGGGCAAGGGACCTGGTATCAGGAGGGCGACGACCCCGCCGCCGCGCTCGCCGCGCTGCGCAGGGGCCTCGGCCTGGGCATGACCCACATCGACACCGCAGAAATGTACGGCTCGGGCGGCGCCGAGGAGGTCGTCGGCCAGGCGATCGCGGGGCGGCGCGACGAGGTGTTCCTGGTCTCGAAGGTTCTCCCGCAGCACGCCTCCCGCGGCGGCACGGTGGCGGCCTGCGAAACCTCTCTCGCCCGCCTCGGCACCGACCGGCTGGACTGTTACCTGCTGCACTGGCGCGGCGAATACCCGCTGGAGGACACGGTCGCCGCCTTCGAGCAGCTCCTGGGCGAGGGCAAGATCCTGTCCTGGGGCGTGAGCAACTTCGACGTGCCCGACCTGGAAGAGCTTCGCGATATCGGCGGCCAGGGCGGTCCCGTCTGCAATCAAGTCCTTTACCACCTGCGCGAACGCGCCGTGGAGCACGCCGTGCTCCCCTGGTGTGAGAAATACGGCCTCGCCGTGGTCGGCTACAGCCCGTTCGGCCACGGCGACTTTCCCGGCCCGGACACTGTGGGCGGCCGCGTGCTCGGGAAGATCGCCCACGCGCACCACGCCACCCTGCGTCAGGTCGCGCTCCGCTTCCTGGTTCGACGGCCGGAACTGTTCACGATCCCCAAGGCGTCCGCCGCCGAGCATGCCGCGCAGAACGCGCGGGCAGGGAATATCCGCCTCACCGAAGCGGAGATGGAGGAGATCGACCGGGCCTTTCCGCTCGGGCGCCGCCCCAGCGTGCTGCCCACGCTCTAGCCCCTCCGGTCGCCCTCGGGCCGAAGCCGCCGCGACAGAAGAAGCCCGTTACCACCGAGAGGACCGTGCGACGTGAGTGAGCATGAATCGCAGGCTGTCGCCTACCCCAGGCTCGACGCGGCCCTGACCGTCGAGCGCGAGGTCGCCCGGCAAGGGCTGGACATTCTGGAGCGCTGCCTCTGAGCGGGGCGAACACCGTGGAGTGGACGCGATGAAACGACTGCTACCGATCCTGCTCCTCGCGGCCGGTGCGGCCGCGCCCGCCGACGAGCCGAAGCTCGCCGCGGACAAGCCGGAGGGCAAGCCCGAACTCGTCGCGACGTTCGACGGGCCGATGCCGACCGGCGTCACCGTCTCGCAGAAGGGGCGCGTCTTCGTCAACTACCCGCGCTGGGGCGACCCGGTCACGTTCACCGTCGCGGAACTGAAGGGCGGTAAGCCGGTCGCGTACCCCGACGCCACATTTTCGGTCTACGACAAGGAGCGCCCGAAGGAGACGCTCGTGTCGGTGCAGAGCGTGGTCGTCGATCCGGCCGACCGGCTGTGGATCCTCGACACCGGGAGCGTCGAGTTCGGGCCGGTGATCCCCGGCGGCGCGAAGCTCGTCGGCGTGGACCTCGGCACCAACAAGGTGTTCAAGACGATCGGCTTCCCGCCCGAAGTGGCGCTGAAGACGACCTACCTCAACGACGTCCGGTTCGACCTGCGCCGGGGCGCGGCCGGGGTCGCGTACATCACCGATTCCTCCGGCACTGGTCCCAACGGCATCATCGTGGTGGACCTCGACAGCGGAGCGAGCAAGCGCCGGCTCCACGACCACCCGTCCACGAAGGCGGTGAAGGACTTCCTACCCATCGTGGAAGGGCGGGCGCTGCTGGAGCGCAAGCCCGGTGAGAAGCCCAAGCACCTGTCGCTCGGGTCCGACGGCATCGCCATCGGTCACGACGGCAAGCACCTCTATTACTGCCCGCTCGCCAGCCGGCACCTGTACCGCGTGCCCACCAACGCGCTGCTCGATGAGAAGATGACGGACGAACAGGTGAGTAAAGCGGTCGAGGATTTGGGGGATCGCGGGTTCGCCTCCGACGGGTTGGAGACCGACGACAAGGGGCGCGTCTACCTGACCGACTACGAGCACAACTCCGTCTTGCGCCGCGGCGCGGACGGGCAGTACGAGACGATCGTTCACGACCAGCGGGCGCTGTGGCCGGACACGCTTTCGGTCGCGACCGACGGGCACCTGTACTTCACGGCCAACCAACTGCACCGCCAGGCGCGGTTCCACGACGGCAAGGATCTGCGGGAGAAGCCGTACGCGCTGTTCCGCGTCAAGATCGACGCCGGACCGGTGCTGTTACGACGGGACAAGTGATCATCACCACACGAGGGGGACGTTATGTCTGTCGGGGCGCGTACGCCGACCCGACCTGCCCGCACTGCCAGCGACTGAAGGAGTACCTCGGGAGCCAAAACATCCCGTTCGAGAACCGGGACGTGACCGCTGACCCGCGAGCCCCGGACGAGCTCCGCTCGATGAACGCACCCGGGGTGTCGGTCGTGAAGGTCGGCGACGAGGTTGTGGTGGGATCCGACCGGGCGTGGCTCGACGAAGTGTTCAAGGCCCACGGCGTTCCGATCTGATGGCGCCCGCTCTCGCTGAGCGGCGGCCCAGGATGTCCACACTCGCCGGTCTGCCCCGGCGGCCTCCCACGAGGATCAAGTCGCGGCTCCGAGCCGCGACGCACCGTCGGGGGTGACCGCCGGGCCGTACCGACGCTATCCCCAGGACGTCGAGCGGGGGATCGACCACCACAACCCGAACCGCACCGTCATCGACTGGGACGGGACCGCGGCGCGGCACGAGGTGTGCAGCCCGGACACCCGGCCGCCGCAGAGCCGCCCGCATGGGAATGACACCAGACTCCCGCCCCCGCACCCCGGCCGGCCCGCCGTTCACGGGGTTCGTCTCGGTCCGCGGGGCCCGCACCCACAACCTGAAGAACGCCGACGTCGAGATCCCGCGCGACGCCCTGGTCGTGTTCACCGGTGTGTCCGGGTCCGGCAAGTCGTCGCTGGCGTTCGGTACCCTGTACGCCGAGGCCCAGCGCCGCTACCTGGAGTCCGTCGCCCCCTACGCCCGCCGGCTGTTCCACCAGCTCGGGGTGCCGGAGGTCGACGCCATCGACGGGCTGCCCCCGGCCGTCGCCCTCCAGCAACAGCGGGGTGCCGCGACCACCCGGTCCTCGGTCGGCAGCGTCACTACCCTGTCCAACCTGCTGCGGATGCTCTACTCCCGGGCCGGCGACTACCCCCCGGGTCGGCCGCTGCTGTACGCCGAGTCGTTCTCCCCGAACACGCCGGAGGGGGCGTGCCCGAACTGCCACGGCCTAGGCCGGGTGTACGACGCGACCGAGGCGTCGATGGTCCGCGATGCCGCGCTGTCGATCCGCGAGGGGGCGGTCGCCGCGTGGCCGGGGGCGTGGCAGGGGCAAAACCTCCGCGACATCCTCACCTCCCTCGGCACCGACATCGACACGCCGTGGAAGCACCTGCCGAAGAAGGACCGCGACTGGATGCTCTTCACCGACGAGCAGCCGCAGGTGCCCGTCTGGCCGCACCACTCGCTCGAGGAGGTCCGGCGGGCGCGGAAGCGGAAGGAGCCCCACGACTACCTCGGGACGTTCGTCGGCACCCGGCGGTACGTGCTGGACACGTTCGCCAAGACCGAGAGCCCGCTGATGAAGCGGCGGGTGGCACAGTACCTGGTGAGCACCGACTGCCCGGCCTGCCGGGGCAGACGGCTCCGACCCGAGGCGCTGGCGGTGACGTTCGCCGGGCTGGACATCACCGAGCTGTCGCGGCAGCCGCTCAAGCGACTGGGCGGCATCTTCCGGCCGTACCTCGACGGCAGCGCGGCGGGGTGGGAGCGGCACGCGGCCGAACACCCGGAGAAGGCCGAGGTCACCCGGCGGATCGCCGAGGACCTGGAGGCCCGGCTCTCCGTCCTGCTCGACCTCGGACTCGGCTACCTCACGCTCGAACGCAGCACCCCGACCCTCTCGCCGGGCGAACTCCAGCGGCTGCGGCTGGCGACCCAGGTGCGGTCGAACCTGTTCGGGGTGGTGTACGTGCTCGACGAGCCGTCCGCGGGCCTGCACCCGGCCGACACCGAGGCCCTGCTGCGGGCGCTCGACCGGCTCAAGGCGTCGGGCAACAGCCTGTTCGTGGTCGAGCACGAGCTGGACGTGATCCGCCACGCCGACTGGATCGTGGACGTCGGCCCGGCGGCCGGGGAGCGCGGCGGCCGCGTCCTCTACAGCGGCCCGCCGGACGGGCTCCGGCGGGTCGAGGAGTCGCAGACCCGCCGGCACCTGTTCGCCGGCCGCCTGGCCCGGCCCCACGCGCCGCGGCCGCCGAAGGGGTGGCTCCGCCTCACCGGGGTCACCCGGAACAACCTGAAGGACCTCGACGCGGCCTTCCCGCTCGGCGTCCTCACGGCCGTGACCGGGGTGTCCGGGTCCGGCAAGTCGAGCCTGGTCAGCCAGGCGCTCGTGGAACTGGTCGCCGACCACCTCGGCCACCAGGCCCCGGCCGCGGACGACGAGGCCGGGGAACTGGAGGGCGGTCACGCGGGCCCGGTCGGCGGCCGGATCGCCGGCGGGATGGGGGGCGTGAGGCGGCTGGTGGTGGTGGACCAGAAGCCGATCGGCCGCACCCCGCGGTCGAACCTGGCCACGTACACCGGGCTGTTCGACCACGTCCGCAAGCTGTTCGCCAACACGAAGGCGGCGAAGGCCCGGCGGTACGGGGCCGGGCGGTTCTCATTCAACGTCCCCGGCGGCCGGTGCGACACCTGCGCCGGCGAGGGGTTCGTGATGGTCGAGCTGCTGTTCCTGCCGAGCGTGTACGCCCCGTGCCCCACCTGCCACGGCCTCCGGTACAACGCGAAGACGCTGGAGGTCGAGTACCGCGACAGGTCGGTCGCCGACGTGCTCGGGCTGACGGTGGACGCGGCCTGGGAGTTCCTCGCCGACGAGCCGCACGCACGCCGGTCGCTCGGCGTGCTCCGGGACGTGGGCCTCGGCTACCTGCGGCTCGGCCAGCCGGCGACGGAACTCTCCGGCGGGGAGGCCCAGCGGATCAAGCTGGCGACCGAGCTCCAGCGGGCCGGGCGCGGCAGCGGCCTGTACGTGCTCGACGAGCCGACGACCGGCCTGCACCCGGCGGACGTGGAGAGGTTGCTCGTGCAGCTCGGCCGGCTGGTCGAGTCCGGCAACACGGTCGTCGTGGTCGAGCACGACGTGCAGGTGGTCGCGGCGAGCGACTGGGTGATCGACGTCGGCCCGGGGGCCGGCGACGAGGGCGGCCGGGTGGTCGCCGCCGGCCCGCCCGCCGAGGTCGCCCGCGCGGCGAAGGGCCGCACCGCCCCGTACCTCGCCCGCGCCTTCGGGTGAGGGCCGCCGTTCGCCCGGGTATCCCGATCCACCCGACTCCACGAGGCGACCCGATGGCGACGAAGACCCCTTCCGACACGGATACCGCCGGCTGTCCTGCCGGGACAGACCACGACCGCGAGGTGCCGGAACTCGACCTGCTCAGTCCGCTGGCGGTTCGCGGGGTCACCTTTCGCAATCGCATCGTCATGTCGCCGATGTGCCAGTACAGCTCCGACGACGGGCTGGCCAACGACTGGCACCTGGTCCACCTCGGCAGCCGGGCGGTCGGCGGCGTCGGGCTGGTGGTGGTCGAGGCGACAGCGGTCACCGCCGAGGGGCGGATCACCCCGAAGGACATGGGCATCTGGGGCGATCAGCACGTCGAACCGCTGGCCCGGGTCGCCCGGTTCGTCCACTCCCAGGGGGCGATCGCGGGCATTCAACTCGCGCACGCCGGGCGGAAGGCGAGCTGCCAGCCGCCGTGGCTCGATGGGGCGGTCCTCCCGCCCGGCGCCGGCGGGTGGCCGGTGGTCGGCCCCAGCCCGGTTCCCTTCCACGACGGCGACCCGGCCCCCCGGGCGCTGGACGCCGCCGGGATCGACGCCGTTGTGGCCGCGTTCGAGGCCGCGGCCCGGCGGGCGCTGGCCGCCGGGTTCCGGGTGATCGAGGTCCACGCCGCCCACGGCTACCTGCTCCACGAGTTCCTCTCCCCGCTGAGCAACCTCCGCACCGACGAGTACGGCGGGAGCCTGGAGAACCGGAGACGGCTGACCCTGCGGGTGGCCGGGCGGGTGCGGGAGGCGGTGCCGGCCGACCTGCCGGTGTTCGTGCGGATCTCGGCCACGGACTGGGTCGAGGGCGGGTGGGACGTCGAGCAGTCCGTCGAACTGTCCCGCCGGCTGAGGGAACTCGGCGTGGACCTGATCGACGTGTCGAGCGGGGCGCTGACGCCGAAGGCCCGCATCCCGGTCGGCACGGGGTACCAGGTGCCGTTCGCCCGCCGCATCCGTCACGAGGCCGGGGTCATGACCGGCGCGGTCGGGCTGATCACCGAGCCGGGGTACGCCGACGGGCTGGTCACCGGTGGGGACGCGGACCTCGTGTTCGTCGGCCGGGAGTTGCTCCGCGAGCCGTACTGGGCGCTGAAGGCCCAACACGAGCTGGGGCAGGAGCCGTCCTGGCCGAAACCGTATGGGTACGCCGTACGGCGGCGTGCAAAATGACCCGGCTCCGTGACGCTCGCCCCGGGCGTGACAGTCCGTACTCCCGGCAAGAGGGTGGGCCGTGGTTAAGACATCCTGTCACGGCACATCCGATACCGCGGGTTGCCATGACTACGATCAAGCCTCCAATTCACGTGGGTGGTTGCGCGCGCCGGTCACCTCGACCCAGGCCGTGTCCTGCGGCTCGGTACGGTCGCCTTCACCGTCCCCGGCGGGCTCCCCGAGCCGGCCACCGGTGCTCGCCGGTCGGGGCGATGGCGGCCGGCTCCCGCTATCCTGAACCGGGCCGGCACACCGCCCGTCCCGATCGGGGGGAGTTGATGGGGAAGGTACTCGTTCTCTACCACTCGGCGAGCGGGAATACCGCGGCGATGGCCCGGCTGGTGGCCGACGGGGCCGGGCAAATCCCCGGCACCGAGGTGCGGGTCCGGGAGGTAGAAGCCGCCACCCCGGACGACGTCCACTGGTGCGACGGGCTGGCAGTCGGCAGCCCGACCAACATGGGCGTCCTGTCCTGGCGGATGAAGCGGTTCTGGGACGAGGCCATGTTCGGCCACTGGGGGAAGGTGGACGGCAAGGTGGCGTGCGCGTTCTCGTCGGCCGGGGGGTGGGGCGGCGGGCAGGAGATCGCCTGCCAGTCGCTCCAGATGGTGTTGATGAACTTCGGGTTCCTGGTGTTCGGGGTCACCGACTACGCCGGCAAGATCACCACCTGCCACTACGGGGCGATCGCCGCCCGGGAGCCGCGGGAGCCGGAGGTGCGGGACGCCTGCCGGCGGCTCGGCCGGCGGCTGGCCGAGTGGGTGGCGGTCGTCGCAGACGGGCGGAGGGACCAGCACCCGCTCGCCAAGCCGGAGTCGCGGACCCTGCCGGGGTGAGCCGGCCGGGTCCGCCTCGGCGGGTCACTTCTTCGGCCGGAAGAGCCGCGGGGCGAAGTCGTGGAGGGCGTACCGCCACGTCTGCCACTCGTGCCCCTGCCCGGGGAGGTCGCGGAAGACGACGTTCTTGCTCCCGCCCTTCTCCAGCATCTCGGCCAGCGCCTTCGCCCCCCGGTGGATGCCGGCGTCGAGGCCGACCGTGCCGGAGTGGAGGTAGAGCAGGTCGAGCTTCTGGTCGAACGCCTTGGGGTCGGCGAACACCCCGCCGTAGGCGGTCTTCGGGTCGACCTTGCCGGCCCCGCTGAACGCCGCGACGGCCGAGAACGTGTCGAGGTGACCCAGCCCGATCTGCATGGCCTGGGCGCCCCCCATCGACAGCCCGGCGATGGCCCGGTGCTCGCGGTCGGCGACGGTCCGGTAGGTCGAGTCGACCAGCGGGATCAGGTCCTTCACCACCACGTCTTCGAAGGCGGTGAAGTTGAACCCCCGCCCCTTCGGCTCGGGGGCGGCCCCGGCCCGCGCGGCGTACCCCTTCTCCATCACCACGACCATCGGCGCCGCCTTCCCCTCGGCGATCAGGTTGTCGAGGATGAAGTTCGCGTGCCCCTGGCGGACCCACCCGGTCTCGTCCTCCCCGCCGCCGTGCTGGAGGTACAGGACCGGGTACCGCTTGTCGCGGTCGGCGTCGTACCCCGGCGGGGTGTACACCAGGATGTGCCGGGTCTGGCCGGTCACCTTCGACGGGTACCACCGGGACCGGACCTCGCCGTGCGGGACGTCCTTGGGGAGGTAGAAGTCGACCCCCTTCTCGGGCACCTCGACCCCGCTGGTCGGCTTGCCGGTGCCGAAGAAGCTGTCGCTGCCCGGGTCGTTGACCCGGGCCCCGTCGACGATCAGCTCGTAGTAGTGGAACCCCGGGACGACCGGCGGGGAGGTCAAAGACCACACCCCGTCGTCGCCCTTGGTCATGTCCCACGGCCCGCCCGCGCCCAGCCCGTAGTTGGTGAACACCTGGACCTTCCTGGCGTCCGGGGCCCGCAGCCGGAACGTCACCCGCCCGTCGGCGTGGACCCGCGGGTAGCCCGACGGGCCGACGGTGGTCGCAGCCGGCTTCCCGTCGTCCGCGGCCGCCTCGGCCGCCTTCTTGGCCGGCGGGGCGTCGACCTTCTTCGCCGGCGGCGCCTTCTCCTGCCCCGGCTCGCGGAAGGCCAGCCGGGTGAACGTGTACAGGTCGCTCCGCCAGACCTTGAAGTCGTGCCCGCCGCCGGGGATGACCCGGTAGACGTGCGGCACCTTGTTCTCGTCGAGCATCTTGTGGACGCCCTCGCTGATCCGGGACAGCCGGTCCTGGTCCCCGCAGGCCACGTACAGGAGCTTGAGCCTCCTGGTGGCGTCGGCCGGGTCCTTGACCAGCTCGGCCGGCGGCTTGGTGTTCGGGGCCGACGAGAACCCGCCGACCCAGGCGAACGTGTCCAGGTTGCCCAGCCCGAAGTTCAGCGCCTGCCCGCCGCCCATCGACAGCCCGGCGACGGCGCGATTCTCCCGGTCGGCCTTCACCGAGTAGGCCTTCTCGACGAACGGGATCAGGTCCCCGAGCAACTCCTGCTCGAACAGGGCGAACGCCGGGGACTGTTTGGGGATCGGGTCCCGGGCCGTCAAGTCCTTCGACGCCCGGCCGTTCGGCATGACGACGACCATCGGGACGGCCTGGCCGTCGGCGAACAGGTTGTCGAGGATGACGTCCGGGGCCCCGCCCCGCCGCCACTCGGTCTCGTCCCCGCCGATCCCGTGGAGCAGGTACAGCACCGGGTACTTCTTGTCCGCCGAGTACCCCGGCGGGGTGTACACCGTCGCCTTCCGCCTGATGCCGACCGTCTGGGAGTCGTACTCGACCGTCTCCAGCTTCCCCCGCGCGATGCCGTCCCGCTTCCGGTCGAAGCCGTCCGGAGGGCCGTCGTACTGCCCGGCGGCCGGCCAGGCCAGACCCGCCATCACGACCCACGCGAGGAGCCCCACGACGCGATTACTCATGCTTCGTCCCCGGAGGGGTGAGAGGGACCCGGCCGGCCGGCACGGCCTCGGCCGCCAGCGCCGCGGCGACCCGGGTCAGGAGTCCGACCAGCGTTTCCTCCTCGCCCGGCCGGAGGGCGCCGACAATCCCCGCCCGGACCGGCTTGCCGGCCGCCCACAGCCGCCGGTACGCCCGCAGGCCCTTCGCCGTCAGGACGACCGTCCGAGCCCGGCCGTCGGAGGGGTGAGCGTCCCGCCCGACCAGCCCCCGCCGCTCCAGCAGGACGAGCATGGCCCGGACGGTGCTGGGGTCGGACGACATCCGGCGGGCAAGGGCGGCGAGAAGGACGAACTGATCGGCGGTGACGCCGTGCGGGGCGAACGCCGCGTCCGACCGCCGGTGGAGGGCCAGGTAGGCGGCCCGGAGGGCCAGCGCGAGGTCGTGCCCGGTGGTCATCGGCCGCCCCGGCGGGTTCGTGCGTGAGCGCACGATCCGAACCGGCATTTTCCCGGTGGGCGCCGGGTGGGATCAAGTGAGGAAACGGTGAGTGTGTTGGGGCGGCGGATGAGGGATCAGGGCGGACCTTTACCCGTCCACCTCGGCACGTCCCAGACGCCCGGTCTGGGGTTCGCCCGTGTCGATCCGACGTAGTGGACCGTGAGTCCTGGGTGCTACGGTCACCTCGACCGTTGGCGCTAAATGGGGCGTCCGCCAACTCACCGGATGAACAGTGACAAAGGCGTGCGGAGGTTGAACCTCGTCACTCGGCCGCAGAGATTACCGGATCCAATCCGCCCGGTCTTGGCGGGTGGGGTGTCGGCCCGCTCGCCCCGAGTTGCAATCCGGAAGACGCGAGGACCGGTGCGGATCCCTACTTCGCCGCGGCCCTGTAGTGCCGGTCGGCGAAGTCGAGGAAGGCCTTCCACTCCGCCGGGACCGCCTTGTGGCCGCCTCTTCGGTAGTGGAACGCGAGGCTACCGGTGATCACCGGCTTGTCCAGTTCGGGCACCTCCGCGACGCCCAGGTCGTTCGACGCCAGGCGGGTCGTTGGCCCGGGCCGTGGGGACGGCGACACACGCGAGTAGACCGTTGGTGGCAAGGGCGGGAGAGCGCCTCATGGGTCAACCTCGGTTGGAATGCCCGAGAACGCCGACATCTTACCCGCTTTCGCCCTAACCCCGGAATCGATTCGTTGGGGTCGGAGCGGTGCCGGATGTATCCCCGTGAGCCGGCCGCCTGACCTGCCCACTTATCCACGTGAAGTTGGTCGCGCCCCCAAGTTATCCACGTGGATTTGGTCGCGGGGGTCACGTGAAGTTGGTCGCGCGCCCCACGCGGTTTTCCTGGGGGTCGCAACGTGAAGTTGGTCGCTCAAACCTATATATACCTATAACTCTTACCTATAGTTGGCGACCGGTTCCTGTGGAAAACGGGGACAAGCCGGCGGCCCAAGGATAACCCGGCATTTGGTTGGCATGCAGGGGTGCGGAAGCGTACTCCCTCCCCTCACCCCTTGACTTCGGACGCGGACGGGGGTTACGCGCGGATTCTCCCCTCCCCGCATCCCACCCAGCATCGGCTGCTGAAAGTCGCTTAAAAATGCCATTTCTGCCCGAATGCGGGCTATCCCGGCGTCAGGGCCTCGGACCTTCCGGTCACGGGCGGCGGGCTGTGCTCTAGAGTCACCCCCTTCTCGTCCGTCGCCAGTCGGGCGTCCAGGTAGACGGCGATAACCTGCCGCAGCGTCTCAAGGAACTTGGCCCGGAAGTCCCGCACCCGGGCGTACCCCTGCCCGAACTGGTCGTACAAGCCCGCCCACGGCACGAACTGGGGCTTGCCTGGTTGCACCCGGTGCAGCCGCTGGGCCAGCCAGACGTACACGTCGAGGGCGAGCGAAGACGCGGCCAGGGCGCCCACCGCCCGGCGGTCGAGCGGCACCGCGTGCCGGGCGAGGCTCTCGAAGTACTCGGTGGACAGCCGCACGGTCGACGGCCAGAGGACCCGCTGGCCCGGCTCGGCCGGGTACCACAGGTCG
>PNKH01000136.1 GCA_013822345.1 Isosphaera sp.
TCAGTAGCGGAATCGAGCACCTCGGCCCCCTTGACTGTGCTGTAACAAATGTTACAATCGCCTCGGCGGGTCATCGCCGCTCGGCCGGCCGAGTTGGCTCGCCCGCAACGGCAGTCACGGGATTCGAGGGGTGATGCGATGGCGAACGGCCAGAAGAAAGCAACGCCGGGACAACAACTGTGGCTGGGCTTGTACCGTGCCGATCTCTACCGTCAGGAGGCCGAGAAGGTCGCGGTCCCCCTGGGGACGGATGGGCGTAGCCCCGAGTGCGCCACGACGAAGTGGTTAGATGGCATGTCCCGACACCTCAAGGAGAACTTTCCGACTGGCCTGCGGAAGTTGCGTGAGGAACTCCACCTGACTCAGCAACAACTCGCGGATCATGCCCAGTTGACCGTCACCGCCGTGGCCATGATCGAGCGCGGCGAGCGGTCGCCGAACCTCGACACGGCTGCAAGACTCTGTTGGGCACTGGATGTAGCGGCCGGCGTCACGCTGCACGACTTGAAGTAGCATGACCCTCCCGGAGACTGGGAATTAGTGCGAGCCGACAGCGAAAGGTTCGCCAACGCCTCGGAAGGGACCATGTCGAGTCTCGCTGACCAACTTCCACCCGAGATCGCCCGCCAGATCCATCCCGACTGGCGCGCCAACGAAGCGGCCTACTGGTCGGCGCGCGACCGGCTCCTTTCGCAGCACCAAGGGCACTGGATCGGCTTCGCCGACGGTGCAGTGGTCGTGGTCGGCAACAGCCCCGTCGCCGTATTCCACGCGGCTGGGGCGACCAGGCGGCACCCGTTCGTCACCTGCGTCGGTCGGGAAAACGAACCCTGCCGGATGTGACTCGGTGTCACCCCCACATCGCCAGGACGCGCGTCGGGCCGCCGGACGCCCCCTCCACCTTCGGCGCCCCGACGAACACCGTCGCCCCGACCGGCGGCACCTTCCCCAGGTTCGCCACGCACTCCACACACCACCGACCCGCACCCAGCCACAACTTGTGCACCGGGAAGTCGGTCGTCGCGCCGACGTCGATCGAGAGCGTGTCCACGAGCAGCCCGACCACGTCCCGCTCGGTCAACAGGAACTCGGCCGCCGCCTTCGAGAACCCCGGAAAGTGCAGCGCCTTCGCCGCGTCGGTGCCGAGGAACGCCGGCGCGTCGCCGGCCTTCGCGTCCCACCCGCTGTTCAGGCACACCGCACACCCCTTCGGCAGCCGCCCGTGCGCCTTCTCCCACGCCCGCAACTCGTCCAACGTGACCGCCGCGTCCGCGTCCTTCCCCGCCCGCTCCCGCAGGTCCAGCACCGCCGCCGGCGCCACCAGCGTCCCCGGCTCCACCCGCTCCGCCGTCGCCCCCGCGGCCGAGCAGTGGGCCGGGGCGTCGAGGTGCGTCCCGTGGTGCTCGCCGATCTCCCACCGGTTCGAGTAGAACCCGTTCTTCGCGAACGTCTTCTGGTTCGTCACCTTGATCGGCGCGTTCCCCGGCCAGATCGGGAACGCCGGCGACAAGGTGTGCGTCAGGTCGGCGACGTGGTCCGCGGCGACCACCCGCTTTGGGCTAGGCCGGTCTGGCCGGCCCGCCGCGCCGTCACCGGCGGTTGCCGGTCGGCTGCCCGCGGCGCACGCGATCGCGCCGGCCGCCACGCCGGCGGCGAAGTGGAGGGCATCGCGCCGGTTCATCCCGGACAGGGCCGCTTCGATCACCGACGGGGCACACATGGGAACCCTCCGGGCGGCGTTCAGATCTTCTCGACGTTCTCGATCGTGATGTGCGACCCCTCCGGGATCGGGTCGTGCGGAGGGTCGGCGCCCAGCCACGCCGCCGACCGGGCGGCCGCGTCCGCCTGCTCCCGCAGCTCCTTCTGGCTCCCCGCGTACACCGACACGTCGGCCCGGCACTTCTTCCCGTCCGGCGTCCGGCCGTGCAGCCGCAAGTCGAAGCGCATCGCCCACCTCCCCGCGGGTCACTCGTCGAACAGCTTCACCTGGCTCTCGTCGTAATACCCGCTCCGCGGGTCGTCCGGGTCGAGCGACGCCCCGCCCACCCCCGCCCGCCGCCGCGCCACCGCGAACACCGCCGGCAAGACGAACAGCGTCGCGGCCGTCGAGGCCGCCAGCCCGCCGACCACCGCCCGCCCGAGCGGCGCCGTCTGGTCCCCGCCGGCCCCGAACCCGACCGCCATCGGCACCATCCCGGCGATCATCGCGCAGCTCGTCATCAGGATCGGCCGCAGCCGCGACCGCCCGCCCTCCACCGCCGCCCGCACCGCCCCGCCGTGCGCCAGCCGGGCCCGCTCCGCGAACGTCACCAGCAGGATCGCGTTCGCCACCGACACCCCCAGCGCCATGATCGCCCCCATGAACGACTGCAGGTTCAGCGTCGTCCCGGTCGCCCACAGCACCAACCCCACGCCGGTCAGCGTCGCCGGGATCGCCGCCAGCGCCACCAGCGCCAGCCGCACCGACTGGAAGTACGCGACCAACAGCAGCAGGATCGCCCCGACCGCCGCCAGCAGCCCCCGCGTCAGGCTGTCCTGCACCACCTCCAGGGTCTTCAACTGCCCGCGCACGTCCACGCTCACCCCGCGCGGCGGGGCGCCGGCGTCGGCGATCGCCCCGAGCACCGCCGCCCGCACCCGCCCCAGGTCCTGCGTCCCGGCGCTCGCGGTCACGCTCACCGCCCGCCGCATGTTGTACCGGAACACCTCCTCCGGCCCGACCGTCTCCCGGACGAACGCCACGTCCCGCAGGTACACCGTGCCGCCGGCCGCCGCCCCGGTCGTGTCCGGCCGGCCGGACCCGTACCCGTTCCCGTGCCCGTTCACCCCCGCCCCGTGGTGCTGCGGCCCGCGGACCGGGATGATGCCGATCTCGCTCACCGACCCGAGCTGCGGCGGCGGCACCTGCACCTGCACCAGGTACGCCTGCCCGCTCCCCGGGTCCCGCCAGTACACCGGGTGGGTGAACCGGGTGGACGACGTGGCCGAGATCAGGTTGAACCCGACCTGCCGGGCCGTCAGCCCCATCGTCGCCGCCCTCACCCGGTCCACCTCCACCTGCAGGGTGGGGTAGTCCTGGGCCGGGCTGAGCTGCACGTCCCGCAGCTCGGGCAGGGCCGCCAGCCGGTCCCGCAGCCCGCGGGCGAAGGCGACACTCGCCGGCAGGCTCGGACCGCTCACCTGCACCTCGACCGGGCTCGGGGAGCCGAAGCTCATCACCTCGCTCACCACGTCCCCCGGCTCGAACGACAGCCGCAGCCCCGCCTGCCGCGCCGCGACCTGCTCGGGGGTCAGCCCGTCCTCCCGCCCGCGGGCCGCGATCCAGTCCCTCAGCCCCGCCCCCAGCTTCGCCCGCAGCCGCTCCTGGAACTCGCCCACCCGCAGCCCCGACCCCGGGCGGAGCGACACCTTCATCACGCACTCCTCCGGCCCGCTCGTCCACACGTACGGCCCCTGCACCGGGTACTGGGTCGGGATCATCCCGACGTACCCGACGGTGGCCGTCACGTTCCCGGCCCCCGCCTCCTCCCGGATCAGCCGGGTCGCCTCCCGGGCCAGCTCCTCCGTCCGCTCGATCCGGGTCCCGGTCGGCCCCTTCAGCCGCAGGGTGAACTGCCCCTGGTCGGTCGGCGGGAAGACGGCCGTCCCGAGGGTGGTGAACAGGACGTACACCCCCGCCCCGGCAGCCGCGAGGTACAGCGAGACGACCAGGTAGCGGAGGGACACGGCCCGGGCTACGACCGCCTCGTACAGGTCCGTGGCGTGGTCGAACAGGCCCCTCCGCCCGGCCTCGCGCTTCGCCACCGGCCGGAGCATCCAGACGCACAGCACCGGGACGAAGGTGCTCGACAGGAGGTACGACGCGACCATCGCGTACCCGACGGCGAGCGACAGCGGGACGAACAGCTCGCGGGCCGCCCCCTCCATGAAGAACGACGGGATGAACACCGCCAGGATGCACAGCATCGCCAACAGCCGCGGCACCGCCGTCTCCTGGTTCCCGCGGCGGACCGCCCGGGCCACGCTCTCGTGCCGCTCCATCTGGGTGTGGATGTTCTCCACCTCGACCGTCGCCTCGTCGACCAGGATGCCGACCGCCAGGGCCAGGCCGCCGAGGGTCATCAGGTTGACCGTCTCCCCGCTCACCCACAGGGCGAACACCGCGGCGCACAGCGCGATCGGGATGTTCAACACGACCACGACCACCGACCGCCAGTCGCGGAGGAAGACGAGCACCATCAGCCCGGTCAGCAGGGCCCCGACCAGCCCCTCGGTGCCGACCCCCCACACCGCGTCGGTGACGATCGGCGACTGGTCGAACGCGAACTCGACGCGGATCGCCTCGGGGACCGCCTCCCGCATCTTCGGCAGGGCCGCCTTCACCCGGTTCACCACCGCCACCGTGCTCGCCTCGGCCCGCTTGGTCACCAGCAGGTACACCGCCCGCTTCCCGTTCACCAGGACGTAGCTGACCGTCAGGTCGGTCGCGTCCTCGACGGTGGCCACGTCCCGCAGGAGCACCGGGTGCGGGCCGGTCCGGACCGGGACCGACCCGAGTTCCAATTTCGGGTTCGGGCCGACCATCACGTTCGAGTCGACCAGGAGCTGCCGGTCCCCGACCTTGAGCACCCCGCCCGGGGTGACCGGGTTGCCACTCCCGACCGCCTCGGCCACCTGCTCGAGGGTGAGGTTCTGCTTCCGCAGCTCGTCCGGGTTGACGTTCACCGCGACCGTCCGCTGGTTCCCGCCGAACGGGGGCGGGGCCGACACCCCGGGGATGGCGGCGAACAGCGGGCGGACCCGGAACAGGGCCTGGTCCTGGATCTGGCCGACGGTCATGGTCTCGCTGGACAGGACCACGTACCCGACCGGGACGCTCCCGGTGTCGTACCGGGACACGAACGGGGGGACGGTCCCCGGGGGCATGAACGCCCGGGACCGGTTGACCGCGGCGACCACCTCGGACATCGCCTGGGCCATGTCCGTCCCGGGGTGGAAGACGAGTTTGATGAGGGCCATCCCCTGGACGTTCCGGCTCTCGACGTGCTCGATCCCGTTCACGTACAGGAAGTGGTACTCGTAGTAGTTGGTCAGGTGCCCCTCCATCTGGGCCGGGGTCATCCCGCCGTACGGCTGGCAGACGTAGATGACCGGCTGGTTCAGTGGGGGGAAGATGTCGACCCGCATCCGGGAGGCGGCCAGGCCGCTGCCGATCAGGACGGCCAAGACGCCGACCATGACGGTGACCGGGTTGCGGAGCGCGAAGACGATCGGGTTCATGCCGGGATTGTAGCGTGTGGTTGTCGGCCCGACGCCGGGCCGCTATGATCACTTTTTCACCGCCCCGCGGAGCGAGCCATGAAGAAGGGCATCCACCCGAACTACCGGCCGGTCGTGTTCCAGGACGCGGCCGCCAACTTCTCCTTCCTGACCCGGTCGTGCGTCGAGACGGACGACACGATCAAGTGGACCGACGGGCAGGAGTACCCGCTGTACAAGCTGGAGATCTCCAGCGCCAGCCACCCGTTCTTCACCGGCAAGATGAAGCTGGTAGACACCACCGGGCGGGTGCAGAAGTTCCAGGACAAGTACAAGAACTCGCGGTACGCGGCCAAGGCCGAGGTGGTCGCCAAGGGCGGGGCCGCCCCGGCCGACGCCGACGCGAAGAAGTAGTTGCGAGTCCCGAGTCGCGAGTCCCGAGTTCCCGGATGAACCGCCGGTCCGAGACGACCGCGTTCCGTTAGCGCCGCCCCGCCGGGCCGGCCCGGGTGCCGTCGTCTTCAACTCGTAACTCGAACCTCGCGACTCGGGACTGGTGTCTGATGTTCCCCGCCCTCGACCAGAAAGTCGCGCACTACCGCGCCCTCGAGCAGCAACTCTACGACCCGGCGGTCGCCGCCGACCCGGCCCGCGCCGCCGCAGTCGCCAAGGAGCGCGGGGCGCTCGCCAAGCTCGTCGAACCCTACCTCGAACTCCTGAAGCTCGACGCCGCGGTCGCCGACGCGGCCGCGCTGGCGGCCGGCGACGACCCGGAGATGCGGGCGCTCGCCGAGGAGGAACTCGCGTCCCTGCGGCCGCGGCGCGACGCCCTGTACGCCCGGGTCGAGGACCAGTTGCTGGTCGACCCGGCCGAGGACTTCTCGAAGCTGATCGTGGAAATCCGGGCCGGGACCGGCGGTGACGAGGCGGCCCTGTTCGCCGGGAACCTGTACGACATGTACACCCGTTACGCCCGGGCGAAGGGGTGGTCGGTGGAGGAGATCTCGAGCAGCCCGGGTGAGGCGGGCGGGTTCAAGGAGGTGACGTTCGGCGTCGAGGGGGACGGGGTGTACCAGTTCCTGCGGTACGAGTCCGGCGGGCACCGGGTGCAGCGGGTGCCGGCGACCGAGACGCAGGGCCGCATCCACACCTCGCTGGCCACGGTGGCGGTGCTGCCGGAACCGGACGAGGTGCAGGTGGCGATCAACCCGGGCGACATCGAGTGGGAGACGATGCGGGCCGGCGGGGCCGGCGGGCAGCACGTCAACAAGACCGAGTCGGCGGTCCGCATCTGGTACCGGAAGGGGACGCCGGACCAGATCGAGGTGAAGTGCCAGGACGGTCGGAGCCAGCACAAGAACCGCGAGCAGGCGATGCGGGTTCTGCGGACCCGGATCTTCGAGCGGCAGCAGGAGAAGTTGCACCGGGAGCGGTCCGAAATGCGGAAGAACCAGGTCGGGAGCGGCGACCGGAACGAGCGGATCCGCACCTACAACTTCCCGCAGAACCGCTGCACCGACCACCGGATCGAGGTGAGCGTCTACAAGCTCGACGCGATCCTTGGCGGGCTGCTCGACGAGATGATCGGGCCGATGCGGGACCACGACAAGAAGCAGCGGCTGGCCGCCACGACCGCGGGGTGAGCGATGCCGCCCGGCCCGCATACCTACGCCGACCTGTACGCCTTCTTCCGCGACCGGCGGGAGGCCGGGCCCGACCCGCTCGCCCCCTACTCCGATGAAGAGCGGCGGATGTGCGGCCGCCGGCCCGCCACAGGGCGCGAGCTCGGCTACTGGGACGGCCTCTCGGACGGTGAGCCCCGCGAGCGGCGCTACTACCTCACCGACTGCGGCTGCTCCATCTTCAACTCCCGGACGGTCTTCCACGGCGGGTACGAGCGGGTCGCCCCGGCCAACACCGTCTCGTTCATGACAACGATGATGGACGGCTGCCACTTCAACTTCGTAACCCGGCGCGGCGCCTGGTCGGCCGACTGTCCGGTGGTGATGACCCTCCCGGGCTCGTCCGGCCCGGACGCGAACGTGGTCCTCGGCGCGAACCTCTGGGAGTTCCTCGGTCTCGGGCTGCGCACGGGCTACGGCTGGCTCGACCAGCTGTACTGGCAGCCCGACGAGTTCCTCCGAGAATACCCGGACCGCGACCCGGACGACGACTCGGAGCTGGGCGACCTGGCCCGGCGGTTCGGGCTGACGGGGTGGGACCGGGACGCGATCCGGCCACGCCTCGCCGAACTCCGCGACGAGTTCTTCCCCCGGCTCGTGTTCCCGCCGGACCCGGGCACCTGACGCAGAAGAGGCGGGTCGCCCGCCGGAGGCAGCAGTCATGGCCGACGCCCCGCAGCCGACCGTCTGGACGATCAAGGCCCTGCTCGCCTGGACCACCGACTTCCTCGCCAAGAAGGGGATCGACAGCCCCCGGGCGGACGCCCAGATCCTCCTCGGCCACGTCCTCGGGTACGACAAGACGTACCTGACCGTCAACTTCGCCGAGCAGCCGTCCGAGGCCGACCGCGCCCGGTTCAAGGACCTCATCCAGCGGCGCGTCGGGGGGTGCCCGGTCGCCTACCTCACCGGCGTCCGCGACTTCTACCTCCTCCCGTTCGAGGTCACCCCGGCCGTCCTCGTCCCGCGGCCGGACACCGAGACGCTCGTCGCCGAAGCGATCGCGTTCCTGAAGCCGCTCGCCGCCCCGGCCGTGCTCGACCTCGGGACCGGGTCCGGGTGCATCGCGGTGAGCGTCGCCCACCAGAAGAAGGACGCCCGCGTCACCGCGGTGGACGCCTCCGCCGACGCGCTCGACGTGGCGAAGCGGAACGCGACCAGGCACGGGGTCGCGGACCGGGTCGAGTTCCTGCACGGCGACCTGTTCGCCCCGCTGCCGGCCGGGGCCGCGTTCGACCTGGTCGTGAGCAACCCGCCCTACATCGCCCAGCACGAGTTCGCCGGGCTGCCGACGGACGTGCGCGACCACGAGCCGCGGACCGCCCTCGACGGCGGCCCGGACGGCCTCGACTTCTACCGCCGCATCGCCGCCGGCGTCGGGCCGTTCCTGAAGCCCGGCGGCCGGCTGCTGCTGGAGATCGGGGCGACTCAGGAGGCGGACGTGCGGGCGGTCCTCGGCGGGCGGCCGGAGCTGGAAGTCGGCCCGACGCTGAAGGACCTGGCCCGGCTGCCGCGTGTGGTGACGGCGAAGAAGGTTTTGTAGGGTGGGCCGAGGCCGGCTTTGCGGCCGAGTCCCACCGTGCCGCCTCTGCAGCCGCTCGTGGTGGGACTCGCCCCGCGAAGCGCGGGTCTCGGCCCACCCTACTTCTGCAGGATCAACTTCCCCCGCCGCGTGATTCGCAGCCGGTACCGCACCCCGTCGAGCTCGATCCAGATCTCGCGGCTCTCGCCGAACAGCTCCTCCGCACGCACCACCTTCTGCGCCCCGCCGTCGTCGGACCCGCCGTCGCGGTCGTCGGTGTCGTGGTCGCTCATGCAGGCCGTCCGGTGAGATGCGGTGTCAACAGGCCGTGCCCAGGAAGGCCGCCACCCGGATTCCGCTGCGATTCGGGACGATTTCGATCCGCTTGGGATTGACACTACCTGACGGCCGCTTAGAGTAAAGATGTCTTGTTGAGATTTTGTCTCAAGAAGACGCCGGGTGCGAGGTGACCGTCGCCCCGCCCCCCGGCGAGCCTGCTCCGCCACCGTACGGGACCGCGACCCACCCCGGTCGCTCACCATCCGTCGCAACGCGGCTCACCTGTTCGCGATTTCCACCCGGAATCCGGAGGGTCCGCCGTGCGCCCCAGGTCCGCCTTCACCCTGATCGAGTTGCTCGTCGTCGTGGCCATCATCGCCGTGCTGATCGGCCTCCTGCTCCCGGCCGTCCAGAAGGTGCGCGAGGCCGCCGCCCGCACCCACTGCCTGAACAACCTCAAGCAGGTCGGCCTGGCGTTCCACAACTACCACGACGCCCGCGGCCGGTTCCCGACGGCCAACAACCCGGTGTTCGGCAGCGCGTTCACCCAGGTCCTGCCGTACCTCGAGCAGGAGAACATCCGGGCCGCGTACGACCCGACGGTGTCGCCGGCCGCCCCGCCGAACAACGCCCTCACCGGCCTGCCGGTGAAGATCCTGGTCTGCCCGTCCATGCTCCCGCCCCCGGCCCCGGCGGCCGCGTACAGCACCCACCACGCCAGCTACGCCGTCTGCTCCGGGAGCAACGACCCGTGGGCCGCCCCGCCGGACAACGGGGTGGTCGTCCGGGCGAACGCGGTCGGCGGCCCGGAGGTCGATTCCGGCAAGCGGCTGACCGACGTGGCCGACGGCACGTCCGGGACGGTCCTGGCCGGCGAGATGGGGTTCCAGCTGAAGGACTACCTGTTCGCCAGCGGGCCGTACGCCGGGCAGGTGCGCGGCGGGAACACCAGCTGGGCGTTCGGGTACACCGGGTACACCCTCGGCGGCACCCGGGTGATGTTCAACACGGTCGCCGGCCCGACCCCGGTGAACGACCGCCTCGCGGCGTTCCGCAGCGACCACGCCGGCGGGGCCAACTTCCTGTTCGCCGACGGGTCCGTCCGGTTCCTCGGCAACGGCCGGGTCGACCTGCCGACGTACCAGGCCCTCGGCACCCGCGACGGCGGCGAGGTCGTTCCGGGGAGCGCGTACTGAGGACCGATCCGAGAGCCGGGCGGTGGGAGGGCGAGGCTCCTGCCGAGCCGTGTGGCTCCGGCTCGGCAGGAGCCTCGCCCTCCGGACGGCCCCTCGGAGTCACTGTTGAGGAGGATCCCGATGACCCGCGACACCCTCGCCCCCGAGACCCGGCCGCACTGGCTGTGTACCCTGGTGGTGACCGCCCCGCTGCTCGTCGCCGCCGTCCTGGCGGCGGTCCTCCGCCCGTAACCCGGAGCCGACCCATGCGCGCCTCACTCCTCTGCCTCGCCGCCTTCTGCGCCGCCCCGGCCCGCGCCGCCGACCCGGCCTACCCGCCACTCCCGACGGCCGTGTCCAGCCTCGGGGCGGTCGCCGCCGGCGGGTACCTGTACGTCTACGGCGGGCACGCCGGGAAGACGCACTCCTACGACACCGAGACCGTGCTCGGCACGTTCCACCGGCTGAAGCTCGACGGCGGGACGAAGTGGGAGGAGTTGCCCGGCGGGCCGAAGGCGCAGGGCCTCGGTCTCGCCGCCCGCGGCGGCACGGTCTACCGGGTCGGCGGGATGCAGCCGCGGAACAAGCCGGGCGACCCGGCCGACAACCACTCGCTCGCCGACTGCGCCCGGTTCGACCCGGCCGCCGGCAAGTGGGAGGAGCTGCCGCCGCTCCCGGCCGGGCGGTCGTCGCACGACCTGGTCGTCGCCGGGGACACGCTGGTGGTCGTCGGCGGGTGGAAGTTGGGCGGCAAGGACACGACGCCGGTGTGGCACGACACCGCGTTGACACTCGACCTGGCGGCGAAGAAGCCGGAGTGGAAGTCGGTCCCGCAGCCGTTCCAGCGGCGGGCGCTGACCGCCGCGGCGGTCGGGAACCGGGTGTACGTGGTCGGCGGCCTCGAGGCGGACGGCGGGGACCGGCGGGTGGACGTGCTGGACGTGGCGACCGGGAAGTGGTCGGCCGGGCCGCCGATCCCCGGGGCGGAGCGGGTGGCGTTCTCGCCGGCGGCGGCGGTGGTCGGCGGCCGGCTGGTGGTGAACACGTCGGCCGGGCCGGTGTTCCGGCTGACGGAGAAGGGGGACGGGTGGGAGAAGGTCGGGGACGCGGCGACGAAGCGGGTGGTCGCCCGCCTGGTCCCGCTCGGCGACTCCGCGGCCCTGCTGGTCGGCGGGTCCGGCGGCGGGGCGAACGTGGCCGCGGTCGAGGTGGTGAAGCTGGCCGCGAAGGGCGAGCCGATGACCGACGGGCGGTGAAACCCGTACAACGACACGATCGCTCCTCTCCGCCCCGGCCGCCCCGGCGGCCGCGTCTCCCCACCGGAGGGTTCCCCGTGCGCCGCCGGCCCGCGTTCACCCTGATCGAGCTACTCGTCGTGGTCGCGATCATCGTGATCCTCGTAGGCCTTCTGCTCCCGGCGGTGCAGAAGGTCCGGGACGCCGCCGCCCGGAGTAAGTGCGCGAACAACGTGAAGCAGATCATCCTCGGGCTGCACAACTACGAGTCCGCCCGCGGGGCGTTCCCGACGTCGGTCAGCGGGTCCGGGGCGCTCCACTACTGGGGGGCCCAGATCCTCCCGTACATGGAGCAGAACCCGCTCGCCGGGATCTACGACTACACCGTCCGGTTCAACGACCCGGCGAACCGGGTCGCGGTCCAGACCCCGCTCCCGTTCATGAACTGCCCGAGCACCCCGGGCGGCGGCCTGCGGCTCCACCCGAAGTTCCCGGCCACCGGCACCCCGCGGTGGCCATTGGCCGCCGCCGACTACGCCGGCAGCGCCGGCCCGGACTCCCGGCTGTGGACCGCCTCCCCGCCGGCCGTCAGCTACCCGCAGCCGGCGAACACCGACGGGTTCTTCTTCGGGACGGTCGACCCCGGGCAGCGCGGGCGGCAGTCCCGGGACATCTCCGACGGGTTGTCGGGCACCGTGATCGTGGTCGAGTCGGCGGCCCGCCCGCAGCTGTGGCAGGTCGGGCGGATGGTCCCGGACTCCGGCCTGGACACGTCCCCGGCGTCGGCCTACGTGTCGGTATGCTCGTGGGCCGAGGGGAACCTGTTCCGGGTCCGCGGGTACACCCCGGACGGGCTGACCCACGGCGGGGCGTGCCTGGTGAACTGCACCAACAACTTCGCGATGTACAGCTTCCACACCGGGGGGGTGAACGTCGGGCTGGCGGACGGGTCGGTCCGCACCCTCGGGCGGCAGGTGACCCCGAACGTGGTCGCCGCCCTGCTGACGATCCAGGGCGGGGAGGTGGCCGGTGACTACTAAGCTCGCCGCCCCCGTGTTGACGGTCGCCCTGGCGGGGGCGTTCGCGGCCGCCGGCCCGGACGCCGCCCCGCCGCCGCGCGAGAACCCGCGCTTCCCGGCCGGCCACAAGCTCGAGGGGCTGCCGCGGTCCGACGCCCCGGTCCCGACCTACAGCTGCGACCCCGGCCACTGGTTGAACGAACTCCACGCCCTCCTGTTCACCCAGACCCTCGTGGCCGAGGAAGTCGGCGGCCGCCTCCCGGCCGAGCGCGCCGGCCGGTCCGACGCCGAGTTCTTCAAGAAGGGCTGGCAGTTCGAAAAGCGGAAGGGAACCGACGCCGACCGCACCGCGTTCGGCGGGGACGTGCGGGTGCCGGCCGTCATCGCGGTCGACGCCGACCGCCGCAAGCGCCTCCTCGCGGCCCTCGACCGCGTCTCGACCGCCGAGAAGGTCGCGGCGGTGCCGGAACTCGCCGACCCGCTCGCCCGGCTGCTCGTCCAGTGGGACGTGGCGGCGCTGTGGTGGCGGCTCGAAGCCGACCGGAAGTGGAAGCTCGACGACCCCGAGCTGCTGACCGCGATGGCGCAGGCGGTGCGGGCACTCGCCCAGCCGCGGAAGACGCTGGAGGGGTTGCCGGCGGGGACATCCGACCTGCTCGCCCAGTTCGCCGGCCGCGACGCCCCGAAGACGGCGGCCGAGCCGTACCTGCCGCCGGCCCTGCTGAAGCCGGCCGAGAAGTCCGGGTGGGTGGAGGTGGACCGGAAGGCGTCGAAGCTGTTCCGCGGGGACGTGGCGCTGCGGGCGAGCAAGGTGTACCTCGACGCCGGCGGCCGCGACAAGTCGGTGAAGCTGGTCGAGTCGGTCGGCCGGGTGGTGCGGCCGGACGTGCCGCCGGGGGCCGAGGTCGCGCTGGTGATGACGCTCCTCGGGTTCGACCCGGAGTTGAACCCGGTCGCGACGCCGGTGGTGGACGAGGTGCGGGTGCGGCGGCTGACCGGCCCGTTCCGGCTCGCCCCGGACAACCCGACCAGCTCGAAGGACGGGGTCGACCACTGGATCTACTTCCGGAGCCGGCCCGGGTCGGTGCTCGGCGGGGAGGCGTTCCGGTTCCTCCCGGACACGACCCAGGGGCTGTTCCTGGAGTACGGGTCGGCGAAGCACACGACGTTCGCCGGCCAGTGCGCCCTGTGCCACCGGACGGACGTGAACACCCCGACGCTGCCGATGGGGGTGAGCGTCCTGAACCCGAACGCGAAGCCGAAGGTGGCCGACGACCCGGCGGCCCGGTCCCGGGTGACGGAGGAGGAGGCGAAGCCGGTCGGCGAGCGGCTCCGCGCCCGGCTCGGCCCCTGAAAGCCCCGCCCGGCGGCGGCGGTATCCCGTGGTGTCACCGATGGACATGCGGTGATACCACGGGGCGTTCCGATGCTCACGATCCGCAAGGGGGCCGACCGCGGGGCCACCGACCTGGGCTGGCTCGACAGCCGGCACACGTTCTCGTTCGGCGACTACCAGGACCGCCGGCACCAGCAGTTCCGGGCCCTCCGCGTCGTCAACGACGACCGGGTGGCGCCCGGGGCCGGGTTCCCGACCCACCCGCACCGGGACATGGAGATCCTCACCTGCGTGCTGAGCGGGGCGCTCGAGCACCGCGACAGCATGGGGAACGGCGAGGTGATCCGGGCCGGCGAGTGGCAGGCGATGACGGCCGGGACCGGCATCACCCACAGCGAGTTCAACCCGTCGGGCACCGACCCGGTCCACCTGCTCCAGATCTGGCTGTTCCCGGACCGCCGCGGGCACACCCCGGGGTACGCGCAGAAGCCGTTCGCCGGCGAGGCCGGGGCGTGGGTGCTGGTCGCGTCCCCGGACGGGGCGGACGGGTCGCTGGTGATCCACCAGGACGCCCGCGTCTACCAGGCGAGGCTGGCGCCGGGCCGGTCGGTGACGCACGACCTGACGCCCGGCCGCGCCGCGTACCTGCACGTCGCGACCGGGTCGGCCGTGGTGAACGGCGAGCGGCTGACCGCCGGCGACGGGGCGGCGGTCGAGGACGAGTCGGCCGTCGTCGTGGCGGGTGACGGCGAGGTGCTGCTGTTCGACCTGGCGTAGCGGCGCCCGGGCCGGCGCTATTTCGGCCTCCCCAGGGCGGGCGCCGGCTTCACCAACTCCGTCAGGTCGACGGTCACCTCGTCCGCCTCGAACCAGCCCTTCCGCAGCCCGCCGGGGTCGTCCTTCGGCGGGGTGAAGGTGATGTCCGGGTCGTCCAGCGGCACCCGGCCGTGGAGCACCGCGGCCTTGAACCCGGCCTCCCGGCACGCCCGGTACGCCGCCTTGATCCGGTCGTTCGGGGCGTCCTCCCAGGCGATGATCCGGAGCGTCTTGGGGCACGCCGGGTCGGCCTTCGCCCGGGCCAGGTAGCGGGTCAGCAGGGCCGGCGGGTCGACGTCCGCCCCGCCGACCACCTTCCCGGCCCGGTCGTACTCCTTCACGTGCCACGCGGTCCCGACCTTCTTCCCGCCGACCACCACGTCCAGGGCGCTCCGGTCCCCGTCCGCGGCCGGGCGGTTCCCGGCGGCCAGCTCGCGGAGGACCTTGCACCGGGCTTCCAGCCGTGCGACCTGTTCCCGCAGCGCCTCCGCGACCACCCCGTCGTGAAACCCGTCCGCCCGGAGCGGGCGGTTGAGCATCCTCCCCTCCACCGCCTTGAGCGCCTCCCGGGCCATCTCGAGACGGATCTCGGTCAGCGTCAGTTCGTCGGCGACGGGGTCGGCGGCCGGTCGGGGCGGGGCGGGCTTCGCGGCCGGCTTCTCGTCGGCGGCCGCCGTAACCGCCGGCGCGTGGGCGGAGAGGCCGATCCCGACCCCGAGGCCGAACACGGCGACCAGCGCGGCGGCCGCGGCGGTCGCCTTCTTCACCCAGAACATGCGGAGCACTCCTTCGGCCAGGCGCGCGGCCGCCGGTGACGCTACCCCGCGGGCGGCGCCGGCGGCGAGGCCGGACGGGACGGCGAGAACGGGAACGGCGAGGGCGGCGGGGTCGAACCCGCGGAGCCGCCGGCGGAGCCGGGCCAGCCCGCGGGACAGGAGGGATGACAGCGTCCCCTCCGGGCAGCCGAGGCGGGCGGCCGCCTCCCGCCGGGACAGCCCGTGCAGGTGGCACAGCACCACCGCCGCCCGGTGCCGCGGCGGCAGCGCGAGCAGGGCCGCGTCCAGGTCGGCGAGCGCGGCGGGGTCCGGGCCGGCGGCCGGCACGTCGTCGGGGAGCGGCTCCCGCCGGACCAGCCGGCGGGCGTTCCCGCGGCGGACGCACCGGGCGGTGCGGACGGCGACCGCGTGGAGCCACGGGCCGACCGCCGCCGGGTCGCGGAGGTGGGCGGCCCGGCGGGCGAGCACCAGGAAGGTGGCCTGGAAGGCGTCCTCGGCGTCCGCCCGGTCGGGGAGCAGCCGGCGGCACGCCGACCACACGAGCGGGCCGTGCCGGCGGACCAACTCGGCGAACGCCCGGTCGTCGCCGCCGGCGGCCGCGGCGAGGAGGTCGGCGTCCGGCCGGTCGTCGGGGACGGCGGAGCGGACGAGGGCGGCGATCGGGTTCATGGAAGTGACTGGCCGGTCCCCCCGCGGCGCGTGCGGGGAAAATCCGCGCCG
>PNKH01000137.1 GCA_013822345.1 Isosphaera sp.
GTTAGTCACCAGCGCTGTTTCCTCGGAACCTGACGGGGCGGGCGTGGTTGAAACGGGTTCGCGGGCCTGCTCGTGAGCGTCGCCCGGCGGCTGGGGGCGAGGCCGACGGCTTCGCTTACGCCCGCGGACCGCTCACCGGGTTGGAGCCGGTGTGACCCGGCCGTCGAATGATCCGAAGCCCCTGCCCCACCGGAGTGACCGTGACCCGCACTCTCGTTGCCGTCTTAATCGGGTTGGCTTTCGCGGCCCCTGCCCCCGCCGCGGATCCGGTCGCGCGGCCGAACGTCCTGTTCGTCCTGACCGACGACCAGGGGTGGCCGAGCCTCGGGTGCTACGGCGGGACAAAGGTGCCGACCCCGCACCTGGACCGGTTGGCGGCCGACGGGGTGCGGTTCACCCGGGCGTACGTCACCCCGCAGTGCACCCCGACTCGGGCGGCGCTGCTCACCGGCCAGCACCCGGCCCGGACCCGGATGTGGCACGTCATCCCGTGGTACGGATACCCGTGGGCCCCGGTCGCCGAGCCGGCGTACCGCGAACACCTGCCGCGGGCCGCCTTCACCCTCGCCAAGGGGCTGAAGGCGGCCGGGTACGCCACCGGGATAGCGGGGAAGTGGCACCTGACGGCCAACGACGACGGGAACTACGTACGCCTCACCGCCGACGGCGGGAGGCACTACGGGTTTGACCACGTCGCCCCGCCCGGCCCTGTTAGCCCGAACGAGGGGGACAAGCACGTCGAGCACTACACCGACGAGGCGGAGAAGTTCATCGACGCGAACAAAGGGCGGCCGTGGTTCTTCTACCTCACCCACCACACCCTACACGGGAAGGTGTCCGCCCCTACCGGCCTGGTGAAGAAGTACCGGGCCCAAGGCGCGCCCGAGGCTGGGCACTTCAATGCCACCTACCTCGCCGCGATCGAACACCTCGACTCGTCGGTCGGCCGGTTGCTGGCGGCGCTCGACAAGCGGAAGTTGCGGGACGACACCTTGGTTGTGTTCCTGTCCGACAACGGCGGCGTGGGGCGGCAGTACGACCCCGCCCCGTTTACGAAGGGTGGCGGCAAGCTCGACCGCCTGACGGTCGGGCTGCGGGAGTACCCGAACGACCCGCTGCGGGGCGAGAAGGGGACGTTGTACGAGGGCGGCATCCGGGTGCCGTGCCTCGTCCGCTGGCCGCGGGCGGCGAAGGCCGGGCTCGTCTGCGACACACCGGTTCAGGCGACCGACTGGCTGCCGACGCTCTTCGAGGCGGCCGGGGCGAAGCCGCCGGAGGGCTACCCGCTCGACGGCCGCAGCCTCGCCCCGCTCCTGTCGGGCGGCTCACTACCGGAGCGGTCGCTGTACTGGTACGCCCCGCTGTACGACCTGCGGTGGGGGGCGACCCCGGCGGCCGCCGTCCGCCGCGGGCACTACAAGTTGGTCGAGCACTTCGGGGACTCGTTCGACGACGCCGGCCGGTACCGCCCCGGCAACCGCCTCGAGCTCTATGACCTCAAGACCGACCCGGGCGAGGCGACGGACCTCGCGGCGAAGGCACCGGACCGGGTGAAGGCCCTCCGCGATGACCTGCACACCTTCCTCAAGTCGGTCAACGCCGAGATTCCGGGGGCGAACCCGCGGCACGACCGGGCGCGACCGTTCCTGGAGACCCGCCAGAAGCCGGCCGACTGACATGAACCGCGTCCGTCTCTCCCTTTTGATCGCGGCGTGGGTCGCGTCGGCGACCGCCGCCCGGGCTGCCGATCCACTCACGGCAGTGTTCGCCGGCGAGGTTGGCCGGCTCGACGCCGGTCGGGGCGCGCTCACCGCCGAACTCGCCGCCCTGCCCGTCCCGGCCGGTGCCGACACCGGCCCGCACCGCGGCTGGCACTCGGCCCCGCTGCCGTCGGCCGACACCCCCGCCTGGGTCGTCGTCGATCTGGGCCGGACCTGGCCCGTCGATCGGATCGGCCTCGTTCCCGCGAGCGGCGAGGCCGAGACCCGCGGCGGGCCGGGGTACGGGTTCCCGGTGCGGTTCCGCGTCGAACTGGCCGACGACCCGGAGTTCACGAACGCCACCGCCGTCGGGGACTTCACCGCAACGGATCTGCCCAACCCCGGACCACTCCCGGTTGTGGCGGACGCGGGCGGCCGGTCGGGCCGATACGTCCGCGTCACCGTCACGAGGGCATGGCCGCGGCAGGACGACTGGATCGTGGCGCTGGGGGAGGTGACCGTTCTGTCCGGCCCACGGAACGTTGCGCTAGGCGCGAAAGTGCGGACCTCACGGGGGAACCGGGCGGTGCCCACCTGGGACGCCCAGTACCTGACGGACGGGCGGAGCCTCCTCGGCCCGCCGGCCGGCCGGGATCCCAGCCCGTCGAACGGGTTTCTCGCCGCCCACTCCCGCACCCCAGGCGTCGAGAAGTGGGTCGAGGTGGACCTCGGCCGGGCGGTGCCGGTGGACGAGGTCCGGCTGTTCCCGTCACGGCCGACCGACTTCGCCGATTCGCCCGGTCTCGGGTTCCCGCGGCGGTTTCGGGTCGAGGCGGCGGAGGGCGAGGCGTTCGCCGCCCCGCGGCCGCTGTTCGAGACCGCGCGGGACGACTTCCCGAATCCGGGGGACGAGGTGGTGAGCCTGCCGGGCGACGGCCGGCCGGCCCGGGTCGTGCGGGTCACCGCCACACTGCTGCAAGACCGCGGCGGGCTGAGCAGCTTCGGACTGGCCGAGCTGCAGGTCTGGTCCGGCGGGGCGAACGCCGCGCTCGGGAAGCCGGTCCGGGCGTCGGACGTGTTCGCAAACACGCAGTTCCCGCGGTGGCGGCCCGAGTACTTGGTGGACGGGTACAACGGCCGCCACCGGATCCTCGACCTGCCGGCATGGCTCGACGGGCTGAACCGGCGGCGGCAGGTTGTGGACGAACTCGCGGAGGTCGAGCGCGCCCGGGAAGCCGCGGCCCGGGTGGCCGCCGGGCGGGCGGTCTGGATCACCGCGGGGTTGGTCGGCGCAGCCGGGCTGGTCGCCGGGGGGATCGTGTGGCGGGGGCGGCGGACCCGCCGGCGGGAGGTCGAGGCGCTCCGGGCGCGGATTGCGTCCGACCTGCACGACGAGGTCGGTAGCCAGCTCGCGGGCATCTCGTTGGCCGCCCAACTCGCGGCCGGCGGGGTGACCGACCCGGCCGGCGTCCGGGACCGGCTTGAGGAGATCGGGCAGACGGCACGGGACGCCACGGACGCGATGCGGGACATCGTGTGGCTGCTAAAGTCCGGCCCGGTCACGCTCCCAGAACTGATCGCTCGGCTGCGGGAGACCGCCGCGACCGCCCTCCGCGGCACCGATCACCAGTTCGAGGCACCGGGGGGCTCGACCGGCGGCCCGTGTCGGTGGAGTTCGCCCGCCAGGTCGGCCTGGTGTTCAAGGAGGCGCTGGCGAACGCGGTCCGGCACGCCGGGGCGGAGGCCGTGCGGGTGACGGTGCGGATCGCCGGCGGCCGACTCGCGGTCGTCGTGGCCGACGGCGGATTGGGGTTCGACCCGGCGGCCCCGACCGACGGCAACGGGCTGGCGAACATGGCCCTCCGGGCCGCCCGCCTCGGTGGTACACTCACGATCGACGCCGCACCGGGGCGCGGAACCTGGGTCGAACTGAACGTCCCGATTGGGTGAGGACCGCGATGACCGACCCGGCCGAACCGACGCCTCCCCCGATCGCCGTGTGGGTGGTCGAGGACAACCGCGCACTCCGCCGTTCGGTCGCGGCCGCGATTGACGCGGGCGACGGGATGGCGTGCGCGGGGGCGTTCGGCTCGTGCGAGGCGGCGCTCGTGGCGCTGGAGACGGCCCCGGTGCGGCCCCGGGTGGTGCTCATGGACATCGGGCTGCCGGGGATGAGCGGGATCGAGGGCATCCGCCGGTTCCGCACCGCCGCCACGGGCAGCGACGTCGTCGTGCTGACCGTGTTCGAGGACGAGGACAAGATCCTGGAGGCGATCACCGCGGGGGCATCCGGGTTCCTGTTGAAAGGCTCGCGGCTGGACGAGGTCACCGCCGCGATCCGGTTGGCGGCCGAGGGCGGGTCGCCGATGACCCCGCGGGTCGCCCGCCGGGTGCTCGGGTTCTTCGCCGCCGGACCGGCCTCGCGGCCGGACTACGGGCTGACCGAGCGGGAGTGGCAGATCCTGCAACTACTCGCCGAGGGGCTGGCGAAGAAGGAGATCGCCGGCCGGCTGGCGATCTCCTTCCACACGGTCGATATGCACCTGCGGCACGTCTACGAGAAGCTGCACGTCACCTCCGCCACCGCGGCGGTCGCCAAGGCGGTCCGCGAGAAGCTGGTGTAGGGGCGCATTACGCGAATGCGTAATGGCGGCCGGCGGGCCGGCGGCGATACTCTGTCACACCATGAGCCATACCCGCCGCGATTTCCTCGTCTCCACCCTGGCAACAGCCGCCGCGCTCCGGCCCGGGGCGGCCGCCGACCCGAAGCCGCGGTCACTGTTCGACGGCAAGACGCTCAAGGGCTGGCGCGCGGCCCCGCGGCTGCTCGTGCCGCCGGGGAAGTTCGAGGACACGCCGCCGGAGAAGCTCTGCGCGGAGGTGGAGAAGTTCTACGCCGACAACCCGGCCCAGGCCCACCGGG
The DNA here is from genome assembly GCA_013822345.1 of Isosphaera sp. GTDB lineage: Bacteria > Planctomycetota > Planctomycetia > Gemmatales > Gemmataceae > Gemmata. The sequence goes on from PNKH01000137.1 coordinate 4,624, forward strand.
TGAAGAACGCCGGGGTCTGGGCGGTGAAGGACGGGGCGATCGTCGGCGGGCAGGTGCCGGATTCGCAACTCGGGGCGTACCTGATCAGCGACGACACGTTCGGCGACTTCGACCTGACGCTGGAGACCCGCCCCGACTGGCCCATCGACACCGGCGTGATGGTGCGTGCCCACGCCCTCGGCTCGGTCGGGTTCCAGGTGCTGCTCGACCACCGCCCGGACGGGGCGATTGGCGGGGTGTACGGGAACGGCACCGGCGGGTTCCGGGCGTACCCGTTCGTCGTCACCGGGGACGAGCAGGGGGGCTTCAAGGTGGCGAAGCTCCGCGAGGGGAAGCCGGACGGGAAGTTCTTCAAGCCCGACTTCGCCGCGGCGATCGATGACTTCCTGAGGGCGTGGAAACCGAACGAGTGGAACACGCTCCGCGTCCGGTGCGTCGGCGAACTGCCGGTCATCGAGACGTGGGTCAACGGCACCCGGATCGCGCGCCTCGACACCGCCAAACTGGCCGACCGCGTGCCCGGCTACGACCCGAAGGCCGTGCTGAAGCGGATCGGTCGGAAGGGGCACATCGCGTTCGAGGTCCACGACAACGGCAAGCTGGGCCGCAACCGCTGGGCCCCGGACGCCGTCTGCCGCTGGCGGAACATTACGGTCACGGAACTATGAACCCCTTCCTCCTGGCGATCGCGCTGCTCCCCGGTCAGCCGCCGGCCGCCCCGGACTTCGCCCGCGAGGTCCGGCCGCTGCTGTCCGACCGGTGCTTCAAGTGCCACGGCCCCGGCACCGCCAAGGCCGGGCGGCGGCTCGACCGCCGCGACGACGCGCTCGACGTGCTGTCCCCCGGCAAGCCGGACAAGAGCGAGTTCCTCCGCCGGATCGACTCGCACGACGCGGGCGAGCGGATGCCTCCGGGCGGGAAGGCGAAGCCGCTCACGGCCGCCGAGCGGGCAACGCTCCGGGCGTGGGTCGCGGCCGGGGCGCGGTACGACCCGCACTGGGCGTATGTGAAACCCGTCCGTCCCGCGGTGCCGGCGGGCGTGAACCCGATCGACCACTTCGTTCGCGAGCGGCTGACGCGGGCCGGGCTGGAGCCGTCCCCGCCCGCAGCGGCCGAAACGCTGTGCCGCCGGCTGCACCTCGACCTGATCGGGCTGCCGCCGTCGCCGGAGGACGTGGACGCATTCGTGACGGACGCGGCGAAGGACAACCGCGCGGCCGCCGAGGCGCTGGCCGATCGGTTGCTCGCGTCGCCGCGGTTCGGCGAGAAGTGGGCGCGGCACTGGCTCGACCTCGCCCGGTACGGGGACAGCGCCGGCTACCAGCACGACGACGACATGCCGCTGTGGCTCTTCCGCGACTACGTCATCCGCGCGTTCAACGCCGACCTGCCGTTCGACCGGTTCACGACCGAGCAGATCGCCGGCGACCTCCTACCGAGCGCGACCCTCGACCAGAAGATCGCCACCGGGTTCCACCGCTGCGCCACCGTGACCCTCGGGGCCGACCAGAACGCCGAGGAACTCCGCGCCCAGTTAGTGTGGGACCGGGTGAACACGGTCGGCACCACCTGGCTGGCCGCATCGCTGGAGTGCGCCCAGTGCCACGCCCACAAGTTCGACCCGATTTCGCACACGGACTACTACCGGCTGTACGCCTACTTCGACGGCACAGTCCCCGAGCTGACGAAGGAACCGGGTAGTCACTACTTCATCACCGGCGGCGTGCTCGAACTGCCGGCCGATGCGGCGACCGCGGCCCGCGTCCGCGAGCTAACGGCCGCGATGGACCGCGAGGTCGCCGCGATGCTGAAGGTCGGGATCGATCTCGACACCGCGCCCGCGACCTTCCGCCGGATCGCCACCGGCCCCGCCGAGTTCCGCACCGCGGAGCGGGTCTATTACTACCTCACCGAAGAGTTCCGCGGCACCGGGCCGAAGGAGGTCGCCGCGCACGTCGCCCGCATCCGGCAACTCGGCAGGGAGTTGACCCGCGTCCGCCCGCCGCGGGCGCTGGTGCTGGAGGAGGCGAAGGTCGCCCCGGCCACCCGTGTGTTCCTTCGCGGCAACGTCCGGACCCCCGGTGAGCCGGTGCCCCCGGGCACGCCCGCGGCACTCCACCCGCTCCCGAAGGACGCACCCGCGAACCGCCTCGGGCTTGCACAGTGGTTGACGAGTCGCGACAACCCGCTGACCGCACGGGTGACGGTCAACCGCTGGTGGGCCGAGCTGTTCGGTACCGGGCTGGTGACCACCACGGAGGACTTCGGGCTGCAGGGCGAATACCCGTCGCACCCCGAACTGCTCGACTGGCTCGCGGTCGAGTTCATGGACGGCGGCTGGCGGATGAAGCGGGTCCTCAAGCACATCGTCCTGAGCGAGACGTACCAGCAGAGTTCGCGGGTCACGGCCGCGCACCGGGCGAAGGATCCGGACAACCGCTTGCTATCCCGGGGGCCGCGGTTCCGCCTCGACGCCGAGTTGCTCCGCGACAACGCCCTCGCCGCCGCCGGGCTGCTGAAGCACGAACTCGGCGGCCGACCTGCGTATCCCACCCCGGCGGCGGCGAAGGCCGCGAAGGCCGAGTTCACTTGGCGGCGCGGGGTGTATGTCCGGCAACAGCGGGGCGACCCGTACGCCACGTTCGCCGCCTTCGACGCCCCGGACCGGTTCGCCTGCGCCGCCCGCCGGCCGCGAACCAATACCCCGCTGCAGGCGCTGGCTGTGCTCAACGAACCGGCGTTCGCCGAGGCGGCCGCCGCACTCGCCGCCCGAGTTACGCGGGAACTCCCGGAAGCGGCCTTCGCGGCGCGAGCGACACGGCTGTTCCGGCTCTGCACCGCCCGGCGGCCGACGGCGGACGAGTTGACCACCCTCCACACCCTGTTCGACAAGACGGTCCGCGACGGGGCGGACGAGGTAACCGTCTGGCGGCTGGTGGCGACCGTGGCGCTGAATCTCGACGAGACGCTTACCAAGGAGTGACCGCGTGGATCCGCACCTCACCCCGTCACGACGCGAGCTATTCCGCCGCGGGGCGTTCGGCCTCGGCGGCATCGCGCTCGGCAGCCTGCTCGCCGGCGAGTCGCGGGCCGCGGGATCGCCGAAGACGCACCACCCCGCCCGTGCGAAGCGGGTCATCTTCCTGCACATGTCCGGCGGGCCGTCGCAGGTGGACCTGTTCGACCCCAAGCCGGCGCTGAACAAGTACGACGGGAAGCCCATCCCCGCGGAGTTCGTCAAGGGTATCGAGTTCGGGTTCATCACCGGCCGCGAATCGCTCCTGGGCTCGCCGTACCGGTTCGCCAAGCACGGCCGGTGCGGGATGGACTTCTCCGACAGCGTCCCGCACCTGGCCGGGGTGGCGGACGAGCTGACCATGATCCGCGGGACGACCACCGACGAGTTCAACCACGCGAACGCCCAGCTCTTGCTGAACACCGGCTTCCGTCGGGTCGGCCGGCCGGGGATGGGGGCGTGGCTGACGTACGGATTAGGCACGGAGAACGCCGACCTGCCTGGGTTCGTGGTGCTGGCGAGCAGCGGCAAGCCGAGTAACGCCGGCACCGGGCTGTGGTCGAGCGGGTTCCTGCCGACCCAGCACCAGGGGGTACCGTTCAGTGCCACCGGGGACGCCGTCCCGAATCTCGGCGACGGCCGGGGCGTGACCCGCACCCAGCGGGCCGACACCATCGACGCGATCGCGAGGCTGAACCGCACACACCTCGCGGATGTCGGCGACCCGGAGATCGCCACCCGGATCGGGCAGTACGAACTGGCCTTCCGCATGCAAACGAGTGTGCCCGACCTGATGGACGTCTCGAGGGAGTCGAGGAAGACGCTGGAGATGTACGGGGCGGACCCGGCGAAGCCGAGCTTCGCGAACAACTGCCTGCTGGCCCGCCGGCTGGTGGAGCGGGGGGTGCGGTTCGTCCAGGTGTTCCTCGGCGGGTGGGACCACCACCAGGGCATCTACGACGCGATGCCGAAACTGTGCAAGCAGATGGACCGCCCGTGCGCCGCGCTCGTCCGCGACCTGAGGCAGCGCGGCCTCTTGGACGACACGGTCGTGGTCTGGGCCGGCGAGTTCGGGCGGACGCCGATGGTCCAGGACGTGTCCCCGGACGGGATGGCGAACGCCCGCGGCCGCGACCACCACAAGGACGCGTTCACCGTCTGGGTGGCCGGCGGCGGGTTCAAGCCCGGCCTGACGTACGGGGAGACGGACGAGTTCGGCTGCCGGGTGGTGAAGGATCCGGTCCACGTCCACGACCTGCAGGCAACGCTCCTCCACCAACTCGGCCTCGACCACACGAAACTGACCTACCGCTACCAGGGGCGCGACTTCCGGCTGACGGACGTCCACGGCCGGGTGGTCAAGGAACTGGTCGGCTGACCCGGCCCGTGCGGAATCGCCGGGAACTGACCCGAACGGCTCCGGAGTCCGTCATGCGTACCCTTTCCACAACGCTGTTGGTTGCGGCCGGCGTGCTGCTGGCCCCGGCGGCAGCGTTCGCGCAACCGATCCCGACCGAGGCGAACGTCCGGTACGGTAAGCACGAGCGGCAGGTGCTCGACTTCTACCGGGCGAAGGCGGACGCCCCGACGCCGGTGGCGTTCTTCATCCACGGCGGCGGGTGGGGGGCGGGGAGCAAAGACAACGTCTCCAAGCTGCTCGACACGCAGCGGTTGCTCGACAACGGCGTGTCGGTCGTGGCGATCAACTACCGGTACGTCCACCAGGCGAAGGCGGCCGGCGTCGACCCGCCGGTGAAGTGGCCGCTGGAGGACGCCGCCTGGGCGCTGCAGTTCGTCCGCTCGAAGGCCAAGGACTGGAACCTCGACAAAGAACGAGTCGGGGCGTGCGGCGGGTCGGCCGGGGCGGGCTCGTCGCTCTGGCTGGCGCTGCACGACGACATGGCCGACCCGGAATCCGCCGACACGGTCGCCCGCGAGAGCACCCGGCTGTGGTGCGCGGCCGTCGTCGGGGCGCAGACGTCCCTCGACCCGAAGCAGGTCCGCGAGTGGATGCCGAGCGCCGTCTACGGCGGCCACGCGTTCGGCTTCCGCACGGACGGGAAGGACAAGGCGGCCGAGTACCAGAAGTTCCTCGACGGCCGCGAAGTGGTGCTGAAGCACGTCCGCGAGTACTCGCCGATCGAACACGCCAGCAAGGACGACCCGCCGCTGTGGCTGAGCTACTCCGACACGGCCGAGGTGAAGAAGGGGGACCGGCCGGCCGACCCGACGCACTCCGCCCTGTACGGGCTGATGCTCCGCGAGAAGCTCGCCCCGCTCGGCGTCGAGATGACCTTGACGTACCCCGGCAAACCGGACGGGGACTTCAAGTCCGCCACCGATTACCTGCTCGCCAGCCTCAAGGCCCCGCGGCCGCGGCCGGCCTCGCCGCCGGGGCCCGCGAGCAGGCCGCCGAACGTGCTGTTCGTCATCGCCGACGACATGAACAAGCGGCTCCCGTGCTTCGGCGACAGGCAGGTGCGGGCACCGAACGTCGAGCGACTGGCGGCGCGGGCGGTCCGGTTCGACCGGGCCTACTGCCAGTACCCGGTGTGCAGTCCGTCCCGCGTCTCGTTCCTCAGCGGCCGCCGGCCCGAGCGCACGGGCATGTACGGCAACGAAGGCCCGTCGCGCACGCCGCCGCTGCGAGACGTGGTCTTCCTTCCGGAACACTTCAGGAAGAACGGCTACCGCACGGTGCGCCTGGGCAAGGTCTTCCACATCGGCCGCGAGGTCCCGGAATGCTGGGACCTCTCCGAGGAGGGGACCCCGGACGGCAAACTGATCTACCAGCCGGCCGAGCCGGACCGGCTTGACCTCCGCAAGCTGATCGTGGCCGAGCACGGCTTCTCCCCCGCGGCGAAGGCGAAGCCGTTCGGGGGCGGCGAGGGGGCGCAGTCGTACGCCCTTTCGGGCGGGGCGGACCGGCTGATCGACGTGCGCAACGCGGCGCGGGCCGCCGAACTCTTGAAGGACGGGGCGGCCCGCAACGCCAGGGGCGAGCCGTTCTTCCTCGCGCTCGGCTTCCGCCGGCCCCACCTGCCGCACCTCGCCCCGCGGGAGTACTTCGACAGGTATCCGGCGGAGGCGATGCCCCTGCCGCCCCGGGGCGGGCCGGCGATCCCCGGCATCAACAAGCCCGTCCCCGATGAGGATCACCGCGAGGCGCTCCGCGGCTACCTGGCGTGCGTGAGCTTCATGGACGAGCAACTCGGCAAGGTCTTCGACGCCCTGGACCAACATAAGCTTTGGGATAGCACCGTCGTCGTCTTCATCAGCGACCACGGGTACCTGCTCGGTTCGCGGGGCGGGTGGTGGGGCAAGAACGTCCTGTACGACGAGTCGGCGAGTACCGCCATGCTCGTCGCCGCACCGGGCAAGGCGAAGGGGGTCGGCAGCCAGCGGGTCGTCGAATTCCTCGACCTGTACCCGACCCTGGCGGACCTGTGCGGACTGCCTGCCCCGGCGGGGGCGGAAGGCCGCAGCATCGCCCCGCTACTGGCCAAGCCCGACTCCCCCTGGGACCACCCGGCCTACACGGTCATCGCCACGGGCGGCAAGCCGACCGGCCTGGGCGTCACCGCGGGGCGCTGGCGCTACCTCCAGCACCCCGACGGCCGGAAGGAACTGTTCGACGTCGAGTCCGACCCGCGCGAGTGGAAGGACCTGGCCGCCGACCCCGGGTACGCCGCCGAACTGGCCCGGATGGAGAAGCTCGCGGACGACTACAAGCGGAAGTACAGGGGGGGCAAATGAGAACGCTGGTCGTCGCGGCCACCCTCTGGGTCCCGGCCTCGCCGGCGGTAGCGAAGCCGCCGAACGTGCTGTTCGTACTCGCCGACGACATGGGCTGGCAGGACAGTTCCGTCCCGTTCACGCCCGAGCCCGGCCCGCAGAACAAGGTGTTCCGCACGCCGGCCCTGGAATGGCTTGCCCGCGAGGGGATGACGTTCCCCCAAGCGTATTCCTGCGCCGTCTGCTCGCCGACGCGGGTCACCCTGATGACCGGCCAGAACGAGGCCCGGCACGGGGTCACCCAGTGGACGTACCTGGGCGGGGACAAGCCGCCGTCCGACCTCCCGCACCCGACGCTGCGGATGCTGGTGTGGGCCTTCAACGGGCTCCAGCCCGAACCCGGCATGCCGCACTCGGTCACCGCCGCTACCTTACCGGCCCTGTTCAACGCCGCGGGCTACCGCACGATGCACTTCGGGAAGGGGCACTTCGGGGCGGCCGGCACCCCGGGCGCCGACCCCAAGGCGTTCGGCTTCGACGTCCGCATCGGCGGCCGCGACGCGGTGGGCATCGGCAGCTACTCCGGGCTTCACGACTTCGCGGCGCAGGCGAATCCGATCCACGTGCAGGACTGGCTGCCGACGCTCCTGGAGGCGGCCGGCCCCCGCGCCCCGGCCGACGCGGCCGCGAAGTTCAACGGCCAGTCGCTCGTCCCGCTCCTGAAGGGGGAGCCCCCGAAGGCGTTCAACTGCCCGCTCATCTGGCACTTCCCCAACTCCTGGGGGCCGCTTAGCGGCAAGGGGCCGGGGCTGGGGCCGTGCAGCGCGATCCGAGATGGGAACTGGAAGCTCATCTACCCCCTCGCCGATCGCGAGCCGGACACCCGAAAGCGCCTCGCGGCCACGCTGACCGACTACCTCCGGTCCCGGAACGCCCCGATGCCCGTCTTCGCCGCGACCGGGAAGGCCGTTCCGTGGCCCGACGGGAGTACGCCATGACCCGCACCGCCCGCCTCGCAGTCCTGATCGGACTGGCTGTTGGTCACCCGCCGCCGGCCGCGGCCGCGCCGCCGAACATCCTGTTCGTTGCGGTGGACGACCTCCGCCCGCAGCTCGGGTGCTACGGCGAGGCGTGGATGAAGACACCGAACATCGACCGGATCGCCGCCGAGGGGATGCGGTTCGACCGGCACTACGTCCAGTTCGCCGTCTGCATCCCGTCCCGGGCCGCCCTGCTCACCGGCCTGCGGAGTGAGCGGACGCACCAGGTGTACGGCCCGCTGGTCTGGCAGGACACGCCCGGCGCCCGGGGCGTCGGCCGGTGGTTCAGCGAGCAGGGCTACCGGACCGTTTCCCTGGGCAAGGTCTGGCATAGCCCCGACGGCAAGAACGCCGACCGGTTCGACGACGCGGATGTAGTCCGGGGCCCGGACTACGTGCTGCCGGAGAACGCCGGGGCGGGCGGCGCGGAGAAGGACGCCCGGCCGGGGCCGGTGGCGGAGGCGGCCGACGTGGGCGACGACGCGTACCGGGACGGCAAGATCGCGGTCGCCGCGGTCGCCAAACTGCGGGCGGCCAAGAAGGACGGCAAGCCGTTCCTGCTGGCCGTCGGCTTCCTCAAGCCACACCTGCCGTTCTGCGCCCCGAAAAAGTACTGGGACCTGTACGACCCGGCCAAGCTCCCGCTCGCCCCGCAGCCGCGGTTCCCGGAGGGGGCTCCCGCCCTCGCCCGCAACTACGGCATCCCGGCGTACTCCGACGTCAAGGAGGGCGGCGGACCCAAGGCCGAGTACGGCGAGGCCACCGCCCGCCGGCTGATGCACGGGTACGCCGCTTGCACCAGCTACACCGACGCCCAGGTCGGACGGGTGCTCGCCGAACTGAAGGTGCTGAACCTCGACCGCAATACCCTCGTGGTTCTCTGGGGCGACCACGGGTGGTTCCTCGGCGACCTCGCCCAGTGGCAGAAGCACAGCAACTTCGAGCGGGCTGCCCGGTCCCCGCTCGTTGTCCGGGGGCCGGGGGTGAAGCCCGGCACGGTGTGCGACCGATTCGTGGAGACGGTCGACGTCTTCCCCACCCTCCTCGACGCCGCCGGTCTGAAGCCCCTGCCGGTGTGCGACGGGACGAGCTTTCTCCCGCTCCTGAAGGACCCGACGGCACCCGGGAAGGACCGGGCGTACCACGTGTTCAACCGCGGGGCGGTCATCGGGTACGCGGTCCGGACCGCGGACGCCCGGTACGTCGAGTGGCACAAGGGGTGGGGCTGGACACCCCGGTGCTGGCCCGCGAGTTCTACCGGTACACCGCCACCCAGCCAGATGAAGTGCGGAACGAGGCCGACGACCCGGCCTGCGCGAAAGAGGTGGCCCGCCACGCCGCCCTCCTGCGCGAATTGAAGTACTGACCGGCCCCGCCGCCGACCGGAGGACGATCCCGTGCGACGACTGATCGTGATCGCGGCCGTGCTCGCCGCCGGCACCCCGGCGGCCGCTGCCGACCCGCTACCCGACGCCGAGGCGACCTTCGCCCTACGGGTTCTGCCGGTACTGAAGGCGAAGTGCTTCGCCTGCCACGGCGAGGACCCGAAGAAGGTGAAGGGCGGCCTCGACCTCACCACCCGCTCCGGACTCCTGAAGGGCGGCGACGGCGGCCCCGCGGTGGTCGTCGGCAAGCCGGTCGACAGCCCGCTGTACAAGGCGGTCACCCGCACGGACGCCGACACCTCCGCCATGCCGCCGAAGGAGAACGACAAGCTCTCCAACGCCGAGGTGGCGGCCGTCCGGGACTGGGTCGCGGGCGGTGCCCCGTGGCCGGACGAGAAGCGGATCGCCGAGATCGTGAAGGCCGCAAAGCCGGCGGGCGTCACTGTAAAGACGTCCGGCGGCCTGTCCGCGGACTGGACGACCCGCACCTACAAGGCCGAGGATTTGTGGGCGTACCGGCCGACGACGAGGCCTGCCGTGCCGGCCGGCGCGGCGAACCCGAGCGACGCATTCATCGGTGCGAAGCTCGCGTCGCTCGGGCTGACCGCGGCCCCGCCGGCCGACCGCCGGACGCTCCTCCGTCGGGTCACGTTCGACCTCACCGGCCTGCCGCCCACGCCCCAAGAGATCGACGCGTTCGTGAACGACCTGGCACCGGACGCGGCCGCTTTCGCCACGGTCATCGACCGACTGATGGCGTCCCCGCACTACGGCGAACAGATGGCCCGGCACTGGCTCGACCTCACTCGGTACGCCGACAGCAGCGGGTTCGCCAACGACTACGACCGCGGCGGGGCGTGGCGGTATCGGGACTACGTCGTGCGGAGCTTCAACGCCGACAAGCCGTACGACCGGTTCGTCCGCGAGCAGATCGCCGGCGACGAGATCGACGAGGCCGACCCGGAGAAGCTGGTGGCCGTCGGGTTTCTGCGGATGGGGGCGTGGGAGCTGACCGCGATGGAGGTGCCGAAGGTCGCCCGGCAGCGGTTCCTGGACGACATGACGGACGCCGTCGGACAGGTGTTCCTCGGGCACATGCTCCAGTGCGCCCGTTGCCACGACCACAAGTTCGACCCGGTGCCGACCCGCGACTATTACCGCATCCAGGCGGCGTTCGCCACGACGCAGGTCGCCGACCGGGCGGCTGCTAACCTGAAGGCCGAGAACACCGCCGGGTTCGAGGAGCGGAAGTACCTCGACGCCCGCAAGGCGGCGCTGGAGGCCGAACTCGCCCGCATCCAGAAGGCGGAGGCGACCGCGCGGGCGAAGTGGGAGGCGGCCAACCCCGACAAGAAGGGGCAGAAGCCCCCGCGGCACGAGTTGCTCCCGTCGGCCGACCTGGGGCTGGAGCGGTTCGCCCGCAAGGGGCTGGAGCGGCTGAAGTGGGAGTACGACCGGTACGAGCCGGTCGCCCTGTCCGTGTACACCGGCCGCACCCCGCCGCTGAAGGCGATCTACGCCCCGTTCCGGGTGCCGAAGGACCGGGACGCGGGCGAACTGGAGGCGTGCCACATCCTGGCCGGTGGCGACCCGTTCAGCCCGAAGGAGCCGGTCGGTCCGGGCCTCCTCAGTGCCGCCGGCGAGGCCGACATCCCCGACACGGTCGGCGGCCGCCGCAAGGCTCTGGCCGACTGGATCGCCGGCCCGAAGAACCCGCTCACCGCACGGGTCATGGCGAACCGCGT
>PNKH01000138.1 GCA_013822345.1 Isosphaera sp.
CCGACCCCGGAATTATCGCGGCCGGCGGCGGGGTTTCAAGGCGATTCCGCCTCCACGACCCGTTTGGTTTTCCGCCGCGGGGCACGACGTCGAAGGCCGCCACGGCAGTTTTACGTTACCCGCACGGGCGTGCGTCCGGAAGGCGAAAAGGCACCCGAAAAGGAACCCGAAAAGGAACCCGGGCCGGGAGCGGTCACGCGCAAGTCAGCCAGGCCCACGCGCCACCGGCCGCGATGTTCCGGACCGTCTTCTCGGCCACCCCGAACTCCGCGGCCAGGTCGCGGGGGTGGTCGCCGTCGGCCAGTCGGCCCCGTAGCTCGGACGCCCGGCCGGCGGTCAGCCGCTGGCCCCGGACGCGGCCGTGCCGGGCAGTGTCGGCGGCGTTCTCCCGCGGGGTCCCCCAGGCCAGGTTGTCGGCCCGGTTGTTCCCCCGGTCGCCGTCGCGGTGCCGGGCCTGGAGGCCGGGCGGGCAGGGGTCGGCGAACGCCCCCAGGACGAGCCGGTGGATCAGCTCCGTCCGGCAGCTCCCGGCGGACACGCATCGGTATCCCTTCGCGTGGCGGGAGGGACGGCAGACCCGCCACTCGCCCGCGGGTAGGGGTCGGCCATTCGGCCCCCGGGCCGAGCGGACCCGGCCGAGGTTGCTGACCTGGAGGCCGGGCACCGGCGTCGGTCTCCACTCCTCGCACCGGCCCTCGTCCCGCGTGGATTAGCCCCCGGGTCGCGCCCCGCGATGTCGACCCGGGCCGTTCCCCTCTCCCGACTCGTGCGCTCTCAGCATCCACACCCCCCGTCGAAGGAAGGGGCCGTGCCCGCGGCGGGCACGGCCCCGGTTCGAGGCCCCGGGGCGGGTCGCCCCGGTCCAACCCGGGCCCCCTTACCCGACCGGCGGTCAGGCCGTCAGGTACTGGACATCCGCGTACCCGGACTCATCGAGGAACCGCTGTCCTTCCGCGTCCGTGACCGCCAGGGTCGGCCCCGGCCCGGGCGCCCGCCCGAGGGCGGCCGCCCGCTCGGCGTCCGCCCCGAGCAGGTAGGCGCCGTCCGCCGTGACCGCCACCCACAGCCGGTCGGGCAGGGCGACCCGGACCTTCGCGTAGTCGGCCGCCAGCCGCACGCCGTCCGCCTCGGACAGTCCCGGGGCCGCCGGGGCGGGGGCGGCGGGGGCGGCCATCCGGACCGTGTACCGCCCCGCGCTCCCGCCTCCCCTGGATCACCTGGATCCCGAGAGCCGCGATCGCGGCCGCGTGCTGGTTCAGTTGCCGGGTCAGCTGCTGCGGGGCCGTCGGGAACCCGGGTACCTTGGCGACCGCCCCGGCCGCGGCCGTGAGCCGCTGGAGCACCGCGGTCGGGGTCCCCTCAAACCCGTCCCGGGCGACCGCCTCCAGGGCCGGCAGGGCCGGCCACCCGGCGGCCGTCTCCGCCCCCGCCGCGGCCTGGGCGGCCCGCAGGGTCCGGACGAATGTCCCGGGCTCGAACCCGGCCGCCTGGAGGATCTTCTCGGCCCACTCGGCCGCCCCGAGCATCCGCACCCCCTCCCCGGGCGGGATCGCCCGGCCCTGGCGGGCCAGGGCCTTGACCGCCAGGTCGCACAGGGCCCCGAGAGCCCCGGCGTGGATCTCCGCGAACCGGGCGTCGACCTCGGCCTTGGTCAGTCCCTCGTCCCGCTCGAACCCGACCCGCGGCAGGACGACCGGGAGGGCCCGGTCCAGGACCCGCGGCTCGGCCGTCAGGTCCCCGTGCCCGTTGATCACCACCGGGCGGGTCAGCTCGAACGTGAACGTCTCCCCGTCGGTCCACAGCTGCCGGGCCGCGGTCCCGGCCCCGGTCGCCAGCACGGCCAGGAGCCGGGGCTTGTCCCGGGTCACCTCGTCCACCTCGTCGTACCCCACCACCCACCGCCCGCGGGCGTCCAGGAGGGCGTCCTTCCGGTCGTACGGGAGTTGGATGGCCTGGGGGTGGTGGGGGTCCAGGAGGCGGGCCAGGAGGCGGGTCCAGGACGACTTCTTTCCCCCGGGCGGGCCGGTCAGGGAGAGGAGGAACGGCTCCACGTCCGGCCGCAGGGCCGCCGTCAGGAACCCGACGGCCAGGACCCAGTGGGCGTCCCGGGCCCCGAGCAGGTCCCGGAACGGCTCCAGGGACCCGTTCTTCGCCGGCTCCGGGAGCGGGAGGGCGGACCGGTGCCGGAAGAACGCGACCGGGCAGTCCGCGGCCGGGATCACCCAGTCCCCGCTGTCGGCCAAGGACAGCGCGTACAAGAACGCCGAGACCTCGGCCCTGCTGCACCGAGAGACGGCCCACACCGCGTTCCAGTACCCGTTCGCCCTGAATGACGAGGACTGCAAGCCGAAGCCCGATTGGGTGCGGGCGCTGCTGAACGCGGTCGGGGAACTGGCCGACGTGGCCGGGAACCACGCCCGGAGTTACTTCGAGATGGCCCCGGCCAGCATCGTCGTCCGCCTCACCCCGCAGCTCGTGGCCGGGTACCAGACGTACGGGTTCCGGACCGTCCGCAAGCCGGACGGGGAGGAGTTCCACCTGTTCCCCGAGGTGGTCGACGGTGTCCTCCAACAGCCGCAGCCGGACTACCCGGGGGCCGAGTTCTTCATCGGCGGCAAGCTCGTCAAGGACCTCTCCGACCAGCAGGCGGCGGACCTGAAGGAGGCCGGCGTCACCCTGGACCGCGACCCGCGGCGGCTGCTGGCCGCCGCCGCCGACCGGTTCCTCGGGGGGAAGTGATGCTGGCCCTGTACGTCGAGGCCCCGTTCGCCGCCTGCCGGACGTTCACCGCCGGCTGGTACCGGCCGACAGCCACGTTCCTGACCCCCGTCGGCGGCCTACGGGCTGCTGCTCAACCTGGCGGGCGTCGAAACCCGCCTGCGGGAGGAGGACGACGGGCACCCGGGCGGGGTGCCGGCCACGCTGACCCGCGGGGGCCTGCCGCGGGTGCGGGTCGCCCTCGGGGCGGCGGCCGTCCGTTGCCAGGGCGGGCGGTTGGCCGCCGTGTCGGAGGGGGAGCGGTACCCCCGGGTCGCGACCGTCTTCCAGCAGCTCCACAACTACCCGGTCGGCGCGTCCGGCGGGGAGCGTGCGGCGACCACTTTCGGGAACAAGTACAACATCTCGCCGGTCCGCCGTGAGCTGCTCGTCGGCCTGCGGGCGGTTATCGCCGTCGATGACAACCCGACCCTCGAAGCCGACGTGCGGCGCGGGCTGGCGGGGGAGCTGACCGGCCGCCGGTACGGGCTGCCGTTCCTCGGCGACAACGCCTTCCTCCCGGACCGGATCGTCCCTCTCGACATCCCGCACCCGGCCCACTGGTACGAGAAGGTCGATCCGAACGCCGCGATCCGCCCGCGGACGACTCGCCTCACCGTCTGGATCGACCGGGCGGATCTGTCACGGACCGTGTCGCACTTGTTCGCTCCGTTGGGAACTGCTTCCGACCAGGTTCCGTCGTCGGCCTGGGTGGACCTACCGCCCTTATCCCCGGAGTCGCGACCGTGATCCCTCTTCCGGTTCTGGACTCGCACGCCCCGCCGGTGCGGGTGATGGCCCTGCACGCCCTCGCCTACTGCCCACGGCTGTTCTACCTGGAAGAGGTCGAGGAGATCCGGGTGGCCGACGCCCGGGTGTTCGCCGGCCGCCACCTCCACGCCGCCCTCGCCGCCGACGAGGACGGGGAGGCGGTGTCGGTCGAGCTGGCGAGCGACGCCCTCGGGCTGGTCGGCAAGGTCGACTGCCTCCGCCGCCGGGACGGGTCCCACCTGCCCTACGAGCACAAGCGCGGCAGGCCGGCCCGCGGCCCCGACAACGCCCCGGCGCCGTGGCCGTCCGACCGCCTCCAGGTCGTCGCCTACGCCGTCCTGATCGAGGAGGCGTTCGGCCGACCCGTCCCCGAGGGCCGGGTCCGCTACCACGCGGCCAACGTCACCGTCCGGGTGCCGGTCGACGGCCGGGCCCGGGAGGACCGGCGAGCGGCCCTCGCCGACGCCCGCCGGCTCCGGGAGACGACCGACCGCCCGCCGGTCGCCGACAACCCGCGGCTGTGCGAGAAGTGCTCCCTCGCCCCGGTCTGCCTGCCGGAGGAGGTCCGCCACGACCGGGACCCGGAGCGGGACCCGGTCCGGCTGTTCCCGCCCGACCGGGACGGGGTCACCCTACACGTCGTCACCCAGGGCACCGCGGTCGGGGTGAGCGGGGACGCGCTGGTCGTCAAGCCCAGGGACGAGCCGGAGCGGAAGCACCCGATGCGCGGGGTCGAGGCCCTGCTCGTCCACGGGTTCAACCAGGTCAGCACCCAGGCGATCCGGAAGTGCGTCGAGCACGGGGTCGGGGTCCACTGGCTGACCGTGTCCGGGCACCACACCGCCAGCCTGGTCCCGACCGCCGGGCAGGTGCAGCGGCGGGTCCGCCAGTACCGGGCCCTGGCCGACGAGGCCGTCTGCCTGCGGCTGGCCCGGCAGCTCGCCACGGCCAAGGTCGAGGGGCAGTACCGGTACCTGCTGCGGGCCAGCCGCGGGGACGCCGAGGCCCGGGCGGAGATCCGGGAGCCGCTGGGCGGGATCCGACCGCTCCTCGGCCGGATCCCGGGGGCGGCCGACCGGGACGCGGTCCGCGGGCTGGAGGGGATGGCCGCGGCCCACTACTTCGCCGCCCTGCGGACCCTGCTCGGCCCGCAGGTGCCCGACGCCTTGCGGTCCGCCGCCCGGTCCCGCCGCCCGCCGCTCGACCGGTTCAACGCCCTGCTCGGCTACGGGTACGGGCTGCTGCACACGGTGGTGATGCGGGCGGTGCTGGCGAGCGGGCTGGAGCCGGCCCTGGGGTTCTTCCACACCCCCCGGAGCGCGGCCTACCCGCTGGTCCTGGACCTGATGGAGCTGTTCCGGGTGACCCTGTGGGACGTGCCACTGGTCGGGTCCCTGAACCGCGGGCAGTGGGACCCGGACGCCGACTTCGTCCCGACCCGGGCGAAGGTGTGGCTGTCCGACGCCGGGCGGCGGAAGGCGGTCGGGCTGTTCGAGGACCGGCTCCGGGAGGCGTGGAAGCACCCGGTCCTGAACTACTCGCTGAGCTACGCCCGGTCGGTGGAGCTGGAGGCCCGGCTGCTGGAGAAGGAGTGGACCGGGGAGCCGGGCCTGTTCGCCCGGTCCCGGCTCCGCTGACGGGGGGCCGCCGTGTCGGACGCCCGGTGGTGGCTGGTCAGCTACGACGTGCGGGACGACCGCCGGCTGCGGCGGTGCGCGAGGCACATGGAGGGGTACGGGAGCCGGGTCCAGTACTCGGTGTTCCGGTGCTGGCTGACGGCCCGGGAGGCCGAGCGGCTGCGGTGGGAGCTGACGGAACTGCTCGCCGCCGAGGACGAGGTGCTACTGATCCCCCTGTGCGGGGGGTGTGTGGCGGGGATCGTCGGGATCCACGGGTCGGACCGGCCGCCGGAGTGGGCCGAGCGACCGCCCCGGCACGAGGTCGTCTGACGGCAGGCGTCAAGCACCTCCGGGTGTTGGCGAGGTCCGCGGGTGCGGACGGCCCCAAGCGGCGGCGGCCGATGGGGTTACCGGTCTTTGACACCTCGTCCGGGTGCGTGACGGGCCCGCGGCCCTGGGCGTGTTGCGAGTTGCGCGTACCGATGAGGTGGGTCGAGGGCGCGGCGCGGTGGTTCCCCCCGAGGTGCGTGAAAGGAGGTGGCTGATCCCGCGTGCTCGGAAGTAGTTACAACGACCGCCGTGCCGACCACAGTGACGCCGTGAGGCGTTGAGCACACCCCGACGGTGACGAGCAGTTCGGCCAGGGTGTAGGTGCCGACCACAGTGACGCCGTGAGGCGTTGAGCACCAGGCCATGCTCGCCACGAAGGAGACCTGATTCGTGGTGCCGACCACAGTGACGCCGTGAGGCGTTGAGCACGCGACCACCGGGCCGGTCTTCGGGACACTCGACGGTGCCGACCACAGTGACGCCGTGAGGCGTTGAGCACACGGACGGGGAGTACCTGGCGGCGCTGGTGGACGAGTGCCGACCACAGTGACGCCGTGAGGCGTTGAGCACTCTGTGTGCGGCGTCCGGGGTCACGGCGGCTCCGGGGCGGGGCCCGGGCGACCACCGGCTTCAGTCGGGGGCGGGCCTTGTGGGGGCTCCCCAGGGGCGGCGACGCGGGAGTCGGCCGGGGCCGGTGGGTCGAACCAACCCCGCCCCCGACTGACACCGGTGGTCGTCGGAACTTGAGCCGGGGTAACCGCGGCCGTCCCGGCCCCGGCTCCCGTTTCACCCCCGACTCCCACCTCCTGGGGATACCCGCCGCTCACCCGTCCGCATCCCCCGCGGGCCGGTGCCCCCTGCCCCGGGCCGGCCGCGGGGCGGGCGGCGGGGCTCGGCTCGGTCCAACCCCAGCCCCCGGGCCGCGGGTGGTGGTGACGACCGCGGGGAGATCCCTCCTCCTCCGAGGGGGGAGGAGAGTCGTCCCGGGCCGGCCGTCACCACCGCCCCGGGCGTCGGCCCGGTACCACACCCGCGGGCCGGGCCGGCCGGGGTCGCGGCTCCGGGTGGTGTTCGGGCGACCACCGGTGTGAGTCGGGGGCGGGGCCCGGTCGACGCCCGCGGCGGCGGGGCCGGGGAGGGGGCCAGGGGCCCGCCCCCGACTGACACCGGTGGTCGTGGGAGCGGCGGTGCGGGGCGGGGGCCGGCCCCGCCGGCCGGGGTCGGGGGCGGGGGGACCTGGGCGGGGGTGGGCCCGGGCGAACACCCCCCCGCCCCCCTTCCGGGGAGCGACCCCGCCGCAGCATTCGGGCTCTCTTACCCCCGGCAACCTGTGGCTCTCGTTCTGATACTAGTCTGTCAATCGGCCGGGGGCGGGCGTCCCGGTGGGAGCCGGTGTGGTGCCCGGCGGGTTTGACGAGAGAAAATGCTGGGTTTGACACAACTTTCCCGGCGTCGTCGCCTTCGGCGCGGGGGTGCGGGCCGTCTGCTTGGCGTCGCCAAGCAATCCACCCCCGCCGCGGCTGACGAGGGTTAAGGGGCCTCCGGCGGCCCGCCCGGAAGCCCCCGGCGGCCCCTGGGGCGGCGATCGGCCCCGGGGTGCGGTTTCCCCCCGTCGGGCGGGCGGCGGTGGGCCGGGAGGGCGGTAATCGCGAATGGCATGGGTCGGGGGTATGGCAACAAGATTCTGGCCCGACCAGCACGATCTCGGGGCCGGTCGCACCGCCGGGGGCTCGGTAGTCGACCGTCCCGGGCGGCGGCTCGGCGGCGAACCGGGCGTCGACCCGCTCCGCCGCCTGCAGCCCGTCCCGGGCCGGCTCGAAGTCCTTCCGACGGGCGTCCCGGGCGAAGTCGCCCCCGCGGACCAGCCGCCGGGCCTCCCCGTCCCGGAACCAGACGCGTGCGACACACCGGTGCGGCCCGGTCGGGCCCTTCGGCCTGGCCGCCGGCTTCCCCCCCGCCGCCGGCTCGACCAGCTTTCTCCACACGCCCGCCGTCGGCGACCGCCACCGCCCTCCCCCGGAGCCGGAACACGGCCGCGGCGTACCGCTCCCGGGCGGCCGGGGCGTTCCGCAGCCAGGCGGTGCCGCCCTCGTCGAACGCCGCCCGGACTCGGCCGTCGCCCGCCTCGTCCGCCGGTGAAGCCGGCACCTCCCCGCTACCGCCGGCCCCGGTCGATCACCTTGTCCCCGGGCAGCGCCCGGAACCAGTCCAGTTCGGAGTCCCCGGCCAGCAGGTCCTCGGCCCCGTCGTCGACCAGGCTGCCGACCGACAGGAAGGCGTCGCCGTTCTCCCGGTCCGGGCTGCCGGTCCCGTCGGTCAGGTTCGCGATCCGGGTCCGCAGGTCACGCCCCGACGCCCACTCGGCCAGCAGGGCGGCGAGGGCCGCCTCGTCCGCGTCGTGGACCGTCCCGCCCCCGACCAGCACCGCCCCCGCCCCGCGCTTGGCCGCCACCGTGTCGGCCCCGGCCCCGCCGACCAGCACGCCGCGGCCCCGCCCGGCGACCAGGGTGTCGGTCCCGGCCCCGCCCAGCAGGACGTGCGGGTCGTCCCCACCCACCAGCACGTCGTCCCCGGCCCCGCCGTCCAGCAGGACGGTGCCGCCCCGGGCCACCGCCCGGCCGGTCACGACCACCCGGTCGTCGCCGCCGCCCGCCCGGACGGTCAGCCGCTCGACCCCCGACCCGCTCACCGCCAGGCCGCCGTCGATCACGGCCCGCCCGCCGTCGACGGCCACGACGTTGTTGCCGCCGCCGAGCAGCACCCGGACCTCGTCCCCGCCGCCCGCCCCGCCCACGAACGTGACCCCGCCCGGCAGGGCGAAGTACCCGCCGCCCGCCAGGTCGAGGGTGAGCCGGGCCGGTCGGCCGTCCTCCCCGGCGACGGTCAGCGAGTGCACCCCGGCCAGCGGCCGGGTGGTCACCACCCCGAGCCGGCGGTCGAGCACCTCCAGCCGCCCGCTCCGGTTGAGCACCACCGTCCAGTCCCCGGTCCCGCCCGCCGGGGTGGTCAGGACCAGGTCGACGCCGACCGCGTTGCCGAAGTCCTGGCCGGTGACCGCCGGCCCGCCGGCGGACACGGTCACCTCGCGGACCCCGCCGTCGGCCGTGGTCGGGCGGCGAGCCGGGTCGTCCACGTACCGCACCTGGTAGGCGCCCGGCGCCAGCCCGGCGAACCCGTAGTACCCGTCCGGGCCGGTGACCGAGGTCGGCTCGCCCGCGTCGAGCCGGCCGTCGCGGTCGAGGTCCAGGTAGACCGTGACCCCCGCCCGCCCCGGCTCGGCGGCCGAGGTGTTGCCGTCCCGGTTGACGTCGTCGACCACCCGGCCGCTGACCTGGCCGAGCTGGACGTCGACGAAGTTGTTCCCGGTCGAGGCGCTGCCGTCCAGCGACACGACGTACCCCGGCGTGAAGACGGCCGAGACGTTGCGGACGATCTCGACGAACCCGCCGGCCGTGTCGGCGACGACCAGGTCGGGGAAGCCGTCGGAGTCCAGGTCGGCCGCCGCCAGGGCCAGGGCGCCCGCCGCCCCCGGGGCCAGCGACGACGCCGTCTGCTGCGCCGGGGTGAAGAACGCCGCCCCGCCCGCCCCGCCGGTGTTGAGGGCGACGGACAGGGCCCGCCCCGGTCCGCTCCCCCCCGCCACCCAGACCAGGTCCGGCCGGAGGTCGCCGTTGACGTCCACGAGCTGGGCGGCGTTCACCGCGGCGACCGGCGCGGTGACCGCAGTCTGGGTGACCGCGAAGTTGCCCGCCTGGTCCTGGACTGCGTACCAGAACACGCCGTTGTTGTCGAAGATCCCCAGGTCGGGCCGGCCGTCGCCGGTGAAGTCGCCCATGACGACGCCCCGCCCGGCGGGCAGGTCGCCGAGGGTCTGCCCCGAGACGTTGTCGCCGCCGTAGAGCAGCACCGGCGACTGGTTCAGGAGGCCGACGAGCAGGTCGGTCCACCCGTCCCCGTTGACATCGCCGCCGGCCAGCCCCGTCGGGATGAGGCCCGTGCCTCCGAAGACGCGCTCGGACGTGCGGTTGCCGCCGGCGTCGTAATACCCCACCCCCACAAAGGCGCCGGGGACGTCACCCGGTACCACCAGGGCGGCGAGCTGGGGCTGGGCGGCGCCGGGCAGGAACGTCCCTGCCGCCACGCCGGTGACCGACGTCGGAGGGCCGTCGATGGAGGGCACGTTGACGAACCACTGGGGCACCAGCACGAAGTTCCCGCCCCCGTCGTTCCGCAGCAGGCTCATGTTCCCGACCGCGTCGACGACGCCGATGGACGGCCGGCCGGTCGCGGCGAAGTCGGCCACGACGATCGTCAACGGGACGGCCGTCAGCGGGCCGGTGTCGACGGCGAACCCCTGCGGGTTGTCGAAGTCCCCGTTGTAGTAGATGTACACCATCTCCGCGGCCTGGTCGAGGACGGCGAAGTCCGGCGTGCCGTCGCCGTCGAAGTCGGCCGCCGCCACCGCGACGGGGACGCCGCCCGACTCGGGCAGGGGCAGGACGTCGGCCCCGGTCGGGGTCGCGAGCTCGAGCCGGCTGGCGAACGGGGACACCTGCCGCCACCCGGCCGGCACCTCCGCGAAGACGGCGTACGTCCCGGACCGCAGGCCGTCGAAGCTGTAGTTGCCGGA
The DNA here is from genome assembly GCA_013822345.1 of Isosphaera sp. Classification (GTDB taxonomy): domain Bacteria; phylum Planctomycetota; class Planctomycetia; order Gemmatales; family Gemmataceae; genus Gemmata. Next base: position 10,108 of record PNKH01000138.1, read on the forward strand.
GGCGTCCGTGGTCGTCTCGGCGACCACCCCGAACACCTCGATGCCGTTGACCTGCGCGAACGAGAACCCCCCCCCGAGCCTCGTGAACCGGATGGTGACCGTGCCGGCGGCGTCGGCGGTGACGGTCAAGTCCTCCACGGTCGCGGTGCGCGTCCCGCCGGCGGCCGCGACGACGTCGTAGCCGGCCAGTACCGTCCGGCCGTTGACCGCCACGTCGAAGGGGTTATCCCCCGGGTCGATGAACGAGAACGTCTGGGCGAAGTGCAGGCGGACCACGTACTGCCCGCCGGGCGCCAGGTTCAGTTGGTAGGAGAAGTCACCGCCGATCCGGGCCGTCTGGTAGACCGCCTGCGGCGCCGGGTCGACGACCCCGGTGGTGGCGATGGCGGCCGAGGTGCGGTTGTCTACCCCGCTGGTGGTGTCGGCCTCGTATCCGCCGGCACCCGTGCCGCCCGCGTCGATGGCCATCAGGGGGGTGAGGAGCCGGACGGTCCACCCCTCCCGCGGCGTGGTGTCCGGGCTGAGCGTGCCGTTCTGCAGGGCGTACCCCGAGACGTTGCCGCTCACCGACGAGAACGGCAGGACGGCGAAGTCGTTGCCCCCGTAGATGACGAACTCGCCGGGGCCCACGTTCACGGTGTAGGTGCCGGGCGTCGACCCTGTCAGGTAGAAGCCGTCCTGGAGCAGGAGCGTGACCGTCTGGGTGGTGTTCGGCGGCACGTTGTAGAGGGTGTACCGGCCGTCCGAGGCGGTGAGGGTGGACGCCTCGCCGGGGTCGAGCGTGCCGCTCCCGTCGGCGTCCAGGTAGACGGTCCAGCCCTGCAGCGGCCGGGCCCCGGCGGCGAAGTCGGCGGACACGGTGCCGGTGATCGACGTGAACTGGTCCAGCAGGAAGTCGGCGGTGATCTGGCCGGTGGCGGACTCCCGCACCCGGGTCTTCGGGTTCGTGTCGCTCGGGTCGGTCCGGAACCCGGTGGGGACGACCACCCCGACGGAGAACGTGGTGCCGACCGGCGGCAGCTGCGACGCGTCGAACGCGTAGAACCCGCCGATCGTGTCGGTGCTGGTGTACGGGTCGGTGCCGACGTCGAACCGGCCGTTCCCGTCCAGGTCGATGTAGACCGTCAGCCCGCTCAGCGGGGCCCCGTTGTTCAGCGGGTTGGTGACGTTCCCGCTGAGCAGCGGGGTCGGGGTGACGGTGCCGGAGTAGGCCGAGTAGACGGGCCCGTTGACCCCGTCGTTGACGGACGCGTACACGAAGTACGGCAGCGGCAAGAGCCCGTCCAGGTTCAGGGTGGCGGTCACCGACCAGTTGCCGCCGGTGCCGAAGGTGACCGGCAGGCCGATGGCCCCGGGGACCGGGGTGCCGTCGTACCCCTCGCCGTCGCCGTCGATGTACAGCGTGACCTGGGGGCGGAGGTTGCTGTCCGCTTGCCCGGTCAGCGTCAGCGTGACCTGGAGGTCCGTGGGGTTGCTCGGCGGGGCGGGCGCGTCGGCGGCCGGCCGGGAGAACCCGAACGACGACAGCAGCATCTGGAACGACGGGTCGTTCTGGCCGAACTGGAGGTTGCTCGTCAGCCGCACGGTGTACACGCCCGCCTGGAGCGGCGCGAAGACGTCGGTCGACGACCCGACGATGCCGATCCCGAACTGCTGGGCGGTGTTGTACTGGGTGAGCAGGGAGAGGCCGTTGGCCGCGGAGAAGTCGGACTGGTCGATGAAGTCCGAGGCGCCCGGCAGGCGGACGGCGACCGACTGGGTCCCGCCGGGCTCCGGCCACCGGACGTGCAGGACCCCGTGGGCCGGGACCGGGTTCGAGCCCTCCGGCAGGGTGAACGTCAGGTCGTAGTGGTACACCTGGTCCGACGGGTTGACCGGCGGCGGCTGGTCGATGTTGTGGACCTCGCTGGCCCCGATCACGGACACCTTCCCGTCGAAGTCGACCTTGACCCCGACGTCGACGGTGGTGACCAGGAGGTCGATGCTCGTCCAGGCGGCGACGAAGTTGCCCGCCGCCGGCCCGTCGGCGTGCCACTCGACGACGAAGTCGAGGCTCCCGAGCGTCTTCCCGCCGATCAGCGGGATCGCGTCCGGGACGTTCACGTCGGCCACCGCCTTGACGTACAGGTCCCTCCCACCGCTGTTCAGGTCGATCGTGGCGGCGGCGGTGAACGTCCCGTCGAACCAGCTCAGCTGGGTGTCCAGCGAGTAGTCCCCCGCTCCCCAGTCGAGGACCAGCCGGCCGCTCCCCGTGCCGAACCCGTCGAGGACCGACACGCTCCCGTCCAGGACCAGCTCGTCCTTGTCGACCAGGAACCCGCCGGTCACCTGGATGAGCTGGCCGGCCCCCCACACGGCGGTCAGCGACCCGGACACGATCAGGTCGGACGGGTTCGCCAGGTTCTGCACCTCCCCGGACAGGCCGGTGATCGACACCCCGGTGCCTGGGATCTCGATCCCCTCGTCGCTCTGGATGCTGAACCCGATGGTGTTCAGCTCGCCGTTCAGGAACCCGACCGTCCCGCCGAGCTTCCAGCCCTCGGGGAACCACACGTCGACGGTCACGGTGAAGGTGTCGGTCGTGTAGGTGATGACGAGTTCGTCGAGGGTGAACGCCCCGAGGTTGACGTCGCCCAGCTCGACCGTGACGGCGTCGAGCTGGAACTGCCCGTCCTTGATGGTGATGCCCGGCTGGGAGGACGAGCCCAGGACGACGGAGGCGTTGAACAGCTCCGGGACGCTGACCTGGCCGGCCAGGGTGTACTCGTCCGCGGCCCGGCTGTAGGTGACCGTCGCCGGGTTCGCCTCGGTTCCGACGGCGAACCGGAGGCCGAGCAGGTCGAACGAGCTGACGACCTGCACGTCCAGCTCCGCGAGGGCGCCGTCGACGATGGTCAGGCCCTTGGTCCCGCCCCCGCCGAACACGACCCCGAGCATCTGGCCGCCGACGGCGGCGGTGGCCGCGCCGGTGACGGCGTAGGTGCTGGCGCTCTGGGTGTACGCCACCTTCAGGTTGTTGGTGGTGAAGGTCAGTCCGCCGACGGCCAGGTTGCCGGTGATGGCCAGGTCGAAGTCCTGGATGACGCCGTTCCGGACGACCAGCCCGTCGTTGACGAAGTCGGCGGTGACCGACTCGCTGTCCAGAAAGAACGAGGTGGCACCGGTCAGGGTGAACTGGCCGGCGCTGTAGCTGACCGCCAGGTCGCTGATGCTGAACCCGAGGCCGCCGACCGACAGCCCGCCGCTGACCGCCTCGTCCACCCCGGTGAGGGTCACCCCGTTCTGGCCGTCGAGGATGAGGAAGTTGTCGCCGACCACCGAGAAACTCAGCCCGACCAGCGCCGGCACGCCGCCGAGGGTGCCCTGGAGCTTGACCTGGGCGTCCTCGGTGGTGCCGCCGGTGGGGTCGGCGAAGCGGATGTCGTTGAGGGTGAACTGGCCGTCGCTGGTGGCGAACGGGGTGCCGCCGGAGTTGAGGGGGACCCCGCCGCCGACCAGGGAGGCGGCGTCGAAGGCGAACGGCCCGGTCGTCGCCCACAGCGTGGGGTCGGGCACCCCCTGGACGACGGACGTGAGGGTGGCGTTGGTGACGGTGAACCGCGGGCCGGTGGCGGCGCCGGGGGCGAGCACCACCGACCCGGTCGTCAGGTCGGTGGTGAAGGTGACCAGTTGGGTGAACTGCTCGCCCGCGGTGGGGGCCAGGCCCACCCCGACGGTCCCGACGGCGGTGTAGGTGTCCTCGACCGGGTCGTAGGTGAAGTCGGCGGCGCTGAACAGCAGCGCGCCGAGTTGCTGCGTCGCCGGCACCACCCGGTCTTCGAGGGCCTCCACGCCGAGGCGCGGCCGCCACACCGGCGTCTTGCGGATGGGCCGTGTCGGGCGGGGGAACCACTTGCGGAGGGTGCGGCCGAGCATCGGAGGGCGTCCGGGGGTGAGAGTCGGACTCGTATGGCGGGACGGGTGAGAAGATACCGCGCGGGCGGGCAAAACACTATCGCCGGGTCTCATTTTCCACACCGCGGACGATGGCAGTGACTAACGGCGTGCGCGACATCGGACCGCATCTCCCCCGGCGAACGAGCCGTTGGCCTGGCGGCACGACCGGACGCCGGTGCTCCTGCCGGCCGAGAGCGACGCCGAGTGGCTGGCCCCCCGGACCCCGCAGGAGCGGCTGCTCGGGCTGCTGGCCCCGTACCCGGCCGAACTGATGATCGCGGCCGGCGCCTCACCTCTCGTCAACGACCCGAAACACGACGGGCCCGAGTGCCTCGCCGCGGCTTGAGGGGTGGGCGGCGGGGTGCCGGTTGCCGGAGGGGGCCTGGCGGTCGCCTTGCCCCACACCGCGGCGGCGGCAACCAGGGCGAAGAGTGCGGTGATGACGACCTCACCCCAGAACCCCGGGTGCCAGGGGTTGAATGCAGGTTTCGGCACCTCGGGCGTAACGAACCGACCGTCTTCCGGCGGCGGTGCCCGGTCCCACGTCCCGCCGCCCGGCTGCAAGCCGGCGGGCAACTCGCACTCGATCATCCTCTCGACGACGGACTCCCAGTAGTAGGCCGTCCGGGAGTCCAGCTCGTCGCACCCCCGGCGCTGGTACGTCCACCCCGCGAAGGCGCCGACGGCGGCCAGGACGATCACCGTGGCGCTCGCGGCCTCCGTGCCGCTCGGCCGCCACGAGTCGGTGCCGACGACGAAGCCCGCCCCGACGCCGAGGGCCGTCCACAGGCCGAAGCAGATCTTCCACTCGGTCTCGTTCCGCGCGTCGAACCGGCCCCGTGCCGCCCGCGACAGGTTCCGGGCCGCGTCCAGGCGGTCCTTCGGCGTCAGCTCGTCCGCCCCCCGGGCCTCGCTCTTCTCGCACACGGTCGGCTCCTCTCGGCTCACCGGCCGCACGACGGGTGCGGCCTCGGGGGGTGATTCGCCCCCGGCCGGTCGCCCCACGCGGCTTCGCCGCCAGCCGCGGGGCGGCCACTCGAACTCCGACGACCACCGGTGTCA
>PNKH01000139.1 GCA_013822345.1 Isosphaera sp.
ACCCCGTCACTTCTTCTCGTCCTTCTTCTTGTCGTCCGGCTTCTTCTCGTCCCGCTTTAGCTTCATCATCATGGCGTCGTTGTCGGACTTCAGCTCCTTCGGCCGCTCCGCCTTGTCGCCCTCGGTGAACACCAGGGTGAGCTCGCCCTTGTCCAGCTTGTAGATGCCGGGGAACGTCTTCCCCTTCTCCGGGCCGTCGACCGGGGTGATGTCGATGGCCGGCGGGGTCTTGGCCGGGTCGACCTTGATCTTCGCCTTCTTCTCGTCCCCGCCGATCTTGATGACGAACTCGTCCCCCTTGATGGTGACCTTGAGGTCATCGCTGATCTCCTTCGGGGCCGGCTTGCCGCCCTTCTCCAGGGCGGAGACGGTGTACGTCCCCTCCAGCTCCTTGAGGGCCTTCTCGTCCGCCAGCACGACCCCGGCCAGGGCCGCCGCCATCAGCCCCCCGGCCGCCGCGAACCGCCGCATCGGAACCCCTCCCGCCTCGGGTGTGATCGAACGACCGGGTCGGTCGCCGGGGGCCAGTCTAGGGCGCGGCCGGGAATGGTGTAGCGCCCCGGTCCGAGCCCGAGCGCGAGCGAGGGTCTACGTCCGACCCTCGCTCGCGCTCGGGCTCGGACGCCCGCCGTCACTTCTGCCGCTTCAGCACCAGGATCATCGCCTTCGAGTCCTTGCCCGTCTTGAACTCCTTCGGGCGGTCCGCCTCCTTGTCCGACTCGACCATGCAGATCGTCAGGGTGTCGCCCTCGACCTTGTAGATCCCGACCGTGGTCTCGCCCTTGCCGCCCGGCTTGGTCTCGGTCGCGGTCATCTGCATCGGGGTCTTGGTCGGGTCGAACTTGACGGCGATCGCGTCCTCCTTGTCCCCCTTCATGGCGATCATCTTGTCCCCGGCGATGCGGACGGTCCGCTCCTTCTCCGGGGCCTTCTTGAAGAACTCGTCCGGCAGCTTCTCCCCGCCCTTCTCCATCCCGACGATCAGCCACGACCCGTCGAGCTTCTCGGCCTTCTTGTCCTGCCCGTTGGCGCCCGCGGCCAGGGCCACCGCCATCCCGAACCCGAACAGCGTGCGCATCGCGTCCCCTCGGCGAGGTCCGTCGGTCCCGACACCAGGTGTACAGGGTAAGGAACCGCCCCGCGGGGGCCACGCCTGTTGGTCTTTTCCCGACACGGCCGTTACTCGTCCTTCCGCCGCTTCAGGGTCAGCAGGGCGGCCGGCGACCCCTTGACGGTCTTGAACGCGGTCGGCCGGTCCGCCTCCTTCTCGGACTCGACGTCGCAGATCGTCAGGGTGTCGTCGTCCAGCTTGTAGATGCCGACTCTGGTCCGGCGCTTCTCGCCCGCTTCGGTCTCGGTGAAGGTGATCTGCTTCGGGGACTTGGACGGATCGAGTTTGACCGTGACCTGCGGCTCCTGGCGGGCGTGGGTCATCTTGCCGCCGGCGAACCGGAACGTCTGCTCCTCCTCGGTGCCGAGGTTGATCTCCAACTCCTTCATCCCTTCCCGCTCCAGCGCGACGATCCGCCACGCCCCGTCGAGCGTCTCGGCCTTCGCGTCCGGCTTCTTCCCCTCCCGCTGCTTCGCCTGCCCGCAACCGGCCGCCAGCACCGCCGCCATCCCGAACCCGAACACCGTGCGCATCGCGTCCCCCGGAGTGGTTGACCTTCCCGACACCACTGCACGGAACCCGCGGCCCGTCACTTCCCGGCGGCCCGGTCGAACACCGCGAACGCGTCCGGCAGCGCCTCTCGGACGATCACCAGGTGCTCCACCGCCGGGTACTCCTTGTACGTCACCGCCTTCGCCCCGCCGCCGGTCAGGGTCTTGTTCAGCGCCCGCGCCCCGGCCAGGGCCAGCCCGTCCTTCTCACCCACGCCGACGAACACCGGCAGCTCCGCGAACGCCGCCGCCGGGGCCGCCCGCCCGCCGCCCCCGAGCGCCGCCACCGCCGCGAACTTCCCCGGGTTCGCCCCGGCCAGCCCGACCGCCTGCATCGCCCCCATCGAATGCCCGACCAGGAACACCCGCTTCGCGTCCAGCGGATACCGCTCCGCCAGCTTCTCGAAGACCGTCAGGACCGGCGGGGCGGTCCCGAACCCGAGCCCGCTCGCCGGGGCGACCAGCACCCACCCGCGGTCTTCGCACTCCCTCACCGCTCGCCCGGCCCCGTACCCCTCGAACATCAGATCGGGGTTCGCCCCGGCCCCGTGCAGGGCGAACACCACCGGCACCGGCTTCTTCGCGTCCAACCCGCGCGGCACGAACACCCGGCACGCCACCGTCTTCGCCCCGCCGAGCGGCACCGACAGCCAGAACTGACCCGACTTCGCCGCCCCGAAGAACGGCTTCCCGTCGAGCATCGCCTCGGCGTTCTCCAGGAGCCCGGCGACCGGCACGTCGGTGTCGGACACGGTGCCGTCGAGGACGGAGGCGAGGAGCCGGGCGCGGTCGCGGACCGTCGCCTGCTCGACCGTCTCCAGCGCCTTCCACCCGTCCGCCGTCTTCGCCAGCGCCGCCACCCGGGCCTTCAGGTCGGCGACCTGCGACACCCCGACCGCGACCGGCCGCAGCTCCTTCGCCCCGTCGGCGAGGAAGTACAGCTTGCGGTCGAGGCCGCGGGCCGCGCCGAGCGGCGGCAGCGGCACCTTGACCTCGACCGGGAACTGGGTCGGCCGCACCGTCACCACGTCCGTGTCGGTGAACCAGAGGCGGAGTTCGAGGCCCTTCGGCGGGTCGCCCTTCACCGGGTAGAACGGGCGGACGGTGACGGTCAGCTCCTTCGCCGCCCCGTCGACGGCCCGGGCCTCGGGCACCGCCGACAGGCTCCACACCCACTGCCGGCCGGCGGACGGGGCGGCGTCGGACGCGAGGGCGGCGGTCGCCAGGTCGAGGGTGCGGCCGGCCTCCCCGAGCTGGAGCGAGAAGAACTGGGTGGTGAGCTTCGGCAGGTCGGCGAGGGCGCGGGCCCGGGCGGCCGCGTTCTCCTGCTTCTCCCAGGCCGCCTCGAACGTTTTCAGCCGGCGGCCGAGCTCGTACCGCTCCGACTGGCCGAGCGCCCCGGCCGGGGACAGGAACACGACCGCCGCGACCGCGAGTGACCGACGCATGGCCCGCCCTCCCGGGAATCCGCCTTGAACCGCCCCCGGTGAAAAAGTTACAACCCGGGCGGGGGAACTCACAGCGCACCGGGAAAGGATTCCGCCATGACGCGCCACCTGTGCTGGGTCGCGGTGTTGGGGGTTGCTGCACTGCCCGACTGGGCGTCCGCGTGCCGGCCGGGGTGGCGGCGGGTCGCGGTGATGTACCCCACCCCGGCGTACCCCGCGTACCCGCTGCCGGCCCCGGTGTACGTCTACCCGCCGGTCGCCCCGCCCGCCCCGGCGTTCATCCCGCCCGCCGCCCCGGCCGCCGCGGCCCCGAAGGCGGCCGTCCCGGTCCCGGCGCCGGCCCCACCGGCTGCCGCCCCGACCAGGCCGCCGGTGGTCGAAACGGTCCGCCCCGCCGGCGGGACCGAAGTCCCGCCGCCACCGACGCCCCCGCCGGCCCGGAAGGCCGACCCGGTCGCGCCGCCGAAGGACACCGGGGCGCCGCCGAAGCTGGAACTGCCGGCGGTCCCGGACTTCCGGCCGGTCACCAAGGCCCCGGACGCCGGGCCGCAGCTCCCGGCCGTGCCGGTGCCGGCCCCGCCGCCCCCGGACGCGCTCATCCCGGCGCCGCCGGTCCCGGTCCCGCCGGCCTTCCCGGACCCCCGCAAGACGGAGGCGATCCCGTCCCTGACCCTGCCGCCGGACGCCCCGGTCAAGGACTCGTCGTCCCGGTCCAGCCCGGTGACCGCCGGCCCGGCGGTCGGGGTGTACGTGGCGGCCGGGGCGGGGAAGACCGGGCCGGGGTACCGGACGGTCGGGTTCTACAACCACACCGCCGCGGACCTGAGCCTGGTGATCGAAGGGCAGACGGTGAGGCTGCCGGCGAAGACGTACCTGCACGCCCAACTGGGGCCGACGTTCACCTGGGCGGTCGGCGGCCGGGCGGCGGCGCGGGAGACGGTCCCGGACGGGGCCGCCGGGCTCGACGTGGTGTTCCGCGAGTGACGCCGTCCGAGCCGGAAGCGTGAGCGACGGACCGCGTCCACCCGTCGCTCACGCTTCCGGCTCGGACGGCACCCGTCACCCCCCGGGCTCCGGCGGCACCGGCGGGTAGGCGTCGGCGGGGGGCGGCTCGCGGGACCGGCCGAGCGGGTCCCCGCACACCTGGTACCGGAAGCTCCCGACCTGCAGCTCGTCCCCGGGCCGGAGCGTCCCCTCCGCCACCCGCTGGCCGTTCACCTTCACCCCGTTCGTGCTGGCCAGGTCGCGGACCACCAGCACGTCGTTCACCTGGGCGACCACGCAGTGCCGCCGGGACACCTTCTTCGAGTCCAGCCGGATGTCGCACTCCGGGTGCCGGCCGAACAGGAGGATCGGCTTGTCGATCAGGATGCTCGGCCCGTCGGTCAGGGAGAGCAGGTGTTGCGGCACGGGGCACCTCGGGCGGCGCGGGCGGCACCCCGTTATACCACACCCCGGCCCGTTACCACCCCGTTACCCACCCGCGGCCCCGGCCGGGGTAGAATCGCGCCCGGACCACCTCCCGCCCGGGGCACCCCATGCTCCCGCTCGCCGCCCTTCTCGCCGCCGCGCCCGCCGCCGACCCGCTCGTCACCCTCCCGGCCGCCGCCCCCCCGGCCCCGTACCCGGGGTCCGTCTACGCCGTCGCCCCGGACGGCCGGTGGGTCGCCACCAACCCGTACCCGTGGGCTACCGAGGTCCAGTTCTGGGACGTGCGGACCGGCGGGCTGCTGAGCACCGCGCGGATCGACCGCGCCCGGCTGTACGAGCGGGCGGTCCCCTCGCCGGACGGGCGGACCCTCGCCGTCTGGGCGATGCGCGGGAAGGACTGGGACAAGGACTGGGGCGCGCTCCTGATCGACACCGCCACCGGCCGGGCGACGGACCTGCCGTTCGAGGTCGGGTTCCCGCACGGGCTGACTGCCGACGGCACCGGGCTGTACGCCGGCCGCCGCTTCCAGCGGACCGCCGAGGAGGCCCCGATCACCCTCTGGTCGCTCCCGGACGCGAAGCCGGTCCGCACGTTCACCGTCCCGGCGTGCCGGTGGCTCCACCTCGCCCCGGACGGGAAGACCGCCCACCTGCAGCTCGACCGCGGCGGCCACGAGGTGTGGGACTTCTCGGCCGGCAAGCGGGTTTCCGTCCTCACGGTCGAGGGGCGGGAGAAGGACTACGCCCACGAGTTCGTCGGGTTCGCCGACGGCGGGACGCGGGTCGTCACCGCGTTCGGGAGTCACACCCCGTGGGTGTTCGACGCCGCCACCGGCAAGCGCGAGCGGGTGCTCGACCTGCCCCCCTACGACGGCCCGGCCCCGCACGTCCGCGGCATCGCCGCCGACCTGTCGGTCGTGCTGACGTCGTCCAGCCGGGGCGACGTACTCGTGCTGGAGCCCGGGAAGGACCGACCCCGCGCCGTGATCGCCGCCGCCCCGCCGGGCCAGAACTACGGGTACCCGATGCTCACCCCGGACGGGAAGCGGGTGCTGCGGACCCACCCGGCCCACGGGGTCGAGGTGCTCGACGCGGCCACCGGCCGGCGGCTCCTCACAATTCGGCCGGCGACGCAGCAGGTCCGGGCGGTGGCGTTCGCGGCCGGCGGGAGGATGCTGGTGGTCGGCACCGGGAACGAGCCCACGGTCCGCGTCACCGGCGACAAGAGCGACCCGCCGGCCGGTCACCTGCTCGTCTGGGACGCCGCCACCGGGCAGTTGCGGAAGAGCGTCGCCGGCGTCGACCCGGAGGTGTGCGGCGTCCACCCGACGGCGGACGGGGCGAAGGCCGTCGCGGTCGGCGGAAAGGCCCGGCCGGACCGCGACGGGTGGGGTCCGCAGCGGGCGGTGCTGTGGGACCTGGCGGCCGGGAAGGAGCTCCGCACGATCGCCGGGCCGAAGGGCGACTTCTACGGGTTCGCCGCCTCGGCCGACGGCCGGCGGCTGGCGGCGGTGGTGACCGAGACCCGCAAGGTCGGCGAGTACAACGCCGCGTTCCCGGTCGGGACGCGGGTCTGGGACCTGGCGACCGGGGACCGGGTCCGCGACCTCGCCGCCGCCCCCAGCACCTACCCCCTCTCCTTCACCCCGGACGGGTCCCGGCTCCTCGCCGTCTCGCGGAAAGAGGGCGTCGAGTCGTGGGGCGTCGAGGGGAGCAAGGGGACGACCCTGTGGAAGCCGGCCCCGACGGTCAACGACACCCGCCCGCCGCTCGTGCCGCTGGCCCTGCCGCGCGGGGACGAGTTCGTCGCCCTGTGCGGCCCGCGCACGAACCTGTCGGGCGACGTGTCCTGGTACGCGGCCGGGCGGCAGATCCGGTTCGGGAGGGTATCGGTGCGGCCCGGCCCGCTCGCGGTGTCGGCGGACGGAAAATGGGTCGCCGCCGCGGAGCAGCCGTACATCGGCCCGGCCGGCGCGCTCGTGTGGAAGCTCCCCGACCCGCCGCCGTTCGACGAGAAGACGATCAAGAACGGCGTCATCCCGCCGGAGGAGTTCCCGGTCGAGCCGGTGGTGATGTACGGGCACGTCGGGCCGGTCCACGCCCTCGCGTTTTCACCGGACGGTAAGACGCTGGCGACCGGCGGGGCGGACGGGGTGGTGCAGCTGTGGGACGTGCCGGCCGGCCGGCTGAAGGTGACGCTGTGGGTGGCGCCGGCGGCGAGCCCGGACGACGCGCCGACCGACTGGGTCGCGTTCACGCCCGCCGGCCGGTACGCCGGCACCCCGCGCGGGCTGGCGTTCCTGCGGGTGTCCGATGCCGTGCCGGTGTTCGGGTTCCGCGTCCCGGTCGGCGCCCCCCGGCAGGCGACCGCGGAGGACGCGCTGTATGACCCCAAGGCGGTGCGCGCCGCCCTGGGCGCGAAGTGACAGGAGAAGCTCCGGAGGCGACCGGTGTCTTCACCTCTCCCCGCTGGGGAGAGGTCGCCGGCTCTGCCGGCGGGTGAGGGGCGCCACGCAGACGGACACCCGGTCGGCTGAGCGGCGCGGGATGGCGGCTCTGATTCCTCGTCTTGGCGAAGGTCCGCCAGGCGCTAACCGGGAAGTAGCCCACACCACCCACCGGAGGTGTCCGATGACCGCCGCCGCCCTGCTGCTCGCCGCGCTGCCGGCCGCCGACCCCGCCCCGCTCACCCCGGAGGTGCCGGCGGTCGCCCGCCCCACCTACTACCCGGGACCGGTGCTCGACCTGTCCCCCGACGGGAAGGTCGCGCTCACCGCGATGCACCTCGGGCACTACGAGCAGCACCTCCGCCTCCGCGAGGTCGAGACGGGGGCGGTCCTCGACGACCTCCCGGTCGGGACGGCCGCCGTGCTCACCTCCGCCAAGTTCGCCCCGGACGGGAAGACGGTCGCGGTCGCCCTCGGGTCGCATGACGGGCCGCACCACGTCCGCCTCGTCGACGTCCGTGGCGGGCGCGCGATCCGCGAGATCCGCGGGTTCAACGGCCACGTCCGCGTCCGCGGCTTCTCCCCGGACGGCACCAAGCTCTTCACCCTCACCACCCCGCCCCGGGGCCGGGCGATCCGGCCCCGGGGCGACGCGTGGGAGGTGGCGACCGGGAAGTGGCTCGCCCTCGACGACGCCCCGGCCGACGACCCGCTCTCGGCCGCGACCCCGGACGGCGCGGTGAAGCTGACCCGGGCCGACGACAGCCGCTTCGTCGTCACCCGCGGCGGGGAGAAGCCGGTCACCCTGCGGGCCGACACGAACGCGCTGAACTACCTCGGGGCGTTCCTCACCCCGGACGGGAAGCGGGCCGTGCTCAGCACCCACGCCTGGGGGGCGGCGTACGACACCGCCACCGGCGACCCGGTCCGCTCGCTGCACGCCGACACCCAGCACATCACCTCGGTCGCGGTGGCCGACGGCGGGCGGCTGCTGTTCGCCGCCGTCACCTCCGGCCGGTACTCCGACCGCCGGCTCGAGCCGGAGAGCGGCTGGGTGTACGTGTGGGACCTGGCGAAGCCGGAGCTGCGGGCCGTCGTCCCGGTCGGCCGCGACCTGGTGCGGGTTCAGCCGACGGCGGACGGCAAGCGGGTCGTCGTGTCCGACGGGCACCGGTGGAACGTCGGTAAAGTCGAGGTCTGGGACGTGGCCGGCGGGAAGCGGCTGCACGCCTTCAACCTGGACCCCGGGCGGGCCGGGTGGGCGGCGGTGTCGCCGGACGCGACCCGGGTCGCGCACGCCTTCGCCGGCGAGAAGACGCCGGTGCGGGTGTGGGACGCGGACACCGGCAAGCCGGTCGGGGGGCCGATCGACCCGGGGGCCGCCCTGCTCGGCCTCGCCTTCACCCCGGACTCCCGGCGGCTCGCGTCCCTGACCGCGGCCGGGTACGCCGAGTGGGACGTGGCGACCGGGAAGAAGGCGGCCGGGTGGGGGCGGGCGGAGCCGGACGAGGGGCTGCGGCCGTGGTCCGGCGGGCTCGGCGGGGCGGCGGCGCCGCTGTCCGGCGGGAAGGGGCTGGTCCTCACCTCCCCGACCGGGAAGCGGCGGCAGAGCTACGTCCTGTCGCTGCTGACCGAGAAGCGCGACTGGTTCCTCGGCGAGGTGTGGGACTACGCCTCCGACCCGGTCGTCTCGGCCGACGGGCGGCGGGTGGCGGTCGTCGCCGGCGGTTCGCACGGGTGCCGGGCGATGGTGCTCGGGCTGACCGCCGACGGCACGCCGGAACTGACGGACAAGCCGGACCGGTCCTTCGGCCCGTTGCTCGCCGACGGAAAGGTGCCGGCGTGGCGGTCGTGGGAGGTGGACCCGCACACCGCCTGCGCCGCGTTCTCGCCGGACGGCACGGTGCTGGTCACCGGCGGGCTGAGCCACGCCATCCGGGTGTGGGACGTCGAGACCGGGGCGGCGCGGGCGACGCTGTACGCGGTGCCCGGGGCGCTGCCGACCGACCCGCCGAAGGACTGGGTGGCGTTCACCCCGGCCGGGCCGTTCGCGGCGACCCCGCCCGGGGAGCGGGTGCTGCGGTTCCGGGACGCGACGGTCGAGACCTGGTTCGGGCTGCGCCGCCCGGCCGCCCCGGTCCCGGCCGCCGAGTTGGCACACCTGCGCGACCCCGCCGCGGTGCGGGCGGCCCTCGGGGTGAAGTGACACCCCGACGTTTAGAGCTACCGGACAAAACTCTTGTCCGGGTGGGTTCGCCTCCGGATGATGACAGCTCTCCTCCGGGGGCAGGTGCCATGCAGTTGCACACGTTCGCCCGGCGGCTGCCCGACGAGGTCTGGGCGGTGTTCGAGCCGCTCCTCCCGCCGGTCGTGTACGCCGGGGAGGGCCGTCGCCCGGCCAGCAACCACGCCTGCCTGCACGGCCTGATCTACGTCCTGATCACCGGCATCGGCTGGGACTACGTCCCGCCCTGCTTCCCGTCCGGCAAGACCATCCAGCGGCGGCTCCGGGCGTGGCTGGCGGTCGAGGCGTTCCGCGCCGCCCGGCAGCAGGTGGCCGAGCGGTACGACCGGCTGCACGGGATCAACTGGGACCAGGTGCTCCTCGACGGGTCCAAGAAGCCGTCAAAAAAGGGGGTACCCTGACCGGCCCGAACCCGACCGACCGGGCCAAGTCCGGGACGGCCATCCACCTGGCCACCGAGGGGCACGGGCTGCCGATCGGGGCGGTGGTCACCGGGGCCAACGCCAACGAGGGGAAGCAGGTGCCCGACGTGCTCGCCTCGCTGGCCGTCACCCCGCCCCCGCCGGAGGGGCCGGCCCGGTCGGCGGACCGGCGGGATCTGCCGAAGGTGCGGGCGGACGGCGGGTACGGGAACGAGCCGACCCGCCAGCGGGGCCGGGACGCCGGGCACCGGATCGTGGCCCCGAGCCGCGGGCAGGCGAGGCGGCCGGGGTTCGGGCGGGTCCGGTGCGCGGTCGAGCGGGGGCACGCCTGGCTGAGCCAGTTCGGCCGCATCGCCCGCCGGTTCGACCGGTGTGCCGAGCGGTATCTCGGGTGGGTGCAACTGGCCGCCGCCATCATCTTCGTCCGCCACGAAGCAAACGGTTTTGTCCGGTAGCTCTTAGCCGCGACGCGGAGTCCGCGGAGCGGAGCGCGACCGTCTCAGCCGCGCTCCGCTCCGCGGACTCCGCGTCGCGGCTACGCGGGGTTGTGGGGTTCCGCTAGAACAGGCCGCATGGCCGACCTCGCGTTCCAGCGGTGCATCGACCCGTCCTGCCGGGCGACCGTCGACCTCGCCGACACCTCGTTCCAGTGCCCGCGGTGCGGCGGGCTCCTCGACGTCGCCTACGACTGGGACCGGCTCCCGGTGCCGAAGTCGCTCGCCCACTTCGAGACGAAGTGGGCCAACCGGTCCGACCCGCTCGACTTCTCCGGGGTGTGGCGGTTCCGCGAACTGTTCCCGTTCGCCCCCGACCCCACCATCGTCACCATCGGCGAGGGCCAGACGCTCTGCCAGCGGGCGGACGCCGTCGCCGCGTACTGCGGCATGAACCCGGGCCAGGTGTACCTTCAATACGAGGGGATGAACCCGAGCGGGAGCTTCAAGGACAACGGGATGACGGCGGCGTTCACTCACGCCCGGATGACCGGCGCCCGCCGGGCCGCCTGTGCCAGCACCGGCAACACCTCCGCTAGCCTCGCCGTCTACTGCGCCGCCGGCGGCGGCGACCCGCCGCTGCGGGCGGTGATCTTCATCGGGTCCGGCAAGATCAGCTACGGGAAGCTGTCGCAGGCGCTGGAGCACGGGGCGCTCACGGTCCAGATCGCCGGCGACTTCGACGACGCCCTGCGGCAGGTGCAGGACGTGAGCCGGCGGCTCGGCATCTACCTGGTGAACAGCGTCAACCCGTTCCGGCTGGAGGGGCAGAAGACGATCATGCTGAGGGTCCTGGAGGCGCTGCGGTGGCGCGTCCCGGACTGGGTGGTGGTGCCGGGCGGGAACCTCGGCAACGTGTCGAGCTTCGGGAAGGCGTTTATCGAGCTGCAGGACCTCGGGCTGATCGACCGGCCGCCGCGGCTGGCGGTGGTGAACGCGGCCGGGGCGAACACGTTCCACCAGCTGCACGGGCGGCACGGGCTGCGGTGGAACGGCGGGGCGGTCGACCGGCCGAGGCTGTCCGCGTTCATGACCGCGATGGACGCCGCCGGCGGCCGGGCGGACACGCTGGCGTCGGCGATCGAGATCAACCGGCCGGTGAACCTGCCGAAGGCGTTGCGGGCCCTGGAGCGGTGCGGCGGGGTGGTGTGCGAGGCGACCGACGGCGAGATCCTGGACGCGAAGGCGAAGGTGGGGGCGGGCGGCTTGGGGTGCGAGCCGGCGAGCGCGGCGAGCGTGGCCGGCCTCCTGAAGCTGGTGAAGGAGGGCGTCATCTCGAAGGACGAGACGGTGGCGTGCGTGCTGACCGGGCACGTGCTGAAGGACCCGGACGCGACGGTGGCGTACCACGCGGCGGACCCGGCGGTGTTCGAGGCGAAGCTGGGGAAGCGCGGGGTGCGGCGGGCGTCGTTCGCGAACCGGGCGGTGCAGGTGCCGAACGACCTGGCGGAGATCGTCAAGGCGATCGAGCTGTACGCCTGATACGATGGGGGCGGAGGTGCAGCGATGCCCACCGTGACGATCGACGTGAGCGAGCTGCCCGGGCGGCTCCGGGAGGCCCTGGACCTGGCGAAGGCCGGCACCGAGGTGGTGGTCCGGGACGGAACCGGACCGGCCGTGAAGCTGGTGGCGGTGCCCGATCCGCCGCCCCCGCCGGCCGGGAAGCGGGAGTGGAAGCTCGGCCTCCACCCCGGGTCGATGGTCATGCGGGCCGACTTCGACGACTACATCGACGAGGAGGCCTTCCTCCGGGGCGACATATGACCGCCCTCCTGGACACCCACGCCTTCATTTGGATGGAGACCGACCCGACGAAGGTCCCGGCGACCGTCCTGGCGTACCTCGCCGACCCGGCGTGTACCGTCCACCTGAGCGTGGCCAGCGTCTGGGAGATGACGATCAAGGCGATGACCGGGAAGTTGGTCTTCAAGTCGGGGGTCGAAACGGCCGTGCTGGACGCCCTCCGGACGACCCTGCTGCAGTTGCTGCCGATCCGGGCCGAGCACGTGTACGCCCTCACCGGTTTGCCCCCGGTCCACAAGGACCCGTTCGACCGGTTGCTGGTCGCCCAGGCCATCGCCGAGAACGCCGTCCTGCTGACCTCCGACCCGCTGATCCGCCAGTACCCGGTCCGCACCGACTGGTAACCGACCACGGGCCATTCCGATGAAGACGCACATCGCGGTGAACGGGGCCGGCGGGCGGATGGGGCAGCGGATCGTCGCCCTCGCCCGCGCCGACCACGACCTCCAGGTCGTCGCCGCCCTCGACGCCCCCCACACCCCACTCCTCGGCAAGGACGCCGGCGAGGTCGCCGGGGTCGGCCACCTCGGGGTCGCGATCGCCGCCGAGCTGCCGCTCTCCGTCAAGCCGGACTGCGTCATCGACTTCTCCGCCCCCGAAGGGACGATGGCCGTCCTCCCGGCGTGCGTCCAGCGGCAGCTGCCGGTCGTCGTCGCCACCACCGGCCACACCGCCGCCCAGCGGGCCGAAGTCGAGGCCGCCGCCCACCACACCGCCGTCCTGTTCGCCCCGAACCTCAGCCTCGTCGTCAACCTGCTGTTCAAGCTCACCCGGCTCGCGGCCGAGGCGCTCAAGGGGAAGGGGTTCGACGCCGAGATCGTCGAGCGGCACCACCGGTTCAAGAAGGACTCGCCGAGCGGCACCGCGGTCCGGTTCGCGGAGATCATCCGGGAGGTGCAGGGCGGCCGATTCGTCCACGGGCGGGAGGGGCTGGTCGGCGAGCGGACGGCCGACGAGATCGGGATCCACGCCGTCCGCGGCGGGGACAACGTCGGCGAGCACGCCATCGTCTTCACCACGCTCGGCGAGACGCTGGAACTGGTCCACAAGGGGCACAGCCGGGACAGCTACGCCCGCGGGGCGCTGCTCGCGGCGAAGTACCTGGCGAACCGCCCGGCCGGGCGGTACACGATGGACGACGTGCTGGGGTTGTGACCCGGTCAGCCCGGTACCGGGCCGTTCCAGAAGTACGCGAAGACCAAGTCGGCCCGGCCCGCGACCTCGACCGGCCGCCGGTCGAACAGGTCCGGGACGCCCTCGAAGTCGTCGAGTTCCGCGAGGCAGCCGTCGGACACCGCCCACAGCTCCCCCGAAACGACGACCCCGGCCGCGTCGTCGGGGACGAGGCCGGGGTACGGGCCGAGGTCGAGGACGCGGTACCGCGGGGCGGTGGCCGCGTCCCCCAGGAACGCCTGGCCGGCGAGCCGGGCGTGGTTCCGCTGACCCTGCCGCAGCGTGCCGTACACGAACAGGACCGTCGTCGCCATGCGTCAGGCCGCGGCCCGGCCGCGGCGGAGGCGGCGGACGCCCGCGGCGAGGCCGACCCCGGCCAGCGCCAGCGCCGCGCTCGCCGGCTCCGGCGTCGCGACCGGCGGCGGGGCCGCCCCGGCCACCGCCGCCACCTTGTCGCTGCCGCCGTCGATGAACCCGCGGAACCGGGCGGTGAAGAACTGCGCCCCGCCGCCGATCCCCGGCCCGACGCTGAAGGCCGACTGGAAGCTGAGGTCGGTCAGGGACCCGACCCCGGTCCCGGTCAGGGCGACCACGAACGTCGCGCTCGCCCCGACCGCGAGGCCCTGGGCCGGCGGCCCGCCCCCGTTGAAGTTGCCCCCGGTCGAGATCCCGAAGTCGAACTGCCCGAACGGCGCGGCGTTCACGTTGTTCGGGCTGGCCTCGAGGCTGAAGTCCGCGTCGGTCGTGCTCATCAGCACGGCCCCGGTGACCGGCCCCGGGTTGTTGAACGCCACCCCCGTCAGGAACCCACCGTTGGCCAGGGGGCTGGTGTTCGTCACGACGATCGTCAGGGTCGCGGCGTTCGCCCCGCTCGGGGTGACCGTGATCGACCCGGTGTAACTGCCGAGCCCGGACTCGTTCGGGGTGGTCGGCCCGCCGGAGATCATCCCCGCGCGGGCCGTCGTGTTGACGCCGATCAGGACGACCGCGGCCAGGCAGGCGCGGGCCGTGTACCGGAACATGGGCGCTTCCTCCACTCTCGTTCGAGCCGGCGGCGGGGGCGATCTTCCGCCTGAGTGCCGGCCCGAAGATTCAGTACACATGGTAAACCCGGTGCAGATGGAACAGTATCGGGAAATAGAATAAATTGGGGGATCGGGGCGACTTGTACACCCCGGTTAGCCTTGCCAGAGCCGTTGCTGAACGGCAACTTAGGACCGTAACCCGGTGCCCCCGGGGTGGGCTGCGGCCGACCCGCCAGTCCCGAACGGATTCGACCATGCCGCCGATCGTCCCGAACCGGTTCCTCGTCCGCGTCGCCCACCCGTGCCCGTTCGTCAAGGACGTGCCGCGCGACCCGGACGAGGACGACCACCTCGTCGACCTCCCCGAGGCCGCCCGGCTCGACAACTTCGCCGCCCTCGACGGGGCGAAGAACTTCGCCGACATCCGCCTCGCCTGGAACGACTTCGGCCTCGCCGTCCAGTGCGAGGTGCGGGGGAAGGAGCAGCCGCCGGCCGGGGACGCGGACAAGCCGAAGTCGGCCGACGGGCTGTGGCTGTTCGTCGACACCCGGGACGCCCGGGCCGGCCACCGGGCGAGTCGGTTCTGCCACCACTTCCTCTTGCTGGCGGCCGGCGGCGGGGCGGACAAGGACGAGCCGGTCGTCAGCCAGGCGAAGATCAACCGGGCCCAGCAGGACGCCCCGGCGGCGAACCTCGGGGACGTGCTCTTCCGCCTCGGCCGGCTGAAGGGCGGGTACCGGCTCGAGGCGTTCCTGCCGGCGGCCGCGCTGCACGGGTTCGACCCGCAGGAGCACCCGCGGCTCGGGGTGTACTACTGCGTCCGCGACCAGGAGCTGGGCGACCAGTTCCTCGGCGTCGGGTGGGACTTCCCGTTCGCCGAGGACCCGTCCCTGTGGGCGGTGCTGGAACTGGTCAAGGGGTGACGGGCGGGCGTCCGC